>CAYOPN010000037.1:0-24595 GCA_964405835.1 uncultured Elusimicrobia bacterium | reverse complement strand
GGACTAGGATTCGAACCTAGACGAGCAGATTCAGAGTCTGCCATCCTACCGTTAGATGATCCCGGAAATGAGTTAGGCGGTAAGGCCGCGGGAGTATAGGAAAAATGCCTGGGGACCTTCGACGAAAGGTGCTGCTTTGTATACTGGCGGCATGGCGAACGGCAAAAAACTTCTGAAGTTGTTGCAAGAACGCATTTGCGAGCGGCTCGGCATTGATGATTTCCATTTTGTTGAAATCGAATCGAAAAAACGCGTGCTTCCCAAACACGCGAAAGACCTAAAAAAGTACCTGATCAAAAAGACCGACCACGTTAAATCCACATTTTTCCTCGACCAATTCCTCGACACGCCGCAAATGGACCTGTTCCGTCTGGGCGCCAGCATGCGCCTCCGCTACAAGAAAAACGGCAGCCAGGTTTACCTGCAATACAAAGGGCCGGGCTACAAAGAGCAGGGCCTCCTGTACCGTTCCGAATTTTCCAGCCAGCCGCTCAAACACCTGACCCTTGAAGAAAGCCACCACGACATGATCCATTTCACGAAAACGCCGATCCAATCCATCCTGCGGCGCGGCGTTCCTAACGCGATGCGGCAGGCGCTGAAAAAACAATTGGGAGCGGGGGTCGTGGCGCGCATTTCGGTGGGCCCGATCATCTGCGTGTATCAAAAGGAAAAATTCAAAGTGAAAATGGGGAAGGTGTTCCTCGAGCCGTCGTTGGACCGGATCATGGCGTTCCATATCAACAAGTCGGGGCTGCATCCGCTGTCAACATTTTGGGAATACGAGAACGAGGTGAAGGCCGAAGGACGCGAGCTCGAAGGAAAAATATCGCACGTGCCCGACCTTTTGGAATTCGACGAAAAACTCACGAAAAAATTTGATTTAAAACCCGAGCCGCTGGACAAATACCACCGCTGTACGTCGATCTTCCTTCCTAAAGCCGCCCTGCCAAAATAGTCCCTTTGTAGCGGGTCCGCGCGAGGTCCTCAAATAAGAATTGCGAACGCACCACTTTCGCGTTGGCGTTCTTTGTGACGCGCTCGTAGCGGCCATCAGACTTTAATACCCACGCGCGGTCGTTGTCGGCCAGGCTGTTCGCGAGGATCACTTCCCGGATATATTTTTTGAGCACGGGATCTTTGATCGGGAACGCCACTTCGTAGCGCGCATAGAAGTTTCGCGGCATCCAGTCGGCGCTCGAGAGAAAGACCTTCTTCGCGCCGTCGGCGCGGAAATAATAAACGCGGCTGTGTTCGAGAAACCGGTCGACGATGCTGATCACCTTGATGTTTTCGCTCATGCCTTTCACGCCCGGGCGCAGGCAGCAAATTCCCCTTACTAACAATTCGATTTTTACGCCGGCGTTCGACGCTTCGTAAAGCGCCTCAATCAGGCCCGGATCGACCAGCGAGTTCATCTTCGCGATGATATGCCCTTTGCCGCCATTTTTCTGTATCTCGGTCTCGGCTTTGATGAGCCGGTAGAACCCGGGTTGCAAGCTCGCGGGCGCGGCCAGGATCTCTTTGAAATTCATTTTGGTTTGGCGCGCGGTCATCAGTTGGAAATAGGTTTTGATTTCTTCGCCGAGCGTCGGGTCGGCCGTGAAAAGGCCCAGGTCCGTGTATTGCCGCGCGGTGCCCGGATGGTAATTGCCCGTCCCCAGATGCAGGTAAGAAACTTCTTTGCCGTTTTCTTGGCGGAGCACTTGGGTCATTTTGCAGTGGACCTTGTAGCCTCCGAGCGGCCGCGTCACTTTCACGCCCGCTTTTCGCAGTTCCTCGGCCCAACGCACGTTGTTGAGCTCATCGAACCGCGCTTTGATCTCGATGTAGGCCGTGACCTTTTTCCCTTGGCGAACGCCTTCTTTGAGCGCGTCCATGATTGGGGATTCTTTGCTGGTGCGGTACATCGTGTGGCTGATGTGCGTCACGCTTGGGTCTTTCGCTGCGGTTTGGAGGAAATCGACGATCGCGTCGAACGAATCATAAGGATGGTGGAGCAGCACGTCGCGGGCCCGGACCACATCAAAAAAGTTGCGACCGGCCAGAATCGGTGGAGTGTGAGGCGTGATCGGCGGATAGCGCAATGTGCCAAACGTTTCGATGTTGTAGAGGCGGGCCAATGCGCGCAAATCCAGCGGCAAGTCAAAGCGATAGAGAGCCCCGGAGTCCAGGCGGAGCGAGGAGGCCAGAAAAAGCGCCCCCTCCGAGTAATGCGGCGCGTCCACTTCCAGCCTCACGATGCGCGCGCGGCCGCGTCCATGCACGGCCTCGACGATTTGTTCTTCGAGCGAATCTTCGTCGTCCGGATGGTAACGCAAGTCGGCATCGCGGATGATTTTGAACGGGAACGCTTCAACCACGGTCTGACCGGGAAACAGCATGCTCGCCCGCGCCGAGAGCCAGCGTTCAAGCAGCGCGTACCGAAGCGAGTTGTCTTTCGAATCGAGCTGAAGCAAACGCGCGCCGCGTTCTTCAATGGCGATGATCGCGTTGGAATCCGGAAAACGCACGAACACATGAATGCGGTCGCTCAACAGCGGCGGCAAAGGTTCCGTGTTGCGGCGGATGATGAATTTCAAATCGGGCAGGTTTTTGCGGATTTCCTTGTCGAGTTCCGGGTTCTCCGGAAATTCGGAATAAATTGTGATCCCTTCTTTCGCAAGGGCCGGAAAAAGCTCGCGGACCACTTCCGCCTGGCGGCTTTTTTGACTCAACACGTGGTCGCGGATCTGAGCGAGCAAGCGTTGCGCCGAAAAATTGACCAGATGCGAATGCACACGCTGTTGACGTGAGTTACGGACCACTTCGGCCACGCGCACCGAGAAGAACTCGTCCAGGTTGGAGCTCACGATCGCCGCAAAACGCAGGCGCTCAAGCGCCGGCACGGTCGAATTTGCGGCCTCGTCCAACACGCGGTCGTTGAATTGCAGCCAGCTCAGTTCCCGGTTGAAGAACCGGCCCGGTTTGACCAACGGCGTCGGCAACTCTTTGGGCAGGGAGGAGCCTGCGCTCTTCAAATGCTCGGAAAAAGAACGCCATTCGGGAGGCGGAATATGGGGTTTTTGCGGGGTCATACCTTTCGTCTCGTCGGGGAGAGGCGGGATCTAACAAAGAAAGGGCTTGGGTGTAAACGACAGCCATGTAAATTCCTTCTCTGTCACACCATCTTAATCCGGTTGACATCCGCCCGGCATGTACGGATTGATATGATTCCACCATGTCCAAGGAAAAGATCCTGATTGTGGAAGACGAGAAAGACCTCGTCAAAATCCTCAAGTACAACCTCGAAAAAGAAGGTTACCGTGTCAGTTCCGCGCCCGACGGTGAAGCCGGCCTCGCCACTTTCCGCAAAGAAAAACCCGATTTGGTGCTGCTCGATATCATGATGCCGCGCATGGACGGCTTTGAGTTCTGCAAAATCGTGCGCGGTGAATCAAAGGTCCCTATTATTATGCTGACCGCCAAGACCGAGGAATTGGACCGTGTTCTGGGCTTGGAGCTTGGCGCTGATGATTACGTCACAAAGCCCTACAGCGTTCGCGAAGTGGTTGCCCGGGTGAAAGCCATCCTGCGCCGCGTGTCCGGCGCCGAGGAAAAGAAGACATTTGTTCGCGCCGGGGAATTGGAAGTGGATTTGGAGCGGTACGTGACGACCGTGAAAGGGGCTTCAATTTCACTTAGCTCCAAAGAGTTTGAGTTCTTAAAGTGTCTTATCGGCGCCAAGGGCCGGGTTCTCACGCGCGAACAATTATTGGAGCAAGTGTGGGGTTACGACAATTCCTTTGAGATCGATACCCGCACGGTTGACCAACATATCGCGCGCCTGCGCGAGAAACTTGGGCCGGAGTCCGGCCGCGTTATTACCGTTAAAAACGTCGGTTACCGCCTAAAATTGGACTAAGCCAGTGTCACTGGAAATTATTCTTTCCAACATGATGGAAGGTGTTATCGCCGTCGACACCAGCGCTCGCGTCCTGTTCCTCAATCAAGCCATCGGCCGCCTGTTTGAGATTGATTCCGGAGATGTAAAAGGAAAACACCTGTTGGAAGTGGTGCGCCAAAACCAGGTCAATGGGCTACTGCAAAGTGTTTTGAACGACCAGAAAAGCCGGACCGATGAAATCCGCACGTTTGTTCCGGAAGAACATATTTTTGAAGCAATAGCCGCTCCATTAATAGAGAAAGAAAAAATGATCGGCGCCTTGTTGGTGCTCCATGACGTGACCCGGATCCGTAGGCTTGAACAAGTTCGGCGGGATTTTGTGGCGAACGTTTCGCATGAATTGCGCACGCCGCTGGCTTCTATTAAAGGGTTTGCTGAAACACTGCGCACCGGAGCGTTGGAAGACCCCAAAGTGGCCACCGAGTTCCTCCGTTCCATCGAAAAACATACCGATAACATGACGGCCCTGGTGGAAGATTTGCTGGATTTGACTGCGATCGAATCCGGCCAACGCGCTCCTATTAAGGAAGGGCTGCACCTGAAAGAGGTCGTGGCAGAAGTCATCAAAGGTCTAACGCCCATAGCCAACAAACACAAATTGCAGTTTTCGATTGACCTTTCAGATACCCGGCCGGTTCTTGTGGACCGGGGTCATTTAAAACAGATATTGGCGAACCTCGTGGAGAACGCCATCAAGTTTAATCAAGAGGGGGGGTGGGTTAAGATTGGCTCAACTCAAAAAGATGGCAGCGTCGAATTGGTTGTGTCGGACTCGGGTTCCGGAATTCCGACCCAAGATCTGCCCCGGATATTTGAGCGCTTCTATCGGGTGGACAAAGCCCGGTCCCGCGCCATGGGCGGCACCGGCCTCGGTCTTGCCATTGTAAAGCATTTGGTGGAAGCCAACGGCGGAACGGTGGTCGTCGACAGTTCCATTGGGAAAGGCTCCACTTTTTCAATTTCGTTTCCTTCCGCTTAGCTCTTCCGGCCATTTTCGTCATACCACTGTCACACAGGGTTTACTCTAGCGATACAGCTTATCTTCCTGACGCTTGCCACAATCCTCCCGCTTCATAAATAAATTCAGGAGGACGTACATGCTCAAAACAATCAGGGGGATGGCCGCAGGTCTTCTCGCCGCCATTGCGACATTTTCTATTTCCACGGCTTACGCCGATCCGACGGTGACTTACAGCAAATGGCTCGAAGAAGTTAAATACAGCGGCGATATCCGCATCCGCCACGAAGATTTTCATAAGAAAACCGCAGGACAAGTTGACCGCACCCGCCAACGCTTTCGCCTCCGGCTCAACACCGACTTCGTTCTACCGTCCAAATTTACAATCAAGATGACCTTTGCTTCCGGTACCGGAGAACAAGTGTCAACCAATCAATCGTTCGATAACCTTTCCAGTCAGAAGGACATTTATATCGACAAAGCCTATGTGATTTGGGCCCCGCTGAATGGGCTTAAGCTCCAAGCCGGCCGCATGGAAAACCCATTTTGGCGTCAATACTCCAGCGATGTTGTTTGGGACACTGACTTCAACCCCGAAGGTTTCTCGCAAAGCTACAGCCAGCTCGTGGGCCCGGTTAACCTGTTTGTGAATGCTTTGCAGATGGTGGTCGACGAAGATAGCGGCAACAATTCCACCGAAGCCCTGACAGTTTCAACCAGTCGCAACGCGGGTAATAAACAGCGTGATCAGTGGATGATCGGAAATCAGATCGGAGCCGAATTCCGCTTGCCGCTTCAAAGCCGCATTAAAATGGCTTATGCCAACTATGATTGGATCAACGAACGCTATATGTCGTCCAGCCGCGACTCATTTGGCGCCAACGCCAGCAACGAAGGGAACCGTCGCTTCTTAACGTCAACGGGAACGGTGGTTAACAACTTTAACGTGGACGAATTCACTGGTGTTTTATCGAGCTGGATTTTTAAAACCCCTGTGCAAGTCAACGGCACGTATGTTAATAACCGCGGTGCCCGCGACAGCATCACCCCCAAAGAGAATACCGGCTGGCAATTGGGCGGTATTGTGGGAAAAGCCGGTGCTAAAAATGGTTGGGAAGTTGCCTATTTCCGTAAACATGTGCGCACCGACGCCACGATCGCCGATGTGTCGGACTCCGACTTCGGTGACGGCGGCACGAACCGTGAAGGCAACATCATGTGGGCCGCTTACAGTCCACAGGATTGGTTGTTGTTGTCAGTCAAACATTTTCAAACCAAAGTCATCAACGTAGCGCTCTTGCCGGGCGCCGACGACATCAATCGCACGCAGGTTGACGTCATATTCAAGTTTTAATCGATAAAACAGGAGAAATAAAATGGACAAAGTAAAAATCGAGAACAGAATCGCAGCGCTCTTTATGGCCGCCGCATTCCTCGTTGCCCCCGTCATTAATGCCGTTGCTGAGACAACGCTAAATGGCGCCGGTGCCACATTTCCGTATCCCATCTACAGCAAATGGTTTGATGAGTACCACAAGGTCAAGCCCGATGTGAAAATCAATTACCAGTCGATTGGTTCGGGCGGAGGTATTCGCCAGTTCACGACGAAAACCGTGGATTTCGGTGCCACCGATGGTCCCATGACCGCACAGCAATTGTTTGCGGTCGACGGCAAGCCGTTGCACATCCCCACCGTGTTGGGCGGCGTTGTTCCCATCTTCAACTTGGACGGCGTAGCCGAACTTAACTTGAGCGGCGAAGTGATCGCCGATATCTTCCTTGGAAAAGTCAAAAACTGGAATGACCCAGCCATTGCGGCGTTGAACGTCGGGGTCAGCTTACCGGACGCTTCCATTGTGGTTGTCCGCCGTTCCGACGGTTCCGGCACCACCTATTGCTTCGTCGATTATCTCTGCAAGGTCAGCCCGGAATGGGAGAAAAAAGTGGGCAAAGGAACGTCCGTCAACTGGCCTGTTGGCTTGGGCGGAAAAGGCAATGAGGGTGTTTCCGGTCTTGTGAAACAAACCAAGAACGCCATCGGCTACGTTGAGTTAATTTACGCGAAACAGAACAAGCTTTCTTTTGCCGCGGTCAAAAACAAAGCCGGAAAGTTCATTAAAGCAGATGAGGATTCGGTCAGCGCAGCGGCGGCCGGCACAGCGATGCCGAAAGACTTCCGTGTTTCCATCACGAATGCTTCGGGTGAAAATGCCTATCCCATATCAACTTTCACCTGGCTCCTGGTTTATGAGAACAACCCCGGTAAGACCGGCCAGGTGCTCCGCGATTTCTTGACCTGGATGCTTAACGACGGACAAAAAATCGCCCCGCAGTTGGGCTACGCTCCGCTCCCCGATGCCGTTAAAAGCATGGTTGAGAAAGCGATCTTGTCGATTAAGTAAACTCGGTTAGTGATCACTACAGAAAAAAAATCATCGACAGCAATTCCATCCCCGGCCGCTCCTCCTAACCCCCTTAGGAGTTTTCACCTTAAAGAGCGGACCGGGGATCGGATTTTCCGTTACGTCATGCTGGGGTTCGGCCTCATGGTCATCGCGCTGGCGTTCGGAATGTTCATTGAGCTCTACCGTAATTCCCATCTGGCCTGGAGCAAATTCGGTTTCAGCTTTTTGACCAAACAAATCTGGGACCCCGTGATGGAAGAATACGGTGCGCTGCCGTTCGTTTATGGCACGTTGGTCTCATCGACCATTGCGCTCTTGATTGCGGTTCCGTTGGGTGTGGGGTCGGCCATCTTTTTGACGGAATTGGCCCCCAAACGCGTCGCGTCCGTTATTACCTTCCTGATTGAGTTGCTCGCCGCCATTCCCAGCGTTATTTTGGGGCTCATGGGCATTTTCGTTTTGGTCCCCGCTGTTAAATATTTTCAGCCATTTATGATCAAGTATTTTGGATTCATTCCATTGTTTGACGGCCAGCCGTACGGCATCGGGCTTTTCACGGCCGGCCTTATTCTGGCCATCATGATCATCCCCTACATTACGAGCATCTCGCGCGATGTGATTCTCTCCACTCCCCAAATGCTGAAAGAAGCGGCGTTGGGGCTTGGCTCCACGCACTGGGAAATGGTCCGAATGGTGATCCTGCCCTTCGCGCGCTCGGGAATTTTGGGCTCTATTTTCCTGGCGTTGGGCCGGGCCTTGGGAGAAACCATGGCCGTGACCATGGTTATCGGGAACTCCCCAAAAATTTCCGCATCGCTTTTTGATCCGGCTTACAGCATGGCCGCCGTCATCGCCAACGAGTTCGCCGAAGCAACGTCCGACATGTATGTCCACGCGTTAATCGCAATTGGACTCACGCTTTTCGGAATTACCATCATCATTAACGGGTTGGCCCGGATCCTCATTTACAAAACCACGTTTCGCGGGAAGCAAGCATGACCCAGCTCTCCGCGCGGCGGCGGTATACCAACACCATCATGTTTGCTTTGACGGGAATCTTCACGTTCATCGCTTTGGCGACGCTCTTCACAATTCTGGGGTATATCGCCTACCATGGCTTCTCTTCGTTGAATTGGAATTTCTTCACCAAAATTCCTGTGCCGCTGGGCGAAACGGGCGGTGGCATTGCCAACTCCATCGTCGGTTCCGCAAAAGTTATCGGGCTTGCTGCGGTTATCGGGCTGCCCATCGGGATATTCGGATCTGTGTATCTTGCGGAATATGGAAACAACAAGATTGGGTTTGCCATCCGTTATTGCGCCGACGTGTTAAACGGGGTTCCTTCCATTGTCATGGGTATTTTTGCCTACACATTGGTGGTGTTGCCGATGAGACATTTTAGCGCCTTGGCCGGCAGTGTTGCACTGGCGATTATCATGATTCCATCCGTTCTTAGAACCACCGAAGAGTTCATCCGCTTGGTTCCAGGCACTATTCGCGAGGCGGCTCTGGCGCTCGGCGTTCCTCAATGGAAAGTCGTTTTAAGGATTGTTATTCCCACGGCGTCTCGCGGAATTATCACCGGCGCCATTCTGGCGATTTCCCGGGTTGCGGGGGAAACAGCCCCGCTTGTGTTCACCGCTTTTGGAAACCGTTTTTGGGACGACGGCATGCTCAAGCCCATTGCCACTTTACCGCACACAATTTACACCTACGCAATCGCCCCTTACGATGATTGGCACAACCAAGCGTGGGCCGCCGCCCTGATCTTGATGTTGGTCGTCCTGATTGGAAACATTTGCGCCCGCGTCATTATGCGGACAAATCGAGGAGCTTCGCACTAATGGAAACCACAACCATGGACAATGAGACTGTAATTAATAAGATCCAACCCGTTTCTTCGGAAACACCCGCTATGAACGCTCCAGTAGCTCCAACAACACCGACGGTTGCCATCGAAGTTCGCGGCCTCCGGGCCGGTTACGGCCATGGCCAGGTCCTTAATGGGATCAACATGGTGCTTTACGAAAATCATATCACGGCCATTATTGGCCCCTCCGGTTGCGGAAAATCCACTTTGATCCGCTGCCTGAACCGTATGCACGAAATCCACCCGGCCGCCACCAATAGCGGTGAAGTGCTTCTGGATGGAAAAAATATATTCGCGATGGATGCCGTGTTATTGCGCCAACGCGTTGGAATGGTGTTCCAGCGCCCCAACCCGTTCCCGACCATGACCATTTTTGAAAATGTCGCAGCGGGACTCACACTGAACGGTGTCCGTGACAAAGCCAGGCTGAACGAAGTCGTGGAACAAAGCTTGAAACACGCTGCGCTGTGGGATGAAGTGAAAGACAAGCTCCAGCAGTCCGCGCTTAACCTCTCCGGCGGCCAGCAACAACGGCTTTGCATCGCCCGTGCGCTTGCGGTGAGTCCAAAAGTGCTTCTTTTGGACGAACCATGTTCCGCCTTGGATCCCATTGCCACCGCCCGTATTGAAGAACTTCTGCTTGAACTCAAAAAAGATTTGACAGTCGTAATCGTAACGCACAATATGCAACAAGCCGCCCGGGCTTCGGACTACACTGGGTTTATGTTGATGGGAGACTTGGTAGAGTTCGGCGTTACCGATAAAATATTTACGAACCCGGAAAATCAGAAGACGCACGACTATGTGACCGGCAGGTTCGGATGATCACGCAAGAAGGAGCGCGCTTGAAGCGTCACTACGAGGAAGTCGAAGAGGAACTGAAATATCGCCTGCTCCACATGGGAAGTCTTGTGGAAGAGATGATCCATTTGGCGGTCATGAGTTTGTTGGAACGCACCAAGGAGCCGTTGGAAAAAGTCTGGCAGAACGAGAAAGAGGTCAACCAGCTCCACATCGAGATCGACGACCGCTGTTTGAAGATGCTTGCGCTTTACCAGCCCGCTTCCACCGACCTGCGTTTTATTGTCGGCGCGCTTAAAATTAATTCTGACTTGGAACGCATCGGCGACCAAGCCGTAAATATTTCACAAACCACTTCCATTTTTCTTGGTCACCCGCAGCTGGAGAAAAAACTTTTCGACATTCCGCGCATGGCGGAACTCGCGAAACGCATGGTCAAGGATAGCTTGGATGCCTACGTAAAAAAAGATGTTGAGCTGGCCCGCTCGGTGGTCCAACGCGATTCCGAAGAAGACAAACTGAAAAGCGAAGCTTTTCACGAACTCATGCACCTCATGCAGTCCGATTCCTCCACGATTCAGCGCGCCTTAAGCCTCATCCTGATTTCTCGCAACTTGGAGCGCATCGCCGATCACGCCACCAACATCGCCGAGGACGTGATATTCATGGTCTTGGGCAAAGACATTCGCCACCACGTGGCTGACGAAGAATCCATCTCACCGAAATAAATTTCCCCGCTTCACCTGTTCGTTTACAAGTTTGTTGCATGATTGTGACACGTTCTTAAGCCTGTCTACACACACCTAAAATCCGCATAGGCTCAAATCCGCTCTCTTATTATGCGGAAATATAAATTCATCTGCGCCGTGTTTTTGTCCGGTATCCTAATTGCCGATCCGTTGTTGGCAGGATTGGCGGATTCTCATATTTGGAGCGACCGCCGTTCCGCGACCCTCCCTTCGGACAATCCCATCGTAATTCATGTTCGGGATATCCATGGAAATCTTGTTTCCCAGCGCGATATATCCAATTTCATCCAAAAGTTGGTGGACGCGCAGCAGGTTGATCTGCTGGCGTTGGAAGGCGCCACAGGCCCTGTTTCGCTCCGGGGGTTCCAAACATTTTCAGAGAAAGAAAACGTCCGTGCCGTCGCGGATTACTTGTTGACGGACGGGACAATGGGGGGACCTATCCATGCCGCTCTGACCGCCTCATCGAATTTTCCCGCTATTGTCGGGGTCGACGATCCTCTGCATTATCCGGCCAATATCGAGAGTTATCGTGCCGCCCTAAAAGTACAAGACCGCAACCGGTTGGAAATGGAGTCTCTTCGCAAACACATATCTCCAATGGACGCGGACTTACGATTGATTGAAAAGCTTTTGTCTTTTTCATTGACCCGTCAGGAATGGGGACATGTCAGCCGGCTTTCCGCCGGTCATTTCTTTCGTTTTAAAAATCTGGATCTCTCTCCGGCCATGGATTTTTACCGTCACGCTCAGTTCCGCGATGTTTCCATGGCGCAAAACCTTATATCCGAGATAAAAAAAAGAAACGCCAAAGTAACAGTATTGGTGGCCGGCGGTTTTCATTCGGAAGGAATTGTGGCCGAAATTAGGAAAGCCAACATGAACGTCCATTTGTGGACGCCACGTTATGCGCCGGCGAAAAAACCTTCGAATTACCTGTCCGTCTTTGAACAAGAGAATATATCCATGTTTTTGGTGGACAACCCATTGCGACCACTTTTTCGTGCCGCTTGCGGCGTGGCAGCGATGGAGAGTGCTTCGACGGATATTGCAGGGACGTTAAAACAAATCCTTCCGGAGGCGCTTTTCGACAGTGCTTATAGAATTGATCATTTATCTCCTGGGATGGAACGTCATTCTGAAGTGGTGATTAAAAGAGGCCGTTCGCATGGCCGTTTGCTTCTGAATTGGCTGCCCTCGGTGTCCGGTATTCGAGCACACGTGGTCAAATTAACCGTGCTCGCTGTGGAAAAGGTCGATTTGGCCCTTGATATGGCTTTCGATTTGCCGCGGCTGCGGATCGGAAATCCTGTCCCGGTCGGCGACACGTTGAACGTTTATCCAGAGCGCTCGCTGTTTCCCAATGTCAGTACTGCGCGCGGCGTTGACATCCCTTTTTGGACGTCCGTGCATGTGGCCCACATGGTCCGCAATAAAAAACTGCAAATGCGACAGCCCAACGAGCCCGCGCACGCGCACGGAAAACGCCTCTTAAGGATCTACCTGAATGACATCGCCCAATTTGCGCGGCGCGTCGAAGCCAACGATCCGGTTTTTGATGATCTGGAAAACTTTGCGTTCAAGACCCACCTCAACGACCCTGCGCTGATCCCAGGGTTCTACGATGCTATTACCAATAGGGGATTTGTTCTTGAGCCGATGCCAAACCGTTTGGTCCGGTTTCTCGATTGGCTGGGAACGTGGCTGTTGCTGATGGAAATAGGCCGGAGAAAGAGCCGCATTGGTGTTACGCGGGTAATGTGGGTCCAGCGGAGCGAGATGGGAAAATTGGCAGAGATATTTGAAAGCTTACGCGCTGACGCCGATCTCCGGCTTGCCGCCGCGCTGAAAAAGACGGCCGTTCCTGAAGTCACCGCTTCCATCCCGGCAACGGAATTTCTCTACACATTCCGGTGGATCAAGTGGTTTTCGAGGCATCCGGTCGAACAACGGTTCCAAAACCGCTTTTGGCAAGCAGCTTTTGTTGGGCTTCTTTGGACGGTCCGCGCGTTTGGCGTTGCGATGATTTATGGCGCCATGTTGGCGCCGCCGGTCATTGGTATTAACCGCGGCCATTATTTTCTCAGCGGTTATTGGCTCTTGACTGTTGCGGCGTCCGCGTTCATTGCTTTTCAAGGACCGGACCGGAAATTGACCCTCATTCATAAACTTCTTCTTGCTCCGGCTTATTATCCGAATGAGATGGTCCACCGCCTTTACAATCTCGTTTTCCCGTGGGCCCGTCTCACCATGGATAGAAAATTGGACAAGACGCCAAGGCCCCTTGATGAATGGCAAAGAGGGGACATCGTCAGACTGAAGGGTGAGATCGGAAAAGTCAAATCAAACCTGATAAAGAATGAAGAAAGGACATTGGTTATTTCTTTCTCCCCATTTGAACAAGAGGAAATACGCGGAGAAGATTTGGGGGCACTAATCCAAAAAAAGGGATTGATATATTTAGGAAGACCTCAGAAAGTGTCGAGTAAGCGAATCAGTCTGATCGCGGCAATGTTCCCGCCGATCTCACTCGGATTGGAAGACTTTTTCAAATACCTCGAAGAGAAAAATATTCCGAAAAACGACGTCACGCTGAACATCCTGCGAACGTTCATTGATCAGTACACGAAGAATATGTCGGTAACGTTAAAAGCGGATCTGTTGGATTATGAAAAAACGCTGCCGGCAACGGTCACACTCCCGCCGGCCCTGGACGAAGCTGAGCAACAAGCCGATGAACCCGCGGAGGATAACGCGAAGCAACCAGTGCTTGCGTTCCGCCGGTTTGAAGCTTCTTATCGTGAAGCGAAGAGCCATGACGAGCCGGCAACTGCTTTCATCAATTGGGCAAAAACCAAGCCGGTGTACTGGGTCACGCTCTCCGATTCGGGGGAGATGCCCGGTGACTGGGTGGAAGATTGGGGCGCCGTTCGAAGAAAGTTTGATTTAAGAAATTCAACACTTCGACTTCACCTTAGAAGAGATCATAAAGAAGTTCTATTGGACGTGGTAAGGTCGGGCCACGAAAGCCCATTCGTTCGATTGACCTTAAATTCAAACTGGCGTTTTGATTTTCTTGAATTTCTCGATAACAAAGTGGAACCTGAAGAGCCGTCCGTGCCGCCGATGATTCAGCCGGACCCGGTTTATGAACCCCCGGTGGAAATGCCTGTCCAAGCCCAAGATGTTCCGGAAGAACCTGAGGAGTTATCTGTGCCGCCAATGATTCAACCGGACCCTTTGCCTGAACCACCTATGGAAATCATTGTCCCGGTCCAAGTTCCGAATAAAATTGTATCACCACCCGCGGTTTTGCTCCGCCGTAGACCGAAAATAATAGTCTTGAAAAATAATTTTTCAAAACGAGACCCCGATTTTATTCCAGAACCAAGTTGGGACCTCTTTTTTGACTCGAAAACGAACCGGCTTCGCCCGAGCCCAGACCTTACCCCGTTGATCGAATCGATGGATCGCACCAATCGAATAAGATTAGAGAGAAATGAACTGCAGAAATTGGTCCCGGAATTGTTAATTCGTGTTCTTCTATTCGTGGCAATGGATAATCCCAAGGACCGTGACGCAATGATGAAACTTCGCGAAAACATTTCTTTGACGGAACTCAAAGCCACATTGTCCCGCCTAACGGATTTCTCTGTGCGTTGGGCCAAAATTTTTGTTGGCCCAACACATTTTTATCCGGACGTTTTGATGAATAATTTCGTGACAAAGGGAAAAGTAGAAGGGCAGACCGCCTGGAGCCGATTGTTTCGAAATTTTGGGTTTCCCGTGCTCGCCAGCGATCAGCAAGAAGAAAAAGAGAAAGTTGTTTTCCCATCCTCTCCTGGAGACTATTACGATTCGGATAGAAAAACCTTGCTGCCCGAGCCCCCCTTGATGCAGGAGTTTGAAAGAAAAGTGACCAAGGGAGAGTTTGGAACTACACTGGCGGTGATTGATTGGGATCAATTTGCGCCGCTTATTCCTTGGTTCGTTGTCCGTATGGTTGTGACGGCATTGCACCAAGACATTCCCAGCCATGCGCAATTGATGCAACGAAGAAATAATTTATCGTTTGACGCGTTCGAGGCGTCCCTGACAATGCTTAAGGATTTCACAAACCAGAAAGAAGTGTGGATTGCTCCATTCAAGAAAAAGAAATTTCAACACAGCATTGCTCGCGTCCTTGGTGAAAGAGTCACCAATAGCCCGTTATCTGCTTGGTGGTCGGCCTTGCACGAGATCGGTTTATTGGTAGCGGACCCGACTTCTGAATTTGAAATGGTGTCCCCGTCAAAAGCCTATGCGGTTTTTGGCATGAAACTCACGAAACAGTCACCGCCAAAAGTGGTGCTGATCAAACATGGAAAGAAAGGTGCACAGACACTCACGGGTCCTGAGGGGCGGTGCCGGTCATTCGTTTTCAGTCCGGATGAAAAAGAGCTGGCGGCAATCGAACGTACGGAGGCAACCGGCACATTTCATGTATGGAGATGGAGTCTTGGTTCCAACGGGGAAACTATTGCGGGGAAACAAGTGGGGGAGTATTCCGATTTTCCGAAAATTGAATTTGGGCCTCACAAGCAGATGATTATCAATGGTTTGCCTGATGTTTCAGTGAAAAAGTATTCACCGCCCAACCCTCGGTCGCTTAAAGCCAGTGCATAACGTTGATGTAACAAGGTTGTAAATACAATTCACGCACATTTTACATTGCCCCTAAATTCCCGTCGTCTCCTTATCCAATAATCCTTCCCGTTAAAGATCAATAGCACCCCTCCAACACCCAGACCCTAACCAGGAACGGGTCTTGCCATTGGTTGAACAACATCAATGAAGAAAATTATTTCCACTATTACTTGCGTGTGCGTTTTGGCGACAAATTGTTTGTTCGTGCACGCGGTCGAAACCAATTTTTGGCAAGAGCGCCAGAAAGCAGCGCTGTTGGCGTCGCCGTCGCAGCGTTCTCTCCACGCTGTTTCCGTCACCAAGCCCACCGATGATTCCTCGCTGACACCGCTCGAACGCCTGTTGCGACGCTTGCCTTACCGTCTCGGTACGGTCCGTGGAATCAAGAAGCCTGTTACGGGAGCTTCCGAAAAAATTGTTTTGCTTGTTCAGGACATCCACATGAACAAGGAAGCCCAAGCCAATATATCGGCGGTGATGAAGACTTTGGGTCAAGGACCGTTGTTGAATTACGTGGTGCTCGAAGGAACGGACGGCCCCATTGATGTGAAATCCGCCCGATCCGCATTTGACGCGGACGTGATGGCCCGCGTGGCCGACTTTCTTTTGGAAACGAACCGGATTTCGGGTCCCGTGCACGCGGCACTCACGATGCCCTCCATGCCGCCGGCGTTTTTTGGCGGTGAAGATCCCCGCCTTTATCAACAAAATTTGGACGCCTATCTTGGCGCCGCAACCCACGCCGCCGGTTACCGCCAGCGGCTTTTGGCCCAGGAATCGCGGATGCTCAAGAAAAACCGCGATCGCTTGAACCCCGAGTTGGTCGCTTTTGACGCTTTGGCACGCCGCTATCAGGAAAAACAAATCGAGCTGGGCGCCTACCTTGAACAGTTATCGGCATACGGCAACTTACCGGCGCCGCTCCGTGTGTTTTTGGACGCGGTGCGCATGGAACGTTCATTCGATCTCGCGCGCGTTGAGGTCGAACGTGGCGCGTTCCTTGAGAAATTAACGCGTTCGCTTAGCAAAGAAGAAGCCACCGCGCTCGTTGACGCCGGCCTTTCCTACCGCATGGCGACCTTCAGCCCGTCCGACTTTTACCGCCAACTATCGGACCTAGCCCGCCAGAAGCGTGTGCCGCTCAAAGATTTCCCGGCCTTGGACAATTATGTCCGTTACGTGCTGGCCGCCGATAGCATCGATACCGCGGCCCTGTTCGGCGCGATCCGTTCCCAGGAAGAAAAAATTTATTCCGCATTGGCGCGCACCGGTGAAGAAAAACGCTTGATCAAGCAGTTGCAATTGAACCGCGCCACACGCCGTCTCACCGATTTCGCGCTGACTCCCTCCGAATGGGCCGATTATGTGTCGCTCAAGAAAACGGTCCCTGTTCCGCTGTTTGAACGGCTCTCTCATTTTGAGGATTTCTATTTAAAAGCGAACGAGCGCAACGCCGCGATGGCCGACCGTGTCGTCCGCGCGTCCGGACCGGGAGCTTCGGTCGGTGTGCTCGTGACCGGTGGTTTTCATACCGACGGCATCGTTGCGATCTTGAACCGCGCCGGTTACACCACGGTCTCGTTCGTTCCGAAGATCACAAAAATTACCGGAGGCGGCGAAAGCGCCTACTTGAGCGTTTTTGCGCAGGAGAAGACGCCGCTCGAGAAATTGGTGATGGGCGAAAAGCTTTTTATGGCCGCAAATCCATACGGAGGGAAACCACTCGTGCCGGTCCTTGGCGACGTCAACAAAGAGGCCCGGGAAAAACTTCGAGGCGCGTTAAACAAGACAGTTACCATCGACCGATCGTACGATTCGGCCGGCGGGGATGTCACCGCAGAATTTAAACTGGAACGTCTTGAAGACGCTCCGCAAGAAGCGCCGAAGTTCGTATCCATGGAGAGCGCCGCGCACCGTCCGGGCCGCAATAATTTCAAGCGGACCGGACAGATTTCGTTTGGCCTTGGCGTTGTATTGGCGTTGCTGGGATCGATGACGTTGGCGGCGGGAATTTATTTCTCGAAATTTTCTACTCCAGTGACCACGGCCGCAGTGCCTCAAATCACCTGGACAGTTGAACAAGAAAGCGACCGCCTCTCCGTTGAAGCCCAGTTAAACGCCCTCAATGAATCCGCGGCCCGTTACGACCTGGCCGGCGTTCAGAAGCGCCTCGCGGCCGGTTACCGCGCCGAAAAAACCGCCAAAGTCCAAGAAGAAATCAACAAGCTAAAAAACCTCCGTGCGAATTTGGAAACCGCCCAAAGTTTTAAGGAAATCCAGAAAGACCTGAACGAAAAAATCAAGCAACTTGAAAACGACCGGAATTTTGACGCAAAAATGAAACGGTTGATGGCCGAAAATCCGGAGAAGTACCGGGCCACCAGGATCACTGGGGCCAGCGGTTCAAAAGTTTCTTATTACGAATCCATCGGCCCGGACAAGTGGAAGTTGATGGGGCCCCACAATGTTGAGGAATTGGAGATTAAAATATTCGCTGCGAAGAACGATCTCTCCGCCGCGACCGCGAATTTCAAAAAGGCCGAAAAGACGTTGGCCGCCGGTGGTTTGACACCGGCGCAGATATCCGAAGAACTGGAAAAATCCGAGTCGGCCCTGGCGGACCTGGCCGATGGTAAAGAAGACGCCGAGATCGATGACCGCGCCAAATCGGCCTCGAACGAGCCGCTGGAAAAGATGAAAACGTCCGCGGCAGGACTCCTCCAGCGTTCTCAAGAATTAAATGCAAAAAAGGTCCAGTTCACCGGCGCGCCTTCCACCACGGCAGAGATCCAGGCCCCTCAGCTGGGTCCCATCCAGGCCGATGAAATTTTCAACGATACCGCCGAGAACAAGAACGCTTTGATTGAGAAATACCGTGGCCAGAAAATAGAAGCGCTGAAAAAAGATATTTCCGAATTGGAAGTACTTCGAGCGAACAGCGACGCGGCAAAAGATTTAAGTGCCCGGCAGCGGGAACTGGCCGAAAAACTGCAGAGCATCGAAGAATTAAAGGCCGACCCGTATGCCGGTATCCGCCGCCGCGTGGCCGCCGATCCCGAAAAATACCGCACCGTGCTCGTGAATGGGGCACCCTCTTATTACGAATTAGATCCCAGCAATCCCAAAGCGGGGACGTTGCTTCGGCCCGAGTCACCGGAGGAGCTCAAGCTGCGCGCCGGCGTCATCGCGGCGGAGATCGACGACGTCCGCCAAAAATTCACATCGGCGGAAAATGTTTTGTCCCGTAAAAACCTCTCTTCCTCGGAAATCGAGGAGAAATTAAGCGCGGCCAAAAGCGCGCTGTCGGCAATTGAAGCGGGTGGCGTGGACGGCCAGATCGAAGCAGAAGCCAAGAAGGAACAATCGGAAACGGCCAAAAAAATAGCGCAGACCAAGGAAAAAACCTTGGCATCGCTAAAAAAAGCCGTCTTGGACGCGGCCACGGAAAGCGAAACGCCGGCCGGGGCGCCCGGGGAAAAAACCCGGTACGTCACCGCGCGCGAATATTGGTTGCCGATCTCTCTTGGCGTCATCGGATTCGCGGTGTTCTCGTTTAGGATTCTGCGCAATCTCGTTAGAAGGCCGGCTGCAATCGTTAAAGCGCCCGAGGAACCAGCGCCTATTCTGCTAACGGTTGCGGACAAAGACCCGGGGCCCGTGAAAACGGTTGCTGAAAAGACCGTGAAGAAAACCGTTGAATCGAAAGCCGGGAACGTGAAGTCCGAAGATCTTGTGAGAACGTTGCTAACGGGCAAGAAAAACGGCCCGAATGGAAAGAACGGCCACAAGGCCGACAAGACCCAATTGGTCGTAGGGAAGGTCGGCTTGAACGGCGGAAAAATTCAGACGATTTCGTATTTCAATACCGAGACCAACGAAACGGAAAAGATCGACTACACATATACAGGGAGTGAATTGACGGGTAGCGTTCGCACCATTACCGATCAAGATGGGTCGACCCGCTTGGAAGAAGAGACCGTCTATAAGACGGGAGAAAGAACTGTCCGCCAATCGTTCTACGACACCGAAGGCCGGACCGATCTGGTGATGACCGTCAAAGACACGCAAAGGGACGACGAAGGCCGGCCGCTCAAGACCGCTACCTTTAAAAACGGCAGCAAATATTTCTTTCAGATATCGGACCTTAACTACGAGGCGTCCCCGGGAATTTTTGTCGAAACGCTTTATCAGCGCCAGCGGCTGGAATCGAACGACCCTCTTATTAATGAAAAGAACATTGTGGAAAAGTGGGAGTACCGGCAGGGCAGCCCGGCCACTTCTGATATCCGCTTGCCTAAAAAATCCACGTTGATATCCCGTCACGATGGAACGGTTGTGACCACCACCCGGCTTTATCACATCGATTTTGTGGAAATTTCCTCCGAAGAAATTCCGGATTCATTGAGGAAATCGGTCGAATTCGTGGTGACACCCCTTGCTGCGCCCTTTTCCGAACCAGTTGTTGACCCCGCGGTTGCGCCGATTGCGGAAGAAATCATTCCGCTCATTCCGGCTCCCCAGACAACGGAGACTCCAGAGGTTGAGATTTCTGTCGAAAAATCGAAGCCGACCGTTCTGCAACCCGGCGCCCCGAAAACAAAAAATTCGTTGCTTGCATGGTTTTTGATTTTGACGTCGTCGCTGGGCCTCGCGCGCTTGCTCGCTAAAGATGAAGACGCTCCTGCGCTGCCAACCACGTCCATGGTCTGGACCAATGAAGACCGCCGCGCCAAAGAGAAACTGACCGGTCAGCTCAACGAAATGGGCATTGATGCTATAGCGCATGGGACCAAAGAGAATTTGCAAGCGCTCGCGGCGTTTCGTCGCAACGAGAAAATAAAACGGCTGCAGAGTGAAGTCGACCGTCTGGAATTATTGCGGACGAACTATCGCATTATGATCGCGGCGCGGGACCGGGAACGTGAAGTCAGCGCCGCGCTTTCCGGCATTGACGTCAATGAAGATTTGGACGAGCTGATGCAGCGGCTAATGGAATCCGATCCTCACAAAAACGACGCGGCCAAAAGAAAATATCACGTCGTAACCATGACTTCCGGCGCATCGGCGCCCAAGCACACCTATTTCGAGCGCAATCCAAACAGCCCCAGCGGCTGGACGGCCATTGGCCCTGAAAAATTAGAAGAGCACAAGGCCATCGCCGCAGGGCTCTCCCAAGAACGCGAAAAAGCATTGGAATTGTTCCGCAATGCCGAGAATGTCGTGCGCGGGAACACGCTAGAGCCGGAGGAAATTGAAGACGCTTATAAAAAAGCGGCATCGTCGATTTTCGCGTTGAAAGCGGGAGAAACGGATGAAGAAGTCCAGGCCCAGGTCACGCAAGATGTGTCCCAGGCGCGTGAACAAATCGCGGGCGCGCAAGCCAAGGTTGAAGAAAAACTGAAAGGCTTGATCGAAAAAGAACATGCCGCGAAGTCACCGGTTACGGAGTCGGCGCCGGCTTCAGAAAATTATTTTTCGTTCCAATTCCTTTGGGGTTATGTGTTGGTCACCCTTGGATTCATTTGGGGGGCGGCCATCATCGTCACGCAACGTTTTGCACGTCCTCCTCCGGCCGCCAAGGTATGGCAAACCGAAGCCACGCGCGAAGAGACGGCTTTGCACGAAGGCAGGATCACGTGGCGTCAGTGGCTGAATAACCATAATACGTCCGGCTTGCCATGGGCGCTGTTGTTTGGTCTGCGGCTCTTTATTTCTTCCGTGAAAACAATGTTGATAAACCGGAAGTTGGGTCTTCGGTCCGCGATCTCGATCCACTGGCTCTACAATTTTTCGTACGACTGGCTGTTTGCACCGCTGGAAATGCTCGCTAAGTTCCCGCTGCGCCTGATCAACAAAGTCCCCGGCATGCAGCTGGTCCCGTTTCGCCCGGTTGAGAAGTTGGTCAACGCACGGTGGATGGTTCGCGCGACCACGGAAGTGGAACAGCGCAAAACCTTGGGCGCCGGTTCTGCGCGCCGCAACGAAATCAAAGGATCGATGAAAGTGGAAGAAGGGGTCGCGCTCATTTATTTGTTGCTGCGCGAATACGGTTTCATCGCCGACGAAAACATGGAATTTTATTTTGACGGTGAGAGAATCAGCGCGGAAGAAGCCCGTTCGCGCCGCTACAAAGACGTGCTCATCATTCCTTATGGCATCTCGAGCGATTACGGAGACAACCGCACACCGGGCGACCACCGCCAGTTCATCACCAACTACGACCGCGAATTGCAGCGGCCGAAACGGAACAAAAACCGCACTCGCTATTACAAAAAGCTGATCCGCGATTTGATCGATCAATTGGCGCTGGGACTCATAAACGTTGAACAGTTCCGCCAAAAAATGATTTTCAAAGGCGAAGTGAAACGCCGCTTCGGTGAACAGTTCGGAAAACTCACGATTTCAGTGATGATGGAGTATTTGGACGATTACTGGCGCGGACGGTTCATGCCGCATTGGATGCCGCCGTCGAAGAAACCGCGCATCTCCGATAAAAAATTGCGCGACATGCTTTTGTCCGGCCAAATTGACATGAACACCATGCGCGACATGGAGAAAGATCAGCTCAACCGCGAAGCGGGCGGAAAGTTTGGACGGTATGTTTTCGACTTGCGGCTTGAGCCGTTGTTGCTGATCGATTACGAGCGCTACGCGATTTTCAGTCCGGACGGAAAATGGCGCGGCAACTTTGACATCAACAACCGCGGAATTTTCCGTAAGCGCAGCGTGCCGCTCCTGGATCCCGACACGAATATTGTGCAGTTTCCACCGGCCAACCAATTCCGTCTTACCTGGCCGGGGTTTGGAATCTTCGAATCCAAATTCGAGAAAGACGAGCACATCCCATTCTATTTGGGACAAGTGTTGAAAGGTTTTGACATCGATGTCGCCGGCTGGTCGAAGATTTGTGACTTCTTCCTAAAACAATTGGACGAACGCCCGGACAAAGAGGTGCCGGTAGGTCCTTTGTTTGATCCGGAAAACCCGCACCGGTATTCGGGCTGGGGCACGCGCGACTACATCGGTGAAAAACAGGTTGAATCAAACGCAGGGGATGGGATTGCCGGTTACCTCGGGGGCCACAACGATGGGGACGACGAAATGCCCCATTTCGATCCGGTTTTGGACACGGTGGAAGAAGAAGATCCAGGCATGCGGATTTCTGGGTCGGTCGAAGACGGCAAGATCGTTTACGACAAGCTTGTGCTTCACCGGATTCCCGAAGAAGGGGAAGCCCGGCATGATGAAGAGGACGCCGAAGAAGGCGAGTTATCGGTTTTTGTTCTTCCGCTCGCGTTCCTGCCGCTTTTATTCGAAGTTGCCGTTGAGGTCGGTTTGAATTTGCTTTGGGGTCTCTTTGCTGCTTCCGCGCTGGTCTATATGAGAAAACCGATAAATCGCTTCGTGAAACGTTCCCAAGGTTTGAACCGTGTTCTGGGTTCGGTTAAGTCGCTCGGCGTTGCGGCGGCCGATCGCGCGTCGCACGTGCCGTATAGCCGTGTCAACATCATGCGGATGGTTGCGTTGTCGTTCGGCCTCTTGCTCTTTTTTGGTTTTACCCCCATTGCCGCAGCGGCGGGTTTCGATACGTACAGCATCTCGAATTTTGTCTCTTATAAGCAGCAGAAAGTCATTCTCTCGCTTTGGCATGTGTTGAGTATTTCGGCGGTGTCCGGTTATTTCCTAGGCGTCGTTTATAAAGAAACGCAGGACGAAGGCCGTTCCTACGACCGTAAATTTACCTCCACCATCGCCATTATCTCGCCGATCATGGGCTTCATCGTTTTCGTGCTGATCAACGCCCCGCTCGTAGTGGCAACGCCGCTCGGCATCGCCGCGATCGCGGGGTTGCTCAATATCCGCACGATTGTCCGCGTCCCGATGGATCTCATGTACATGGCCGCCGCCATGGCCGGCGGTATCGCGGCCGGTGTTAGTTTCCCGTTCGGCACCGTGATGTTCACGGCCTTCATCATTTTCTTGCTGCTCTTCCTGCACAACATTGAATACGGTCTTCAGAACCGCGTGCATTTGAACATCAGTTTCTATTTTGCCGGCACCGAGAAAGAACTGGCTGCGTTCGAAAAAGTTGTGATGGAACGGATCGCCGACGGCGGCGAAAAAGGCGTGTACCGCACCGGCGTCGAACAGACCAAAGAGAAAAACCGGCTGTTCGTAAATTACCGGCTGCGCTTGGTGAACCCGGACGATCACTTGTCGGCCCTGTCGGCCATCATCGGCTTCGTAATTCCGGGCGAAGTGGGCGCGCCAAACCGTAATCCGATTGAAGAAGCTTCTTTCCGCGCCCGTCCGCCGGCCCGCGGCCGGATCATCGACTTCTTGCGCAAGATCTATGGCGTCCAAGATCTTCAACCCACCACCGCCATGCCCGAAGGTTGGAACAGCATGGTTGAAAAAATCGAGCAAGCCAACGCCGATCGCGAAGATCTTCAAAAGGCATCAACGCGTCCCAAATACTGGCTCATCTATTACCTATGGCGCGGCATTGCGAAATGGACGGTCATTCTCGCGGTCATCGCGTCGAATGTGGTCCCGATGACCTACAAATACTGGGGTACCTTCACGAGCCAATCGCCGCCGGCCCGGCGCATCGGATGGGAAGCGCGCGGCACCGTGCTTGGCCAAGAGGACCCGCAAGTCACGCTGCACGCCGGAAAATTGAAACACGTATTTGTGAAAACGGGCCAGACCGTGAAGCCGGGTCAAGTGCTGATGGTTGTCCAGAAAGACGGCAAGAGCGAAGCGCTCCGCAACGCAAAACGCCAGGAGCTGGAAGCCGACCTCCAGATCGCCCACCGCGAGCTCGAACTGAAACGCGCGGAACTGGAACTGCGCATCAAGGCCGGCGATGTTGACCAACAACGTCTCCAGATGGACCTTCTCCGGACCGAATTCTCGCTTCGCGACCTGCAACTCCGTTGGATCGCCAACCGCGCCGAACTGGCCGCCAAACTGGCGGCGGCACGCGAACTCGCGCTCACCGTGCAGCAAGAAATCTCGTTTCTAGAGATGGAACCGATTTGGGAGCTCACGCGGATCACCGACAGCCAAGGCTATTACGAGGACATATCGCAGCAATACGCGTGGAGTTCGCGTGCGTCCTTCGGCATTGAAAACCGCAACACCAGACGCGCCAGCGCCATGTCCCGCTCCGGCCGT
>CAYOPN010000036.1:0-25637 GCA_964405835.1 uncultured Elusimicrobia bacterium | reverse complement strand
ACTTCGCCGAGCACGATGCCGCGCGCGACACGGGCGCCCCAGAACGGCGGTTTCGGAATGACCGGCGCCGGCGCGATCTTGGAACGGACAAGAAGACCACCCTTTTCCGGCGCATCCGGCATGATCACGGACAATTCCGGTTTCGGTGGCGGCGGGGCTTTCACTTCGTAACTCCCCGTCAATTTTTTGTCTGCAATGGAGTCGGTCAGTTCGTCCATGAGGCGGAGGCCCGCGAACGCGTCGTTCGCGTAAAAAACTTTACCCTTATAAATATCGCGCAGGTCCACTTCGACAAATTTTCGCGTGAGCGCGGCGCCACCCAGAATCACGTCATATTTAAGATTGCGGTTGTTCATTTCCTCGAGGTTCTCTTTCATGACCGCAGTCGATTTGACCAGGAGGCCCGACAAACCGATCGCGTCGGGGTTGTGCTCCTCCGCCGCCTTCAAGATGGCGTCGATCGGCTGTTTTATCCCGAGATTGATCACGGTGTAACCGTTGTTGGAAAGAATGATGTCCACCAGGTTCTTACCGATGTCGTGGACGTCGCCTTTCACTGTGGCGATCACCATCTTCCCTTTGGAAGAACCGCCGCTGGATTTTGGGATGTGCGGCTCGAGAAACCGCACGGCCGTCTTCATGGTTTCGGCGGACTGCAAAACAAACGGGAGCTGGATCTGGCCCGCACCGAAGAGTTCTCCCACCACGCGCATGCCGTCCAGCAAAATGCTGTTGATGATCTCGAGCGCCGGATATTTCTGCAGTGCTTCATCCAAAACCTTGTCGATGCCCTGTTTATTACCGTTAATGATTCGTTGTTTGAGGTTTTCCTCCACCGTTTTCGGCTCTTCTTTAACGGCCGGCCCCGCTTCTGTTTTGGCGTCGGCGTAATAGGCCATGAATTCTTTAAGCGGGTCGAACGTGCAGGTGCCGTCCTCGGCGAATTTCCTTTCATCAAAAACCAATTGGCGGGCCAGTTCGCGGCCCTTTTCGTCAATCCGGAAAAGCGGCGTGATCTTTTTCGCGTTCACGATCGCCGAATCAAGACCGGCTTCAATCGCGTAATGGAGAAACACGCTATTAAGCACAGCACGGGATACCGGCGCCAAACCAAACGAGATATTGCTGACGCCGAGCGTTGTATGGACTTCGGGCAGTTCTTTTTTGATTCGACGGATCGCCTCTATTGTTTCGATGCCGGCTTTGCGGAACTCTTCTTCTCCACTCCCAAGCGTGAATGTGAGCGTGTCGAAAATAATATCGCCCGGTGGCACGTTAAACTTGTTGACCGCGAGATCGTAGATCCGCTTCGCGATCTCAAATTTCTTGTCGGCGGTCTTGGCCATTCCATTTTCGTCGATGGTCAAGGCCACCACGGCGGCGCCGTAAGTGGTCAGCATGGGGCAAATTTTGTCCATGCGCTCTTCGCCGTCTTCCATGTTGATGGAGTTGATGATGGATTTGCCGCCGTAAAGTTTTAGGGACGCCTCGATCACCGGCGCTTCGGTCGAGTCGATCATCATCGGCACGCGCGTCTGCAGCGCGAACCGTTTCACGGTCTCGACCATGTCTTTCACTTCGTCGCGGCCCACGTAGGCGTCGCAAACGTCCAGCACGTGCGCGCCTTCCGCTTCTTGTTCTTTGGCCACGTTCACCATCGAATCGTAATCGTCCGCCAAAAGCAGGTCGCGGAACAGCTTGGAGCCGTTGGCGTTGGTCCGTTCTCCGATGATCAGCGGCGCCGGCTCTTGGCGGATCGGCGTCGCCATGTAAAGGCTGGCCACCGTGGCGACCTTTTTGGGGTTCCGTTTGAGCGGTTGGACACCGGACAGGGCGGCGACAGCCTTGGCCAGATGCTCGGGCGTCGTACCGCAGCAACCACCCACCACATTCACACCATGTTGTTTCACAAATTCGACCAAATGATTCGCGAAATCCTCTGGAGTTAACTTGTAAACAGCTTTGCCTCCGACATTTTCCGGCAATCCAGCGTTGGGAAGAACAGAAATATACCGATGCGTAAGCTGACCGAGCGTGCGCACATGCTCGCTCATCTCGCGCGGGCCGGTGGCGCAGTTAAGACCTATCGTGTCGACTGGGAAACATTCCAGGACCGAAATGGCCGTGGCCATGTCGCTGCCCAAAAGCATGGTACCCGTGGCTTCGATGGTCACTTGCACGTTTAATGGGACGCGGATTTTCAAAAGTTTCATCGCATCGAGCGAACCATTGATGGCGGCTTTCACTTGGAGCAGGTCTTGGCAGGTCTCAATTAATAGGAGGTCCGAACCGCCTTCGAGGAGCCCTTGGGCCTGTTCGGCGTAATTGCGGCGGAGCGTGTCAAAATCGGTGTGACCGAGCGATGGGAGTTTGGTGCCGGGGCCCATGGAGCCCGCGACAAAACGCGGGCGGTCTGGAGTGGAGAACTCGGCGGCGACTTCTTTGGCGAGCTGGGCCGCCGCGCGGTTGTACTCGAGGACTTTGTCTTGAAGGTCGTATTCGCCGAGGACGATGCGATTGGAACCGAACGAGTTGGTCTCAACAATATCGCATCCAGCCCGGAAGAAACTGGCGTGGATTTCTTTTAACCATTGCGGGCGACTGAAGCAAAGCACTTCCGTGCAGCCTTCTTTCCCATCGTAATCATCGATGGTCGGATTGTAGAGCTGAAGATTCGTGCCCATCGCGCCGTCAAATACAAATATGCGCTCGGACAGAATACGCCTGTATTCGTCAAGTTGCATGAGGAGTGGAATTTACAATTTAGGGATTAACGGTGCTGGCATCCAGACGTGTCAGAGTTTCCTGAGCGTCGGCGGCCATGGAACTCTTCGGGTAGGCCAACAGGAACGATTGCAGCTTTTCTTTCGCATCCATCGGGTCGCCGGTCATGGCGGTATCGATGGCTTTCTCAAAATCCGCAACTTCGGACGAGGCCACCTGGCCTTCGGACTTTTTCCCTTTCCAATAAAGCGGCGGAGCGTCCGGCGTATCATCGCCGCGGACCGCGGCGACCGCGACCAGTTGGTTGTTTTTCGTGGTGGTTTTGGAAATCCGTTTTTTCATTTCCTTGAGCCAAGCCTGGAAAGCGGCGGAAGTATGGCGTTTTTTTGGCTCAACCTCTGACAATTTCACGGAACCTTTGGATTCCGCGGCCGGCTCGGCCGACTTGACCACTTTTCTTTTTTTGGCTGCAAATGAAAAACTTCCGAAAGAAAGGACCAAAACCAAAGCAACAATGTATTTTTTCATTTAAGTCTCCTCTGTCCCGCCAATTTAATTTGGATCCCGGCTAACCACATGCCGGGATGACGAAGTTTTTATTTCGGTAAATATTCCGCCGGAATGTCGGAAGCGTAATCGCGCCATTCCGGCAAAGAGACCCGCGCCTCTTCCAATTTCTTCATGGCGTTTTCTTTATCACCAAGCCGCCAGGCGGTGCGCGCCTGATTGACGAGCACGCCCCCGTCCCCCGGCACCAACGCCAGCGCCTTATCATAATGGACCGCGGCTTCTTTGTACTCCCCGGCGAGATAGGCCAGGTTTCCCAAATTGTTGCGGGCCGCCGCCTGGACTTCAACCGGCTCGTCCTCTTTCAGTAGCGACACAAACAATTGTTTCCCCTCTTCCGCATGCTTTCCTTCCACATGGACCATACCGAGTTCCACTTGAAGCATGTGGTTCGTGGGTTCGTCCTTGATCCGCTTTCGGATGTCGGCCAGTTTGCCCTCGTAGCGTTCGTCTTCCATTTTCTTGAGCAACGGTGGGAATGATTTCTGGACTTTCTCGGCCGGGAACAGCGGCGCTTCGCGATCGACTTCCACCAGCGTTACGGGACGGAATTTATCGAACACTTCCGACACACGGACAAATTGGACCGTGCCCTTCGCCTGTTCGGCCGCAATGCGGGCGGACCCACTTTGCCACGCCGCTTGAAAATCCTGACCGAGGCGCGTGGTTTCAATCGGCACCCAATAGGTCCCCTGGAATTTCACAAACCGTTCTTCGGGCAACCCGAGTACCGACGCGTCCGATTCTTCGGTGTTCGCCATCACGAGAATATGACCGGGCATATCGACCAGCGCCGCCGACACGCCCACGCTTTCGAGGAGCGAGGCCATCAATGCGGTCGTGTCATCGCAGTCGCCGGTTTTACGGCGCAGCGTTTCGCGCGGGAACTGGACGTAGTCGATGGCTTCGGGTTTCAGGGATGCCTCGTTGAAAGGAAATTTTGGGTCGGGCACGTACGAAATATTGAGCGCGTTCAGCGCTTCATAGAACAATGCCGCCTTGGCGAGTTGTTTGCCCACGGTTGCACCCTTCAGCAATGCCATGTTGTCGCGAATTGCGGCGCGAGAAAAATCCACAACCGGCGGATCTTTCGGCGTGACAAAAGAAGCCAGGCGTCCGCGTTCGGTCCAAGTGATGGCGTTCCGCGAATAAAGCGTCACCGGCGCATTCAAAGAAACACTTTTTTCCGCGTTGTCTTCGAAGTACGACAACCGCAAATCGGTTTGGACCGGCGTGTCTTCGGTCAACTCGAACACGAGATCATTGAACGTCATGGTGACCGGAACGGACTTGGATTCACCGGCCGCCAAATCGGGGATGATAATTTCCGTTGGGAAGTCCGCGTATTTCTTAAAACCGATCGCGAGTTTGACGTTGCGGAAAGATTTTTCGTCGTTGTTCCGGACCGTGATCTCTCCGATCGGATGCGAAACGTAATAACGGGAGGCCGCCGTAAATACCGGCCGCAATTCGATCTTCTCGATACTCAGCAAGGAGACGTCTTTGCGTTTCGGAGCTTTGACCGTTTTGGTGAGCGACCAATTGCCTTCGTTCCCATTGCTGTTGATGCCGACCACCGCGTAGGTGCACATGGAGCCGGGCGTCGCTTCACGGTCAGAAAAAGGCGCCTGATCCACTTTGGTGACCAGCGTGTAAGCTCCTCCCGAGGAACGGTAGATCGCATAATTCTTGGCTTCGGTGCTGTTGTCCCACGAAACCTGCAAATCGCCTTCGACTTCCTTCACGTCCACATTCGCCAGGCCGCGCGGGACCAAGTGGACCGTATAAACAAAAATGGATTTTTCATCGATGACCATGACCTTGTGGTCGGGGCCGCACACAATCTTTTGGCCGCGCGCGCTGATGTCCGCCAGGAACTGGCCCTTTCGGTCAAAAATACGAACGCGCCTGGAGCCAACATCCAGCGCATAAAACCGGCCTTCGGAATCGACCGCCAACGCCGCCGGCTGGTTCCAATAAGGCGCTTTTCCTTCTTTGTTGGCGATCTCAAATAAAAATTTTCCGCTCGCGCCGAAAAAAAGCAGCGCTTTCCGGTCCCCATCCAACAGCGCGATGGTGTCTTCGTTGGAACCAATACCAACCAACTCTGAGAACTGGCCTTCTTTTTTCCCGTTTGAACCGACCTGAAAAAGGAACAGCCCGTTCGGGCTCAATACTTGGACGCGCGATTCGCCCTTGTCGACAACCACAAACGATCCATCCGCGCGGACATTCAATAAACTTGGAGACTTCAACGCGCCTTCTTTTTTCCCTTTTTGACCGATGGTCTTCTCAACATCACCGGCCTCGTTCACCATTTTGATGGTGTGGTCGCCTTCATCGGCAATCCAGATGCGGCCAGCGGCATCGGTGGTAACGGAACGCGGATGCACCAACCCGACAACACCCTTCTCTTTTTTCTTTTTCCAAATCGATTTTGACTCCCCTTTCGGATCGACCCACTCGAACACGCCTTTATCGGCCTTTAATAATAGGAAGTCGCCATTGGCGGCGATGATACCGCCCGCAATTGCCTCATCCCATTGGGATAGAAAACGCACTTGGAGGTAAGCGGCCGGTTCGTTGAGGAGCGGGGTCTTTTTGTCTTTGTTCGCTACTTTGAAACTTTGCAGGCGCACGTTTCCGGTTTCAGCCACCCACACATGCTGACTATCGGGCACCGCGATACCGGACGGATTCAGCATTTCTCCCGGATTTTTTCCTTTGGTCCCAAACACCCCGCTGAGCGTGCCTTCTGGATTTATTTCGCGCCAACGACCCGGCACCAAGCTGACATAGGCGTACCCATATTCATCAACAGCCACACTTTTGCCGCCTTCAAATCCTTCCGTCGCCCCCAACCACTTGCGGTCTGCCGTAAATCGATGCAGGCTTCCTTTCCCTTCCTCCAACACCCACAAAGTCCCGTTTTTGGCATAGGCCATCGCGATCACGTTTTTAAGCGGAGATTTGTCGGGAGCAAAAAGCCGGTGGAGCAAAACACCGTCCATCGAATAAATATCAATGCCCGGTTGATCTTCGAAACCGATGGCGATGATGCCGTCGTGGCTTACCGCCACCGCGGTGGCGCCTTTGGCGGGGAATTGGGTAATGAGTTTTGATTTTTTCCAGTCTTTAACAGCGGGTGGCGTGGAACGGGATTCCGGCGCAATGATAGCGACGCGATCGAACCCAGGGTCGACCACAACCATCGTCCCATCGGAAGCAAAACAAAAATCAACCGGCTCCTTGAATAAATTGGAAGGTTTTTTCCCCGGCATAAGGACCAACGCGGGCTTTCCATCGGCCCCCATCTGCTCGATGCTCTGGTTCGCCCCATTAATAATCCAGGTCTGGTTTTCGGGGTCGAGCCGCAATACCTGAGGAACAGTCTTTTTATTAACGAGCGTTACAATTTTTTCGAGTTTAACGTCTTCGTAGGCATGAAGGTTGGCGATTGAAATGAAGAGCAGCGAAGCGAGAAGATATTGGTATCGGTTTTTGGCCATAACGGATTATAGCTTGGAGCGAGAGGAGTTTTTTTTACAGGGGGATTTAATTGAAGAGCGACTTCAGGTGAGTGTCGACCTGGGCCACGTCATGGAAGTTCACCTCAGGCATCTTGTAGAAATCCGCCATAAACAGCGTATAAATCCGCTCCCCTTGCATTTCAAGCGCAGGGGCCAGCGTGTCTTCCTGATGCATTTCGCGGAACCAGTCCAATTCGTTGGTATTCATGCCCCTAGCCTAAATCCAACCTGTTAAATCCGGGGGACATCCCTGTGACAAATTGATGGCATCAAAAAACGCCATTACCGACGGAGCGAATGCCCATGCACTTTGTCACATTGTAAATGAAAATTGAGCGGGGTATAGAGAGAAAGCATCACAGTCCGGCGGCCACAAAAACGGAATATTAAATACCTAACAATAAAGTCGTCGGAGGGGTTATGGAAAATCAAGTTCAAACAAATCAGACAGGACAAGCAGCGCCATCAACGGCAAGTGACTTCTCAAGCCGGATTCAACTGGCGATGAAAAAGACAGCCGAAACCAGCAGACCTTTCTTTATAGTGATGCTGAAAATCGAGAACATGCCGGAATTTCGAAAAAACAGGCCTGAGCATGTCGTAAATGGATTTTTACGTGAAATGTACAACGCTGTTCGCATGGCTGTGCACCCAAGTCAACATGTGGGCGTATTTCAGGATGGCCTTGGGCTGATTTTTGACGCAGTCGACCCCGGAAAAGTGGACACCATCGCCAGACGCCTCGTTTCCCTCACCCAGAACGTTATTCGCCAAGGCCACTACAACGATATGACCTCCCGCTGGACCGATATTCTTCAGCAATTTTTATGGCCAAACAATCCGAGCCTGTTGTTTGCGCGTGTCGGATGGGCCATCTATCCGCGCGACGGACAATCAGCCCAAGATTTGATCAACCGCGCAAAAGCGCATGTTGCGGAACTCGCAACGCGCTAAGACTTCTGCGGCGCGCGGTAGGACGGGTCGTTGTACATCTTGAACTGCCGGTAGACCTTCAAGACCTTCCGTCCCGATAAAACGGCCTCGCTTAACTCGGAAAGTTCTTGCACCAGATCGTCCCGCTGCTCATTCATGACACTGACCCGGTCACGGCATTTGGCCAGATGGTCTGCGCTAGCGTCGGACCGCTCCAACTGTTTTTTCATGTGGAATATTTTCAACTCAACAATGGATATCTTGTCGACAATACTGCCAATCGTCTCGGCCATCTTATACGGCCTTGCCCTGTGTCGCTTTCACAAAAAGATCGTCGATCTTTTCTATCAGGTCGTTCCGCTTTTGGTTCAACTTATCTATGTTCCGCTTGGCCGGGACCACTTTTGAATCGTCCGGCAAGCGGGCGATGTCTTCCTGCTTCCAAAGCTCCATGTTGGTCTGGCAAAGGTTGGCCACCAGTTCTCCGAGTCTCTCGTTCATTTCCTCTCTCCTTCAGTTTGCAATAACTTCTCGACCGCGCCGAAAACGCGCTCTTCCGTCAAATTCTTCATGCACAAGTGCCCGATCGGACATTCGTGATAGTGGCACCCCAAACAATCCGCGGGCCCATTGAGCGGAATATCATACTTTCCCGCTCCTGCCAAAGCCGGACTCCAATCCACCGGCCGGGTTGGGCCATGAATGGAGACCGTTGGCGTGTCGACCGAAACCGCCGTGTGCAACGATCCCGAATCGGTCGTGACCACGAGCGCAGCTTGTTTATAAATAGCGGCCATCTCCCGCATAGACGTTAATGGCAAGAGTCCAATTTTATCTTCGCTTCCACTGCGGATGGATGCCATCATTTTCTCTTCGCCGGGCCCCCATGCCAGATAGACCTTCCTTTTATATCTCTCAACTATATCGGCGGCGACCTTGCGATAACCTTCTTCCCGCCACCGTCGCGCGCTATGCCGGCTTGCCGGGGCAAATACGACAAACCCTCGTTGAGTTAAATTCTCCTGTTTCATCCAAACATCCGCGACCGACTCGTCTTTTGGACTCAAATGTATTTTCGGCCGGATCGAGACCGGCTCTGGAACGGGCACGCCGGTTTTCTCAAGCCAATATTGCAACAAGCGAAGTTTTCGCAAAGGCACATATTCCGGCGAGGACGGTATTGGGGCGGCGACGTTATAAAACAACTGCCGGATGGGTGTTTTCCAACCCACACGCCATTTGGCCCCGCTTAGAAACGTGAGCATTCCCGAGCGTGGGTTGTTCATGAAATCCACCACGGCATCGTAGCGCTCCGACCTGACTTGTTTGATCATGGCCCATTGTTTATCCCGTTCGTAAATAATCAATTTTTCCAACAGCGGATTGGTTTCAAGCACCGATTTTCCCGCAGGTTCGGCGAGAAAATGGACATGCGCATCCGGAAACGCCTGTTTCATGTAGGCAATAGCCGGCGTGGTCAATAAAATGTCGCCGATGCGGCGAAGTTGAACAATCAATATTTTCATACCGTCATCCCGGCGAAAGCCGGGATCCAGGTTTTAAACTTCAAGCAAAGGACTGGTTCCCGGCTTTCGCCGGGATGACGAATGGTCATTCGAGCAGGCGGAACTTGATGCGGAACCGCTGGCTTGATTTTGAGAAGCTGGCCGGCAGCGGCGGGAGCGGAGAGGAATTGCGGACGGCGCGCATGGCGACATTGTCGTAAAAAGTGTTGTTCGACGCTTTCTCGATACGGATATCGCTCACGGTCCCATCACGCGACACGGTCAAACCGATCACGCAAACTTCATTGGAACCGTACACAGCCGACTGTGTCCATTCGGACCAAATGCGTTGACGCAGGATCCGGAGATATCCTCCGAACCCGCCGAATCCTCCTTCCCCTGGGCCATACCCGATGCCGATGCCAGGCCCTTTGCCGTCACCTTCTCCGGCGCCGCCTTGGCCAGTTCCAAAATCAAACCCGCCTTCGCCGGCGGTGGTCTCTTTGTCCACGCCGCGGCGGATAACGTTGACCTTTTCTTCTTGGGCTTTTTCTCCGCGCTCGATGGGCATCTCGGGTTGCTTGATTTCTTTGGCGGGAGGTGTTTTCGGGTTTTTAACGGCCCAGGCTTCTTCGGTCGAAATGGCTTTCTGGACCGGAGCGGGCTTGGCCGGAATCGGGACTTTTACAGGAGCCGGGACCACCTGGCCCATCTGTTCTTTCTTTGGTCCCCCTCCACCCAACTTGCCGTCGCCTCCACCCCCTGATCCCATGTAGTCGAAACCGTCGATAAAAAGAAATTCGTCGCTGCGGTTGAACCAAGAGAACAACAGGAACACGCCCAACAGAGTGAAATGAAAACCCGCGGATGAAAGCAGGTACCGCCGCATTACTCGATGGATTGAGGAAGGACCGCCACGCCGAGTTTTTCAATCTTCAACTGTTTGGCGATGTCCATGACGTAAACCACCTGGTCGAACGCGACGTCTTTGTCGGCCTGGATCAACAGCGAGGCCTTGTGGCCCGCCGGCAATTGAATGGCCATGGCTGTTTTGAGCGCGTCGCGCGTGACGAGTTTGCCCTGGAACGCCAATTGCCCGTTGGCAGCGATCTCAATTTTGAGCGCGGTCTCGTCCGCTTTGCCGCCCGACGTGACTTTCGGAATATTCACGCGCATCTGGGACTCGACCAAAATGGGTGAAATCACCATGAAGATGATCAACAACACGAGCGCCACGTCGATCAACGGGATCATGTTGATTTCGGAATTGATGTGGTAGCGGCCGGTGCCGCCGGCGTTTCCTGCTTTCATTATCCCCTCTTGAGCGACATGTCGATGATGTCCTGCCCGGTCAATTCCCAGTCCTGCGTCATGTGCCGGATCTGGTTCGCGAAATAGTTGTAGGCCAAGAGCGCCGGAATGGCCACCACAAGACCCGCCGCGGTGCCGACCAACGCTTCAGAAATACCGATCGCCACCGCGCTCGCGCCGCCCGCCGAGGTGGAAGCCACCGCGTGAAACGCACGAATAATTCCAATGACGGTTCCAAGCAACCCCACAAAAGGCGCCACGCTGGCCACGGTGCCGAGCACGGAAATACGCATCTCGTATTTCAGCACCAACGCTTGGATCGAGCGCTGAAGCATGCGCTCTTTGTCCTCGCGGTTGGACGGGGCCTTAAAGATCGCTTTGGCGATGGTCGCCAATGGCTGGTCAGATTTTTCGCACCAGGCTACGATCTTGTCATGGTCCCCGGTCTTCCGGATGGAATCGAGGAATGCGTCCGACTGCAGTTTGATGGTTGAGAACACTTTCCACCGCTCGTAAATAATGGCGAAAGTGATGATCGAAGTAATGAAAAGGACGGACAGCACCGGCCAACCGGCCGCGAGCACTCCACCCCAAGCGACTTTTTCCAAGGAAGCCTCCTATTGTTTTGACGCTGGTTTCAAAATTGCGGAGATGCTGGTCAGGTCCTCATCTCCATGTCCGTCGGCGACCGCCATCTCCATCAGGTACTTTACGGCTTGCGTTACGGGAATGTTCAAACGTTTGTTTTTCGCGGTCTGGTCCATAAACCGGACGTCCTTGAGCATGTTGTTGAGCGAGAACGCAGGGGCGAACGCGCCTTCCAACAGCGGCCCTTCTTTGATTTTGAAGTAACCGCAATTGAGCGCGGGGCTGTGACCTATCACTTCAAAAATTTTTGCGGGGTTGAGCTCTTGGACTTTCGCCAGCGCCACCGATTCACACAAAGCCGACGTCATTTGCGCCACGATCAGGTTCATACAAAGTTTGAGCGCTGTCCCTTTCCCAATGCCGCCCGCGTGCACGACCGCTTTTCCGACGGCCGCAAACAAGTCGTTCCAGTGATCGATGAGGCCTGCATCGCCGCCCGCCAATAATATGAGCTGGGCTTCCTCCACTTGTTTTTTGCTGCCCGTTACCGGGCAATCCAAAAACGACATTCCTTTGGCCTCGGCCATCGTCGCAAATTCCATCGTGGACTTCTCATCGATGGTGCTCATCTGGATCAACGTTTTCCCTTTCAGACCGCTCGCGGCCAAAATACCATCGGGCCCCGTCAGCACCGCTTTGATGGCCGCGGGATCTGTGACGATCACGATGACCGCCTCGGACTTTTCGGCAACATCGCGCGGTGTGTTTAAGACCTCGAGCCCCGCCTTCTTTGCGGCCTCGCGTTTGTCAGTGGAACGATTCGTAACAAAAACGTTGAACCCGGCTTTCTTGGCGTTTTTCGCCATGGCGGCCCCCATAATGCCGAGCCCGACCACGCCGATGGCGGGCTTTTTCATTCGATGCGCCTGGTTTGGCGTTTGCCCTTCAAGATCTTCTTAAACATGAAGCGGTCAAAAATACTTTGGTTCTCAAAACGGAGGCCGTATTTTTTGACTTGGCCGTTGGAGATGCGCCGAACAATCCGCGCTTCCAGTTTTAATGGAACTTCAATATGGCAAGTGACCATATCGTCGACAGAAAAATCCGCCTCTGTTTCGATCGCAAGACCGGAAAGACTTACGTCAACAACAACGCCCCGTCCCAGCGGGTCTCCGGAAGGGCGACCGCTCAGTTCGGCGAACAAGTTCGCTTCAAGCCGCGGTTGTTTGCGTTTCTCTTTGGTCATGGGCGCGGCATTCTAGTAGAGATGCCGTCCTCCGTCCACGCGCAAGGTCTCGCCGGTCACAAAATCGGTGTCGCACAAGAACAAAACGGCTTTCGCAATTTCGGCAGGCCCGCCCCATTTCCCCAACGGCGTCACTCTCGCCACGTTGCGGACTTCTTCATTCTTAATTTTTGTGGGCGGAAGAATCGGACCCGGCGCGATCGCGTTGACGAGAACACGCGGCGCCAACTCCAGCGCTTGCGCCTGCGTGAGACCGATAACACCGGCCTTCGCCGTGTAATAAGGCAGGAAACCCTTGTACCGCGGGCGGCCGCTGGCGGCGACCCAATCAGCGAAATTGACCACGCGCCCCCCGTTCTTCGCGAGGTAACGCGAAGCATTTTTCACGGTCAAATAAGCAGAACGCAGGTTTGCGTCCATATTGGATGTCCAATCTTTTTCGGTCAAACGGGCAAATGGCGTCTCGTTATAAACCGACGCCATATTAATGAGGACGTCGAGGCGTGAAAATTTTTTGACGATGGCGCCCAGCACGCGCTTCACGTCCGGTTCCTTCGACATGTCGCCTTTGACAGTCAATGTGCTCACGCCCCATCGTCGCAGAGACAGGGCTGTTTCCTCGGCCGCCTTTTTCGACGACCGGTAGGAAAGCGCGACGCTGCACCCTTTTTTCGCGAGCGCTTCCGCGATCACCGCTCCAATGCGCGCCCCGCCATTGATAAATGCCACTTTGTTCCTAAGCTCCATGGCCTCTCTGTCGCGACGCCTCGAACAAACACACTGCCGCCGCGGTCGCCACGTTTAATGATTCGACTTTTCCTTTCATTGGAATTGTAATGGTCTGGTCCAACATTTTTATTTCGTTTTCGGAAAAACCCGCGCCTTCGGAGCCCATGACCAGCGCCACGCTGCGTGTCCAATCAACTTTGTCATAAGAAACTTTTCCATGCTGGGTGGCCGCAATCGATTTGATCCCGCGCGAACGCAATTGTTCCGTTATGGCCGCCAAGGAAGAAAGGCGGTGCACGGGAACGCGAAATGCGCTGCCCGAGGAGCCGCGCAACGCTTTGGGGCCCCAAGGGTCCGCGGACGAAGCGGAAGCAAACACCTCGGTCACGCCGGCCCCCTCGGCCGTGCGCAGCAATGCGCCCACATTCTGTGGAAGTTGGACGCCATGGATCACCAACCCCAAGACGGCGCCTTGGGCGGGAACGGTGTGAAAAAGTTTTTCGGGAGGTTTGGCCAACGCGATCAAACCTTGGGGCGTGGTGAGATCGGAACAAAATGACATCACGTCATCGGAGAGCACTGTTAAGGGAATCGGTTCGCTATTCCGGATCAATCGGTCTGCCAAAGATGTTTTGGATTGCGTGCAGAAAAGGGCCCGCGGCCGCCAATCGGAAGCGAACAATTCCGCCACCAATTTTTCTCCTTCACAGAAAACCATTGAGCGGTCTTTGCCGTCGCGGACTTTACGCAACAGAAGCACCTGCGGGTCGGAGCGCTTGTTGATGATTTTTCGGCCCATTTGGAAAATCAAAGTAGCAAAAAGCGCTTGAAAAAGCGTCTTAAACCGCTTATCTACACAGGGTGTTAAAGTCTATTTTGGAGAAGGTCCTTAAACCCGGCGTTTCCGACCTTCATCTGAAGGCCAACGAACCGCCATTGATCCGTTCCATGGGCCAGCTGGTCGCCATGGGAACCACCGCGCTAAAATCCGAAGAAATCGACGGAATTCTCAGCGCCTCTCTCACCGACGCGCAAAAAAACCAACTCAAAGAAAAATCCGGTATTGATTTTGCCATCTCCATGGAAGGCGTGGGCCGCCTGCGTGTCAATGTGTACCGCCAACGCGGCACCCATGCGATCGCGATCCGCGTCATTCCGGGCGAATCCAAATCTTTTGAAGCGCTTTCCCTCCCGAAAGAGACTTTGGAAAAACTTTGCCGTTCGCATCGCGGTTTGATCCTGATTTCCGGTGTCACGGGAGCCGGCAAAACAACCACGCTGAACTCGATCATCAACCACATGAATGAAAATTATTCTTACAACATCATTACCATTGAAGATCCAATCGAGTTCTCGCACACACGAAAAAAAGCCTCCATTTCCCAGAGGGAAATCGGCCGTGACATTGAAAGCGCGCGCGAGGGCCTCTCCCATATTCTCCGGCAGGACCCGGACGTCATTGTCATTGGCGAAATGAGTTCCGAAGACACGTTTCGGGCGGCAATAGAAGCGGCCGGATCGGGCCATTTGGTGCTCGGCACCGTTCACAGCAACGACACGCTGGACGCCGTGGACCGGATCGTCAACACATTTGAATTTCAAGAACAACCGTACACCCGCTTGCAATTGACAAACGCGCTAACGGCCATTATCAGCCAGCGCCTGGTCCCAGACAAAACGGGGCGCACCTGTTTTCCGGCAACCGAAATAATGCTCGGCAGTTCGCAAATGAAGAAATTATTGCTGGCCAATAGCGCCAACGAAGTCAAATTTTTGATTGAGAAAAGCGGCGCCTACGGCATGCATACCTTCGACCAGGACCTGTTGCGCATGTTTGAAGCCGGTATCATTTCCCCACAAGACGCGCTTAACTCCGCCAGCAATCCGAACGATCTCCGTCTCAAGATGCAAGGCTCCCCCGGCGGCCCCGGCCTCGAACCCGTCAAATAAGTAACATTCCCTCCATGCGCAGCACCACGAAAAAGAAATTCCTCGTTTGGGGAGGCTCGCTCGCCGCTTTGCTGTCGGCGGCGACCATCGCCATCATCTTCACATCGGAATGGAAACTGGCCAAACTGGTCCCCGGTGGCCTTGGCGAACAATTCCCCACAAAAGTGTATGCCGCTCCCTTTTTGATTCCGGACGGCTTTGTCCTATCCGATGAGGAGTTGAGACAACGGATCACCCGCCTCGATTACAGGGCGAGCCGCGTCGTCCCGCTGCAACCGGGGCATTACAAATGGGAAGGAAGCAACCTCGTCATTGCGCTACGCGGGTTTAAAGCGCCGGTCCTCGAACAATATCCCGCCACCATCACGCTTTCGAGAAATTCCGCCGGGGCATGGAGCTTGGCCGATGAATTTCATCACCCCGTCTCCCAGATGGCGTTGGAACCCGAATTAATCGCGGAACTATCCGGCCCCCAAAAGGTCCGGCGGGAACCGGCCACGTGGGACGACTTTCCCAATGTTCTCACCGCGGCCGTTGTTGCTGTTGAGGACCGGCGGTTTTATACCCACCACGGCATTGATATGCGCGCGATCCTGCGGGCCGCCTGGTTCAATGTGCGTCACCGCAAAAATCTTCAAGGCGGCAGCACCATCACCCAGCAACTCGCAAAAAATTTCTTTCTTACGCACGAGCGGACATTGCAGCGAAAACTAATGGAAGTGGGTTTCGCTGTCTATCTCGACCTTCGCTATTCCAAAGAACGGATCCTCACGCTATACCTAAACCATATTTACATGGGACAGGATGGCGTCGTCAGCATTGCCGGCATGCGAGCCGCAACGGAATTTTATTTCGCGAAACCGCTGGCGTCCCTCACGCTGCCCGAAGCCGCTCTGTTGGCCGGTATTATTCGCTCTCCTTTCCGATACAACCCGTTTCAAAATCCGGCTGCCGCAAAAGCGCGGCGCAACCGCGTTCTAAAACTGATGCTGGAAGAAAGTTTGATCACCGAACCCGAATACGAGCAGGCCTTGGCCCAACCGCTGACGCTTCGGAAAAAAGCCACGACAAAGCCCGAAACCGGCAACGAAAACGATTATTTTGTTGCGGAAGTTCTCCGGCAATTGGTCCCGCATTTCTCCGAAGACGTCATTTTCCGGTACGGCCTGCGGATCCACACGACGCTTGACCCGTTATGGCAGAAAGAAGCGCATCAGCAAGTCCAAGTGGAAAAGAAGAACCAAGCCGTCTTGATCGCTATGGACCCGCTCACGGGCCGTGTGCTGGCGCTGGTCGGCGGACGAAATTTCCGTGAGAGCCAATTTAACCGCGCCACACAAGCGCGGCGCCAACCCGGCAGCGCCTTTAAACCATTTGTGTACGGAGTTGCGCTGGAGAACGGATTCACACCGGCGTCGCTCTTACATGACGAACCGCGCGCTTTCAAAGACGGCGATTCGATTTGGGCCCCGCAAAACTTTGACGGCATTTATCGCGGCGCCGTTTCATTTCGGGAATCTCTGGCGCATTCCATTAATGGGGCCACGTTGGACCTGGCGCAACAACTCGGCTCTCCAAAAATAATCCAATACGCGCGCCGCATGGGAATCGAATCTCCGTTGGAAAACAGCCTCGCCATCGCGCTCGGCGCATCTGAAGTGTCGCCGCTGGAACTCACTGCCGCCTACGCCCCCTTTGCCAACGGCGGGTTTCGTGTAACACCGCTCATGGTGACCGCGGTGGTGGACGCCGAAGAAAATGTGCTGGAGTTAAACAACATCGAACGCGAACCGGTGATGGACCCGGCCCATTCCTATTTGATGATTTCGCTTTTACAGACCACCGTAATGGAGGGAACGGCGAAAAGCCTGCGGCAGATGGGATGGAACGCGCCGAGCGCCGGGAAAACCGGCACCACAAATTCCGGAAAGGACGCGTGGTTCATCGGCACCACGCCGGGCGTGCTGGTAGGCGTTTGGGTAGGCAATGACGAGGCGAAGGCCGTGAATCTGAGCGGGGCCAAGAACGCATTGCCTATTTGGGGCGGATTCCTGAAACGGGTATTGGCGGGACGGAAGGTCGAGACATTCGAAAAACCCGAAGGTTTGTTATCGGTCCGGATCGATCCAATATTGGGCCTGCTTGCGCGCAGCGGATGCCCCGGTCAGAAAGAAGAGATTTTTATCAACGGCACGGAGCCCAAGGCCTACTGCACCGTCCATGCCGGCGGCCTGCGCGGTTGGCTCATGAAACTCTTCCAGAACAAAGCCAAGACCCCAGCGCCAGTTGAAAACGAATCCGACGTGGAGTGATCTAAACTTACTGGCCGGCTTTTTCCGCCGGGTTTTCGGCTTCCATGCCGGGTTGGACGGGGGCCGGCGCGGGCGCTGCCGCTTCCACCGGCGGAGGCGGAGGAGCGGCCTCTTGTTTCTTGCAACCCACGAATAAAACCATCAACAACACGGCCCCTGCAAAAAGTATCTGCGACATTACGGACTCCTTTACGATTGAATAATTTGACGCTTCATCAAATGGCTTTTGATCTGGTTGACCACGTCCGCTTCGCTTTCCTTTCCATTTAAACGCAGGTCGCAGGGCGCGATACCTTTCCCGCTGGGATCTACTTCCACCACGAGGACCGCAAAATCGGGAATCAATGCCTGCACCGCGGCAAAATCGGCCAAGCCGACAGAATTGGTGGTCGAAACCACAATCTGCCCCGCATCGAGCAAGATGTGCGCCACTTCCGCAAATCGCCGCACCAGTTCCTGTTGCGTTGATTCCATCCACACCAAATCCGCGTCCACGCCCAACAAAATATTCGTTCCATCCAACATGTAGGCCGAACGGCCTTGCTCGAACAGCGCTTTTTCCACGGCGCGCGCGTATTTGTGTTTGCCCACATTGGGTTTACCGACGAACATAATCAACGCCGCAAGATGCCCGGCTTTCTTAGCGCGCGCGTCCTGGGAAACACCACCCTTAATCCAGTTGAAGTCGCGCTGCCGCGCTGAATCACGGAGGGCTTCCTGATCGTCTTTTTCCGCCGAGATGATGATGCCGCCGCCAGCAATGTCGTAGCCGTCGACGATCACGAAACGGCCCGTGGCTTCGCCTTCGGTAATGGCGTCAAACGAAATGGGTTGGCGCGTTTCCAGAATAACATCGGCCACGTCGTGCCGGCCCACGTGGTCTTTCCCAAGCGTGCTGCCCGCTTCCGAAGCGTCGATGACCTTATTGATTTTTGCGAGACGGACCGGCTGGGATTGCGTGTGGATTTTCAGTTTATAGTCCGCGCCTTGAACAAAAGGTTTCTTCCCAAGCCAAATCATGTTCGCGCGGAAACGCGTGCTGACCAACGGTGGCGTCGTCGCGTGGCTCATGATTTCGCCGCGCGTTACGTAAATCTCCTCGCTCAGCGTAAAACCGGTCGACCAGCCCGCTTCAATTTCCGTCCGCGGCGCCGCATTAAAGGCCTCGATGCTTCGGATGGTGCTGATCTTGTTGGAAGGCAGAAACACGATTTTGTCCCCCACCTTGGCTTTGCCGGACTCGATCCGGCCGGCAATGATGCGCCGGTCGTCGCCTTGGCTGACGAATTTGTACACGGCCTGCACCGGCATGCGGAACGCGCGATCGTTTTTGGGCGGCGCTTTTTCGAATTGGTCCAGGCATTCCAACAACGTTGGCCCCTTGTACCAGCCCATTTCTTTGCTGCGCGTAGCCAGGTTCTCACCATTGACCGCGCTCACCGGAACAAATTGTTTGGGGCTCACGGCGCCGATGCTCGCGAGAAAATCGCGGAATTCTTTCTCAATCTTTTTGAAATGCGTTTCACTGCGGTCAACCAGGTCCATCTTGTTCACGCACACGACCACTTGCTTCACACCCAGCATGGAAAGAATATATCCGTGGCGACGGCTGTTCTCGCGCACGCCTTCTTTTGCATCGATGATAAGCGCGGCGGCTTCGGCGCGGGCCGCGCCGGAAATCATGTTCTTGAGGAACTCAATATGACCTGGCGCATCGATGATGATGTAATCGCGTTTCTGTGTCTTAAAAAACGAACGCGCTGTATCAATCGTAATGCCCTGATCTTGTTCGTCCGACAATGCGTCCAGCAAAAACGCGTACTCAAATGGTTTCCCCGTGCGCTGACATTCTTTGCGCACGGCCTCAAGTTTTCCTTCGGGCAAAGAACCGGTGTCCGCAAGCAAGCGCCCAACGACGGTGCTTTTCCCGTGGTCGACGTGGCCGACGATTACGATATTCATTTGTTCTTTGTTAACGATAGAGGCGGCAACGGCGGCGGTCACATGTACCCCTCTTTGCGGAGCTCTTCCAATCCGTGTTTGCCATCCTGCAACCGCCCAGAACGTTCGGCGATGTTCTTCAACTTGCCGCTCTTCAATTCCGCGATGATGTCGTCGACGTTCTTGGCCTTGCTCTCGATCGGGGCTTGGCAGGGTGCGCAGCCGAGACTGCGGTAACGCGTGCCCTTGCCTTGGTCGTAATAGAGCGAAACGGTCGGGATATTTTCCCGTTTGATGTATTCCCAAATGTGCAATTCGGTCCAGTCGAGCAGCGGATGGATGCGCACATGCGTGCCGGGTGCAAAGTCGGTCTTGAACTGGTTCCAGAATTCGGGTGGTTGCTCACCGATGTCCCACAAATTGTTTTTGTCGCGCGGTGAGAAATAGCGTTCTTTGGAGCGACTTCCCTCTTCATCGGCACGGGCGCCGACAATGACGCCATGGTACGGCTCTTTGTCCGCGTCCACGTCGTATTTTCCTGTTTTTAAATTCAAGCGTTTGCGGGCCCAGGTGCCATTAAGCGTGTTGGTGAGCGCGTCTTTTTTCAAGAAACCGCAGCATTGCACGCGCGTGATTTTCTTGGGGTCGCTGTCAGGCAGGTGTTGGGTGTTGGGAAACGTGGTGCCGGCTTTTAAAACCGCCTCGTTTTGCCCCACCACCATGGTGAGCTTGTAATCCATCGCGAGCTTATCGCGGTATTGGATCATTTCAGGGATTTTGTAGCTGGTATCGATATGGACCAATGGAAAGGGTACATGGCCAAAGAACGCTTTGCGCGCCAGCCATAGAAGCACGGTGGAGTCCTTTCCAATAGACCATAACATGCAGAGGCGTTCAAAATGCTTGAACGCCTCCCGAAGAATATAAACGCTTTGTTGTTCGAGTTGGTCGAGTGTGTCCATGTTGGTTTTCCGACGAGGAACCTGGTGCTGGGCAATCAGCGGATTGGCGGAATTTATCAAATTTCCGGGAAAGCTTGGCGATCTGACTCCGAAAGAAACCCGTTGGACGGCCAGAATTTACGCCCCTGAATGAATTTCCAAAGCGGGAATTCGGTCAACGGCGCATCGTCCGTAACGGACGGATACGCTTTGGCCAAGGCCCGCGCCTCTCCATCGGTGATAAACGTGGCCTGTTCAATAAAGGATTTTGTGAGCCACGGCGTGGCCTCGCCTAGATTGCGCGTCTTCATTCGCTCTCCAACGGAAAGAAAAGCAGCCGACAAATCCGCGTCGGACCCCATTAGTAACACCCCCGCCATTCCCTTCTTTCCCCACACAAATATTTGCGGGTAAGTCTCGGCAAAGCCGCTCGCAATCTGCCAGAAGTCGGACTCAAAACATGGAGTCGGCACCCACAAACACATTATCCCACCCGGACTTAACCGGTTCCGGCAAATGCGTAAAAAATCAGTCGTATAAAGGTTCACGGTGCCGGCGCTGAAAATGGGTGGTGAAGCGTCCACAACAATGAGGTCGTAACGTTCCTTGGTCATCAACAAATGTTGCCGTCCGTCTTCAATATAAACCTTGGCCCCGGGAGAAGAAATGTACCGCGCACTTCCGGAGTAAAAATCACCAAAACTATTCACTACCCCTGGCATCAACTCCACCGCGTCCACGCGAGCGACATGGTCCACAGCGGCCCGAAACGTGTTGCCAACTCCAAAACATATGACCGCCGCAGAAGCCGGATTGGGATGCATCAAAAGCGGCAAATGGGCCATCACATGACCAGGGGTCCCGTTACCTGAAATAATGATTCCATTGATCAACAAGATGTTACCTTGAGGAATCTCGACACCCGTTAGTATTCCACCCGGGTCTTCACGATGAAAGAATACCCGGAAGGTCCCCAGATAGCCTGACAACCGCTCTTCGAGAATGTTAAGGACAATGTTGGACTTGGACGGTATCGCGAGCAAAAAGACAAATGCCGCCAAAGCAACACCAGCCCACGCGCGAACATTGCCAGCTTGATTTCGCAAGAGGAGCGCCGATCCTGTTAGAAAACTCAAGAAAACGATCAGGCAAAACGCTGCCTGCGTTCCAATAGCGGGCACCAACACATACCCGGTCAACAATGAACCCGCCACCGCGCCCACCGTGTTCCAGGCGTACAGTGTTCCCACAGAATTTGCAAATGTTCTCCCCCCGGCCACGAGGCGGCCGATAACGGGGAAAGAGACGCCCATAAAAAACGTCGATGGAAAAAGAATCGCTGCAGCGACGCCAAAAAACGTGAGGAGGTCCCCCGCGGAACGCAAAGGCGAGTAAAGAAATTCAGCGCCGGAGAAATAGAGTCCTAACTTCCAGAAAACATACAAGCTAGCAAGGCCCGTTCCTGCCACTATCGTTTGGGCCAATCCCAGCACAAACAATGGCCGTTTTATCGAACCTACAAAGCGCGTTGCCACCAGGCTGCCCGCGCCAATCCCAAGTAAATAAATAGAGAGGACGGCGCAGAAAGAATAGACCGAAGAGCCCACCAAAAAGATTGCAAGCCGCGACCACAGAACCTCGAGTGATAACGCACAGAAACCCATCATTGCCGCTATGGCAAAGAAAAAGACCGGTTGTTCCATCCCCGCTGCAATCGGATTCACCACCGGAACCATTGATGGACTTTCCCTCCGGCCTATCCCTGCGGCGATGGCGGCCACCAAAAAGTTGATGAAAACACCCACTGCGATGCTCCCGCTTTCCCCCCATATTGCCAGCGACACAAAGCCGGTGAACAAAACTCCGGTCACGGCGCCCAATGTGTTCACCCCATACAACAAGGCCAAGTTTTCACCCGGGTTCTTGTTGTTTCTAGACACGTACTGACCCAAAGCGGGAAGCGTGGCCCCCATCAGCGCGGTAGGAAGAAGCAAAACGGCCAGCGCAAAAAAGAAACGGAGCCCGGCAAAGGAAAAAGACCCCGTTCCATACGAGGAGGAAGCAATCGATGCATACAAGGAAGGAAGGTATTTCATGCCAAACGAGGCCGCGACGGCGCTTAGGCCAATAACAGCCTCAATCCACGCGTAGGCCTTAAGGGAGATTCGTCGCCGGGAGATCATCCGTCCCGCCAGCCAGCTACCGATAGCCAAGCCTCCCATGAAAACGGCCACGACCGTGGAAATCGCATAGAGCGATATTCCAAAGACCCGGATGAGCATACGCATCCAAACGACTTGATAAATAAGGCCGCTAATGCCCGATAGGTAAAAGAGCCAAGAGGTCATGGGGGCGGGATAATGCCAGATTTTCAATAATTGATGAAAACAACTACTGAAATTAATACGTTTTGGGGGTATATACATGCCAGCTCATCCGACCCCAACCAAAGAGGAGAAATAATGAAAACCAAGTCCCTTAAGCTGGATCCGCAGACCGCCTACGCCGCCCAAAACGCAAAAGAAGGTTTGATCACCGTGGCAGATTTGAGCATCTTGACCGGCATGGATGTGGGCAAATTAAACAAGTTTGCGAAAATGGGTTTCATTACGCACCACGGGGAATACCACGGAAAGCGCTTTTATAATTTCCAAGAAATCATTCAATGGGTCAACCGGCCGGAAGAAGAAAACGAAATCAAACCGGTTCTCAGTGCCACCATTGAAGCCAAGCTCCGCAAAAGGGACTGCCCCTACACCATTGAGAAAGACGGGCAAAACGTGCGGATCGTTTGGAAAGACATTACCGCGCGATAGCCTTGCCCGCTAGCCAACCGGTAGTCCAAGCATTCTGAAAGTTGAACCCTCCAGTTACCCCATCAATATCAAGTATTTCCCCAGCAAAGTGAAGTCCGGGTTTCACTTTGCTTTCCATGGTTTGGAAATTCACCTCATCCAAACAAACCCCGCCACACGTCACGAACTCTTCCTTGAAAGCGCTCTTGCTTCGCATCGCGTAATTGTCTGAGGTTAAAATTGAAAGAAGCTGATTCATATTATTTTTAGAAACATCGGCCCACCGGTGCGTAGACGGAAATCCGCTTGATCCAACCAAGCGTTCCCACAAACGGTGCGGCACCCCAAAGGGCCCCCCGGATGAGACCGCTTTTCTTGGATTCCCCTGCTTAAATTCCGTGAGCCGCTTGAGAACAATGTCCGCAGCCAATCCCAGCCAATTCACTTCAATCTGGGCGTGGTATTTTAAGTCTGATAGGACCCGCGCCCCCCACGCGGAGAGCTTCAATGCCGCCGGTCCGCTGAACCCCCAATGGGTAATAAGCAACGGCCCCGATTGTTGAATATCGGTCCCCGCAATTTTCAACTTCGCGGATTCAACCGAGATGCCGGCCAAACCTTCCAGCCGCTTATCGGGGATGCCAAAGGTAAACAAGGATGGAACCGGGGATTCGATGGAGTGGCCAAGAGAGCGTGCCCAATCGTATCCCTGCGGCGTTCCCCCCGTGGCGATTAAGAGCCGGTCGCATTCCAGTTTTTCCCCCTGGGGCAACTCCAGCCGGAAACGGTTGGGGCCTTCGGCCTCGATGGCAACCGGGCCCGCCTGGGTCCGGACCGTGACGCCGGCGGCCTTCGCGGCGTCCTTCAACGCTTGGATGATGGAATAGGACATGTCGGACACCGGAAAAACCCGGCCGTCATCTTCGGTCTTTAACGGGACACCTCGGTTTTCAAACCAGGCCATCGTGTCCCGGGGCTGAAACTTGTGGAAAGGACCCAGCAGGGCTTGTCCGCCGCGGGGATAATTTTTGACCAAGGTCTTCGGGTCAAAACAAGCATGAGTCACATTGCAGCGCCCGCCACCAGAGATGCGGACCTTGGTAAGCACGTGAGCGCCCTTCTCCAAAAGAGTGACCCGGCACTTCGGATTCGATTCCGCGCAAGTAATCGCGCCGAAAAATCCGGCCGCGCCACCTCCGATGACAACAACTTTAACGTTTCCCATATTCGAATGCATTAGACGATATTCGACAAGAAAGCAAAGTCATGTTATTCTTCGTGCATGTCGTTGAAACCGTGGATAACCGGACTGTTCCTATTATCAATAATGGGCCCCGTGGCGCCCTCCTCCCGGCCCGAATGCTGCGAACCAGCCAACTCATCCTGCGCTTCTGAAAAATCTTCTCCTTGCTGCGCCGTCTCCACAGAAGACACTCCACTGGCCCATTTAAAAGTTACATTGCAGGCAACGTCCCAAATTTTCTCCACAACGGCCGCCCTTTTCACTGCGAACACCCGGCCGCTTCTCTCCTCAACACCTGTTTTCACATCCAACGATTCCCCATCTTCCTTTCATGCTTTTAGAAAGGAAGCCTCTCGCTCTCCTCCTCTCGTTTAATCCCCCCTGCCTTACCTGACTCACACGACCACTCCTGCTGTTTAACCCGTAATTAAAGGAGATTTTATGCGTGCATATTTTCGTTCTCTATTATTCATAGCGATTATTTTCAGTGGACATAGTGCCATGGCGCATCCGGTGCCTTACAAAGGCGCATTCAGCGTCATGACGTGGAACCAGCCTTACTTCAATGACACGATGGCGATCTACAGCTTTCACCGGAATGCCGCCATCGGCGCTTCGTACATGCGGATGGACATGATGGACGGCGAAATGAAAACCACCATCCCGCAGTTGAATATTCTGGCGAAACGCTGGAATGAACTCGACTCGCAAGCAAATATCTACATGATTGGAGGGTTCGGGAGTTACGAATTCGACGACGGCAGCAATAGCCGGACCAAAACAACGGCGCTGGCGGGCCTCGAAACCGACTGGGAATCCCGGAAATATTACCTGTCGGCGAAATTGACCGGCCTGTGGCCGAGTATCGATGAAAACACGTACGTCCAGACCTACCGTGCCGGGATCTCCGCCTACCCCGCGGAATTCGATGAGATGTCGTCCTGGCTTATTCTCGATGTGCAGCACATCAATCGACGGGAGCGGGAATTGACGGTAACGCCGGTCATTCGGCTGTTCTACAGGAATGTTCTAACGGAAGTGGGCGCCAGCTTTACCGGCGACTGGATGCTCAACTTCATGATTCACTTATAAGGAGGACTTATGAAAAAGACACTACTTGCATGCTTGCTGCTCATTGTCTCTACAACGGCGCTGTTCGCTGAAACCATCGACGTCAAAGTAAAAGGAATGGTGTGTTCGTTCTGCGCACAGGGATTAAGCAAAAACTTCAAAGAGGCACCTGCCGTGGAAAAAGTGACGGTGCTGTTAAAAGAAAAAACCATCGAGCTTGATCTAAAAAAAGACGCCACTTTATCGGATGA
>CAYOPN010000035.1:0-26564 GCA_964405835.1 uncultured Elusimicrobia bacterium | reverse complement strand
CCGGAATCGACGATCCGGTCCACTACAAAGAGAACGTCCAAGCTTATATCCAGTCGCAGGGCGAGAAGAAATCGGTGCTCGCGGATCTAAGGCAAGAGAAACAACGGCTCGCCGCTGAAAAAGGAAAATTTCTAAATGACGCGCTGAAGAAATTCGATGCGCGCTTGACGGCCCATGAAGAAGGAACGCTTGGGTTTGGCGACTATGTAGTGGCGCTCGCCGCGGCCGATCCAAACGCGGCGGACGGATCGGACCTCGTCATCGAACAGTTCCTCGCCGCTTACAAGATTGAACGTTCGTTGGATTTCAATGAAGTGGAAAACCAGCGCACGCGCGTGATCTCAAAACTTGCCGAGAAAAGCAGTGAGGCGGAACTGCGGGATCTCATCGCGCGCAGCCTGGCTTACCGGCTCGGTCAGATCAGTTACGCCGGTTATTACCAGTCTGTGAAAGAGATGGTGAACCGCCACGGCCTTTCGTTGGCGTCGTACTCGGCCTTCGACAATTACATCCGCTATGTATTGCTCGCCGACGGCATCAACGCCGAAAAACTGTTCGACGCGGTACGCGGTCTCGAGCACCGGACCATCAACGCGCTCTGCCGCACGCCGCGCGAGAAAGAGTTGATGGCGCAGTCGCGCGGGTTGTTCCTCAAAGAGAAGCTGGTCAATTTCGCCATGACGCCGGACGAGTGGGATGAATACCGTATGTTAACCGGAGTGACGGGGTTGGCGACGTTCGAAAAGTTTTACGAGGAAGCCCACATCCGCAGTAAAACCATGGTTGAAAACGTGTCGGCGTTGGATGGGCCTGTGGTGCTGATGTTGGTCGGCGGTTTCCACACGCCGGAAATAACGTCGCTGCTGCGCAAGAAAGGCCGCTCGTTCGCGGTGTTGCAACCGAAGATCACAAAAATCGACGGCGCCAGCGGCACGGAATATCTGTCGATTTTTACCCGTGAAAAAACCCCGCTCGATAAATTATTCGAAGGCCCAAAGCTTTTTCTCGCGCCGGATATGTTGCAGGCGGGACGTCCGCTTGGTCCGGGCGAACTCATCGATCAGGTGAAAGTGGAGGTTCTCAGCGAGGAAAATAAAGAGATCCTGACCGGTCAAACCCCCGGGCAAGAGATCGTTTCCGGGCCGGTGGAGTCGACTTTGCAGTCCGATGGAAAAGTCACGCACAAGGTGAAATTGGCTGACGGCACCTATTTGAATTCGATCGGTAACCTCGAACAGATTTGGAGCATGTTGAAGAATCTGTATTTACAAATCCGCAGCCTGTTCGCCGAGAAAAAAGCCGCGGTTGTTTCCGTGGGACGTTCGATTTTTGACAATCCGGCTTGGGCGCGGATCGATGAAATATTAGGCCGGAACCTCCGGCCATCGAAGTTGGCGGTCGGAACGGACATTCATTTGGATTCTCATCAAGCACTGCTGGAAAGCGTTAAAGGGTTGTTGGGGGAAAACGACGCGCGGTTCGCAAAGGCGTTCGTGGAGCTTCATGATCTCGGTTACGATATGGCGATCGATTTTTCGTCGCCCGATTTCAAGCGAGATTATGGGGATGACTTGCTCGAAATTTGGAAATCGATCGCCCTCGCAAGTTATGTTGGAAACGAATACACCGAAAAAGACGCATCAAAAGACGCCCAAGAAACGCTCGATTATTTGGTTTCCAATGCGAACAATTACATGGTTGCGCGCGTACTAGGGCACGGCACCGTTAGTATTTTGTTGGCGATGAACCGTCTAGCAACGTTGCGTGATGAAAGGGGGAACTCGCTTTTTAATGAAACGGAACGCTTGGGTGTTGCCCTCCTTTTTGCGGCCCATCACCCGGGGTTTCCTATTTCGATGGTGGAGGAATTTGTTGTTCCAAAATTAGGTCTTTCCGTTAAGAGAAATTTGCTGTCGACCCTGCTTATTAATGAAGTTTTGCCCAATGGAGAAAGAGGGAACCCGCACCGTTTACGAAGGAAAGTGGCCGACCTTGTGGCGAATTTATTGAATATCAAGCCAGTGGAAGCCCGTCGACTGGCGTTTCTCGGGTACGCGTTGGACCGCGTTACGCCGGGCCGGCGTATGCGGGAATTCGATCGCAATAAGGTTTCTTATAACGAAAAGGGCGAGATAACAGCCGTCCCCGGCTCGAATGGTTACTGGACCGGCGGTGAAACCGCGAAAAAATATCCGTTAATTCTTTCGAACCAACCGAGTGAATATTCACACCAGAACATCTGGAGTCTTTTTGGAAAGACCGAAATTGGGTTGGAGCAAGAAGCCGCCAATCTGGAGCCTGCTGCTGAAGAAATGAAAGAAGGGCTTTCGCCTGAAGAAGCGGAAAGCATTGATCGATTAAAGAGAGGATTGTTGGATGCTTCCAAGACCATCCTCGCGGAAACGAAAGAAATTCACGGCCGCGTCCTCGATTTTGTCGGCGGCACATTGAAGAACCTTGGCTTCGACGGCCATCTGAGCAAAATAGACGGCGACATCAAATTGTTGCTCGACCTGTTAGGTCGAAAGAAATTTCCATCGAACAAAGAAGAAATTGAATATTTGCTCGGCACGTTGATATCGATTCGCACCAATGCGGGCGCGATGAATTTTATGGCCAAAGCGCAGGCGCATCATGACTTGATGATGCGGGTCTATTCAGCGATCACCGCGCAATTCTCACTTGGGGTTGCAAAAGACAACGACCGGTTAAATTGGCTGTTGCTGTTTGCGGACTATCTTCACAAGAACCCAAGCGTCAATATCGCGACCGAAGTTGTTGCGGCAAATCAGAAATTGATCTCCGAAGGGCCCGCTTCTGAGGGCCGGGACGCTTTCATCATTATCAAAGGTCGTTTTCAGGTGAGCAAGATAAACGAAACAACCAACGAAAAGGAAATAGTTAGGACGGTTACGGCCGGGGAGGTGGTGGGGGATCGTGCTGCTATCAGCGCCGATGATCGTCGGAGCGCAACCGTCACGGCGGAAGTTCCGTCTGTGGTATTGAGAATCAAAGAAGAAGATTTGAAGATGTTATTGGGGGATCCGGCCTTTTACCAAAGTTACATTAACCTAATGACAAAGTACTCGGTGAAATCGGATGAAGCGAACCCGGCCGACACGGTGGCCTTTGCGCTGGGGGCAGCCGCCAAGGGCCAGCGGCGAGTATTGAACCTTGGGAAGCGACAGGAACTTGAGAAGAAGGTTGATGTGATCATCGCCGAACAAGGACAAAAGGTTAATCGAACGGATGAAATAGCTGTGGCCCAGTTGGATATGCTCAAGGCGGTGGCCAAATACAACAAGGACAATCCCACCGAAAACGTTTTTGGTTTCGATATTCAAGAGGCCCCGCCGGGATTCGAGCTCATCAAACGAAACGACCCTTCGATGAATTTCTATATCGGAATTTCCGGTTCCTTCGATGTCGATAACCTGGAGGCCAGCCGCTTGGGGCGAGGTTCCGTCTTCGGGGAGATGGCCTTTACGAAAGACGGGCGTACCGCCAAGGTGAGCGTCAGCGATGACGGGCCGGCCAGCTACTTGGAAATTCACAGTGACGTCCTAGGCGCGTTGCTGCAAATTAAGGAGTTTCGGGCGGCGTATGAAAAATTGATCCGGCATCGCGAAGCGACGGGAAATAAGCCGCGTGGGGAGGCCAATGGCAATGGATTTCGGTCTCCCAATAATAAATCGCTTTCGTCTTTGGATAAGCTCCTTGCTTTTGGACGGCTGTTGATTTCATATGCAGTGTTGGTGGACCGGTTGATGGCAAGATTTTTTGTCTCCGGTTCTCGCGGTGTTCAGATTGGGCCGGCAGAGCCCATTCTTTCTCGTCCGCCTGCCTTCAGATCCCATACGAAGGACGACCCCCGCCTGAAAGACCTGAAGGAAGGATCCATGGGGGAATTGGGCGCCTCGATGCGTCCGCAAATCGTCTTTGCAAAGTTGCAGCAACTGGTTGATTCATTGCCGGAAACATTAAGCGAGGATGAGCGGGAAGCCCGTATGCTTTTGTATTGGACCGGATATGGAACGGGGGACTCCTGGTTCACCGGGGACCAGCGCGCATTTATTGCCGAACGGTTGAATGATGTTGCGGTGACCGGCCGCGCTCTGTTGGATCTCGCGCAATCCGAGCCGCGCCATGCGGGCGTGGCGCCGTGGACCGGCGCCGGTAGCTCGAAAGCATCGGGTTTGCCGGACTGGTATGAATTGCGCCTCAACGTGGTCCTCGACGTTATTCGTAACGCGGGGTATGGAAACGCCGAAAGGAAAAAAATTGAGGACCGGATTGAATTTGCCCGCAAAGCCATTCAAAACAACGATGGCATCTCGCCCGAGCGAACCTTCTCGGTACTATTCGATATTTTAGGGCCTGATATATATAAATTTGTCGTTTCGCTGGAGATCGGGTCGCCCTCCGCCGAGCACCGGGCGCTGGCCCGCATGATGTTCAACCGGGATATCGTTCAAACCATCACGCTGAATTTCGATACCCTCATCGAACGCGCGGCTTACGAACTTGGGATGTGGAAAGTGGAGCCGGTGAAGGGGCCCGGAAAAAAAATCAGCATTTCAAAACACTTGCCGTCCGGACAGCGGATTCTTGGCCCGGTCGAAATTAACGCGGACCGGGTCGTGGCGGGGCGTGTGCTCATGAACGGAAGTTGGGTTCGCCTTTTTTATGTCGACGACGAAATCCGTTCGACTTTGCCGGAAACCGTCAACTGGCTGACCGGCCGGCTCGGTGTCCCGGTCCTGCACAAGGTGCACGGAAGCTCGGAACCCGGACGCGAAGACACCTTGATTGCGGATTTTGAGGGAACTGGGCCGCAGGCGTTCCCTCGCAACCATTTGATTGTGCTTTTGGGCATCCTTCTGCGGAACTACGTGCCGGTCTATGGAATTTCCGCCCGCGATCCGGACTATACGCGAATGGTCCGCACATTGTTGTCGAGTGTTATTTCAAAAGGGACCATAAAGGAAAAGATCGAAGCGTTGGACGATTTTCCATTCAATGCGCAGCAGCGCGAGGCCTTGAGAGTCATGTTGGAGCAAACGGCGGAGGTCCCATCAGACCGTGGAATTGGGTATTCGGTGTTGCTTCGGGCCGGGAAAGACCCCATCGCCAGCAAACCAGTCACGGAATTCTTACGGGATGCGGTTGTCGCGCGCGGAATCAATGTGGTCGCGTTTGGCGAACCGGTGGAAGCAATGAACGCGATGGCTGGTCCCGCCATTGTCGTCGACAGGGAGCCTTCTCTGCTGAGAATAATTCTAACGAATTTGAATCTTTGGCAGACTGCTCTATCGCCCGATCGGGCTAAATTGGCGGGCGAGCGTCGCGGTTCAATGGCGATCGCAAAAATCATGGGCATTCCCGTAAGTCCATTTTCCACTTTATTCCCGCTCATGTTCCCTCAAAATGGCCGCGTTAACCGCGCCTATGTCGCGTTGGTTCTCGCTTTACGTAAATCCAGTGAACCTCGTCGACGTGACGGATTCTTTGCAGGGTTTTTGGCGGCGCAGGTGGCGGACCCGACCGGTCGTTTTGAACGCGAACAATCCGCTGCCAAAACGTACAAGAACCTTACGTCAGGCGATAAGTGGTTATGGCTAAATGAGATTGCGAATGGGAAAGTCCCACTTGAGCGGTTTGATGAGAATGCAATAGGTCGCTTCACGAACAGTCGCAAGAAAGTTGCAGCCTTGCAAGATATCCTAGACCAGTCTGCAGTGATCCCGGAAAAGTTGTCGGAGCTATTGGAGCTCTTGCCGTGGAAGTCGCGCTCCCCTGTGGTAAATGGCCTTCACCGGCTTAGTTGGGTTTTTGAAGATCGTCTCCGCGTTCTTAATGACGCCCGGGAAGATTTGGAACCGTGGCAGTTTGATTATTTGGAAGCGACGCTGGAGCGGGACCGGCACAACGATGCGGCGGCGTTTCGCGTTTTCGAACGCATGAACGAGAACGTTCCGGCCTGGGACGCGATTAACGGCCTCCAATCGAAAGAAGCGCGCACGGAATTCTTTTCCTCGCGGGCGCAAACCGCTGAATTTTTCCGCGCGTGGCAAATGATGAGTTTGCATGCGGTCTCGTTGGTGGAAATGGTCCGGCTCAGCCGAAACAATCCCCAGTTGGTGCTTTCAAGCGTTCTTGAAAACGCTCCTGAGGAAAAGGGGCCCTTATCGTTGAACAAACTCAACGGTGCCATTAACGCGGTTCAAAAGCGGGTGGAGGCTTTCGAAAAAGCCTACAAGGACGCGGCAAAAGAATCGCCCGGTTTGTTCGACCGTGGATATCAGCGCGCCGGCGAGCGTTTTTCAGCCCGCGCGCAAGAAGCATTTTCTTATAGAAACATGATGGTGAACCTGCTCGGCCTGGAGGGGTTTCATCGGGACATCAAGAAAAAAGGGTATCTATTGGAAAATACCCTCGGTTATCAAGTCGCAAAAACCCAGAGGCTCTATCAACTCTTGGGGTTGAGTCCGGGCTCGCAGGATCGCATACGCATTTCCATCGACAAATATTTTGAGGCGTTAAAAAAAGATAATTCCGAGCAGGAGTCGTTTGCCCGGTTCAACGATGTAAAACGCGAGTTTATACGTCGCCAACTCGATATCTTGCGTGACGCGGGGGGGAAGGGCGGTAATTTCCTGTATTTGATGGACGCGTTGGTGTTCACCTTGCACGGCGCCACGATCAGCAACGACCTGTCATTGGGCCGGGAATTGTTGGAGGAGGCGGAACAATTGAAGTCGCTTTTGTATCTGCCTGAGGACCATTGGGCCGTTCGCCAATTGGTGGCAGAGAAAGCTTACTTCCTTCTAAAAGAGGGCGCGTCGGAAATGAAATCGAACCCGGCAAAAGGACGCGCGATTCAAGCTCAGGTCATTAAGCTGGCGGAAGATTACGATGAGCGGTTTGAAGGCAGCGTGGACAAATCGGTTTGGTTGAAACTTCAGGAGACCGCGTTTCTCGCAAGACTTGCAAGGGCCGATTATAAATTGCCCGCGGATCCGGCTGAGCGCACAAAGGTCTTGCGCCCTCTCGTTGAAATGGTCGAGTGGTACAACCTCAACAAGAACGAGCTCCGCGAATCCGAACGTTCGGGTTTGATTCATGTGTTTTCGGATTTCTTTGATCTGGCTTTGACGGCGGGTGCCGGTTTCGAAGAAATGTTGCCCGGTTTTATGTCCACGCTCGAAGCCTTCGCCGACCCGAACGTGAATCACGATTCGGGCAAACGGCTTGAACTTGTCTCTATTCCTCGCCCGAACGTCCACACGATGGAAGGTTACTATCACCTGGCGCGCGCGATGCGGCTTGAGCCGTCAACCGAAAGGAACAACGCGTTTAGAATGGCAAAAGAGCGGCTGGCTCTTGCCGCTTTCCTTGATTCAAACCTAGAACACAAGGCGCGTCACCTGCTTCGGGCAGCTCAAATCGCCATTTTGGAAATTGAGACGCGTTATCCGTCCGGCGACATGCAGGGCGCCGAACTCAAAAAAACGTTGGACGAAGCGGATGGGTACGTCAACGAAGCCGTGGCCGGATTAAACTTTTTTGACAACCCCAACCCGAACGACGCCCGCCTCCAACCAAAAATCGACGCGCTTCGCGCGAAAATAAGACCGTTACAATACGAATGGAATCGTCTCCAGTCAGAAGAATCCGCAAGATCAACACCCCCTCTAACCACGTTCGACTCGCATTGGATTGGAGAGAGCCTCGGACTCTCAAAAGAAACCACCATCAAATACGTCGCACCCGTTGTGGAAATCTTGTGGTTCATGCTGATCTTGAGTAATCCGTATGTGGCAACCCCGTTTTTCTTCTTGTTTCACTTCATCGATGTACGAATTAATATTTTCAAACTCACGTTCCGTATCAGTAAAGGACCAGTTGATTTCACTTTCCGCAATGTGGCGCTGCTGAGCCTCGGCTTCTTGTTTGTTTTCGGACTTCCTTTTATTTTGGCCGGATCTTCTTCCGTGTATAAAGATTTTGCGATTCCGCTGAATTTACTCCTGCACTTGATCTACAACCGCATCGCTGTCAAAACAAAGGGCTTGCTACCGGCCCTTGCGATGGGGGCGAGAGAGAAATCTCCAATCTATCCACCGCAGACCGTCTCCGAAGAACTGCCGATCGAACTTGAAGCCCGGCGCGGTTTTGGGATTGAAGGGGTGCATTTTGCCGATGATACGAGCATTCACCTCAATTTTGTGAATAGCCAAGACTCGGGCGTCCTCCGCCGCGTCGGAAAACGAATTCAGATTACGTTGAAGGGCCCAAAAGCAGAAACAGAAAAGAATGAATTTATAGAAATAAACGAAACAAAATACTTTGGACGAGGGAGGGGGGACTATGGTTTCTCGGAGAACATATCCCGTGTGCTGTACAATGAAAAAGATGAGAATACTGCCAACCATTTTAGCGTTGAGGTAAAAGAAGCGGGGGCGAATTTGGTCGTCACGGTCATTTCGAATGGCAGCACCGGGACAGGTTTTGATCTTTTTAGCCTGGATAAAAATAACCCGCAATGGAGATTGGTGAAGAGCGATCAACGGATCGCAGTCAGATCAAAGGATAGAATTCTCACGCAGACCATTGAAGGAGATTTGACCCTTTTGAAGGAGTCTGGGATCAATATTTCGAATCTTCGCATAGGTGAAGGAACGCTTATACATGTGCGATCGCCCAATCGGACGGATCCGATTCGAATATTTAGAGACAAAAAGGGTCTCGTGCAATTGCAGGATGGGGTGAACGATCCAGAATCTCCGGAACTCGGCAAAGACTATTCCTTTGGAGGGCCAAAGTACCCTTCTATTCGGTTCAACACGGATGGGACTGTTTTTATTGCCGTTCCGCCAAATAAGTATGGCAGCTTTATCCGGGTACGCTCCCCTGGAATAGATCCGCAAACCAACCGCCCGACTTGGACGCTCTCGAACTCGGCCCAATCCGTTCCTGTCTTCGATCAATTGCCGGATGAAGCCAATGTGAATGCTATCGCCGATCTTTTTCGAGGTTTCAAGGGTAGGTTGCCCGAAATACTAGAGCAGGATAAAACCCATTCCCGCATGCAAATCTTCGTTGATGCGAACGGCCGGATTCAACCTGACAACAAAAGTGCCGATGGGTTTTATGCTGCGGAGGTCCGGTATAAAAAAATATCTTCTCTTCCGGGGCCGACAATGGAATTACTGGAATCAGGCGCCGCGGCTCTTCCTGTGCAGACACAAAAGACTGTGCTCGCGGCGATCAAAATAATCAATGAAAAATTTGATTTACCGATTCCTTCAGAAGACGTTTCTGTTGACGCTTCAAAGGATGAACCACTTCTTGCCCGTATCTCTCCGCAGCCTCTGGAGTTCCGGTTAAGTCGGAAGGATGGAATTCGCCCTGATCAGACCCATGTGGGAGCTTTATCTGAGAATGGGGAGATGTTGTCCGTGGAGGAGGAGTCTGGTTTAAAAATTATTGGTGTAAGCAATGCGGGCGTCGCTTCAAATCGAAGCGTTTCAAGTATCGCGACATTAACCCAGTTGATACTCGGGTATGCCAAACACCAACAGACAACGTCAATTCGCTCCATAAGGTTGTTCATTCATTGGGCGGCGACGGCTGAAAATATTCACCGCATGATGCAGCGAAAGGGAGATCCGGAGCTTTCTTTGATCGGATATATCCCCTATGTAGAAAAAGAAAAACGGCACGCTCAATTCTTCGGTGTCGGGCAAGGTTATCTTGGCGCTGTCATCAAGAGAGATGCCGCGGGCGATGCAACCGTGGTACGTGTTCTCAAGAATGAACTTGACTACGATATCAGGCCGGAATTCGATCACGTTCATTTAAGTCGCCTCCATGATCCTGTCGAGTTGATCGATCGTGACGTGTTGATTCTTATCTCCAATGCGTACGATTCGTCTCATAAGGAAGTTGTCAGTGATGAGATGATTCTTGCCGCTTTCAAATCCGCGAATGGTGATTTGAAAAAATTTTCCGATCAGGTCAGGGAGGCGGTCCCATCCTGCAGTTTGTACGCCGAATTGATTTGGCCCGACGCGGAGTCAACGCGGCCCGCGGTTTCAGAAAAATCTGTTGTTCAAATCGCATTGGATTTGCCGATCCCGATTCTATTGAAGAATGCCGCCCCGGATAAAGAACCCAAAGCGAGGGCCGGGTTTATGGGGAATGCGGTTTTCGCAGTTGGGGAAGTCAGGTTCAGGTTCGTCTATGGTGATAATGGAAATCCCATCCTTCAGGTAAAGGATGGTGATGAATTCTTAATTTCTGAGGGAGAATCATATCCGGCCTCATTTTCTATTCAAAACAACAAATTAAAAATCCTGGGACCAAAAGATAAGGATGAAGTTTTATTCAAGGTCACCTTCAAACAATTAAAAGGCCTTCTTGAAATTACGGATTTTTCCCCCACAGGGGAAATTCGTCCGGTAAAGGGGGACGCCATCCCTGGCGTTTCGTTGCCGTTGCCGGTGTCTACCGCGACGGAGCTTCCCAAAAATATACCTTTCAATCTTTCTAAAGACACGGTCTCCAGCACCCCCCTGATTAAAATGGGGAAGGGCACCGTCGTCAATATTTCTGCTGGCGGCGAACTCTTGACAATTCAACCCTCAGAGGGAGTTTTTGACGACCCCTTTATACTGGGATACAAAGGGAAGTCTATTCCTTTGCGGATTGGTAAAACGAAAGTTGGCCGGACGGAAGATATTAAACTCGAATCGAATGCCGCATCGAGGGACCATTGCGAGGTCACTGTTTCAAACGAAGGCATCACCATTACCGACACCTCGAAGGGCGGAACCAACGTCCGCGTTGAAAATCCTCAGCCAGGCCAAGAACTGGTTCTCGCCCCGCCGTTAACCAGCTTCGACACACTTTGGATCGGCCGGCTCCTGGGGCTTTCAGACGATGCAACCATTCAATATTTCGCGCCCGCGTGGGAACTCCTATGGTTCATTGCAATCGTAAACCAGCCATGGCTGGCTATCCTGTTCCTCGCACTTCACTTTATCAATGGACAAAAACTTAGTGTTCGCAATGTGGCGCTGCTAAGCGCCGGTTTCTTGATTGTTTTCGGCCTTCCTTATTTATTGGCAGGTTCTTCTTCCGAGTATAAAGATTTTGCGATTGCGCTTAACTGGCTCCTGCACATGGTTTACAACGTCGTCGCCGTCCAAACCGGCTGGTTGCCGACCCTTACGATGGGAGCGAACGTGCGAGAACAACAAGTTCTTGACGATTTGAGCAGCGTTGAAAGCGACGGGAAGGTGGAACACGCGAAGTTGAAGGCATTGTTGGATGCAGTCGGTCCCAAAGCGGAATCGATCGGTCTTGGGAACGCATCAAACGCGGCCGAATATGACAAGTTGGCCGGCTTGCTGCAGGCGCGGATTTCGGCGAATCAGGGGACCACGCTGACGGAATTATCGGAAATTCTCCCCGCGTTGCTGTTGTTGGGGCGCACGGAAAGCGCGGTCGTCAATATGGATGAGATGGAAACGAAAGATGTTAAGGATAGCCACGGTGTCGTGGTGTCCGTCCGCGCCACAAGCGCGAAAGACCGTAAGGATATTGAACGCGAGGTCGCATCCGCGCTGAAGCTGACAAAGAAAGGTCGGGATCCTGCCGTGAAGGTTGTTATAGCGTTGGAACCGGGAGTGGATGAGGCGCTTTTCAATTCTTACGCCGGAAATACCAACCTCAATACGCAGGGTGTATTTTTCGAACGCAGTACTTCGCTTGATTTCTCACTTAAAGCCCTCCAAGATTTAGCCGGTCCTGCCGGGCTCGCGCGCGTGAACGTGTCCGTGTCGCGCCAGACGCGGTTATCGGAAGAAACGATGGCTGCGTTAGACCAGCTAAGCCGGTCAGGTCAAGTTGATGTTGGGATCTATCTTATTCTCGACGAAATAACGCGGATGGCCCTACCTGTTAGCCTCAGCGAACTCGTCGAATCGGCAAAACTGCAGCGTTTAATCGCAACTCAGGCCTGATTTTAGGTCGTTTTGTTGCATTTATATTCGTATTCCCGCGCAAAAAGTCATCTTGCTGGGTGTTTTTATTGACCTTACACTCCAAAGGTGGAATTCGAACGTATGAATAAATACCGTCGGTACGGGCGCCATTTTTGTTCCTTATTATTGGTGACGTTGGCGGTATCCCTCTCCTCCGCTGATCCCCGCCGTTACATTGGTATACGCACCGATCCCTGGATCCCCAACTTTGCCCATCCTGCTGTTTCTCCCGGTGTTCCGAACATGACTGTTGCCGACGGCCTATGGTCGTCCGGCGCCAGTTGGAGTCTGGGACGCCCGCCCGTCGATGCGGAAACCGCCGTTATTTTTCACGACATCGTTATTGCTGACGAGAGTGCGGTGGCCGATGTCGTGTCCATTGAATCCGGCGGGTCGCTGCGATTTTCAGTCAATCAAAATACGGCGCTATTGGTGACGACTCTTCAAGTTCTGGAAAATGGCTCGCTCACGATCGGTTCGGCGAGCGGGCCGGTGGAACCGCAAGTGAAGGCGGAAGTTGTTTTCCGCGATAAGCCGATCGACTCAGCCCGGGACCCCGGCGCTTATGGAAACGGGCTGGTTGTGCATGGCCGGATCACGGTCCATGGACAGGAGAAAACCACGTTTGCGCGGACGTCCGTGGAACCGAAAGCCGGAAACTCGACGTTGAGCTTTGGAAGCACACTTCTTGGGTGGCGACCCGGTGATCGCCTCGTTATTCCAGAAACACGGACTTATTTTGAACAACAAGCGCACCGGCATGAAACGCTCACATTGTCCGCAGCGGCTGGGACAAACGCTTCTCTCGCCGCGCCTCTCGCATTCGACCACCTTGGCGCGCGGGACGCCGAAGGCCCCCTCCGATTCACGCCGCACGTCGCCAATTACACACGCAACGTTATTTTTCGTTCGCAAAACCCGGCCGGCACGCGCGGCCATGCCCTTTTTATAAACCGGGCGGCCGTTGATGTCCGGTATGCGACCTTCTTTCAAATGGGCCGTACCACGCTCGCTACCTTGAACAGCACCACTTTCGATGCGGCCGGCAACCCCACTCGCATCGGCACAAATCAGATCGGCCGTTACCCGGTGCATTTCCATCATCTTTATGGACCTGTTTCACCGGCCGCCAACGGTCACGCCTACACATTCATCGGCAATGCGGTCGACCATGGCGATGCGGTGAACGACTTCAAGTGGGGCATCACGATCCATGGCAGCCATTACGGTTTAATCCAGGCAAACGCCATTTATAACGTGGGCGGCGCGGGACTTATGACCGAAGCCGGTTCGGAAAGTTTTAACGTTATTGAAGGAAATATCATCTTGAGGACACATGGACGCGGCGGGCGTGAGGACGAGCGGTCTTTCAGCTCCCCGCAGGATTGGGGTTTCGAGGGAGCGTCGTTCTGGTTTGGCGGGTTCAATAATTATGTTCGCAATAACGTCGCTTCTGGAAAAGTGACCTATAACTACACGTTTATGCCGGTCGCCGATCAAGGAAAATATCCATTGGCCCCCGGTATCGATCCGAACGATGGTCCGAGCGTGACGTTCCCGATCAAAGGAACCGCAATCCTTGAATTTTCCGGCAATGAGGCCTACGCCATCGGTGGTGGAATGACGATTTGGTATCTCGGCGCGAGCATCACCGACATTGATCCGAATATCGGTGAAAGCGTAATCCGGAATCATAAATCGTGGAACCAAGTTGGTTTTTTTGCGTATCCGACCAACCGTCTCACGTTCGACGGTTTTATTTTCCGTGGCGACCCGGCAATACCGGGTGGAGGCCTGCATGCGGTTTCGGGGGGGCTGACGTACGGCGATTATTTGACCGCCAATTCATTAATTAAAAACGCGGACATCCAAAATGCGCAAATTGGCATCTCGCTTCCGGTTAAGTTCGGCGGCACCAATCAAACGGGAACACAAGAAGTTCCTTTTGTCATCGAGAACAGCCGTCTCGTGAATTGGAAAAACGTGGTTCTATACAACATGGGCGCGGTCACTGGAGGCGGAGAAAGCCTCTCTCCTTCCAAAATCATCATTCGTAATACACGGTTTGAATTGATGAACAAGCCAGATAATTCCGACAATGCCCGCGTTCATATCGGCCTTTACCGGCATTGGGGCCTTACGAAAATTAACCTTGTCCAAAAACAATCCGTCATCGTTGAAGATTACAACGGCGACCCGAACGATGATTTTCAGGTGTATTACAGGGAGCAGGCGCCGGATGTCGTGGTGTTGAAGACGGGTGTCACGCCGAGCGGGGAAACCGCTATTGGTTCGCCCGAGGAAGGTCTCACCAATTTTCAGAACTGGAACAAATATGCGCGGGTTTACAATACCACGACCCGGTTTTTTGAAACGGTCTTGCGAACAAGCCCCGATCAATCGGGGTTGGCCATCGCGGGCGCTTTGGCGCCCTGCGAGAACACGCGCGCCCGGATCGACGGTCTCGTATGTACGACGGTAAATGACACAACGCCGCCGGCGGCGCCGGACAGTCTGACGGCCGTCGCCGAATCGGACAGTCGCGTCCGGCTGGAGTGGCAAGCGGCCAATGATGCGGAGTCGGGCATCGCGCGTTACAAAATTTACCGCGACAATCAGTTGATTGCACAAGTGCCGAGTCCGTCGTATATCGACACCGGTCTTTTCGAAAAAACGGCCTACACCTATCAAGTTAGCGCCGTTAATTTTGCCCAGCTCGAATCCGCGCGCAGCGCTTCCGCTGTTGCCACCACGCTGGCCGATACGGTACGGCCGACGATTGTGAGCGTATCGGCGGCGGGGAACCGCAATCGCGTGACGGTCGTCTTCAGCGAACGGCTTGATCAGGCGAGCGCTGAGGACGCGGCCAATTACGGGATCAGCCCAAGCCTGGCGGTCCAATCGGCCGAACTAAATGTGAATTTGAAAACGGTGATATTGACCGTCGCTTCAATGACAGATGGTGCGTCCTACACACTGGCCGTTTCAAACGTGAAAGACCGCGCCGTCCCACCAAACGCGGTGGCCAATGGCACGCAAGCGTCGTTCACTTTTCTGGCCGGTGGGACCTCGAATTCAACGCCATTGGTGGGATTCCCAACCAAAACGATTTCGGCGGTCGTGGGTAAAAGTTTATTGGCGCGCGGGCTCGTGACCGACGACGGTTTGCCGAACCCGCCAGGAAAATTGACTTTCAGCTGGAGCGTCGCATTGGCGCCGAATGGCGCGTCGGCCTTTATTGAAGCGCCGAACGGACTTGAAACCGGCGTGTTGTTTGACCAGCCCGGCTCCTACAAGTTGCGTTTCACGGCCGACGACGGCCAATTCGCCTCTTTCGCGGACCTTCCGGTGACGGTCACTTTGTTCGGGGCCGCAAATTCACCCGGCGGCGTTTTCCCGGATTCCGTGTCGTACGGAAGTAATCCGGCATTTATTTCCTTTAAAACGTCCCAACCCGGGAACGTGAAGCTGAAAATACTCGATCGTTTTGGCCATCCCGTCCGCACGCTGGTCGATGGAGAGACCGAGGCCGGCGATCACACTGTTTCCTGGGACGCTCGCAACGAAGCGGGAAAACGCCTCTCGTCCGGAACGTATTTAAAAACTCTCGAATCTCCCGACGGCAACCAGAAAAGCAAACACATCCACGTGAATTGACCATGGAGGTCTTGTAAGGTGAAAAATTATGGGACGTTTTTTTAAAAAAATCGCTTCAATTGCGGCTGTTATCCTGGGTTTTTATTGGCCCGGTTACGCCGTTGAATCGGTTCCTCAGTTTGACGCGGTCCCCAGTTTAATCAGCATCCGGTCCGGCGCGTGGGACGCTCCGTCCACGTGGGACGGCAACCGTGTTCCGGCCAATTTCGATGTTGTGCGCGTATCCGCCGGATCGGTTGTCACTATTGAAAATACCAGCGCTCAAGCGCGAGTTGTGGGCATTGAGGGGACGTTACGGTTTCTCAATACCGCTAACACCCAATTGTTGGTCGGAACCATTTTGGTTCACGGCATTGGGAACATGGGGCCTTCGAACCAGACCGGCACGTTGGAAATCGGCACGGAGTCCAGTCCGATTCAGGCCGATAAGCGCGCGGAATTGATATTCGCCGACGGTCCGTTCGAACCCGGCGATACCGATCAACACAGCCGCGGTCTCGTCGCTTTTGGAAAAGTGCGAATTTACGGCTCCCGCAAAGATCCGACTTTCATCCGCCTCTCGGCGGAAGCGAACGCCGGGCACACCACACTCCGACTAAGCCAGTCCGCTTCCGGCTGGCGAATCGGCGACCGTATTTTCCTGCCGGATTCGAAGATGCAAGCCGAACGGAACATCAACGATTTGTCGCAACCGGACCTCATCCGTCCCGAGGAATTTAATGTCGCCACCATTTCGGGAGACGGACTCACCATCGGTCTCGATCACGCGGTGGCGTACAGCGAACACACAGGCGCGCGAGATGCCAATGACGTGCTGGATTTGAATCTCATGCCGCACGTGGCCAACATGACGCGGAACGTGGTCATCAAATCCGAAAACCCGGCAGGGACGCGCGGGCATCTATTTTTCCATCACCGCGCCGACGTGGACATGCGGTACGCGCAAGTCCTGAATTTGGGCCGCACGCGTTGGAATGATCCGCTGAATCCCGTCACGAATCACATTGGTCGTTACCCCGTTCATTTGCACCACCTGGTTGGACCCGCGGGACTGCCGTCAAACATTCATCAATATTATGTGGTCGGGAACGCGATCCTCGACGATGCCGCCCAAAATCTCCACAAATGGCCGATCACGATTCACAACTCGCATTACGGCTATGTCGCCGACAACGTAGTAATTCGTGGTGGCGGCTGGGGTATAGGATTTGAAACGGGGGAAGAAAATTTTAATTGGGTGGTGAGGAATTTTGTGGCGCTGACCGTTGGTCACGGAGCGCGTGAAGACGCAACTCCCAGCGGAGGCGACGGCTCTGGTTATTGGATTTTCCCCAACAACTACGTTAATGAAAACGTCGCTGTCCACAGCACGAAATTTCATTACACACTTTGGGGCACCGCCAATTTACGACTCCCCGCTTTTAAAGGAGCCGATCCCGCCACCAACTCCTCTTCCGCAGCGAATCCGTTCCCGATTCTGGAGTTCAATCGAAATGAAGCGTACGGTAGTGCCTCAGGTGGAATGACGGTTTGGTTTTTGGGAGCCAACTATACCGATGGCTACAACATCGGAGAAAGCGTCGTTCGGAATTTCAAGCTGTGGCATGTCGGCGGTTTTGGAGTTTGGCTTTATCCAGCTAAAAACCTGACATTTGACGGCATGATCGCGCGCAGTGATAAAGGCATGCTGACGCGCCCCTTTCCTGGCTTTATGAATGTTTTCAACTTACAGGACTACTACAACGAGAACATCATCATCCGGAACAGTGATTTCCAGAATGCGCAGATCGCGGCTTTTAGCCCCGTATTTCCTGGGAAAGATAAGCCCGATATGTCTCCTCGCGTTTTCACCGTTGAAAACACTTATTTTCGCTGCTACAACAATTTCAATATCCACTCCATGAACCCAGTGGGAGTAAATCAGGACAGAAAGTCTGCTCGCAAAACAATTATTAGAAATTGCCGTTTTGATCGATTGCTTCAAAACAATGTGGCAGCCGATCGCGTTCAAGACAACATCAGTTTTGGGGTTAGAGACGGAAACAATTCAGCACCACTTTTGAAAGACATTGTGGAAGTCTATTCCTACAACGGCGACCCAAACGACAACTTTGCTTTTTACGGTAACGAGCAAGCTCCGGACGTCATCGTACCGATGTCAAATGGCGACCGCGGAGGGATATCGGGGGCACCGGAACCCAACCTCACCAACGCCCAAGTGTGGGCGAAATACAAACCGGCAGCCGACTCTTCGAACTTCCCGGAACTGGAACTGAAACCCGCCATCAATCCCAATACCCCCGGCGCCGCCATCGGAGGAATCATCACACCTTGTTTTACCCGGCGGACCGGAATTACCGGATTCGCCTGCCCGATGGGCGACAACGTGCCATCCATTATTGAGCAGCCCGCAACGCAAACCGTTGATGAAGGACAAACGGCCACGTTCCGCGTGAGCGCCGTCGGAAGCCCGACGCCCGGCTATCAGTGGCAGAAAAACGGCGTCGATATTCCGGGAGCGACCGGGACAAGCTTTGTCACGGCGCCGGCCGTGCAAGGCGACAATGGGACCGTTTATCGCTGCGTTGTCTCCAACTCCGCCGGAAACACGCCGAGCAACAACGCAACGTTGGTTGTCCGCCCGCCGTCGCCGCCCGATTTCACGCAACAACCGTTCGACCAAGGCATCACCGAGGGTCAAACCGCCACGTTTCGCGTCACCGTCATCGGCACGCAACCCATGAGTTACCGGTGGCAGAAAAACAGGACCGATATCGCCGGTGCCGACGGCGCGAACTATACGACGCCGGCCGTTTCCATGGGTGATAGCGGCAGCAAGTTCCGGTGCATCGTGACCAACACGATCGGTTCCGCCACAAGCAATGAAGCGACATTGACGGTGATACCGTCCGGTTTGCTTAACATTACGCAACAACCGTCGGACCGGAGCGTCCGCGTTGGAGAGACCGCGACGTTCGAAGTCGAAGCGACCGGTACGCCGGCGCCGAATTTTCAATGGCAGGTCAACGGCCTGAATATTTCGGGGGCCACGCAAAACCGTTTCACGACGCCGCCCACTACGTTCTCCGATGACGGAAAACGGTACCGCGCGCTCGTGTCAAACACGGCCGGAACGCTGACGAGCCGCGATGCTCTGTTGACCATCACCGACGTGCCGCAGCCGGCGCGCGTGTCGAACCATCCGAAGAACGCGCGAGTGAAAATCGGACAAACAGCCACTTTTTCGGTGACCGCCACCGGCAACGAGCCGCTGGTTTACCAATGGCGAAAGAATGGAACGAACATCACGTTCGCAAACGAACGAACCTACACGACGGCGCCGGCCACCTCGGCCGACAACGGATCGGAATTCCGCGTGACCGTCACCAACCAACATGGTTCGGATACAAGCGCACCGGCGCTTCTCACGCTTGAAAACGGGTTCGGAGAAAACAGTCTTAATAATGAAGGCCGCGGAAAATTCGCGTTTCAACCTCGGAAAGGGCAGTCCGGACGCGTGTGCGTGGCCGATACAACGTCGGACACGAATTTATTGCTTTTGATTTTGGATCGTAGTGGACGGCAGGTCCGCAAAATCAACTCCAATGCCGATCAAGACGGTTGCGCGTATTGGGACGGAAAAAACGGCGATGATGAAATCGTCGGATCGGGCGCCTACCCCTACAAACTAAAAGCCAGCAGCGGCGCGCAACGGAAAGGAATGATCGTTGTTTATTAATAAGAAACTGGGTGTTTTTATAACGACTATTTTTACCGCGGCATTTGGTTTTGCGGCGCGTTACGATCCCACTCCCTTTGATCCTTTCCTGCCCAATTTTTGCGACACGTTTTTTACAATCAACAGCAACGTCTATATGACTTCCCAAGATGGGGATTTTTCGAGCGGTTCAACTTATTTGGGCGGGCAAGCGCCGACGATTGGTTCAGTGGTGATTGTCAAAAATAACGTTGCAATGGGCGCCAATGAAAACGTCGGCACGATCTGTGTTGAGTCTGGCGGTCGTTTATGGGCCCCTACCAATCGTGATACCACGTTACGTGTGACCACACTCCAAGTTAAAGAAGGCGGCACGCTCGAAATTGGCACTGAAGCGAACCCTATTGGAAGTAACTCTCGTGTGGAAATTATTTTTAATGACGAGCCGATCGATCTGAACAATGATCCGGGTCAATATGGCCACGGTTTGATTGCGAAAGGAAAAGTCACTGTTCATGGCGCACCCATGAGTGACACCTGGGTTGATTTGTCAGCGGCGCCAAGCGCGGGGTCGGCAGCCCTTAACCTCTCGAAAAGTGTTTCGGGGTGGAAATCCGGGAGCCTGGTAATGTTGCCAGACACAATTTATGGAAATGGCAGCCGCCAAAAAGCCGATGGCTATATCGATAAATCCGAAATCGTAACACTCGGATCAATTTCGGGCACCCAAGCAATGCTTTCGACTCCCTTAACTTATTCTCACCCCGGAAGCGATCCGGTTAATGGTGTTACAGAATATTATCCACAAGTCGCGAATCTTTCTAGAAATGTGATTTTTCGAACGGCCAATCAAACCGGCGTTAGAGCTCATACCATCTATATGCATCGAGCCGAGGTGGACATACGTTATGCCGAATTTAAAAACTTGGGAAGAACCACAATCCGACCGATTCATTCCACCACGTTTGATTCCACCGGAAATCCCATGCAAGTTGGGACCAATATGCATGGCCGTTACCCGGTGCACTTTCACCATTGTTGGGGTCGGGCAAACGCGCAATCCGGGATCGCACAATACACGTTTATAGGAAACTCCATTTACAATGAGACCCACGCAAATCCGGTTACAGAAACGGCGAAATGGGGCATTGGTATTCATGATTCCCACTACGGGTTAATCAAAGACAATGTGTTCTATCGTAACGGTGGAACGGGGCTCATGACCGAGGATGGTTCAGAAAGTTTTAATGTGATTGACCACAATTTGGCGATTGCAACCGCCTATCCCGGAGATTTTTTGGAAAGAGCCGATAACCGGGCGAATTCGGGGCCGCAACTTGGATTTGAAGGTGTGGGATTTTGGTTTAGAGGCACAAATAATTATGTTCGCAATAACGTGGCTTCGGCGTTGTATGGCTACATGTATTACTTGCAGGTCGTGGGGTTTGTTCGAGTGCCACGTTTTCCCGGGGCCGACATGACCAAAGACTCCGAAACCCAACTTGTTGACATGGCTTTTAACCCCTTCTTGCAATTCGAAAATAATTTGGCGCACAACAGTCACAATGGATTGGAAATTTGGCAATACAATTATCGCGGTGGTATCGACTTCACGGTTGGAAACTATGCCGAAGGAATTATCAAAAATTTCACCACATGGAATTGTTACAGGGGTTATTTTAGTTACGTAACCAATTATTTAACTTTTCAACATCCCGTCATGCGTGGTTATCGTGGGGGCGGGTCCGGGTTTTATCCCATCGATTATGCGGCCAGTAATACGTTGGTCGTGAATGCCGACTTGCAAAATCTTGGATTGGGTTATGGATCTACCGCGCACTCCGGAGGTGGAAAACAAGAGGTAAGGGATTCTTATATCCGGTGTTATATCGGGGTTTACATGGGCGGGGCGTGGACCGCAGGGGCTGGCAATACGCTTTGGCCACGCAAATTGATCGTCAAGAATGTAAAGTTTGACTCATTAAACATTGCCGATATCGACGGCGCTGGTCCGCAGCGGTTTCTTGCCAAAGATTTAAAAGTAATGAGCACACAGCAAGCCTTGTCGCTTCCTGATGAATTTATCGTCTATGACTTTAACCAGCAGCGTGACAATAATTTCAAGGTTTTTAGCCACCAACAGAAACCCAATGTGGTGTTGCCTCAATCAACAGTTAATCCGTCCGATGGGGCAATAATGTTATTTGGTTCGCCTGTCGCTGGAAAAACTAATGCGCAAAATTGGAATGACTACGCTTTGACTAAGACCAATAACGGCTGGCAAGGTGTGCCGCGAACAAGTCCCAGTCAACCCGGAATTGCTTGGGGTGGAGAAGTAGCACCCTGTTCATCCGATGCTTGTCCGGAAGCCATTCAAAACGACAAAATAGATGGACTGGCTTTTTCTTTAAATCTCCCGCCGACAATTTCCATAGCCAATCCCGCGCCGGGAAGTTTGATTAAAGGTCCGAATGTCGTGGTGAATTATTTGAAGTTCGGAAATATGTCCGAGGCCGATCACGTGCATTTAAAACTTGATGACGGCTCTGAACAGCATGATTTGGACTTTGATGGCACTTTCACTCTTTCATCGGTTTCTGACGGAGATCATGTCATTGCCGCTTACCTGTCGCGCGCTGATCATTCAAAAATTGACGGTACCGACACCCAGGTGTCATTTAAAGTCGGCGATCAAGGCGTCGTTACTCCGCCCGCCACGAACCCTCCTGATCCGAACAATCCACCGGTAGTGAGTGCCGGCATTAATCAAGTGATAAGCCTGACCGAAGAGGCACAACTTTTCGGAACGGTCACTGATGACGGAAAACCAACCCCTCCTGGTTTGATAGCCACTTGGTCAAAAGTATCGGGACCAGGTACCGTGAGTTTTCGAAACGCTTCCGCCCTACAAACTTCGTCGCGCTTTTCGAAAGCCGGTGAATACACTTTGCGTTTATCGGTATCCGATGGCGCCGCCATCTCCTCGGATGAGACCCAGGTGACCGTGCATTTACCGTCGGGCGAAAATAACGCCACTTACGACTTCCGCGACCAGGTTTCCAGGCAAGGCGCGCCTATATCCTTCGGGTACACATTAACGGAGAACGGTCATGTTTTCCTCGGCATTTACGACCGGTTTGGCCACCTCATCAAAGAAATTATCAATGAAAATCAATTGGCCGGGGTCTATACGCGAGAATGGGACCTTAAAAATAGAAAAGGGGAAACGGTGTCTTCCGGAATTTACATGGGCCGTCTAAAAGCTCCCGGCATTAAGGAAGACGTGAAAATCGGAGTGGTGAGATAAAGCGGTGAATAAAAATAAATTATCACTGACGGCCGTCGGAGCTCTCTTGCTGCAATCAACATTGTGGGCGGGTCCTATTATTTTGCCTAAGGACACCATCCCTAATTTTGGCGAAAATCCAACTATTTTCAGCGTAACCAACGGCGACTGGTCGAATCCGTCCACTTGGTCGCCACAGCGGGTACCAACCACCGGTGATATCGTGGCCATCTCCCCCGCCACCGAAGTGACCTACAACATGGCGAACAGTCCGCGTCTTAACACGGTCGCCGTTCAAAATGGCGGCAAACTTATTTTCCGAACTGACATCAACACAAAAATTTGGGCGGCCACTTATTTGGTGATGGAAGGCGGTGAATGGCGAGTTGGAAATTCAGCGATTCCGGTGGCCGGAAATGTGAAAGCGGAAATTATTGTGGCGGACGAACCGCTTAATCTCAGTTTTGATCCGGATCAATATGGAACCGGCCTCATCATCCTCGGAAAATTCACCGCCCATGGAGAATTGAAAACGCCGTTCGAGCAAATGGCCGAGGAAGGCGCCATGAACGCCACCGCCTTGTTGCTAAAATCGGCCCCCTTAAACTGGCGGGCCAACGATCGACTCTTTATACCGTCCAGTCGCAGCTGGTATCCTTCCAACCAATGGCTGGAATGGCAAGCACAAGATTTAACTCTCACGTCCGTCTCAGGCAACAATGTTTCGTTTAATCCTGCGTTATTTGAAGAACATCCGGCGGCGAAAAATCATGCGGGTGTGATCGAAGACGATATGTATCCACACATCGGCAACTTAACCCGGAATATTGTGATCAAGTCCGAAAACCCCGATGGAACACGTGGACACGCGTTTTTTTCTCACCGGGCAGATGTCGACATCCGCTACGTACAATTCGAAAACATGGGCCGCACCACGCGTGAACAATTAGACCGCGTCACCAATCATATCGGCCGTTACGCGGCGCATTTCCATTTCTTATTGGGTCCCGTTCGATCCAGCTCAGATCAAAATGATCCGAATGTCTACCAATTCACCTTCATCGGAAATTCTCTTTCCAACACGCAAGAAACTCTTCACAAATGGGCCATAGCGATTCACGGAAGTCATTACGGTTTAATCAAAGATAACGTCATTTACAACTGGAATGGCGCTGGCGTATCCACAGAAGATGCTTCGGAAAGCTTCAATGTGATCGACCATAATTTTGTGGCAAAGGTAAAAGGAACAGGCGGGCGCTTAGACCATGGATTGGCGGGTATTTTTGAAGGACATGGCGCTCCGGGATCAGCCGGATCCGGGTTCTACATTACGGGGCCAAACAACATCATTCGAAATAACATCGTTGCTAATGTTCCTTATGGACAGTTTTATGCTTACGCGCTTTTCTTTCTGCAATCAGGAATTAGACGGGCACCGCTATTTCGCGGAGCCGATCCGGCCATCGACGGATGGCAATTTAACGCCAACAACCATCCGTTGCTTTCTTTCGAAAATAATCTGGCCTACGCCAGCGGACGCGCTTTAACTTTTTGGTCTTTGAATGCCGCCGATAGCACCGAGTTGGGGGGCGAAGCGGGTGTGATCAAAGACTTTAAAGCATTCCATTGTGGAGACATCTATGTCTTTGGGTATCCAGCCTCGAAACTCACGGTGGATGGGTTGAAATTGCGGGGAGACCGCCGATACATGCGATGGTCATCTCAAGGATATTCTTCGGGCGACTATTTTTCCGCCAACAATGTTCTGAAAAATGCCGATATCCAAAATCTTTATTCGGCCTTCAGTGGCGGGAACAACTCTGCCGCCTCCAGCGTCCCGGATGGCGTTCAAATCATCAAAGACAGCTACTTCAATAATTACGCCGATATAGCCACCGACACTCCTGTTTATTCTTTTCCGGCGAAGTGGGGCTATCCGGTCAATCTTATTATCCAGAATGTGGAATTTGGAAACCCCGAGGGGATTCATCTTTCGCGGGGATATCATTTTGGCGACGGTCGTAACTTGGTAGTCCCGGATCGCATGAAAGTCATTAACTACAACAAGATTCCCGGCAATAATTTTGAAGTTTTTTATCTGGAACAAAAACGCGATTTCATCATCCCTCAATCCTATTCGCCCGAGAGACCTAACACTCTCGGATCAAAGGAGGGGGGCCTAACCAACGAACAAAATTGGCTTAAATACAAAGGCTATGTTCCGGGTTCCGATCCTGGCGCGCTGCGAACCGATCCCAATGAACGGGGATTGGCCATCGCCGGGGCTGTAACCCCCTGTGAAACAACCCATCCACGGGTCGTGGGATTTGTCTGCCCCGCCGATATCAACGCGCCGCCGCTCGTGAATGCGGGCGCCGACAAAACGTTGGCATTCCCCGCCGACAACATTCAATTATCAGGTTCAGCCAGCGATGATGGGCTTCCGACTGGAAACACGTTGACCTATGCATGGACCCAAGTGAGCGGTCCGGCCAACGTCACATTTTCGCAAACAGATTCGCTGGCCGTTCAAGTCAGTTTCCCGCTGCTGGGCGTGTACACCCTGCAGTTGGGCGTGTCGGACGGAGACTTAACCAGTCGAGCTCAAATAACAATTACCGTTCAGGAATTGACGGCCAACAATCAACGGCCCAGCGTGAGCATCACGTCCCCGCGCTCCGTTTCCGTCGGGCAAGCTTTAAGCCTCAACCCCACCGCCTCCGACGACGGCATCCCGGGGCCGTTGCAATTTGAATGGCTTAAGGTTACTGGACCCGGCGACGTAACTTTTTCCGACCGGAGCAGCGCCAACACGTCAGCGACATTTGCGGCGATGGGAACACATGTATTGCGTGTCTCCGTGAACGATGGAGAATTAGAATCAGCGGGCGATGTGACGGTGACCGTTTCGGCACAAGGCTCTCAAAGCGGACCTTCCGGGGGTAATGGCCCGGAAAATCTTGTGGCGGACGGGAAGAACGGCCGTAATCAAATAATTTTCTCATGCTCCGAGAAGCCCACGCTGATGACCCGGGCAAAGATCAAGTTTGACATGAAAGCGTTGGACGTGGGCGTTTGGGCGATAGACCGGGACGAAATGCCCTCCGGCGTGAGCTCCGTCCAATGCAAGAATGAAAACCCGAAAAAGGTAGTCGTCGTTAAATAGGGGCCATCCGCATTATTCCATCGTCCTTTCCGTCCCAACTTTTTCCCGTCGAAAACCCCTGAATTTAAACTACACCCCATCCGCGGGGTGGAGCAGCCTGGTAGCTCCCGAGGCTCATAACCTCGAGGTCGTAGGCCTGGCTAGGGCCAGGTCCTACTCCCGCAAAATTTTTAACCGCAGCGAAAATCCCCTCAAAAGAACTTAAATCCCCTTAGTAATCAGCCGTTTTTCAGCGATCAGCGTTTTCTGATTTTTCATCAGCTGAGAATTTCCAGTCCCTTCCATTTTGTTCGCGTTTTGCCCAATTTATCCCCATTTGGTCATGGACCCGATCAGTAATCCGATCAGTGTGGTTACTATACAAGTGATCTGAATAGAGGGTGATGTATGGTAACTCTCATTGGGCCGTTACCTAACAGGATGTGAATTCACACTGTTGTTAGGTAACTGAGGAGACTCATGCGCTTTGGTTTAAACTGGTGCTAATTCGTATACCACTGGTATACAAATCGGAGCCAACTTAAACCAGATGTGCTGGTCAACCTGTGCATATTATTTGTTCAACTTGTGCGAAAAATGGGCAGGTTACTATACATCGTATTGAAAATGCGATGTATGTATAGTAACCTTACCCCATGGGCATTATTCAAGGGGTACTTAAAGAGGAGCTGGAAAACTCACTGCGGA
>CAYOPN010000034.1:0-27097 GCA_964405835.1 uncultured Elusimicrobia bacterium | reverse complement strand
CGGCCTTTGTCTCACTTTACGTCGATTTTTGTCTCATTTTGGCCGGTCAGAACACATTTCCGCTTTTCTGCACTGTTACAACTAATTTGCAACTTCTTAAGACGGATTTAAGGCCGTTTCGATACATTTCCCGCCATGAAAAAATCCCTCGCCACCTTAACCGCCATTATTTTTGCCTTAACCAACATAGCCTTTGCCCACCGCCCGACGGAAAATGTCTGGGAATCCCGAAAAAAATCCTTTGAAATCGCCGCGCTTCCAACCCTGCCAAATTCCGTTTCCAATATTTCCGCGATTAAAAAACAACCTTTCCTGCGGACCTCCACAAAAAACCACCCCCATTCCATGACGTCCTATCCGGACGAATTCTTTGGACACATGAATGTGCGCGAAGTGCACACGACCGGGAGACAAAAACCCCTTGTCCTGATTGAGGACGTCCATCAACACCTCGAGGCCCAGACCCATATTTCGCAAGCGCTCCTATTATTAGGGAGGGAAAAGGGGAGCGCGGCGGTGACTGTGGCCCTGGAAGGCGCGCATGGGGGCTTCATTTATCCGAAATTTCACGCGTATCCGAATCAGGCGGTTCTTCGGGACGTGGCGGACTCCTTTCTTGAGACCGGCGATATCAGCGGTCCCGCGCACGCGGGGTATTTGTCGCGTCGTGAGCCTGGTACAAGCGGGCTTTCATTTGTCGGCGTCGACGATCCTGCCGCTTATCAGGCCAATGTTGCCGCTTACAAAAACACCAAATCCATCAAAGCCGGAACGCTTGCAGCCATCGCGTCATTAAAAGCGTCAAACGACCAGGCCAAGAAAAACTTGTTTAACCCGTCGCTGGCCCGTTTCGACAACCAAGTTGAGGTCTACCGCTCGGGGAAAACCGGCATCGCCGAATACGCTGAAGCAGTTGCTCCGTTTTCAACGGCGCTTTCGATCGAACAATTTTTGTCGGCCCAGAAAATGGAACGTTCGATGGATTTCACGCGCGTCGAACTGGAACGGAAAGTGGTGCTTGAAAAACTTTTGAAATCAGCCGGAGAAAAGGGCCTGCAGGATTTGGTGGAGATCAGCTTGGCGTATCAACAAGGCACCGCCTCGTTCGGCGACTATTATTCCTTCCTGCGCGCCAAATGCCAAAAACACGGCGTCGACCTGTCCCAAACCCCGCACTTTGACAACTATGTTCGCTACGTGCTTCTGTCCGACGGAATCCGCGCGGACAAATTGTTCGACGACCTTAACAACGCCGAAGCCACGGCCTACGACACGCTGGCTCGCACGGGCGAGGAGAAACGCGCGGTGGCGATGGGCCGGCAATTGCACCTGGCCCAAACACTTGTCGAGTTCTCGCTGACCTCCAACGAGTGGTCGCAGTATCTCGGCGGACGGGAATTGCTCGCGGGGAAATTGGACCTTACCGGTTTCGAACGTTTCTACGCGGCTGCGGAATTGCGCAACGAGAAGATGGTCGCCAATCTTCCCAGGGCCTCGTCGATGGTCATGGTCGCCGGCGGGTTCCACACGGCCGGCCTCACCAAGATTTTCAGGAAGAAAAACATCCCCTACATCGTGGTCACGCCCAAATTGACCAAAGTCGATATCGGTTCCGCGAACGCCTACCTGTCGGTTTTCGATCGCGAAAAAACGCCGCTCGAACAAATTTTTTCTGGAAAAAAATTGTTTGTCCCGGCACCGGTGGCCGGTGGAAATGACCGGATGCTTCCTCCCGGCGGCCCGCAAGACCCCTCCGGACAAATTCAATTGTTCAGTGACGCCATTCAGGGAAAAACATCCGCGGGAATGTCGGCCGAAGTGAAACCCAAAGGGGAACCGGCGCCGCGCACCATTACCGCGAAACTTGTTGCCGCTCGAAACATTGGCGCGAACACCGTTTATATTTTCGTTGGATGGTACGCCTGGCTGCGCGCCAAGATCTCCGAATACCGCAAACCACTCGCGGTCGCTGCCGATCTCGCCATCATCGCTTGGTGGATCATCTATTTTCTTTCGCCGACGGGCGATAACATTCAAATGGCCGCTATGGCGCCCATCATCACCATCCTCACCTGGAAAATCCACGACAAATCGTTTCACAGATCAAAAGTTCGCCCCGTGGACATGGACGAAGCGACGGTTGCGGCTGTCTTGGGCGATAAACAAATTGCCGGTGAAAAAATACACAGCAATGTATTTCCCGGATTTGGTCACGCGCTCATTAACAACGAAGGACGTGTTGAAATATCGGACTCCAAAGGAACGCGACCGCTGCCTATTGGGATGTTTGCGTACGCCATTTCATTGGCGTTTAGTCCGGGGGGGACTGTATTGGCCATCGGACTTTCTAACGGAAATATAGTCCTTTGGAATGCGATGCAGGACGAAATCCTCAACAATGTGAACAACTCCGTCCCCGCGGAGAGAATCGGTTTCACTCAAAACGGTTACCTCATTGCCGCAAACGGTGCCGACATTACGTATTGGGAAATGCCGACCATCCGCAAGAAACCCGGACTTAATGGAAAACCACACGCGCGGAAAGGCTCGACCGATGTTGCCTTGCTCGTAGTCCTTGGACTCTTAGCGGCACTCACGATCTATCTCCTTGCACCGGTCCTTGCCTCCGCTGCTCTGTCCACTAACAAACCCCTGGGATTGCCCCTGTTGGGAGGGCTCGCCATTGTCGTTTTTTCCTTATTTATCTTCGGGCTGGGAGTGAATCCCCAACGCATTCCTTTTATTGGGGCAAATTGGAAAATGAACATGAAAAAGGCCGAAGCGGTGGAATTTATTGAGAGGCTGAACCAACTCGGCATTCCTGAGGGCCAAGAAACGGTCATCTTTCCAGCTTTTCCATATCTGGATGCCGTGGGCCAAGCCTTTCAGGGAAAATCGCTGCAACTGGGCGCGCAAAATATCCATCAGTCAAACTCCGGTGCTTATACGGGAGAAGTGTCGGCGAACATGCTGATTGATTTGGGTGTGCGTTACGTCTTAATTGGACATTCAGAGAGACGCCATCTTCAGCATGAAACGGACGCAAATGTTAACCAAAAACTAAAAACCGCTCTGGCCAAGGGCCTCATCCCCATTCTCTGTGTTGGCGAAACCTTACCACAGCTGGATGACAGTGGACTTCCTTTAGAAGTCGAAAACCAACTTCAAATGGCCCTTCGTGGCATTTCTACCGAAGATGCCCAGAAAATTGTGATCGCTTATGAACCCGTTTGGGCAATTGGGACCGGGGAGACGGCGACCCCCGCAATGATCCAATCCATGCACTCCGATATCCGAATGATACTGAGCCAATTGAAACGCCAGAAGGAAGAGAAGCCGATTGATCCGTCCCGCATCCGCATCATTTACGGAGGGACCGTAAAGGAGGGAAACATCGACGAAATCATGGCCCAGCCCGATGTGGACGGCGTGCTTGTCGGAGGCGCCAGCCTAGAGGTCGCGAGATTCAAAAAAATCTTGGATTTCCGGACCGTGGACAAAATTCGCACACTTATAAACGACGGTTCCGTCAACGCCGGATTTCAAGGCAAAACGGGGGAAATGCTGAAAAAGTGGCTCGACCCGGTGTATGAGGAAGACCACGAATGGATTTTGGGATTGCTCACGAAAATTAAATCCGGCACTACCGACGAGAAAATCGACGCGGTCGAGGAAATCAACGACAGCTTCTTTAAAGAACTCGCTCCAGGCACGGCTGGTATCCGTGGGAAATTGGGCCGCGGGCCAAATCGAGTGAACAAATTTACGGTCGGCAAATTTACACTCGCCAAAGCACTCATTATGAGCACGGATGAATTCGTCGCGAATGTAAAGCGTTACGACCCGGAATTTGATCGGAAGGATGGCCGCGGGGCCGTTCTTGCCAAAGACCCGCGGGAAGGCGGCGACGAAATCATGATGCGCGCCGCATTGCTCTATCTCACCATCGGAAAAATCGACCGCGTCTATATTTATCCCGAACCGCGGACCACACCGCAGCTTTCTTGGTCGGTCCAATCCCTCAACGCGGCCATTCCGGGTGTTTTCTTCCCGATTGTTACCGGCGACATGGTCACGGCCAGCCACAACCCAAAAACCGACAACGGCATCAAGCCTTACGACCCGGATGGGTCCCAAGTCACCGGCGAATTGGCCCAAGCGTTAATTGACACTTACAAATCTCTTCCCGCATCCGATCTTGCCGGCATTAATTACAGGGGAATCAATTTGTTCGGTTCCTTGGACGAATTAAAAAAAGCCTACGAACTCGCCTTAGAAAAAAAAGATATTGAATTGATCGGCACAAAAGCCCATCCCGCCGCCGACAAAGAATTTTTGAAATCCCAATTGGAAGAAACCCTGGACGCCGACGACGCCGGCCGTTTCTCGGAAGATACGCTCAACGCTCTCAACGAAGACGATTTAGGGACAATCTTTTACATATCCCCTTTGAATGGCTCCGCCCGACAAGCGCTGGAGCCCTTGTTACACCAACGGGGAATTGATCCCTCCAATATTGTTTGGTTCCAAGACCAACCGCGCGGCGATTTCGGAGACGTGAAAACCGGCAGCCCCAACCCGGAGAACCCCAAAACCCGGGAAGAAATGATGCAAAAAGTCCTCGACGATTTTAAAGCCGGCAAAATCCGTCGCGGCCAAACCATCATTTTGTTGTGGGCCGATCCCGATGCCGACCGCCCCGCCTTGGTTGTACTCCATGTTAATGACGATGTTACCCCGACGCTGCAGGACTTCCATGTTTTTAACGGCAACCAACAGCTCGCTCTCATGGCGGATTATTTTGTGTCAAAGATCGCCGAAACAAAACGATTGTTTGCCGCCAGCACCGTGGTGTCCGGATTTTTGATGAAAGAAATCTTCCGTCGGACCGGAATACAAGTTGTCGAAACGTTGACCGGCTTCAAATACATCGGCGATGAAATCGAAAAAGCGGTCCGGAACGGACTCGCCAAAACCGGCGTTTCCAAGCGGGCTTACTTAAAGATGCCTCTGTGGGAACGGATGAAACTCATGTTGATGTATTCCACGTGGCACCTGTTTGGCGGGGAGGAATCTCTTGGTTCCACGACCGGCGACAGCACGCACGATAAAAACGCTATTTCCGGAATTTCCTGGTTGATCGAAATGGTCGCCTATAACGCGCAAAACGGCGTCTCGGTGGAAGGCCGGCTTAAACAAATTTACGAACAGGTCGGCTACATGTCGGAACCCTATCCGATGCTGGATTTCTCGCAGGTTTATAAGAATGCCAACGGCGATGCCGTGAAAGTGTCGGAAGCGGAAGCCGACGGAATTATCGGCAAAGGCGACAATCCGGAGTTGAGCATTCTCGGACAACTCCGCGCCAACGTAAAAACCGGCGGCATCGAAGCGATCGCCGGCAAGAGGATCGCGGCCGTTTTGGATTACCAGGAACAAACGGCGCGGGACCTCAACGGCAATATCCTGTTCGACGGCACGCCTCTGCCGAAAGAGAATTTCATCACGCTCCTCTTGGAAGACGGCTCGATGGTGATTGCGCGCCCCTCCGGAACGGAACCGAAGATCAAGTTCTACATCATCGGCCGCGGCGATTTCGCCGACAAAGCGGCCATCGACCAATGGGGAAACGAAGACGCGAAAAAATTCCTCGAAGACTTTGTGAACGGCATCGCCCAACAACGCTTCCCGGAAAAATTCGGTGGCAGCAATAAGACGAATAAGAAGCGCGAAGGATTTGTCACGGTTGAAACGCTGCTCGGACTCGTGGCCGCGGTATCTTTATTGGCATTTTTCCTTGCCATTTATTACGGCAATATCAGCCTGAACATACCCTCCCTACCCTGGAAAGGAATTTTCGCCACCATCGCCTTTGCCTTTCTCATCCTCGCATCAATGCCTCAGATGGTTCCAACACGCAGCCAACAGCGAGCGGCGTTGATAAAAGATTTGGAGATCACCCTGGGTGACACTAGTGTTGAATTATCAACCCTAGCCATCCAAGGGCTTCTTAAATTGGGGCCGGCCGGCAAAGAAGTCTTGATCAGCCGCCATAAGAAAAAATTACTGAAATATTACGCTAAGAGATCAATGTGGAACAAAATCTCCGATCTTGGAACCAGAGAAGCGGCCGACATAATCCTTGAGAACTTGAAAGGGGGGCCGAACGATCAAACAGAACGAACAATTAAAAGACTCGTAGGCATGGGGAGAGTCGGGTTTGAGTCAATGCTGACGGTCATCAATGATCCACGCTTTCATGAAACCGTCCAAAAACGCGTGCTTCAAACCTTAAACGATATGGTCGGCAAGCACGTGACCAAAGAAAAAAAGTCCAATGAATCTGGCCCCTGGGGAACCCGCCTATTTCTGCATGAATTAAAAATATTGTTATCAACTTCGAAATCAAAAGTCGCATTTGACGCCGTGGGCATTCTGAAAGGACTCACTCTTGATAACGCCGTTGATAAAAAGGACCGGATCGACATCCTTTGGAATTTCTATATGAAGGAACGGATGTGGAACGAGCTTGTCAAATTGAATCCCGAGCAAGCGGCTAATGCTTTATTGGGTACTTTTAGTATGCACGTACCTATCACAACTGAAGTTAAAGCCATCATGAACATGGTTTACGAAATGGGTTCCGTTGGACAAGCCCAGATCTTGCGGTTAATAAACAGGACGGGTGTGAATGAAACGATCCGTAAATATGCCATCGCGCTATCAGTAAAGGCCCTCGGACCGAAACCAAAAAATAAACGAAAAGGCACGACCCCCGTTGAATTGTTGCTCGCACTGATCTTAATCAGTGGAATTATCGCTACGGCTGTCTATGCGTTGCCTTTATACCGCGATTTATTGACACCGCGTAACGTTGTGATCACGGCAATGGTTTTGATTGCGGCCTGGTTCGCAGGTGGACTAAAAATGGCGCCGGACAATCCCGACGAACCAGCCCACGACAAGCGGTATTACATTTCCAAGTGGCTTCAAGATCGTGAGATTATTTCTTACTTCGAAGAATCAGTATTCGAAGAACTCAACAAATGGCTTGAGCCGAGCCGCAGTGATGAGGATCTGGACTGGCTATTGGGCCTTCTGCAGAAAGTCGGTGGCGAAGACACAGAAGAAAAGGCCAACGCGATCGCGCTTATAAACCGGTTTTTTGCTCCGGAAGAAATTCCGGCACCGAAACCAACGCCCGAGGAGTATCGCAACCTTCTATTTTTTGCGATGGGATTTTCACGGGATTTTGCATCCCGGAATCCCACGGCCTCCCAAACTGCGCTGGCAAAAATTGCGCTTTCTTTTGGATACGACATGAAATCCGAAGCAAGGAGAGTCAATGGAAAACAGTTTTTCCTGATTGATGCTGCCACCGCTGAAAAGACAGCCCTGACGACCCTGATCCAACCCTCAAAAACCTTGGACAAGTTCACAGTTGATTTTTACACCACGGACTATAAGAGAGTCGCTCAGATGAATTTCTTTTTTGAATTGGGCGAGCCGACCATCGAAAATCCGTTTCCACTTTACATGACCATCGCCGCAGGGGAACATTATCGCAGCGCATTTAAAGGCGCCGCGGTAAATCTGCTGAAGGAATTGGCCATTTTTAATTTTAGCTCCAGCGGTCTGATTATTGACAATACCGTCACCCCTATTAACGAAGGAGAATGGAGCAAACAGGGCCGATTGATCCCTCGCCCCCGGCTGGCAACCGGAACGAGAAGTGTTCGGATTCAGCGAAGAAATCCCAGACAACCCCCGCCTCTACCGAGCATTCCAAGCATTCCAGAAGAACCTTCCTACGAAACAACTTCTGTGTCGAAAATGGCGGATGAGGTACCCTTTCTTCACCCGGGCATGGCCCAATTTTTGCTCTCGGGAAAGCTTCCGGCGAACATTTCGCCAATACATACCATCGCAGTCGCTTTGGGACAGGCAGGGCGTTACACATTTGTCCACAGGGGCGGACACCATTATGTGGGAATCCGCGTCAGCCCCCAAAATGAATGGAAGGGGCTGAAAATTGCGGTGCTGGAAAAAAACGGCAAACCCCTCGGCCAAGCATCCATCTCGTTAAGAGAAAAAACCATTGAAGTTTTTATCAATAGCGCAACAGCCAACAAGGAAATGCAATTGGGACTGCTTGGAGCATTGACCCGGTTATTTTTGCAGCGCGGACTGGTGGACGCTTCGCAAATGATCACATTTGGAGGAGAAACAACCATCGCCTCCGAACTTTCGACATTCGGCGAATTCCGAGACGATAATGACGGCAATTCATTTAATCCCTCGAAACGAAAAAAAGGCGCGACCCTCGTTGATTTGTTGCTCGTGATAGGGATCCTTACGTCAGCCGTGGTATATAAAGTGACCGGCGATTTGTGGTGGATTTTTGGCGGCGCTGGAGGACTCCTTGCGCTGCTCTTTGTATATCACTGGATCTTGGACAAAGACCAGCCCAAAGCGGAACCGGTGCCGACGGAAAAACCAAAAGCGGATTCCGAAAATTCGCTTGTGGATACGCTGGCCCAAATCGCTCCAAAAGGACCGATCTTCGAGGCCGCGCAAGGCCAGACGACGGTGACCGAAATGAACATCGGAGAAATCGCCGACCCCACCCAGATTGACGAAGACATTCGCCGCGCGGAAAAACAAGTCGAACAAGCCGCGAACGACAATTCAAAGAGCGGGACGACGCACAACGTGGTGATCGTATTGCATAACGTCACCTCAATTACTGCCGAACAAAAAACGCGCATTGAAAATCTTCAAGGGGCCTTCCCGAGAACGTTGGCGGTCGTGACCGCCAACGACGAACTCAAAGTCGACGGACTTTACAGCCAAAATTTGATCCTGGAACGCGCCGCTGAAAACGGCTTACAAGCGGTCAAAGACTTGCTGGCGGGCCAATACAACGAAGCGGAATTTGTGACCTATTCGAGAATCCCGAAAGAATTCACGGCCAGCCCCGAATTGAAAAAGATCTGGAAGGCATGGCTCGGTTCGGCCGATGGATGGAAACTGCTGCCGATTGAAACGGTCCTGAAAGCCGCCGAACTGGCAGAACTCGGAGCGTAAACACGGAATGGTCAACGCGCGAAAAGGAGTGGCCGCTTTTATCGCGGTTGTATTTTCCTCGACCAACGTCCTTTTTGCCCACCGCTTCCTCGACACATCTCAACCCGCCCATCCCGCGAATTTAACCCTCGTCGCAACCGCTCCGTTTGGGTCGATCCGAAAAACCAGCCACCCAAAAAACAAAAAAAGCTCCCGCACGGTCATCCATGTTCAAGATGTGCACATGAATCCGGAGGCCCAAGCGAACATTGGCGGCTTTATCCAAAATCTCGTACGCGAGAAAAAAGCCGGCATGGTCTTGTTGGAAGGCGCTTTTGCGCCGGTCGATTTTTCGTCCTTTCGTGACTTTCCGTACGCCGATGCGACCAAAGCGGTGGCGGATTACCTTCTCCGAGAAAAACGGATTTCGGGCGCCGTGCACGCGGGGTACCTTTTGCGGGGAGAAAACACCGCTTTCACCGGGATCGATGACCGCCAGCACTACAATGCCAATGTCCGCGCCTATCAAACCGCCGCGCCGCTGATCGACTCCCACAAGCAACGCTGGGATATCGCCAAGCTCGAATTGGAACATGAAAAAACCGCCGTGCTAAATGTCCGTCTGGCCCAATTTGAAGACGACACGCGCCTTTTTCACGATAGGGAAATTTCCTTCGGGCAATATGTCCGGATATTAACGGACGCTTCCAACGACATTTCCATTGATCTCCGTTCGTTTTACGAGGTATTGGATCAGGAAAAGAAAATAGATTTCGTGAAGGTGGAGCGGGAACGCGCCGCGTTGATTTCCGGTATCACCGCCAAAATCAGCCGTGCCGCGTCTTTGGAATTACTGAAATGGAGCACCGACCACCGCGACGGCGCGATGTCGCACGCGGAATTTTACGGGCGGTTAAAAACCTTGTGTCAACGGAACGGCGTCGACCTACGCCGGTACGCGACGCTGGATGATTACATCCGTTACGTCCGGCTTTCCGAGTTGTTGAATATTGAGAAAATTTTCGCCGATGCCGGAAAACTTGAGGCGGACATCGCGGACTCGCTGTGTAAAAACCCCCGCGAACAGGAATGGTTATCAAAGTACCGGCGCCTGCGTCTGGCCGGGAAGTTGTTGGATTTTTCACTCACGCGACGGGAGTGGGACGAATATCTCGAAACAAATGCCGCCGCCCAATTGCCGGGTTGCGACCTCTCGGCGTTTGAAGATTTTTACCGGGAAGCAGAAGCGCGCGACCGCGCGATGGCTGACAACGCGCTACGCGCCATCTCGCAAACACCCGAAGGCTCCACGACGGTGCTGGTGGCCGGAGGCTTCCATGCGCCGGGCCTCGAAAAACTTTTGTTGGCGGCCGGGATCAACGTGGTCGCGTTCGTGCCGCGCGTAACACAAATCGACACGAAGAGCGGCTCACAATACCTGGGCGCGTTTACGCAACGAAAGACTCCGCTCGACAAACTTTTTTCCGGGGAAAAACTTTTCATCCCGACGGTTGTCGCCGCCGAACCGAAACCGGTCCAGACATTGGTATTGCTTTATGCTCTGTTGCGCCACGCCGGCACGATGGCCCGCTCGCTCCTCCGCCAGACGCCGCTGGTTTCCGAAACCGCGCTGATAAAAGTCGACCGGAAAAATGGCCGCGCCACGCTCAATGAAAATGGCCTGGAGCAATCGCTTTATATCGACCCAAAAACCGGAGACATCATCGAGGCGGGCGTCGACACCGAAACAGTTTTGACAGCATCGATGCGGGAGAGCGCATGGATTGTCCGCCTGGAAACATTTAGCTGGACCATCGGTGCCGGGGCCGCCGCTATTGCCTTTCTGACGGGCACGCCGGCGCTTAGCGCCTTGCTTATTGGATTGCTTTCGCCGGTGTTATTCAACGCGGTCATCGCCGTTGGCTTTGTGCTTCCGCACTGGAACATTGTCGTCGTCAAAATCGCTGACGGTCTTTATGGAAAACGTGCGGCACGCGCCCGCGACCGCTGGGAATTGCTGGGGAGTTCGCTGGTGTTCAATTTCCTGCCAAGTTTTCTTCTGCCACTGGCGTTGCCCCGGGTCACCCGCAACATCCATACATTATTACACCAACGGTTCAACACCAACCGTCCCATCAACCGCGCCTTTGCAACTGTGCTTCCCGGGCAAAAACGTCCGCCTGTCCCCAACGATGTTCTCCGGACTGTGTGGATCGAATATTTCCTTTACCTGCTCGGTCAAGGGACACCGGTCAATGACGTGCTGAAAGGGCTCAAAATATCTGAAGGCAATGACCCGATCATCACCATGCTCGAAAATATCCTCCAGAAGACGGCCATTAAGTCGCACGACGTGCGCGGGGACATCATCAAAAACTTGTCCGGGCAGCTAGGCGACCGGTACGAGCTTTATCCGGGCGGTTTTGCTTCGATCGACATAACACCGAAAAACGTGAACAAGAAGACCGCCTTGCTGAATTTCGAAGAAACAAGGCCCAATGTGAAACGGGTGCTTTATTTCGGCAATGAATTCTTTAAAGAAGAAAACAAAACGGGCAATGACCTGTCCGTGCTGGACGCGGCCGCATCGCTGACGGAAAGGGGAAAAGAACTGTTCGTTTTTTCGGCCGATGAAAACCCAATGGGACGGCATTCCTCGGCCCGGAAGAGCACGCTTTGGATCGGCGCAGGCCCAACCGCCGTGAAAAGGGTCCTCCAACAGATCAACGACGCTGTCGCGGCGGGGAAAAACGAAGTGACCATCCGGGGCGCCGGCATCGACCAGGACCGTTCGCAAACCATTTCGCTCGATAATTGGGCGGAAGAGGCCGCCATGTTTTTTGACGTTGATGGCACGATTCTCGACAAAAAAACGGATTCGTTTGAGACATCCAAAGATGTGTGCGATCTCTTTGTTTCGCTGTTGGAACTAAAGACCCAAATGGGCCTGATCTCGGGCAATTCGCGCATTGAGCAAATGGGACGCGTCACACAATGGCTGATCAAAGCCGGCGCCGACCTGCGGACGCAAACCGACTACGTTAATGGCGGCGCGACACGCGTCACCTACTCTCAGCAAGGAGAAGCCACCATTCACAACGCCTCCGGTAATATTCCCGCCGGTGTCATTCAAATTGTCAGCGACGTGCTTAAAACGATGGCGAGGAACGATTTTGGCCTTTCTGGCGAAGAGAGAATGAATTGGCGGACCTGGATGAATGTCATGGGGGGGGCCGGCAGGCTTCCCGATTTTGGAAACATCGATTTTTATCCCTGGACCAAAGTTGATTTTGTTCCCCAGGTCATCACCGCCGATGAAGTGGCCGCCGCGAAGACCGCGGCCACACCGCTGGCATTGACCTGGCCGTTCATCGAGGTCCGGGACGGCGTCCAAATTTCGCTAAAGCTTTTTCCCCGCGAAGTTCCGACCGATGTCAGCCTTCTCTGGGACCGGTTTTTTGAAACACTGGATGATCTTAAAAATATCCGAAGCACCTCATTTCAAAGCATGGTGGATGAAATTGCGCTCGCCACCCCCGTCACCATGGACGGCGTTGAAGATCCGGATTGGGACATGTCGCGAAATGGCCGTATGCTTTGGGGCGAAGAAAAAGACGGCGTTTTCGTTAAAAGCCCGTTCCGGACGGCCATTGAACGACTTATGGGCGTCGATGATTTGATCGCGGCCCAACGTACACCGGAAAACCCCCGGCATGCGGAGGTCCTCGCGAAGTCGGCCGTTATGGGAATCTGGCAACGTTTGGAAGCCCGTGGGCTTACGTACCATGACCTGACGCCGGAAATATTCAACAAATACTTCGGTGTTTTGCCGCTGGTGATGGGCGCGGGACAAGCGACGCGCTTCTCACGCTATATCCACAAAGGTCTTGCCACCAACGGACTGGGCCGGACGAACATTGCATTTTCCCTCGATGGCGCCTCGCGACCAACCGGCATCAACCCGGTCGTTGGCGTCAGCGAAAAAATCCTTTCCGAAATAATGAAGGCCGAACATCTCGAAGATTACGATGACGAAAAAGGGATCTTCCGGATCAAGTCCGATTTGCGGCAACAACTCATCGAACAATTGTTGATCCGCCACGATTCGCCGCTCTTGGACCAGGAAAAAGCGGAGCGGATCTTTGGCCGGGCCGTGGACATCATTTTTGACCCGGAGCCGAAAGGCCATGGCGACCTCACCATCGAAATGGTCCGCAAATTGACCGAAGAGAAAATGATAACCGCGCCGTACGTGCAGATCCTTTTCGCCGAAGCGGCCGAATACGCGCTTACTGAAAAATCCAACCCGGCCTTCATTTCCTATTTGAAAATGCTCAGCGGGAACCATCTGGCCGTGGCCGGCGGGCGGACGTCGCATGGAAAATTGGAGGCCAAAGGACATTTCTTCTTTGACGCGGGCAAGTTGGTCGCTTACACCGACTGGGAACAAATCCCTCATCTCAAAAAAATGGGGGACCATGATAAGGTCCACCGGCTGTTGGACGGAAAATTAAAAGAAGTGACCGAAGCTTTGGCCGCATTGCGCAAAAGCGACGCCGCCAGACCCGACAAACCGAAATTTCTCAAAGCGATTAAAAAACTGCGCCGGGAAAACCCCTATTTCACTATCAGCAACGATGGCTATATTTTCTCTCAAGAAACCATCATTGAAGCGCAAAACAAATGCGAAATGTGGAAAGACCTTTCACCCGATGAAAAAGCGCTGCTAAAAAGAAATTTCGCGGTCTACGAGAAACCCGACGGCAAAGCGGACCTATTAATCTCAGCCAACTCGGCGATTTTCAACGCAGACGCGCTCTTGAATATCCGGGATGAATTGGAAGCGCAATACGACATTTTTAATTACCGCGCGTACGATGAGAAAACCGGCGATACCGACCGCCGCATCCCAACGCCCTACTGGCGCACCGATGTGAAAGATGGAATTTCCAATTCCATCATCTGGGGCGTCTTCAACATGTTCGCGCGCCGCAGCTTGCCGGACAACAAGTCGCTCGCGCTCGTAATGGTGGGAGACAACGCGCCGGTCAGCATCAAAGACCCCGGAACTCAACAAATTTTTTCCAACGCGTACAGAGCAGCGTTTCCGTCCGTCCATCACGCGCTTGATCCGCCGGTCACGGACGACATCGCCAACAAGGCCGGTTATTTCATCGGCCTCGTAAAGGCCCGCGAAGACACCCTCGCCATCAATTATCTATTCAACCTCGCGTTCTCCGACATCAACACCTACTCCGCGTTTCTTCATCACGTCCTAAAAACCACGCTTACCGACAAAAGCCAGGTCCAAATGATCCAGGCCATCGCCAATGTGGACGAGGCCCTTCAAAAACACAAAAGTCTCAGCTTGAGCGCCTCCTCCATGCCGCGCAGCCCGCCGTCCGTTATTATCGGGGTCCACCGGCAAGTCATCGCCGAAGCGATCGACCGGGACGAATTATCGCCCGACGTTTTCCATCAGATCATGACGGACTGGTCCTACCGGAATGCCACCATCCAGCTTTTTTCAAAACTCGCCAACAATCCAAAATCCGGACATGTCCGCGCCAAGATGGAACGGACCATCAACAAAGTCCTTGAAGAAATTTTAAAAAACCAAAAATTCGATGTGTCTGGCAATTCAAACGGCCGTCCCCGCGTGGTCTCCTTTAACGGAGGATCGGCGGCCGTGTTCATGGCCCTGTCGCTGCGGGTGGCCGGACTCGACCGCGACCTGGCGCCCCACGAACGGCTCGTGGTCAATGTGCTGTCCCACGTGGACGACGGAGGCGCGACATTCAATATCCTGGCCCATCTCTGGCGCCATGGTTACGGCCTGCTTCCCCCAATCGGGGACCAAGTCAACGCGCTGTTTTCTTCGTTCGCAACCGAAGACAAGCTTATGCACTTACTGGGAAATGCCGGGCGCGTGAGGGAGAAAAACGACAAATCATTGACCGAAGTAGCGCGCCGCGCCATCATCACCACGATCTTTGACAGTCAAATCGATTCTCTAAGCCATGATTTCTATGCGTTCTCCGCGGACTTGATCGAGGCGCTAGAACGCGTCGACGAAGAATTTATTGCCCCGGGCCTGCTCCCCATCCAAGGGGCCAGCCTCCGCAACATGTATCTGCTGGGAAAACTTCTTATTAATAGCTTGCTTAAAAAAGGGGAACCGCAACACGGGGGAAATTCAATCACCGATCCGGACGCCTACCATGCCGTGCTCAATGAAATCGCCGAACGCACCGGCATTATAAGAGGGCAAGTGGCCCCCGTAACGTTTGATCCGTCCACCATTTATACGGCGCATCGCGCGCACTCATTATTTATCCAAACGTCCGCCGATGACCCGGACCAAATACCGATCCAGAGCAAAGGCCAGACTTTCCACGTCCGCCTGATCACGATCGAACCGGTGAATGAAGCGGGAGTGGTCTATGCCATTGAAATTGACGGCAAGATGGAGAAGAAAGTGCACCCGTTAAAAAAAGGGGACTCCCTAACGATTGGAAGGATGAAGATCGGCAACAACGGCCGCACCCCAACAATCGAATCGGGTGGAAATGTCTATGAATTCTTGGAAGACAAAGAAAAACTCACACTGCGTCTGGTTTCAAACAAAGGCATCGAAATAGAAATTGCGCGAGACGGTTCGGGTCGCGCCATCGAAAACGAGAATATTTCCAAAAGTTCCGGAGAACCGGATTGGATACGGATCGGCTCGAACCACATTTTGCTTCGCAACCGCTACATCGTGATGCAAACCCATACGACAGAAACGGTCAATTTTTCAAACATTGAGCAATTCGGCGAAGTGAACCAAAAAGTGGGACTCGCCCCCAATCAAAGGTTCCCAACCGATCTTGCCGTGCGGAAAATACCTACCTCGAAAGCCAATCCCCGCGTCATCTCTTACCTTGATTCTATGAAGAGCGGGGATGTTGTGATCGTTGGGCCGGGATCGATATTCACGAGCCTTCTTCCGCATTTCATGGTGCTAGGCGTTCCCGAAGCCTTAAAAGCGGCGAGACTTCGCGGCGCTCATATTATTTTTGTCATGAACGGGACCTTCGACAATGAAACGTTGAACTTAAGCTCCCTTGATATTCTGACGTTTTTCGCCGAAAAAGCGGGCAGTCCCATCGAAGATTTTATCTCGGGCGTTATTTTCGCAGGCCCGTTGCCGGAGGGCACGCCCGAAGAAGTGGTTGACCGTTATATTGCGCATCGCGACACCGGCTACGAAACCGTGTTTGATGCGTGGATCCTTGGGAAAGAATTGTCCACCGAAGCCCTGCAAGAATGGGCGAGACGGCATCCGGAAGTCAAAACACGGTTGATTGAAAGGCTCACGACCTTCACCGGAAAACTTCATGGAAAAAAGGAAGTCGAGCTCCGCTCCGATCCTTCGGCAGCCAGCAAATCGGGGAAAAATGCCTATGGGATCTTAAGCCCGTCTATGGCTGAAATACTAACGCTTAATCATAAAGGGATCCTGACCGAAGTCACGCCGCTCTTGACGCTCGGGACGACCATCGACCGCAGTACGGGAAAAGAGAGTTACCGCGTGCAACACGATCCGGTTCTGTTTGGGCTCGCGCTAAAACGCTTGCTGGAGCGGCTCAACAATGGAGAGGGGAAAGTCCTGACGCCAACCGGGCCGCCGTCCTATCCAGGACCGAATGAAGTGTACGACAGACTTCTCGAACAATACGAAGGAACCGGTTTGACAACCGAGCGTATTGGCCGAATTATCGATGAATCGGAAAAAGGACAGGGACCATCAACCGACATGCGGGTCAATGGCGATCCATCCGGCAACCACTTCGCGTTTCATGTTCCACACCAACATCCGCTCACGTACACCTATGCAATGGCCAAGTGGATTGTGCCGATGTTGGCACAACGCGTTGAACCAACCGATCTTCACCCTTTCACGACCGAGGAAGACTTATTCAATTTTCTCATCCAAGGAGTCGCCAACGCCATCGATGTAGGAGCCAAAGACATCGATGTCGAAGTGAATGGCGATGACGAATGGCTCCGCATAGAAATTATTGATTCCGGTCCCGGTTTTGGAAATGCGAAAAGCGACCCCTCTCGACAAAAATGGGGAGGCAACGGTCTTTTCCTAACGGACCTGGAAAGGATTGTGGCCAAACGGCATGCGTGGCGCGTGGAAAAAGAAAACCGGGTCGACGAAAACGGCAATGTGACCGGCGCTGTTCTCCGGGTGGGCATTCAGATGCATGGCCCCATGGATGAAAGGATCGCATTCCGGAAACGCATTCAAAACATTCTCGCCGACAAGGTCCATCGCGGAGTCAATGAAATGGCGAACACGATCAATCAAGTTCTTTATGAGACGCATATGGATTTAAATGTTGAAGATCTGGTTCCCGATCTGAACCCCAAAGACCATAAAGGGGACGTTGTTCTGCTCTTCCGCAACGATGAACAATTGCCAAAGCTGGTGAAAGAAGTGGAACGTTTCAAAAATGTCCGCTCTCTGACTGTGCTGGCTGCCAATGACGCGCTGAAGGCGACGGCCGAAATGGCCTTCGACCAATTGAAAATTGCCGCCCCCTCATCGTTCCATGTCTACCGGCCGAGCTTAATTGTGAACAACAAACTGCAGCTTTCCAAACTACAATTGAACTTGCCGCCGTTTGTCGACCGTGAAAATCTCGCGGACGTATTGTTGGTTCTCTTGGAGAAAATGGAGCTTCAAGAAAACGGCTACTACACCCCAGGTTGGAACTTTTACACACTGAAACTACTCATGGCCGATATTTTCGAGGTGGAAGCTGAAGTTACCACCGTGCGCGGCCGCTTGGTGCTGCAAGCCATCGAACAACGTTTAGTGGGAACACAGGCATAATTAGACGGAAGCGCGCCCATTTTTATATGGTGGGCGGGCGCGATGTTCAAAAAAATAAAACACATCCATTTCGTCGGGATCGGGGGAAGCGGAATGAGTGGGATCGCCGAGGTCTTGCTTAAGCTCGGTTATCACGTGACCGGCAGCGACGCTTCGAAAAACGCGGTCACCACTCGGCTTGAAGGGCTTGGGGCCACCGTTTTCACCGGTCATTCCGCCAAAAATATCCACGGCGCCGACGTTGTTGTTACCTCTACCGCCATCGCCGCCACCAACCCCGAAGTCAAAGCGGCCCAAAAGGCCAACACACCCGTCATTCCCCGCATTGAAATGCTCGCCGAAATTGCGCGTCTCAAATACACAATCGCGATTGGCGGCACCCACGGTAAAACCACCACCACCTCCCTCGTAGGCCAAATTCTTCAGCACGCCGGTCTCGATCCGACCGTCATTGTCGGGGGGCGCCTCAAAGCGGTTGGCACCGGCGGCGTGCTCGGCAATGGGGACTATCTGGTCGCCGAAGCGGACGAGTCGGACGGATCTTTCCTAAAACTCTCACCTACGATTTCCATCGTCACGAATATTGATGACGACCATTTGGATTACTATAAGTCGATGGCCAACCTCGAGGCCGCCTTCGCCACGTTCGCCAACCACACGCCTTTTTACGGAGCGACGTATCTCTGCGGCGAAGACCCGGGCGTCAAACGCGTGCTCTCAAAACTCAGCCGGCGCTGCATTCTCTACGGCTTCAACAAATCGTTCGACTTGTCCGCCGGCGGCATTCAGCTCAACGAGATGGGCTCCAAGTTTGATGTCTTCCAGAAAGGGAAAAAAATCGGTTCGATCACATTGCCGCTGTCGGGCCAGCACAATGTTCTAAACGCGCTCGCCGCGATTGCCGTTGCGCTTCATCTCGGTATTACGTTTGCGAAAATCGCAGAGGCGCTTTCTCAATTTGAAGGTGTCGGACGCCGCATTGAAATCAAAGGGGAGAGCGCCGGCATAACGGTCGTCGATGATTACGGCCACCACCCGACGGAAATTAAAGCGACGTTGGCCGCCGTGAAAGCGCGCTGGCCCAAACGCCGGCTCGTGGTGTTGTTCCAACCGCACCGCTACACGCGCACCCAAATTTTGGCCAAAGAATTCGCTGCTTCACTTGGCGGTGCCGACCGATTGTTCCTCATGCCGATCTATGCGGCCAGCGAGAAACCCATCAAAGGCGTGTCTACGGCGTCGATCAGCCGGCATCTGAAAAAGAAGAATTGGTCGATGTGGGGATGGAAAGATTCCATTGAGAAACTGCGCGCGGAACTGAGATCGGGCGACGTGTTGCTTACGCTCGGCGCGGGCGACGTTTGGAAAGTGGGGGAGAACCTGCTCAAAACCGCGAACAACGTGGCCGAGCGGCTCGCGAACGATTTTCCGAGCATGGCGACCCGCATCAAAGCGGAAGAACCTTTGGGCCGCCATTCCACGTGGGCCATCGGCGGACCCGCCGAAGCGTTTGTGGAAGTGCACAACATTTCCGAACTGCAATCGCTGTTGCGCTGGTGCCAGAAAACCCACCAGCCGTTTTTCATTCTCGGCTGGGGCTCCAACGTTTTGCTGCCGGACGAAGGGCTGCGCGGCGTGGTGGCGCGGCTGCGCGGCGATTTTGAATCGATCAAATTTAATGGCGACACAGTCACGGTCGGCGCCGGTGTGCACTTACCGAAACTCGCCAAGGCCTGCGTTCAACATGGTTTCGCCGGGACCGAAGCGTTGGCCGGCGTTCCGGGCACGGTGGGCGGAGCGCTGATGACAAACGCGGGAACGCCGCGCGGCGTGATTGGCGACGTGGTCATGTCTGTCCAAATCCTGAACCGCGACGGCAGCATCACGGACATGGGCCGCAGCGACATCGATTTGGGCTACCGGCACAGCAGTCTGGTCGGGAACTGGATTGTCTCAGCCAAACTTTTGCTGAAACCCTCTGAAAACGGCTCGGCGGCCGCGCGTCTCAAAGAAGAACTGGACTCGCGCGCGAAAACGCAGCCGCTCGGCACCAAAAATGTGGGGTCCGTGTTCCGCAACCCGTCGGGCGATTTCGCGGCGCGGCTCATCGAAGCGGCCGGCCTCAAAGGAAAAACGTTCGGCAATATGCGATTCTCGCCGAAACACGCGAATTTCATAGAGAATTTGGGCGGCGGCACCGCGAAGAACGCGCTGGAAATGATCGCGCTTGCCCAGTCCACGATCAAAGAGAAATTCAACATCGACCTGCATCCCGAGGTGATCGTGGTCAAACAAGCGCAACCGCTGTGAAAAACACGCTCGCCTGGCTAAAGAAATACCGCGTCGCGGTTTTGAAGGGCGGCTGGTCGCGCGAGCGGTCCATCTCGTTGAAAAGCGGAAAGGCCGTAGAAGACGCGTTCAAACGTCTGGGCGTTAAAACCATCAACATCGATGTCCGGAAAAATATCGCGTCACAGCTAAAAAAAGCACGTCCGGATTTTTGCTTCATCGCTCTGCACGGCACGTTCGGTGAAGACGGTGGCATCCAAACGATGTTACGGAAAATGAAAATTCAATACTCCGGTTCCGGCCCCACGTCCAGTTATCTGGCTATGGACAAAAACATGTCAAAGCGCCTTTTTGTGGACGCGAACGTGATGACGCCGCCGTGGCTCATTTTGGAGAAGGGGCAATCGCCCGAACCCATCGCACAATGGCTGAGAAAAACTTCCTTGTTCATAAAACCGGTCGACCAGGGTTCCGCCATCGGCGCGTCGAAGGTGGAAACACCAGCCCAACTTTCCAAGGCCATCAAAGATTGCTTCAAGCTTTCAGATCGCGCGATGGTTGAGCGCTTCATTGCTGGACGCGAGTTGACCGTCGGAATACTGGGAAACAAAACGCTGCCGGTGGTTGAGATCATTCCCAAACACAAGTTCTACGACTTTCATTCCAAATACGCGCCGGGCGGGTCGCGCCACGTGGTTCCGGCCAAACTTTCCTCCTCCATCACGAAAAAAACCCAAAAGGTCGCGCTCGAGGCGTTCAAGGCCGTGCGTTGCGCGGTGTACGGCCGCGTGGACCTGTTGCTGGCGAAAAACGGCGAGATCTACGTGCTTGAAGTGAACACCATTCCGGGCATGACGGACACATCCTTGCTTCCCGACGCCGCACGCGCCGCGGGCATGTCGTTTGACCAATTGGTGCTGAAAATTTGCGCGCTCTCGCTGGTGAAGGGGTACGCACTATGAAAACATCCTCCCGTTCCCTTTTTGGCTCCAAACGTTCGCGTTTTTTCAGGGAACCCAAAGCGAAAGGGGGAAAATCCTTTTCGTTCCGACGCAAACAACGCGTAAAGTTCCGCTCGCGTTACGCGGGCACAGTCGCAAAAAAATGGAGCAAAACAATCGTGAACACGACGGTCGCCTGCGCCACCGTCGGCGGCGCATTATGGGGATCCGTGGCGTTCGCGAACGTTTGGAAAAACAGCGAAACGTTGCGCGTGCGCGAAATTGTATTTACCGGTGACTTACCGGACCGGCTGCGCGCTTCGTTCCCTATCAAGCCCAACAACCATTTATTGAAATTAAAAACTGCCGACATAGAGAAGAACACTCTCGCGAAATATCCGGAACTGGAAAAATTTTCCATTAGCCGCGGACTCAACCGCACGATCACGGTCAAAGGAAAGTACCGCACGCCGGTCGCGTTCACGCACGCGCAAGGGGAAGAGCGTGCCATGGACCGTTCCGGGGTGTTGTTCCGATTGCCGGAGAGTGAAAAACCCGAAGTTCCGCTGCCCTGGGTCGAGACCGCATCCATCGAGAACCGGAAATTGTTCCTTTCGTACTTGTCGACGTGGCAAAAAGAGCTGCCGGATTTTTATTCTCTCGTAAAAAAAATTGAAACTGATAGAATGCGCGAACTTGTCGTCGAGCTTTCTGACGGAGTTTTGATCAACTGGGGCCCGGTGGAAGAAGCGGACATTCTCAACAAAGCGGAAAAAATCCTCCGCTTCCGCGAAATGTTTCATCCGGTGAAAACGCCGGCGAATTTGCTGTTCGTAACGAGCGATCGGATTGTGATGGACAAAAATTGGCAAAAAAAATGACGAGATAGGGAGGCCCTCATGTCGAAGCCGGAAATTCTAGCGGGAATTGATATCGGAAGCGGGCAACTCGCCTGCACCATCGGCCGCCGAATGCCCGACCAGGACCATGTTGAAGTCATCGCTGCCACCCGCCAAAATTGCCGCGGACTTAAAGGCGGCGTCGTCATCAACATCGACGAAACCGCGCTCTCCATCACCCAAGTTGTTGAAGCCGCCGAAGAAATGGCCAAAGAAACCGTCCGCGACCTGATCGTTGGCATCCGCGGCGCCCACATCCAAACTTTTAACCACCATGGTGCCATCAACATCGCCCGCACCGATAAAGAAATCACCACCGATGACGTCGCGCAAGTCATCGAATCCACGAAAGCCGTTCCCATCTCGACCGACCGCGAAATCATCCACGTCATTCCCCAGGACTTTGTTCTCGACCGCCAACAAGGCGTGCCAAACCCGGTCGGAATGGAAGGTTCGCTCCTCGAAGTCGAAGTGCACATCGTCACCGCCGGATCGTCCCATCTCAACAATATTTGGCGCTCCATCAACAACGCGGGCTTCGGCATCCGCGAACCGGTGTACGGTCTTTTGGCGCTCGGCGACGTGGTCGTGACGCAGGAAGAAAAAGATCTGGGCTGTTTGTTGATTGACTTGGGCGGCGCCACCACCGGCGTGGCGGTTTATTCGGACGGCGGCGTGCGGTTCACAAAAGAACTCGCCATCGGCGCCGACGCCATCACCAATGATCTCGCCCATGGCCTCCGCACCTCCTTCTCGCAAGCCAAGATGGTCAAGGAACGGTGGGGAACCGCCGTCAAATCGCCGTTGCGCAAACAAGTGCTCGTCAGCGGAAACGGCGACGAAATGCCGGACATGAACGAGGAGGTCACCTACACCTCAGTCGACGGCCGGACCGAACGGCAGATCCAGCGCAGCACGCTGTTTGAATTCATTGCTCCTCGCGTCGAAGAAATTTTCACGATGGTCCGCAACGAACTTGAAACCTCGGGCCTGTCGGAACACGTGGTCGCCGGCGGCGTCATTCTGACCGGCGGCGGGTCCATGATGTCCGGCATGGTGAACGCGGCCGAAAAGATCCTCGAACTACCGGCCCGCCAGGGGCTTCCTCAGAACATCGCGGGCATCCCCGAAATCATTTCCCATCCCAGTTACGCCACGGCCGCCGGACTCTTGTCGTTCCATTCGCTCGGCGATTGGCCGCGCGGCGGACGCAAAGGCGCGCGCCGGACCGCGAGCAACCTATTTGGACAAATTAAAAATGTCTTTTCAGATCTTTTCTAAGGAGAACCATGACCAGAATCAAGTTCACTGAAGATTTCAAAGAACAACCGGCCGTTATCCGGGTCATAGGTTTGGGCGGCGCCGGCGGCAACGCGGTAAACCGCATGATCGAAGCCGAAGTCGAGCACGTTGAATTTATCGCCGCCAACACAGATGCCCAGGCCTTACGCCGCAATCTCGCACCGGTCCGCATCCAAGTGGGAGAAAGACTCACAAAAGGACTCGGAGTCGGGGGGAACCCCCAACTCGGCGGCCAAGCCGCGCTGGAATCCGAAGACCGGCTCAAAGAAGTCATTCAGGGTTCGGACATGTTGTTCATCACGGCCGGCATGGGCGGCGGCACCGGCACCGGTTGCGCTCCGGTCGTGGCCCGCATCGCCAAGTCGCTTAACCCGGCCCCGCTCGTCATCGCGGTGGTCACGCGCCCATTCCAATTTGAAGGTCTCGTCCGCTCCAACCAAGCCTCGGCCGGCATTGAAGAACTCCGCCCATTTGTCGATACGCTGCTCGTTATTCCCAACGACAAACTTTTTGAAATCATCGATGAGAAAACGCCCTCCATCGAAGCGTTCCGGGTCGCCGACGACGTGCTGCGGCAGGCGATGCAAGCCATCGCCGACGTCATCACAACCCATGGCCTTGTGAACGTGGACTTCGCCGATGTGAAAACCATCATGTCCGGATCCGGCGAAGCGCTCATGGGTATCGGCACATCCGTTGGTCCCGATCGCGCGGTTACGGCCGCGCGCCAGGCAGTCCAATCGCCACTCCTCGAAAACATTTCAATCGAAGGCGCCAAAGGCGTGCTGGTCAATATCACGGGCAATAAGAACGTGACCATGTTTGAGGTGCGCGAAGTAATGGACTTTGTCAGCTCCGCCACCGCCACCAGCTCGCATGTATTTTACGGTCAGGTCTTTGATGACGGCATCGAAGACCGCCTCAAAGTGACCGTCATCGCCACCGGCTTCCCGGCCCGCTCGTATAAGGACCGGGTCGCCAACGGCAACAAGCGCGCGTCCCTGCCCGCTTTTACCACCGCCGCCGGCCTCCCGGCCCCGGTCCACGTCGGGACCGCTCCGTCCGAAGACGATCTCCGCCGCCCCGCCTATCTCCGCTTAAGAAACCGAAAACTAAAGTAAGTCGGATTAAAAAAACCGTTGCGATAAAACCGTTCGGGTTTTATGCTTCGTTTCATGGACGCAGCGCCTCACAACGACGCGGGAGATTTCCTCAACGAACTGCTGAAAGGCATGTTCGAACAAAGAGCGTCTGATCTTCACCTCCGGTCCGGTACTCGCCCCATTTATCGTGTCGACGGGAACCTAACCCCCGTTGGCACGACGGTTGTGACCCCCGACATGGCCCTCGCACTCCTCTCCAAAATGCTCTCGCCGACCCAAATGAAAATCTTTGAAGCCCGAAACGACGTGGACTTTTCCCATGCGCTGCCAGGTTGTGGCCGTTTCCGCGGAAACGCTTTCCGCCAACGCGGCTCTGTCGCGATTGTGCTCCGCCAAATTCCGACCACCATCCCCAACTTTGGCGACTTGCACTTGCCAAAAATTATGCCCAAATTCTGCCAACTGAGCCGCGGCCTTATTCTGGTATGCGGCGTGACCGGAAGCGGCAAATCCACCACGCTCGCGGCCATGATCGACAACATCAATTCCGAGCGCGCCGAACACGTGGTTACTGTCGAGGACCCTATCGAATTTCTTTACAAAGACAAGAAATCCATTGTAAGCCAGCGCGAGTTGGGATCGGACACACCAAACTTCGGCGAAGCGCTCAAACACGTTTTGCGGCAAGACCCCGACGTTATTCTGCTGGGGGAAATGCGGGACCTGGAAACAACTTCGACCGCGATCACGGCCGCGCAAACCGGCCACTTGGTTTTGTCAACGCTGCACACCACGGACGCGGTCCAAACAATTAACCGCATCATCGACCTCTACCCGCCGCACCAACAGATGCAGGTGCGCTTCCAACTTTCCGACGTTTTGAAGGGCGTCATCTGCCAACGCCTCATCCCCCGCGCCAGCGGCACCGGGCGCGTTCCGGCCGTGGAAGTGCTCGTCGTTACAGCCTTGGTCCGCAAAGCCATCGCGGAAAATCAGATGCACGACGTTCAAGAAGCGATCCGCCAAGGCCAGTATTACGGTATGGAATCCTTCCACCAATCTCTGCTCAAACTCTACCGGGAAGGCCTGATCAAGCTGGAAGACGCGCTGGAAGCGGCCTCCAACCCCGAAGAGCTCATGATGGCGGTGCGCGGTATTACAACCGGCACCACCACCGACAACGCCGCTTAAAACACCCTGTCATCTCAATCTGTTCTTAATTTCCCGATGTAACGTTTTTGTTACATCGCTATAGAGAAATTTAAACCAATCCTAGGCTGGATTTAATGCGGTTTCTTTAGAATAACCGCATGTCACGCCGCCCCTTCATCCGTCATTTCGCCACGCTGCTTTGCAGTGTTTATTTCGCAACCAATTGCGCGTTCGCGCATACGACTGTTTGGGCGGAGAGAAAAGTTCGCCAAGCGACGAACCTCCGTCATCCCGGCGAAAGCCGGGATCCAGGCCTTAAACTTCATGGAAAGAACTGGGCCCCGGCTTCCGCCGGGGTGACGGCTAACCTCGCTGCCTTCGGGACCATCCGAAAAATCCTCAATCCTCAATCATCAAATTCCAAATCTCAAACCATTATTCACATCCAAGACATCCACCAAAACCTCGAAGCCCAATCGAATATCGCCAAAGCGCTCAAAGTATTGATTGAGCAAAAACGCGCCGATGTCATCGCGCTGGAAGGGGCCTTCGGCCCGTTGAATCTCTCCACGTTCCAAAATTACTCCAAGCCCGCCACCGTCCGCGCCGTCGCCGACTTCCTGCTCAAGAAACACAAGATCTCGGGCCCAATGCACACGCTGCTGACCAACCGCTCCGGCACTATTGTCGGCGTTGATGACGAAACTCACCACACAGCCAATGTTGATGCCTATTTGGCTTCCCGTCCGATTTTCAACACCGCAAAAGAAAAATGGGGGAGGGAGGCCCAAACCCTTTCAATGGAGAAATCCGCGGACTTCAACCCGGCTCTTCTGGCCTTCGACGTCCACGTCACCGCTTATCGCGAAGGAAAATCGTCGATGGGCAATTACGCGAAAGCCCTGGCGGCGGCCACAAAACCAACGGAAACCATCCGCAACTTTCTTACGGCGCTAAATTTGGAATCCGGCATGGATTTTGCGCGCGTTGAAAAAGAACGCGGGCATATCCTGCAGTTGCTTTTCTCGAAACTCGACAAAGCGCAAATCGATGAACTGACCACGATGAGCGTCCGCTACCGCGCCGGCGAAGTATCGAACAGCGATTTCTACCGCCACTTGCAACTGCTTTGCGAGAGGGCGCGCATCCCAATGGACCGCACGCCAGCGCTGCGCGATTACCTGCGCTACATCGTGATCGTGGACGACCTCAATTCCGAAAAACTATTTACAGATTTAAGCGCCATGGAAAAAAGCGCCTACGCCGCGCTGGCGCGCAACGATGCGGAACGGACGTTATTGGCGAAATCACGCGGGCATTACCTGAGAGGGAAACTGCTGGATTTTGCATTGACGACACAAGAATGGAACGAATACAAACAAACGCATGAAGCATGGCGCATGAAGATCAAGGAAGTTGATTCATTTGAGAAATTTTATGCCGAAGCATCGGCACGCG
>CAYOPN010000033.1:0-30623 GCA_964405835.1 uncultured Elusimicrobia bacterium | reverse complement strand
TGTTTGTCGGCGTCATTATTTAGTACATTATTGTTCCCATCCCGTCTCCTCTTTTTATTATGGGCGCAGGCGCCATCCTCATTGAACCAACGTTTGATCTTGGCGCCGCGTTCTGGCCGATTATGTCCCGCATTGTCATTCCCGGCGCCGTCGCCTCCACGATCGGCGCTTTTTTTACGTTCGGCATCGCCTATTACGGCGGGAAGCCCATGATTGACCGGTACGCGCGATTTCTTGGTTTTGGTTGGAGCGAAGTGCTGGCCGTTGAACAAAAGCTGCTCGGCCGTGTGAGTCTCATGATTTTTTTGCTGCGCGCGTTGCCGATTGTTCCGCTTTCACTAATTTCAGCAGCCGCCGGTGTTTTGCGTTTTCCGGTCTGGCAATTCACTATTTGGACACTCCTCGGCTCGCTGCCCCGCTGTTTGATCCTCGGTTATCTCGGATTCCTGACCCGCGACACCTACGAAGGGTTGGCCGGGAACCTCAATAAAGTCGAGACCGTGATCTCGGCGATCATCGTGCTGGCCGCCTTCGGCGTCATTATGTGGCTCCGGTCCCGCATGAAGCCTAAGATTTAATTACCTCCCGCCTAACCCAGAAAGGACACCATGACAGAAACCAGAAGAAAAGACGTTCGCAACATTGCCATCATCGCCCACGTTGACCACGGAAAAACGACGCTCGTCGACGCCATGCTTAAACAGACTGGCGAATTCAAAGTAAAAGCCGACGAGGCCCAAGAGGCCGTCATGGACTCGAACGCGCTGGAGCGCGAACGCGGCATCACGATTCTCGCCAAGAACACGTCGGTCCCTTACGGCGACCACACGATCAATATCGTCGATACCCCCGGCCACGCCGACTTCGGTTCGGAAGTCGAACGTACGCTCAAGATGGTGGACGGTGTGCTGCTGCTTGTCGACGCGTACGACGGTCCCATGCCGCAGACGCGGTTCGTTTTAAAGAAAGCGTTGGAGTTGGGCTTGAACCCCATTGTGGTCGTCAACAAAGTCGACCGTCCCGGCGCCAAGCCGCACGAAGCGCTCGACAAGACGTTTGCGCTGTTTGTGGATTTGGGCGCGACGGACCCGCAGCTCGATTTTCCGACGGTCTACGCGTCCGGCCGCGACGGCTGGGCCTCGCTTGACCTCGAGCACAAATCAGACAACCTCAAACCGTTGTTCGAGACCATTATTAAACACGTGCCCGGTCCGACCGCCGATCAAGCGAAGCCGCTGCAGATGCTTGTCACGATCCTCGGTCACGACAATTTCGTTGGACGCATCGCGATCGGTCGCGTGTTCGCGGGCCGCCTGCAAAAAAACATGCCGGTCACGTTGATTCGTCGCGATGGGAAACAAATCAAATACCGCATCACGAAGATCCTGCGTTATTTCGGCCTGGTCCAGCGCGAGATGGAAACCGCTGAGGCGGGCGACATCGTGGCGGTGTCCGGGGTTGAAGAAGCCAATGTGGGCGACACGATTGCCGCCGCCGAAAACCCCGTGGCGCTTGAGCCAATGACCATTGATGAACCGACGCTCGTCATGGAATTCATGGTGAACGACAGCCCGTTCGCAGGCCAGGACGGCGAATTTTTAACCACGCGTCATTTGCGCGACCGTTTGCTGCACGAACAGGAGATCAACGTGGGTCTGCGCATCGAAGAGATCCCCAACTCGAGTAGCTTCCGCGTTTCGGGCCGCGGCGAATTGCATCTGTCCATTCTGGTCGAGACCATGCGCCGCGAAGGTTTCGAGCTGGCCGTTTCCAAGCCGGAAGTGATCGACAAAAAAATCGACGGCGTTGTTATGGAACCGGCCGAGTTTCTCGTGTTGGACGTGGAAGACACGTACCAGGGCGCCACACTCGAAGGTTTGGGATCGCGCGGAGCGGAGCTCAAGAATATGCTGCTGGAAGGCAAACGTTTGCTGCTCGAATATGTGATTTCAGCGCGCGCCTTGATCGGTTTCAAATCGGAATTTTTGACGTTCACTCGCGGCACCGGCCTCATGCACCACAGTTTTCACGGCTACATCCCGCGCGTTAAAGGCGAACGCCTGCGTCAGAAAGGCGTCTTGATCGCGCAGGAGCCGGGTCTTACCACCGGTTATGCGCTGGAAAGCACACAAGAGCGTGGCACGCTTTTTGTCGGCCCCAATGTTCCCGTCTATGCCGGAATGATCATTGGGGAGAGTTCCCGCGATAACACGCTCATCGTCAACCCGTGCAAGAAGAAAGCACTTTCGAACATGCGCGCTACGGGATCTGATGACGCGGTCATGCTCACGCCGCACCGGCAGCTTTCCCTTGAACAGGCCATCGAGTTTATTGAGACTGATGAATTGGTCGAAGTGACCCCGAAAAATATCCGTCTCCGCAAAAAAATCCTCGAACACACCGCCCGCAAGCGCTCCGAAAAGTAACCGCAGTCCTCACTGAAAAATTGCTAGGTTCCGCCCCGTTGTTCGTTTCACAACGGCGTGAGACCAACAAAAGAGCGATGTTGCTCGTACCGGACCTTCCAAGATGCGGGTCCGTCAGTCGGGGGAATTATGAAAAAACGGAGTCTTGCCTTCCTGGCGCTCTTGTTCATGCCGCTTATTGTTAAAGCGGCGGACGGGGCAACGCCAATTGATTCGGGCGCCGAAGCGTGGATGTTGACGTCCACCGCTCTCGTGCTCCTGATGGTACCAGGCCTTGCGATGTTTTACGGCGGCTTGGTTCGAACCAAAAACGTTATCGGAACCATGATGCACAGCTTCGCCGCGATGGGCATCATCGGCGTTTTGTGGGTGGTTTGTGGATACGCGATGGCCTTCGGTCCCAATGTGATGGGCGGTTTCGTGGGTTGGAACCCCGATCTGCTTTTCCTTAAGGGTCTTGATGACACGGTCATGACACTCGGCATTCCCGAGTACGTGTTCGCGATGTTCCAGGGAAAATTCGCGATCATCACGCCGGCCCTTATCGCCGGTGCGTTTGCGGAACGCGTTCGCTTCCGCGGCTACTGCGTGTTCATCGCGCTGTGGAGCTTGGTCGTTTACAATCCGCTCTGCCATTGGGTCTGGGCCGCTGACGGTTTCCTGTTCAACATGGGAGCCAAGGGCGCCATCGACTTCGCGGGCGGAACGGTCGTGCACATTTCTGCCGGTATCAGCGCGCTTGTGATTGCGCTCTATCTCGGCAAACGCCGCGGTTATCCGCAGACCGCCATGAACCCCAACAACCTCGTCATGACGCTCATGGGCGCGGGCCTGTTGTGGGTGGGATGGTTCGGTTTTAACGCGGGCAGCTCGGTCTCGAGCAGCCTCGACACCGCGCGCGCTCTCACCGCCACCCAAGCCGCCGCCGCTGCTGGCGCGCTCGCTTGGATGCTGATCGAAGCCTGCCATCACCGCAAAGCCACCAGCCTTGGTATTTGCTCGGGCATTCTCGCGGGCCTCGTCGTGATCACGCCGGCCGCCGGCGTTGTTCAGCCGTTCGGCGCGCTCGTGCTCGGATTCATCGCTTCCATCATCTGCTACTTCGCGATCATGCTCAAAACGAAACTCGGTTATGACGACAGCTTGGACGTCTTCGGCATTCACGGCGTCGCCGGCATCACCGGCGCGATAATGTTGACGTTCTTTGTTCGTGATAGTTGGATGGCCGACGCGGCCACCAAAGTTGCGGACTGGAACACGATGCAGCAATTGCTCGTCCAATTGAAAGCGGTCGGTATCACGGTTGTGTTCTCGGTTGTCGCCACGATCATCTTGGTTGTGCTCGTTGAGAAGACCGTTGGTTTCCGTTTGAATGAAGCCGATGAGATGGCCGGAATGGACCACAGCTTGCATGGCGAGCATGGTTACGGCCTCATCAATCCGAACTAAGGGGGGAACGAAATGAAACTTATTACAGCCATTATCCAACCCGACCGTTTGGACTCGGTGCGTGAAGCGCTTATCGCGGCCGACATCAGCCGCATCACGGTCAGCCGCGTGTCCGGACATGGACGCGGCGTGGACGAAGAACTCTACCGCGGACAAGTGGTCGCGCCGAACCTGATCCCCAAGATCCGGCTCGAGATCGCCTGCAACGACGAATTCGTCGATGCGGCCGTCAACGCCATCATCAAAGCCGCCAAGCACGGCGAGGGCAAAATCGGAGATGGAAAAATCTTCGTGACGGCGCTCGAGAAGTGCATCCGGATCCGCACCGGCGAACAAGGCGGGAAAGCGATCTAAGACCGAGTACGCTTAAAGGCGATCAGCGCTTTTTGGCGCGCTTCGGCATGATCCACGATGGGTCCCGGATAGGAGTTTGACTCCGATTCCGGGACCCATTTTTTTATGTAAATGTTTTCCGGATCGAACTTCTCGGCCTGACTGGCCGGATTAAAAACGCGAAAATACGGCGCGGCATCGGCGCCGCAGCCGGCGCTCCATTGCCAACCCAATGTGTTATTGGCCAAGTTCGCATCCACAAGAGTGTCCCAGAACCAGCGCGCACCCTCCAACCATGAGATGCGCAAATCCTTTACGAGAAAACTCGCCACAATCATTCGCACGCGATTATGCATCCAACCGCTGGCCCACAGCTCCCGCATGCCGGCGTCCACAATCGGGTAACCCGTCTGACCGCGTTGCCAGGATTTCAACCAGTCCGATCTTTTCTCCCAAGGAAATTTTTCAAAAGCCGGGCGCAGGGGTTTTTCGGGCGTGTGTGGAAAGTGGAACATCAGATGATGCGCGAATTCGCGCCAGCCGATTTCCTTGATGAAAATGGAATAGCGTTCGGCCGCGTGCCAAATTTGGCGCGGACCGATTTCGCCGAAATGCAGATGGGGCGACAAACGGGACGTTCCTGTTTTTGAAGGGATATCACGGGCCTTATCGTAGGCGCTGGCTTCTTTTAAAAACCGTTTGAGTTGGGCTTGGGCGCCTTTCTCGCCAGGTTCCCAGGCTTTTTGAAAGCCGGTATCCCAGGAAACTTTTGGAAGCAGCTTCAAGCTGTCGATGGATTCGCCGTTGGGCCATTTTGATGGAGCAGGAATTTTGGACGGCGCCGGCAACGGTTTGGATGGCGGGGGAAGTGACGTGCAGGTGCGCCAGAACGGAGTAAAAACTTGGTAGGGCTTTCCCTCTCCGGTCTTTATCGTCCATGGCTCGTACAGCAGCGATCCGTTAAAGCTTTCGGCGCGCGGGCCGTCACCGGTCAATTTCTTTTTAATTTCAGCGTCGCGGACAACAATGGCCGGTTCGTATCGCCGGTTCCAAAAAATGCGCGTGGCCGATGTTTCTTTGGCGATGGATTTTAAAACGGCGAGTGATGGGCCGGCGCGAACGATTAATTTGGATCCGGCCGCTTCCAGACTTTTTTCGAGCGCTTTAAGCGAGTGATGCAACCACCACCGGGAAGCCGCGCCGGGCGGCCACGCACCTTCTTCGTTGGGCGCCCAGATATAAACAGGAACGATCGCGCTGGTGGACCGCAACGCCTCCGTCAACGCAGGGTTGTCTGCGAGGCGGAGGTCGTTGCGAAACCAGACGATCGACGTCAATTTAGAATTCGACTTTCGGGGTGGCCTTGGCGTCTGGCGCCGCTTCGAAGTATGCGTCTTTCGGCGCGAAGCCGAAGAAGCCAGCTACGATGTTCGAAGGGAATTTTCGCACCATCACGTTGAACGCGCGGATCGTGTCGTTGTAGCGCATGCGTTCCACCGCGATCCGGTTCTCGGTGCCCGCGAGTTCGTCTTGAAGCGCCATGAAGTTCTGGTTTGATTTCAGATCCGGATAACGCTCAACCACCACCAACAGACGCGCCAACGCGCTTTCGATGTTTTGGTTTGCCGAAATTTTTTCAGGGACCGTTTTGGCGCCGGCCAATTTGGCGCGCGCTTCGGCCAGGGCTGTGAAAATTTCTTTTTCCTGTTTCGCGTAACCTTTGACGGTGTTCACCAGGTTTGGAATCAAGTCCGCGCGGCGTTGCAGAACGTTCTCAACCTGCGACCATGACGCGTTCACCGCTTCATCGGCCGTTACCAAACTGTTGCGCATGCCGACGACCGACATGCCGATGATGAGAATCAATCCAACAAATACGCCCAGACCTATTAAGCCTTTCTTCATAACTTCCTCCTATTTCTTAGCGACAAATCCGTCGACGAATTCCGCCATGCGTGTGATCAGCGCCATGTATTGGCCGAAAAGCAGTTCGGCGTCTTGGCGCAGCGCTTCTTTCTTCTGTTGGCGGATTTCAAAAATGGTTTCGATTACGTGCGTATCGACATTCATCAAATCGGACATGGCGTGCCACACGTCGGTTTTCTTTGCCGGCACCGGTTTGTCGTTCAGGTGAAGCGCGGTTTTGGCGAGCACCGTAAAACTGGAAAGCGATTTGGCCATGACGTGCTGGTAATGTTTGGTTTTTCCATCGGCCTCAAAATAATGTTTCTGCAACGCCAATAACTTCGACCGAAGTTCAAATTCCAATTGATGGCGCAGCGCTTCGCGACCGGGCCTGAGATCCGTGAAAGGATCGGCGCCATAGACCACTTGGTGCGACGCGTTGATATCGAGAAACTCAATCGCAAAAACGTCTTGGCTGTTGCGCAGGCCGGCCAGCGAAAAAACCAGCGGCGGTGGATTGCCGGCTTTGTTCCAACGGTGAACGAACGGTTGGATGGTTTTCAGGGTGGCCATGCCGGCATCGTTAACGATCAGCAGCGTGTTGAGATCGGAATATTGTTTTGTCACGTCTTCCGCGGCCGCGGAACCGTAGATCGCCAGCGAAACAATATTTTCGCGCATGGTGCCCAGCAAGTCATCTTTAAAATTTTTGATCGTGTACATGTTTTCTCCTTATCTTACCAACCGCGCGATGCGCCGCCGCCTCCCGACATTCCTCCACCGAACCCGCCAAACCCTCCGCCGCCAAACCCGCCCCCGCCCCCGCGACCGCCGCGCGAAAGCAAGAACAACGCGAGCCACGGGTTCTTAATAAAAACGAAAATGAAAAAAAACAGAAACAGCAGAAAAAATATTTTCTCAAAAAACGTGGCTTTACGATGGGGAACTGGGGCGTCCCGCATCTCTTTAAAGCCGTTTAGGTCAATGTTTCGTTTTTGGGCCAGCACTTGGCAAATCATGGCGGTACCGGTCCAAATCCCGCCTGCCATGTCGTTCGCTTTGAACCGCGGCACCACGGCCTCGTCCAAAATGCGTCCCGCCAGACCGTCTGGCAGGTCGCCCTCAAGCCCATAACCCACTTCGATGCGCATGCGGCGGTCGTTCGGGGCGATTAGGAACAGCACGCCATTGTCTTTCCCTTTTTGGCCGATGCCCCAATTTTTAAAAAGTGTCACGGCCGCCGATTCCACATCACTGCCTTCCAACGACGGCACCGTTACGACCGCGATTTGGATGGAGCTGGCGTCCTCGAAGCGGGACAGGAGGGACTCGATTTTTTGTTTGGTAGCGGCATCGAGCGCGTTGGCTTGGTCAGTGACATACCCGTCCGGTTTGGCGGGAAGCGCCCAAAGGGGCGCGCTGAGAAGGCCGGCCGTCAAGAAAAGGGCGAACGCCCTTCTATTAGACCGGGGCAAGGCGCAAAACGGCGAGGACGATCTCGGCTTGGACAAAGGGGTTTTTTTCGGTGGCTAGGCGCGAGAGCACGAGCGAGTAATCATCGGGCGTGCCGTAACGGCCCAAGTACCAGAAAGCCATCGCGCGCGTCGGCCAGTCGGGGTCGCTCAGGCGGTTGATAAGCGATTGGCGGCCGCCCTGGTTATCGAATTTGGCCAGTACCTGAAGACCGTAAACTTGAAGGGCTGAAGAGGGGTCGTTCCCCGCCGTGGCGAAGATAGCGGGAACGGCCTGGCGGAAACGGCCCACTTCAATGGCTTCCAGCGCGCCCATGCGGGTGGTGGCGCTTTTGTCGGTAAGTGCGGCCTCCATTAAATAAAGGTCGTCGGCGTCTTTGCTGTAGGCCAGCGAAATCAAAGCGCTGGCGCGGACGAGCGGGTTGGAATCATCGGCCGCCAGGCGCATCATCGTTGCGCGAAGGATCGGATCGTTTGTGCCGGCCATGGCTTCGATGACGAGGTAACTTAATTCGGAATAGCGCGTTTTTAACGCGAAGCCGGTCGGCGTCACCATCGCGTTCAAATCTTGCAGCACGGGATCTTGCGCCTGGATCGGATCCAGCGGTTCGTTCAGCCGGTCGGTGATAAGCCGCAGCAGCTTGGTGTTGATCTGGGCGGCCACGCGCAACGACGGCGGAATGCGCAGCTGCGGAGGGACAATGATCAGTGGTTCCAGTTCGATGACTTTGTCGCGGCCGATCGTGTATGAAACTTCCGAATTGTTTTTCCAGCCGGGGGACGATGGAGAGTAGGAGACTTTCTCTCCTTTCATCGAAATAAGTTTTAAGGAGGCGATGCAAAGTTCCGCCACCACGAAATCATTGCGGGTCTCTTTGTTGAGGTACGAATTGATTTTGACGTAATCGTCCGGCTGCGCGTAATCGCCGAGATAGCGGGCCGCCATGGCGCGCACGACCCAACTGTCGTGGTCCATGTATTTCCAAAGGATTGGAATGCCGCTCTGGTCGCCGAGCGACAAGAGCGCCTGCGCCGAATAAATTTGCATGAGCGGAGAGAAGTCGCGATCCATCGACATGCGCAAAAGCGGCAACGCTTCCGGCTGGTTCCACACTTGCAGCGCTTCCACCGCCGCAAAACGGATCCCCACTTTGCTGTCGAGCAACGCTTCTTTGAAATATTTTTTATGGGAAGGGTCGAGCAGCGTGGCCAGAGTGATGATCGCTTCCGCGCGAACCTTGGGGTCGCGCGTCCACTGCGCCATTTCGATCATGCGCCGCCGCAGTTCCGGATCGCGCGCCACTTTGAGTGCTTCCACCAGCGCCACGCCAAAATCGAGGTAGCGGATTTTGATCCGGTAGCCGGCGGGCGTGGCGAACGTGATGATTTGTTTGAGCGACGTGGAATCGTAATCGTCGGGAGATATTTTGGTCTGGTCCTGTTTGTTCAACAGGTCAATCAAGGTTTGAATGACGCCGGTGAGATCGGGCGCGGCTTGCGCGGTGCGGACCTGGCCGGGCCCGCCGCAGCCGAACAGAAGCATAACAGCCAGAAATCCGGCCAGCGCGCGCGCATGCTGTTTCACGGAAATTTTCACGGCGTTGAGTTTACTCATCTTAGGGCAGCCCGGCGAGCCATGTGGGCGCGGATGCCACGAGAATTGTGTGTTGCCCGTTGAAGTAATATTTCTGAACGCCTCGCGTTTGGACGAGTTGAACGGCGGGAACGGAGAGGATATTTTGAAATTTGCGCAGACTTTTTGTCGGTTCGACATCGTTTAACTTCGCCTCCACCAATAACACCGGTTTCTCCCGGTTTGTAATCAGGAAATCCACCTCTTCTTTTTGCTTGTTCCGCACGTAATAGAGCGCGAATTCACCGTAGCCTATTGCGTTCCAGCTCGCCACCGCACGCCGTAATTCCAAGGCAACCATGTTTTCAAACTTTGCGGCCTCCGATTCGATGGCGGCGTAATTGTAGAGGTATAGTTTTTTCTCTTTGGTGAGCGAACGCGTTATCTTTCGGCTCCATGGACGGATTCGGAAAGCGAGAAAATAAGTCTCAAATATTTCAATCCAGTTTTTAACGGTGGCCGCCGATGTTTGCAAGTCCCGGCTGAGGCTTTCGATCGAAAGCGGACTTCCTGTTTTTGTTGGAAGTAGCGCGAAAAGAATTTCTAATGCGTTGATATCACGAATGTGCGTCATGTCCCGGACGTCTTCGCGGAGAAGTTGAGAACGGTAGGTGGTCCACCACCGCATGTACGTTTGACGGTCTCCCGACGTGAATGGCTCGGGAAACCCGCTTAATTGGGAAAGTTGTCCCCAGGCTTCTTCCAGCGCGGCGTCTGATTTTGGTGATTCCAAAGGCTGGTTCAAAAATTGATCGAACGGCCGCGAGCGACCTCCCAATTCGGCGATGGTCAACGGCCAGAGATAAAAAAGAAAATACCGCCCGGCGAGCGAATCACCGCCTTTGCGATAGACGTCTAATCGCCCGCTGCCAAGAACCAGGAATTTAAACCGGGATGAAAATCCGTCGTAAACCCCCTTCATATAATTTTGCCATTTCCGGTATTTGTGAAATTCATCAAAGACAATTAGCGGAGTCGCATTGCTTTCCCACGGCCCCTGATCGAAGAAATCGGGGTTTTGAAGGAGGATGCTTTTATCCGGGAGGGTGTCCCAATTAAATGTACGGTGATTTAAAAATGAAGAGGCAATTTCTCGCGCCAGCGTTGATTTTCCGGCTTGGCGAGGGCCAGCCATAAAAATCATGGATTTTTGCTTGGAAAGATCACGCCAAATAGACAGATAATGAGTTCTTTTTATCATTTGTGACTATTATATATATAACTTCAGAAAAGTAAATTCTTTTCTGAAGTTGTATTCAGAAAAGTCAAATAGATTAGAACGGAATTTCGCGCGCGTCGGTCACGATCGCGAGCGGGTTCTCATAAAACTCATCCCTTAAGGCTTTGTAAAGGGTTGGTTCGTGGAGCGGCGAGAGGCCAATCATCGGCGAACGGAGCACGATGGCGTTTTCGGGTTGCATTAATCCTACCAACTGGGCGAGCGCTGTTTCATTCTGTTGGGCGCGCCGGAAAAAAAGACCCGCGTATATCTCTTTGCCTTCGTCCCGGAGGTCATAGACAAATTCGCGCAGGCTCTCCGGCGCTTCGGCTTCGCCCGTTATAAACAGGTTCCGGCCATTGTCGAATTCCAACAGATAATTTTTTGACACCGCGCTCACAAACACGAAATCATGGCCTTGTTTTAGCATCGATTTTTTACCGCCCGGGGCGCTTTTAATTCTCGGAACGCCGTCGATGTCCATGTCGACCGCAATAACGAGGCTTTTGTAGCGGATGGACAACGAAGCGTTTTGGTTGATCTGAATACTTCCGAAGGTTTTTTGGAATTCGGGAGCTCCGATGGATGGCGCGGTTGGTGGAACGACAATAGGAGGAGGAACAGATTGCTTGGCCGCTCCGCAACCGAGGAGGAACAAGAGCACTGGCAAAACTATGGCATAAAACATTCTATGGTTGTTGGTTCTCATGGGTTCAGCGGAGACCTGTCACTTTTCCAATATTTTATTGGAGGCACATGATAAAACGCTTTGATAAGTCAGATCAAATACGGCAAAAGAGTTATTTAATTTTGAATAAATATATCCCTATTTTTTTGATTGTTTCACCTTATACTCTTTGTTAACGGATCTTGGAAAGAACGTGGCATAACCCCATCAAGGAGAACTCGGTATGAAAAAAATAAAAGCCCCTTACCTCCGAAGCGGCTTAAGCATCGTCGAAGTGGTCATTTCGGTGTCTGTGTTGCTCGTCTTGATGCTGGGTGTTACCGCCGCCATAAAAAAATTTTCCTCCAACCAAGTCTCTCTTATCCAAAACTTCAAGGTCCGCGGCCTCATCAGTATTATCAAGAACGACTGTTTGAAAAAGGACATAAGAACCATGGCTGATTCCTCGGGGGATTTCGCTTCTTTTGGAAATCCCGAATGCAGATGGACCATTGATGCGGGAGAGATGGGACTTGGTCAACGTCCGGTTGCAATAACAATCACCTGCGACCTCCCGAACGGCAAGGTGTATACCAAGACCGAATCAATCGTTTTGACAGGTCGCCAAGTTGTCCAGGGCGGAGGTTCCGTAACAATTAATGTTCTTAATGATATTACCAGTGTGGGCGTCCAGGGTGTTAGTGTTGGATTGCCAGATGCTCAAACTGCGTTGGTGCATCACAAGACCACGGATGCTTCTGGGAAGGTCGTATTTACCGGGGTTGCCGTTGGCCCCAGTGTGCCATTGGTGATCAACACAGCGGATTCAAATCACTATTTTAGTGGCCCACCGCCGACCCATCAAATGTCGATTGCAATCGCAGTTACGGGAGGCGCAAATCAATTTACCTACAGAGTTATGCCGAAACGCAAGGTCATTTTAAACTTTAAGGCATATTCCAACGGTACCACAACAGATACATTGATTGCTGAATTGGTCCGATTTTTTGTGGATGTAAAAAATGCGGTGACCGGAGAAAGTATTAGTTCCGAGTTCAGTACCGCGACCGGAATTTCCGAACTGTTTTTACCCCCGTGCGAATTGCGAATTACCCCAATGTTTGGGCGTTTGGGAGCTACGCAGTTTGCTGGCATGGATCGGACCGATTCCCATACATCGCGTGTGCATGATTTTGTGACCATCAGCCCCGTTACGAGCTCCAGTGCAGAAACAACCCTTACTTATCACATGGCACCCCGTGGTTCCATCACGGGCAATTTAAGAGAGGTCGATTGGTCCGGTACGGAATTTATACTTACTGGAAACAATGTCAGCAATTACAATATCAGCTGTTATCAAAGAGATTGGAATATTTACACGGACGATACAGGTGGGTCAAGTGCTGACATGTGGAACACCAGAACGGGCCGAGTCTTCATGGGAGGTAGTGGCCAGCGTCAGCTGGTCGCTGTCCCTGGAGGATCCTATACTACTTCCTGTGTTCCCTTTATTGCTTCCCGTAACCCTGCGCTCTCTTTAGCTAATCAAAGGGGATCATTTTGGTGTGAGCCGTCTTCGCCCCTGGTCAATCCCATCTACACCCCTATTTTTGTGGTTGGTAATCCCAATCCCATTTCCAATCCATTAGTAAAAAATAGTTTTCCGGCATCGGCAGTAACCGGCACGTATTTCTTTATCAAAAATACTTCGGATTCGTCACTGGAACGATATCCCAAAGGAGCAACTCATGATTTGGGGAGTTATCGTGCAAGGTTCGGGGGTTTTAATGATTCCTACAACTCAGGGAAGGATTTTTATGTTTTGAGATACAACACGTCCTGGTTGGCGGCAGCAAGCGGATCGATTATGGATTCCAACGGCAATCCACTTACGCAAACCGGTGCTGCGCGCGTTTCCTTTTTCATTAACCGTCATGTAAATAATCCCGCATCCCGCGTGGTCGTTGCCGGTGGTAAAGTGCGCGTGGAAAAATCGGCATCGGTGACGATTCCTGCAGGACAGAGCTCCTATAGTATTTCCAATTTGCTTCCACTTCTGGGGAATGATGTTTTGTCCGCTCGTTATGAGTATGGAAGTCAGTCGGACCAAGTCAGAGATCTTTACAGCATTCCTCGCGTTGAATACCAAGTAACCTCCGGAAACAGTGTTGTTAGAACGTGGCGTGAGAATGCCAATGCAGATGACATTCCTTTGGTGACATTGGTGGGCGAGTATAAAAATACTGGTGGGAGTTGGCAGACGGCTTTTACCCGCACGGGTATTGATATAAATGATGGCGCACCATTCCAGCTCACGGATGTTTTTAAATACAACGATTACGTTAAGGGTGATACGGACACCGGGGAAGAGGGAGGGTATTGGCCATCTGGTCCTGGTACAAATGCAACAGACAAGAATATTGTGGCAACGCTTAATTCAACACCCGCAGAACATCAGGTAAAGGTAGCTGTTAATGCCAGCAATCCCTTGTACGAGGCCAAATCCAACTCTTATCCGGTCACTTACAAATCGGATCTAAATCGATTTGAATCCCGGTTAATTTTCCTGCTTGTTTCCAAGGTTACGATGTGTATGGAATTAAAAGATACATCAAATGCTTTTTTGGGCAGCGCCTCGGTTGTTATCACTCGTCCACGTGGCAAACCACCCATAGGATTGACTACCGCTGCCAGTGGTACGCCTTGTCCGTTCGATACGACGTTTCAGGCCAATCTCATTACGACTTTTTATGCCACCCATTCGGGGGGCTCCTGGGACTATGCGGTAAATATCGCTAAAAACGGTTACAACTCCATATCGTATTCCAAACAAGTGACCACCACTGTCCCTCCGCCTCCGGAGGGAGATACGAAAGAAAGGCTTATTATGACCAAAGCATCTGGCGGGGGCATTTGAAGGAGCCTCGCGGCGTCACGCTCATTGAAGTGATCGTGGCGGTCGCTATTGCAGTTGCAGGGTCCTTTCTTGCCACCATTATCGTTAGGAATTTTGTCTCTCTCCAAAAGCAAGCGGCCTATTTAAAAATCACGCAAGAAGTTCAGCCCCACCTCTACAATATGGTCCGGGAAGTCCGTAACTCGCGTTTCATAATCAAGGTCACTTCCGACACACTCAAAATAAATACGTTTGACTTTTCGAGAGGCGCCGATTCCAATTCCAATCCCGATATGTTCAATCTGATTAACGGCACCATGACAATTACCTACCAATACATCGATGTTTCCACTGGGACTTTTGTACAGCGGACAGTTGAGAAGACGGGTACGGATCCAAAAGTTAATCGATTTTTAATGAACCAGCTAACACCTGTTTCTGATGTTGATTATTTATTCCAAAACCGGTCCGATCCACTAACTTGTCCCTGCGATAGGGTTGGAATTGTCGCGCGTTTCAGCAGAGGATTTTTCAGGGATTCCCCCAAAGTTTTTGAAGTGGAAGCCGTGGTCAGGGCGTACATCGGTGAATAAGCGCGGTGGACTTTCACAACAAGGTTTTGCGATGGGATTTGTGGCTATTTTGGTCCTGGCTTTGACAAGCCTGATTCTTTTCATCGCCGAAATCACAAAATCCAGCACGCTACAAACCACCTACATGGATGTCATGAACGATGTGTATTCGGAGGCTGAGTCGGGTTTGGCCAATGCCATCAGCGAGTTGGTATACAAGCCGGAGTTGTGTCTAGACGTGACTTGGGAAATCGATCTGGTCAATAGCTTGGATCCCCGCAAAGAGTCCCGCACCACCTGCCAGTTTCGTGATATTCCTGGCAATGATGACATCTATTATTTGACCACGGTCGCCAAAAAGACCGTTGGTGGAAAAACATATTCACAAGAGCTGCATTCTTATGTGGCAATTTCAAATGTGGCGGAATATTTTGCAGCTTCCAGCGCCGATTTAACAATCGCCCGAGGCTCAAATTTAGGAACGGGAGTGCTTGGAGGAAAAGTTTATGCGGCCAGAAATTTGGTTTTTAGCGATGGCCCAGGAACGGACACCACATTCGCCCAAAAAGCCGAATTTTATGGAACGGTGACGCCGGCATTAACGGTGAACAACAATACCGAATGGCCCGCATCTGAAAAAGCCAAATTTAATTTGACTTTTCCTGCCAACAACAGTCCCGTAAAATTATCTGCGCCTCGCCTGTTCCCAGAGGTGACGCTGGCGGACCTTGAACGCTACAAGGCGTTAGCCGGACCTCACATTGTTACTTCGAATTTTTCGCATGGTGTGTACCCGCCTGGTTACGCGGGATATGCCTCCAATGAACCGGATGATTTGTATCCCAACCATACCAATGTTAACGAACATCATATTTATTACTACGGTGGTGATATGCACATTGGCACCACCACGGCTGATACGACTTTTTATGGGCAGGTATTGTTTGTTAGCACCGGCGATATCTACATTAATGGAAATTTGGTGGTTGCTTCCTCCGTCTTGCCGGTTCCTGGGGCCGGTTCCGCAAGCTCCTCCACGGTCCATCAGTGCCCGGTGTTAATCCCAGGGCCTGGCAAGAATGTTTATATCAACAATGTTTTTTTCAGCACGGTCGCTTATGTGGGTGGTGCTACCACCCAAACTCAAACGATTCACGCGTTAATAATGGCGTTTTCTGGCAGATTCATTGCAACAGCGTATCAGACCACCGGCAAATATAATCCGGCTTTAATACCGGGTCCACCTATTTCTGTTAATTTGATTCACAATCAGTTGAAGTTGGATTTTGAAGGGGCAATGCTTGTGGGGAATACTCCGGATTTAGCACCCGTATTCGTGGGCGGAAGAACGTACAAATACATGCAAAGTTTGAAAACGCATCCGCCGCCCTATTTGCCGGCTATTTCGTTTGTGCATACTCAAATTTCACTTAATCCAAATATTGAATGAAGATGATGATGGGGAGGAGTGATATGGTTACTTTATTGAAAAAAATAACTGCAAACGTGGTCGTTATTGGGGTGGCCTGCCTGGGCCTCATTTTTCAACCAGCATTTGCCAATCCCGATCTCCCAGACTTTACTCCTGAAGAACCGGTATACGGTGACGCTACTCCCACCGGTCCATCGATTATAAGTCCGATTGCGGGTGCATTAGGGAGCAATGATGGGGCTGGAGGGTATACTCTTGAAACCATTTCGGATCGTTGCTCGACCGCAGTGAAGTTGGAATTTTTATCCGTGAAAAAGACCGACGGGACTCCTCTCGGGCCCGCTGGTCCTGATATTTTTCTTGATATAAATGAACCAACCAGGGTGTATTTATCTGGTGTTTTGACAGGCAGACTGCTTGATAATAAGCAGCCCATTCGTATCCTAGTCCCCTCAAAGCCGATTCCAAATGATCCTTTTGTTGACACCCCATACCCACCAAATAAAGATGTGTTTCAAGCAGATTTATCAGTGGTACATGATTATCTACATAGCGGGTCCATACCGTACCTACCGCAAAAAATTGCCAATAGTATTGAAGTGCATTTTCAGCCTGACCCCACATGCCCATATTCATATAATAATCAACCCATACTGCTATATGGGGCCGCTGTATATCTTGTTAACAAGTAATGGTTCCTTGAAAGATCCAATCTGGCTCCTGAGTCTTCAAACCGGAGCGCTTGATGGAGCCAAGAATACAGGCGATTTAAGCACCCACGCGTCACAAGTATCGCCCACCTATATCATCGTGATCGTCCGGACAGTGCAGTAAAAGCCTGTTCCGTTGTAACGGAGCTCAAACATTCGTTGTATCCATTGCCCCGCCGTACACAATGATTTCGGAGACAAGGTACACAGGCAAGTGCGGTGTGTTGCAGCGGTTTAAGCCGGCCCCATGGCGGCAGCGCCTTAGACGGGTCGCTGGCGCCGAAAACAATCACGCCGGGTGTCTGGAACGCGCCGGCCACGTGCATGAGCCCTGAGTCATTTCCGAGGAAAAGATCACAATGCTGGATCATCCATCCGAGTTCCGGCAAGGTGAGATCTCCCGATGAATTGATCGCACCCGGTATGCGGTCGGCCACGTGTTGAACAACGGCCCGTTCTTTGGCGCTTCCAAAAAGCACCACGCTTCCACCGGTTTTTTCCTTCCATTGATTGGCCGTTTCAGCGAAGCGGTCTGGAAGCCAGGTTCGCGAAGGAGCTATTGAGACCGGAGCGATCCCGAGCACCGGATGTTTTAAAACGGTGAATTTTTTATCACGCGGCTCTTGAACGGGAAAGTGTGGTCGGACGTCGGACAATGGTAATTGTTCTTGTTTAATGAGCGCCAGGTAGCGATGGGCGTAGAGCCGGTTTTCATCGTAGCGCAGAGATTCGGTCAACAACAGCCGGCGCAGGTCGCCGCGGTAACCGACGCGGCGCGGGACTTTTCCAAGGAAGGCCTCGAACGCGGCCCGGAACGACCGCGGCAGCACGTAAGCTTCGTCAAACCCGGCTGCTTGGATCATTTTTCCTACCTCAAACACATTTCCTTCGGGATACGGCAGGGCCAATGCCTTGTAAACGGCGGGATGGGACTCAAAAAGAGGGTGCAGTCCGGATGTGCACAGAACGGTTATTTGGCTCTCCGTTTCAAGGCGTTTTAGCCGGTCCAAGAATACCGTGCTAACCACCGCGTCCCCCAGCCACTGGGGGGTCCGAACCAAGATTTTTTTCATGCCGGAATTATAGCTTGAGTACCCTCCTTTCTGGGCGTACCCTTGTTGACAGTGACTTATGACATCAGGATGAAAATCACATGTTTAATTGGTTAATAAAACGTTACCGCGCGCTGCGCTTCGCAATCGCCGGAGGGGATTTCCTCCCGCGATTGACGAACGCCATCCACGACATCAGCCGCGGCCAACTGGACGTGGAACTGCCCATCCCGAAAGCGGAAGAATGGGCGGAACTGGCCAAGTCTTTCAACAAGATGGTCGAAGGCCTGCAGGAACGCGACCGCATGCGCCATTCTCTGGGCCGCATCATGGACCCGAAGATCGCTGAAATCCTCATCAAAGAGAGCCCGACGCTCGGCGGCCGTCAACGCCAGGCCACCATCCTCTTCTGCGACATCCGGAATTACACCCCGCTTTGCGAGCAACTTTCTTCCGATGAGCTCCAGGAATTTCTTAATGAATATTGGAAGGACACCGTCGAGATCATCATGGAGCAGGAAGGCACCATCGATAAGTTTCACGGCGACGGCGTTTGCGTGGTGTTCGGCGCGCCCATCCTTCATGCGGACGACGCCTTAAGGGCCGTGCGCACCGCGTGGCGGTTGGTCCAGAACGCGGAACTCATGAACAAACGGCGCGAAGAGCAGAGGAAAATCCCGATCCAGATCGGCATCGGCATTCACACCGGCGAAGTGATCGCCGGTCATATCGGCTCCGAGCGGAGAATGGACTACACCGTGGTGGGAGACGCGGTCAACGTCGCGGCGCGCATCGAGGAACTCAATAAAAAATTCGGCACAAAAATTTTGATCAGCGACGGCGTCTACGAGAAAGTCGAAACCAATGTCCGCGTAAAAACGCTGGCGCTGGCCCACCTAAGAGGGCATAAAAAGCCCATTCTTGTGCATACCTTGAGGGAGTTCTTCGAAACACCGGAAGCCGCTTTGAACAGCAAAGCGGCGTAATTCGTCATCCCGGCGAAAGCCGGGATCCAGGTTTTAAACATCAGGGAAAGGACTGGGCCCCGGCTTTCGCCGGGGTGACGGTTACTGCAGCGAGTTAACGATCGCTTGGTTGGTGGGGTATTTCTTGAGGAGTTCGGTTAAGGCTTGTGCGGCTTCGACGTCGCCCATGCTGGCGAGCGCTTGGCGCAGGGTGTGGTTGGCTTTGAGTTCTTCGGGTGAAAAAAGTTTTTCTTCTTTCCGAGTGCCCGATTCCCGGATGTTGATGGCCGGAAATATGCGGCGGTCCGACACTTCGCGGGACAAGACCAGCTCCATGTTGCCGGTCCCTTTGAATTCCTGAAAGATCACGTCGTCCATGCGGCTGCCGGTTTGCACCAGGATGGTAGCCAAGATTCCGATGGAACCCCCATGCTCGATGTTGCGGGCGGTCCCGAAAATTTTGCGGGGGATCAAGAGGCCCTGGGCGTCCACGCCGCCAGAGAGGGTCCGGCCATGGCCGCGCACCGCGTTGTTGTGCACGCGCGCGAGGCGGGTGAGCGAATCGATCAAAATCATTACATGTTTGCCGGCGGCCGCGTGCTCAATGGCTTCTTTCATCAGTTCTTTGGCAACGCGGATATGGTTCTCGTAAGGTTGGTCGGAGGTTGACCAGCGGACTTCGGCGGTGACGCTGCGGCGGAAATCCGTGACTTCTTCCGGACGTTCGTCGATTAACAGCACGTAAACCTTCATTTCCGGTTCCGCCGCGGTAATGGCCTGGCAGATATGCTTCAAAAAGGTGGTTTTACCGGACTTCGGCGGAGAAACAATCAGCCCGCGTTGGCCTTTGCCGATCGGGCAAATCAAGTCCATGGCGCGGATCGTGGGTTCGTTGAGGGCTTTGGCGAGCTGGATGCGCGGGGCCGGGTCGACGGAAGTGCCGGAGAAAAACTGGACTTCGGCGGGAGATTCGACTTCACGCTGCGGCGGGCGGTTGAACTGCTGTTGGCGGTTCCGGTCGAAATGACGCGGTCCGCGGAAATTGTTGTTGTGCCCCTGCCGGTTTTGGCGGTTGTTGTTATTGTTGTTGGAATAGCCGCCTTGACGACCGCCGTTACCCCCGCCTCCGCCACCATAGGACGGTTGACCATTGTTGGAGTTATTGCCTCCTTCTTGGTTACCGCGAAAGGGACGTGAAGAGCCACGACGTTGATCTTTATTTTGCCAGGATCGGTTTTGCATAGGTTGGAGTTACTAAAAGACGGCGGAGCGTAGCATAAATTAAGGCGCGGTCAACTTTTTCTTCGGCGCCAAGCGCTCCAGCTTGACGAAAATCAGGACCCCCAGTGTCATGAAGAAAATGAAAAATGATGCGCCCACAATGAGTGTTTGTTTGATGTTTCCCGCGGTCTGGGGAACCAGCAGGATATTTACGTTCGGTCCCGTCGTGCCGCCCGCGTAAACGCCGCTTAACGTATAGGCCCCGCTGCGCGGGACCATGAAGTTAAAAAGCGGCATGCCTTGTATCCCCAGTCGGTTAATGATCTGGCCGGAGCTGTTCATCAGCACGGGCACCTCTTCGTAATCTTCCTTGGACATCACACGCACGTCCATCTGAGACAGTTCTTTGAGCGGGAAAGGGGCCGAACTCCTGTGCTGGTAGATTCCCGCATAAAGACCGGCGGAGTCCAGATCCAGTTCGTGGAAGCCCGGCAGGTCGATCATGCGGACTCTGCCGCCGCCCAGCATCCCTTCGTAGATGCTGAATCCGAGCACAACAAACGAAAGAATGATGGAAGTAATGCCGGCGCCGATAAGAAAGCGGCGGTCAAGGAGAAAGAGCCCCTTCAAGGGGACTTTGTTTTTCTGTTTTATTTCTGTGTTCCACATGGGTCAGTTCCACCATCCGTAAAAATTTCGGGGCCAGGCGTGCTTTTGAAGTTCCTTCATGGTATTCAAAGAAAGCGCGGGTGCTCCGCTGACGCCCGTGTTCGCCCGCACATTCTTGGTTTGGCGCATCCCGACGATCACAGTTGAGACCGCCTCGTGCCCAAGTACAAATTTGAGGGCCAGTTCGGGAAGTGTTTTTGTTTCGGGTCCCAGCAACGCTTTTAACTTTTCCGCCCGTTCCACGGTCTGCCGCAAGTTGTCGCCCCGGAAGTATTGACCGCGGAAGTCGCCTTTTTCAAATTTGGTTTCGTTTGTAAGTGTCCCGGTCAGCCCGCCTTCGTCAAGCGGCACGCGCACGATGACGCCCACGTTGTGCTTTATGCAGAGCGGAAACAGTTTTTCCAGCGGCGATTGGTCGAAGATGTTGAAAATGACCTGGACCGAATCAATAAGACCGGAGGCGACCAGTTTCAGCGCCGAATTGGGATCGTGGTCGTTGATGGAGATACCAAACGCTTTGATCTTTCCGGCTTTCTTGAGGTCCTCGACGGCCCTTTTCCATTCGTCGTCCTCAAACCACGCGTCCGACCAAACGTGGAATTGCGTCAGGTCGATGCATTCCCTGTCCAAGTATTTCAGGCTCCTTTCCGTGCAGGAATGGATCCATTCGCGCGGAAAAACTTTTTTTACCGATGTTTTTGGATTGCCGGGCCATTCCTGATTGGCGGGCGGGATTTTTGTGGCGATGATCGCTTTCTTTCCCTGGAGCGCCTTGGCCATCAGCTGCTCGCTGTGGCCGTCGCCGTACACATAGGCGGTGTCAAAAAAATTAACGCCGGCGTCCCAGGCCGTTTTTAGCGCCTTCAGCGATTCCGCGTCGTCGGTTTCGCCCCACCAATTTTTCCCGATGCCCCAGCCGCCGTAGCCTATTTCGGAAACATCCCACCCTGTGCGACCCAATTTTCTTTTGTTCATAATGGAAATTATTGTCCTTTGGTGAACCGGTTCTGGATGGATTGACGGATGGCGCTGGTCGAGACTTCCTGTTTGTGCCGCTGCAGCTCTTGCTCGATCATTTTCAGCGACACCATTTTGGAATCGACCATAGCGCTCATCTGCTCCAGGTTGTACGGCCACAAGGCCGTGTATTCGTATTTTTTAATCAAAGGCGCAAATGCCGGCGTCCGTTTCAATAGCAATAGGCCCGCGTCGTCCCAATAAACCAGCGCCCATTCTGCGCGCGGGAAGACCAAATTCTGCCATGCCAACGGAAATGGCGTGCGGCCTTGGGACGGAAAAGCGGGGGGCGTGTAATCCAGGATGGCGTGGTCCACCCCTGCAAGCGTCAGTAGGTTTTTCCAGGGAGAACCTTCCAGGTTTTGAGCAAGGTGTAGATCGAGCTTCATATGAGTGACCAAGAGCGGATGAAACAAATAGCGGCCGTCCATAAAGACGGGGTGCCCAGGACCCAGCGCCCATTCGATGTACCCGCCGAGCTGATAGGTGTTGTACATCCGTCCTTGAATGCCGTTAGCGCTGATAAATTCGCAAACACCCATCGGCACTTTGTTTGGGGCGAGAGGACCTTGCAGGGCTTCGCGGTCATGCAAGGGCTGTTTCGGAACAAAAGTGGCGACCGTGCCCAATAATAGGAGAGCGGCAATCCATCCGGTGGTTTTGACAACGGGACGTTCCATCCAATTTTGAAAATGCGACGCGAATAGTTCGGCCAGAAACGGCAACGCGAAGAACGCCAGATAAACCGCGTTGCGTTGGTGGCACGAACCCCATACGCCAAAAACCAAGACCGTGGCGGCCCAGAATTTTACGGCGGGACTTTTCTCCCGGAGCCCGAATACCATGGCGACGGCCGCGCCGATAAAGACGATCCAAAAAACGGGGTTCGCCGCCAGTGTTGTTGGCGTCCATTCCTCAATCAGCGCGGACCCACCGGACATCTGGAAAGCATGGTCGATAAAAATTTCGGGCAGGTGATGACCAAACGGAGTAACAAACATCGCCAAGAGACAGAGCACAACCGTCCGGTCAATAAGTTGAATTGTTTCCGTTTTTTCCCCGGCCCAACGCGCGCCAACCGCCATTAGCGCCACCGCGCCTATACCGTAAAGAAAACCGCCATGAAGATTGGCCCAGAGAACCATGAGGCCGCCCAAAATCCACGGGATTTTTCGGCTGAGGGGAGAGGGGGGGCCGCGCAAGAAAGAAAGCGCCAGAACAAACACCGGCATGAGTACCAAAGACGCCAATTCGACGCGTTCGAAGAGGCGGGGGCGCAGAATTAAAAAGCCCATCAGGACCCAAACGATGCTAAGGGGACCACGGGAACCATGGCGTCGCACCAGCAACGCCAACAAACCGGTGATGATGAGCCCGAGCAAGACCTTTCCGTACAGCACCACCGGAAGTCCGCCTGCCTTGACCCCTATATATAGGAGGACCTGCGAAAGCCACTCAAAGTTGACCCACGGGGTACCCCGCATGGTGTGCGAAAAAAGCTCCTCGCGGGGGAAAATGCGGCCTTCCACCATCGCGCGTCCGCACGCCAAATGCCACCACAGGTCGTAATCAAACAGTTTGCGGAAAAGGACCTGGCCCGTGACCAATACCACGGCAACCCAGGCCACCCCAGGCCCAAACCGTGCAATTACCGTCGAGAAATCAAACTGTTTGTTCTTCTCCGTTTTTTAACCTCTCCTTAAGGCGACCTTAAGCGGCCTCGGGCCAGATTTAATCAACAAAGGAGGAACCTAACCATGGATTCCATACAGAGCTTCAAAGCCAGACTCGAATTGTTGGACTCAATGCTGGGAAAACTTAAAACCAGCCATACCCGCGTGAAGCAGTTGAAACGCAGCGTGTACGTGTTGCGCGCTTTATTGAAAGACCAGAATAGCATTCAATCGCCTTACGGCCCGGCCACACCGATCGTCCAGTTCTCAATTCATTAAGCCCGATATCTTGACCCGTTCATAGCGAACGGATAACCTCCGCGCATGGATTATCGGAAAATCATAACTATTGAGCCTGGAAAACGCGGAGGAAAACCTTGTATCAGAGGTCTCCGCATCACAGTTTATGAGGTGTTGGATTATTTGGCCTCAAACATGTCAATTGAAGATGTTCTGCGCGATTTCCCCGATCTAACACGAAATGACATCCAAGCCTGCCTCGCATTTGCCGCCGATCGAGAGCGAAAACTGCTTATACCTCCTGCCGCTTGAAGCTTCTTTTTGATGCGAATCTCTCTCCTCAATTAGTTTCTAAGTTAGCGGATATTTTTCCTCACGCATCGCACGTCTCGCCCCTTGGTATGGCGTCGTTATCCGATGACTCTTTGTGGGCTTACGCCATAAAAGAGGGCTACACGATTATTTCCAAGGACTCGGACTTTCACCAAAAAAGTTTTCTGTTTGGAGCGCCTCCGAAAGTTATCTGGATTAAAAAGGGGAATTGTTCCACCCAGGAACTTGAAAATGTGGTTCGGAAAAATCTGGAGATTATCCGCAAATTTAGCTCCGACAATGACGCGACATTTTTGGTTATTAGCTAATTTTGTTTGCTTTTCCGTTGCACCTATTTTGGCGGACTTGCAGGAGCCGGCGTTGATCAACGTTAAAAAACTCGCGCCCGGTATTGTTGTCGACATGCGGTACGCCACCGACAACAATTTCACGAAGCAGAAGCTCTATCCCGTCGGTGACGAATGCCTGTTGTGCGAACCCGCCGCCGAACGCTTGGCCCGCGTCCAAAAGAAGCTCGAGAAAAAGGGGCTCGGCCTTAAGATTTGGGATTGCTACCGACCCGTTTCCGTGCAGAAAAAGCTTTGGGAAATTGTGCCGGACGACCGTTACGTCGCGAATCCTGTGAAAGGTTCTCGCCACAATCGCGGTGCCTCGGTCGATCTGACGCTTGTTGATAAAAAGGGACGCGAATTGGAAATGCCCACCGCATTTGATGAATTCAGCCAGAAGGCCCATCGCGATTTCATGGATTTGCCCGCCGCAGCGCTGAAAAATCGGAAGACGTTGCAAGATGCGATGGAGGCGGAAGGATTTTTACCGCTGCCCACCGAATGGTGGCACTTTGATGCGCCCGAATGGTCACGGTACGCGCTGCGCGACGAGCCGCTGGGCTCCTCGTCCCTCAAGGAGGACAAGATGGTTTCACCCGCAATTCCCGCTCAGGCGGGCCAATTGGTTGTGGTTACTTCAAACGACTGGAAGGATGTGACCGGCACTTTGCAACGTTATGAACGCGACGGCGCTACCTGGAAAAAAGTGGGTGCCGCTTGGCCGGTCAGTTTGGGATTAAAAGGAATGGCCCAGGACAAGAAAGAAGGCGACAACAAAACGCCGTCGGGCGTGTATCCGATCGGTCCGTCGTATGGTTACGAGGCGTCGCCACCATCGGGTGTCCGCTGGCCTTACCAACAAGTCGACGAAACGTGGCGTTGCGTGGACGACCCCGCTTCAACGCGTTACAACCAAGTTTTCAGCAACACCGGTGTGAAAAAAGATTGGAAGTCCGCCGAGCTCATGAAGCGGTCCGACCATTTGTACAAATGGGTCATCAACATTGAGCAAAATCAGCCGGTCGTGAGCGGTTGCGGAAGCTGCATTTTCCTGCACGTGTGGAGAAAGCCGGGCTCGGGAACCGAAGGATGCACGGCGATGGCCGAAGAGAATATGGTGGAGTTATTGCGCTGGTTGGACCCGGCGAAAAAACCGGTGATTTATCAGATGCCGGGTGTTACTCAAATCCCTTCGTAATTTTGTCGACGGCTTCTTCGGCAAGCCGTTTCAGCCGGCCGTCCAAATCGCCCGTCATTAAACTTTTGAGCGCCGGCACAGCGCGCTCGTCGCCGATCTGGTGAAGCGCGCGCACCGCCGAGATCTGGACCAGCAAGAACGGGTCTTTCGTCAATTCGATCAGCCGCTTTTGGATTTCCGCAATCCCCGTCTCAAATCCCATTAGGCATCTTACCGCGGCCATGCGCAACCGTTGGTGATGGCCTGGTTTCGTATAGCTCAAGAATGTCGGGATCCATTTGCGTGATTTGGTCCCCGCCAATCCTTCCAAAGCCGCAATTCGAATCACGTCGTTCCAAGAATCTTTCTTGAGTGCGTTCTTTAAAATTTCTTCGTGTTTCGGGTGGTTCAACGCCGCGAGCGTTTTGATCGCCTCGCACTCCGCGAAATAACTTTTTTCTGAACGGAACCGCCGCTCCACTTCCATCGCGACCTGTTTGTTCTGGAACGAGCGCAACGCGCCGTAAATGTTTCGTCGAACTTTGGGGTTCGCAATCTCATCGAGTCCGCGCAAAAGCGCCAGCGCGGCGGGTTCTTTTCCGGTCGAGGCCAGCGCCCGCGCGGCTTCAGCCTGGACGGCCCAAAATTTTTCGGAGAGCATGGCGCGTTCCAACCCCGCGATGGCTTCCGCGCTTCCGATCCGTCCCAGCGCTTGCGCGGCTTCGATACGTCCGAGCGGCGACTTGTCGCGTTTTATCTGCAGTAAAAGTTGCGCTTCGGTTTTCGGGAAATCCACTTTCTTGAGCAACGCATGGTCCGGATCGAACAAGGTAAGCGAAGGTTCGGAATCCAGTTTAAATTTAAAGAGATGGGATTTCTTTTCAATGCGGACACGCTCGCGCTTCTGCCCGCCTTTGGTCAGGAACAAAAAGTCTGTGTCGACGGTAAAAAGGCCGGTTTCCTGGTTCTGCGCGTGGGTTTGCGTGACGCGCAAGCTCATTTCTTTTTTTCCGGCGTCCCACCAGCCGCGGACTTTGAATTCAGGATGGCCGGCGCCGAAGACCCACTGGTCGAAGAAGCGGCGCGGATTTTTTCCGGTCACCGACTCGATCGCATTGATGAGATCGACTGTTTCGACCACTTTGCCGGCGTTTTTCCGGACATACGCTTGGATTGATTTCTGAAACAGTTTTTCGCCGAGCCAATTGTGCAGCATGTAAAGCACAACGGAGCCTTTTTCGTACAAGTGGCGGTCGAACAAATCGGTGGGGCGTTTGTAGACCTTGGTCACAATGCTGCGGCGGTAATGTTCCTTGTCTTCCTGGAAGTAGGCCTGCATGTTGCCATTGATGTGATAGAGGAATTCGTCCTGTCCCTTGTCGTGGCGCTTGAACAGCGGATCAAAATACGTGGCGAAACTTTCATTGAGCCACGCATGCGACCAATCTTTGCAGGTCAGGTAATCACCAAACCATTGATGCGCGAGCTCGTGGGCGACCAGTTCGTTGCTGTCGTAGTCGAGGCTCACGCGTTCGTCGAGAAGCGCCGTGTCGGTCTGGGTCGTGGCGGAGGTGTTTTCCATGCCGCCGTAGATGAAATCGGTCGCGGCCACTTGCGCGTACTTGGCGAACGGATAATTCACGCCGGTGAATTTTGAGAAAAACTCGAGCATCTTCGGGGTCTTGCCGAACGCGCGCTTGGTGTCTTCCTCGCGTCCCTTCTCGCAGTAATAATCCACCGGCACGTTCCGCCAATTGTCGCGGATGTGGCTGAAACGCCCGACGGCGAGCGTGACCAAATAGGTCGCGTGGGGAACATCGTGCCGCCAATGGAAGGTGGCCGTTTTGCTGCGTTTGTTCTCGGTCGACTTCAAGAGTTTCCCGTTGGAGACGGCCGTGAAGCCGGAGGGGACGGTAACAATTACCTCGGTGGTGGTCCGGTCGTGCGGCGCGTCGTGGCAAGGGAACCAGTAACGCGCGTATTCGTCTTCGCCTTGCGTCCAGACTTGCGTGGCGCGTTTGCGGTAGTGGCTGTTTGGCTTGATGAAATACAGGCCGAGTTTTGGCTTCTGGACCCGGTAAGAAATCTCCACCTCGACGGTGCCGCCCGCCTTGACGGGGGACGGGGCCGCAACAACCAGCACGCCGTCTTTGTAGGTGCTGGAAGCTTTCCGTCCGTTCCAACGGACACGGTTGATGTTCATGTTGACCGCGTCAAATCGCATCTCACGCGCGCCGTCGGCGATGGCTTTTAAATGCGTTGTGCAAGTGCCTGTTAGGGATTCTTTTCCAATATCGAGGTGGAGTTCAAGGCGGATGTGTTCGGTGTCAAACGTGCGGTCGGGAGCGTAAGCGGCGGCGGAACCTTTCAGCGTGAAGCGCGCGTCCATGCCGGTGAACGCGCCGCGGCAGGCAAGTTGGTTTTCCATGGGCCAGGCTTTTATCAAAATTTCACGGTTGCAGAACATTTGGGCACCCTTTACACTTTCACAACCATGCGAAAAATCAGCCTGATCCAAGCATTTCTGCTGCTCTGCTTGGGTACCTCCATTTTTAGCGCTTCAGAGCGACTTCGGCTCGGCGATTTCCCAACCGAAGAGGAGAAAAGACAGGACAAACTCGAGCGTCGCCGCAATGATGTTTCCGTCGATGTTCCTGCTCCCGCCCCAGGTGCGGAACCGGCCTCCACCCCACCGAAGGGTGCCCCCCTTAGCCCGAAGAACGAAGGGCGGGCTCCGGCCGGCAAGCCGGCCACTCCGCCTCCGGTCGTTCCCAAGCCGCCCAAAGCACAAAAACCGGCGCCTCGGCCATCGCCCAAACCGGCCCTTTCAATGCAAGAGCGCAAGAAACGATCCAATGAGCTGTATCTCCAAGCGCTGTCCGCCAGCCAGAATGGTGATTTCGATGGCGCCTACAAAATGTGCCGGCAAGCCTTAAAACTCGACCCGGAAAATTTGCAGGCCGAACGGATGTGCGAACGTCTGGAATCCCGGAGCAAACGATGATCCCTGCTCCACGCACGATTCTGGTTATCGATGACGATGAAATCCAGGCGCTGATGTTGTCGGAACATCTCACCAACCAGGGGTTTCAAGTGGACATCGCATTGACCGGATCAACGGGACTGCAAAAAATCCGCGCAGCGCATCCGGACCTCATCATTTTGGACCTGGTATTGCCGGACATCAGCGGCTCGGACGTGTGTTCGCAATTGCGCGCGGACCGGGCCACGCGCGCGATACCGATCATCCTCTGTTCGGCCACCAAGATCAGTCCCGAAGACAAGGTGAAAGGGTTCCGCGCGGGGGCCGATGATTATTTGGTCCGCCCGTTTGAGCTGGCGGAACTTTCGGCCCGCATTGAGGCGGTGTTGCGGCGCGCCGAGGTTATTCCGAAAGTCGACATCGTCGCCGGCATTCAAGAACTGTTGAAAAAAAACCCGGTCTCCGACGTGCAGGATATCGCTCCCCGAATCCCAAAAAGTGAAGCGCGGACCGTGCTCGATAAGCCGGTAGAGAAACCGGCGGCCACTCAAGTCCGGCCGGCGTCTTTTTTCTTGAAGCGGATTTGGGAACTGTTGAATTTTCCGGAACGCGCATTGAAGACATTAAGCGACAGCGACGAATTTTTTATCGCGGTGGTAATGGTGGCCGGGACACCCGTGATTGGAAGCCTCGCAAAGTTGTTCCACCGCGGCGCCACTTTCGACACTTGGATCGGCGGTTTTGCGTTGGGACTGGTGGTGCATATGCTGATGTGGGTCGTGATCGCGTTCGTTGTGCAGATGGCGCTTCCGTTTGTCGGGTGCCATGTGCCGATCAAACGCGCGCTCGCCATGGCCGGCATCGCCTGGGCCCCGCGGTTCATCTATTCGATTTTGTCGGTGGTGTATGCGCTCATCGCTTCGGTGTCGTTGGCCGGCGAACCGGCGTCTTTTTCGGGTTTTGGTCTTTTTAACGCGTGGTCCGCTTGGATATTGGTCGCGGGAATTTGGGCCATGGCGCCGCACACGCGGCGGAGTTGGAATTCGGTGGTGGTTGTTGTGGGGGTCTCATGCTTTCTTATCGGCGCGCTCTTTCGTTTCTGATCGTTGGCGTGCTTGCCGCGTCGCCGGCTTTTCCGGCCGAACAAAGGGAGGTCGTTGCTTTATCACTTCGGCAGTTCGCCATCATGGCGCTTCAAACCAGTTTGCGTGTGCGGTCGGCCGATGAAACGGCCTTGTCGAACCGCTACGGCTGGATGGCGTCCCGGCGCGCATTGACCTGGCCTTCGCTCACTGCGGTCGCTTCCGGAGGAAGGAGCGGGACCGATTCCGACACCGGCGTTGAGACCGAAACGACCCGGAATTCCGGTAGCCTGGAGCTTTCGCAACCGCTGTTGACCGGGACCCAACTCTCCGTGGAAGGCGAATGGGCGAACACGCGTCTTGAGACGGACACGTTGGGCGTGGTGGTGCCGTCACGGACGAAATACAGCCCTTTGTGGACGGCCGGCATCACCCAACCTCTTTACATTTTCACCGGCAACGAGAGCCTGCGCACGCGTCGCGAAGCCAATCTGCAGTGGGAGAGCGACCAGGATTCCCACCGAAAAGAACGCCTGAATATCGAGTTTGACGCGCGCGTGCTTTATTACGACCTGCTTTTGCAAATGGAAACCGCCGAGGTCGAGCGTAAGAAATACGAGTCGTCGAAGTTGGTCACCGAAACCACGCGCGCTTTGGTGCGGGCCGGCAAGTTGGCCGAAGTCGAAATGATCCGTGCCGATATTCGCGCCCGCAAAGACCAGCGCCAAATTCAAAATTCCGAAAGCGGGCTTGAGAAAGCCATGAACGAAGCCAAGGACCTGATATCGTTGTCCGCGAATCAACGCATTCGCCTGACTTCCCGGCTCGCCTACGAACCGTTCCGTCCGGAACTGGTTGAGGTAACGAAGTTGGCGATGGAGTACAACCCGGATGTGAGGACCGCGGCGCGCGCCATTGAATTTTCCGAAATCGACTTGAAGCGAACAAAAGAAGGCGACAACCCGGACCTTAGCGCGGCCGGGAGTTATTCGTTGACACGCGACCGGTCGAACGAGCTGGCCCCGGTGGACCCGCATGCGTGGGATGTGCGTGTCGGTGTTGAATGGCCGATTGTGGACGCCAGCCAAACGAATTTACGCACCCGCCAAAGCGAGCTGGCGGTGAAGCGGGCGCGACGCGATTACGAAGACACGGTGCGCGACCTGCA
>CAYOPN010000032.1:0-32344 GCA_964405835.1 uncultured Elusimicrobia bacterium | reverse complement strand
CTATCTAAAAGCTGCTTGACCATGCCCAAGTTCAACTGAAAAAAGGGTTGCGCCCAAATATCGGGCACGTTACAAGTCCGTTACCAAAAATACCGGGGAATTTAAGACGGTATTACGCTATCCCGAGACTTCCATGGACTTCAGGAAGTCCTTGTTGGATTTGGTTGCGCTCAGCTTCTCGAGCAGCAATTCCATGGCCTCGATCGGGTTCAAGGACGACAAAACCTTGCGTAATATCCACACTTTATTGAGTTCGTCCGGTGACAGCAGCAACTCTTCTTTACGTGTGCCCGAGCGGGTGATGTCGATGGCCGGGAAGATGCGCCGGTCGGCGAGTTTCCGGTCCAAATAGACTTCCATGTTGCCGGTGCCTTTGAACTCTTCGAAGATCACGTCGTCCATGCGGGAGCCGGTCTCAACCAGGGCCGTCGCCAGGATCGTGAGGCTTCCCCCTTCTTCGATATTCCGGGCGGCGCCGAAGAAACGTTTCGGGCGCTGCAGCGCGTTCGAGTCCAGACCGCCGGAAAGCACGCGGCCGCTGGAAGGCGTCACCGTGTTGTAGGCGCGGGCAAGACGGGTGATGGAGTCGAGCAAAATGACGACGTCCTTTCGCATTTCGACCAAACGTTTCGCTTTTTCGATGACCATTTCGGCCACCTGAACGTGGCGGTCCGCTGGTTCGTCGAACGTGGAGGAGATGACTTCGCCTTTCACCGAACGCTGCATGTCGGTCACTTCTTCGGGGCGTTCGTCGATCAACAGCACAATCAACACCGCTTCCGGATGGTTCGTTGTAACCGCGTTGGCCATTTTCTGCAAGAAGATGGTTTTACCGGTGCGGGGCGGAGCGACGATGACACCGCGCTGTCCCAAACCGATCGGCGCGATCAGGTCCAGCACGCGCGTGTTCAAGTCTTCCTTCTTGGTTTCGAGGCGCAAACGTTTCTGCGCGTAGAGCGGCGTCAGGTTGTCGAAGAGTTGCCGCGAACGCAATTTCTCGACCGCTTCCTGGTTCACGTGCCGCACTTGCAAGAGCGCGAAGAACCGTTCCTGATCTTTGGGAGGACGGACTTGTCCGGCCACCGTGTCGCCTTTGCGAAGCGCAAATTTCTTGATCTGGGAGGGCGACACGTAAATGTCGTCGGGTCCCGGGAGATAATTGTATTCGGGCGAGCGCAAGAAACCGAAGCCGTCGGGCAGGATTTCCAGAACGCCTTCGCCGAGGATAATACCGGTGTCTTTCGCGCGCGCTTCAAGGATCCGCGCGATCAACGCTTGTTTGCGCAAGCCGGCCACGTTCTCGACGTGGGCCTCGTGGGCGATCTTGATCAGTTCACCCAAGTGCATTTTCGTCAACACGGCCGCGTCCAGATGGTTCTTGGCATCTTGGATCGAGGTGTTCGTGGGCGTCGGGGCCGTTGGCTGAGTTGCCGGTGCCGGGGCGACTTGGTCGCCGGGCTGTTTGGCGACCGGTTCCGCTGCTTTTGACGGGTTTTCCGTCGATTTTGGTTCGTGCTGCGATTCCATCATTTCCTCCGTGGATTACGTCATCCCGGCGAAAGCCGGGATCCAGGTCTTAAACCTTCTTAAAAAAATGTTTACAGCCTGGGCCCCGGCTTTCGCCGGGGTGACGATTGTTACTTAGTTAATTTTTTCCAGATTTTATTGACCTGGATTTTTGTCTTGTTGATGCTTTCATTGTTGTCGATCACAAAATCCGCGCGGCGCGCTTTCTCCGCCAAACTCATCTGCGCTTTGATGCGGCGGCGCGCCTCGGCATTCGAGACGCCCCGCTTCTTCAAACGTGCCAATCTGGTCTTCAGACTGGCGTTGACGACAATTACGCCGTCCAACTTCTTTTCCCATTTCGATTCGTACAACAGCGGAATATCGAACACCGCCACGCCGCTTTTTTTCTTCCTTAGAGCGCTCCACATTCTTTTCCGCACCCGCGGGTGCAGGATGCGCTCCAAAATTTTCCGTTCCCGCCGGCTGTTAAAAACACGGCGAGCCAACTCTTTCCGCTCCACCGTTCCGAACGTACGCTTGACTGCCGCGCGTACGGTCCGGTCCTTGTCCAACAATTCTCTTACGATCGCATCAGCATCCTGAACAAATGCGCCTTTCTTCTTTAATAACGCCAGCACCGTGGATTTTCCACTGCCGATCCCGCCCGTGAGGCCATATACATTCGTCATCCTGGAATGTCTCAATCCAGGATCCATTGGATCCCGGCTAAAGACATGCCGGGATGACGGCGAAATACGCCGTCATTTCTTCCGTTCGGCATACTTCCGCATGGTTTCGTGTTCGTCCGGCGTCAGGCTGTCAACGCCTTTCGCTGAAATTTTCTCGAGGATCCGGTCCACTTCGGCCGACATCTCGGCCATCGGATCGTGGACTTCAAATTCCGTAATGGGTTTGCGGCCGTGGGACTTCTTTCCGAGTGGATTGCGGAAACGGCGGTCGGCCTGCCAGAGTTGAAGACCGCGGACCCACTCGGGCCATTTAAAGAGAATGAAACCGGTCATCATGCCGCCCAGATGGGCGAAGTGGGCGATCCGGTCGCCGCCGGAACTTATAGAGGAGACCAGCGTCAGCAACGCGATGAACATCACGGCCTGGATCGCGCGCAACGGAAATACAAAGAACAAATAGATCACGGCATCGGGAAACAGGAAGCCAAACGCGAGCAGAAGTCCGTAAATGCCGCCCGAGGCGCCCAACACCAAGGACGTCGGCGCCATGAAAAACTGGCAAAGCGCCGCGCCGAGCGTGCACAGGAAATAATAACGGAGAAAAGGTTTTGTGCCCCAGGCGCTTTCAATGTGCGGCGCGAACATCCACAAAGCGAACATATTGAAGAACAAGTGCCAGCCGTTGCCGTGCAGAAACGCGTACGTGAACGGCTGCCAGATCAAATATTTTGTGAGCACCACGACCGGGGTGAGGCCGAGATAATATTCGAGGCCCACGTTCCGGAAAATCATTTGCAGCAAATAGACCGCCACGTTCGAGACGATCAGGAATTTCACGCCCGCCGTCAGCTGGTCAAAAGGATTCGCGCCGCGGAACACGCTCATGCGGCCACCGCCATTTTTACTTTCTCCATGTCGTTCCAGTTGGGCCCCGTCTTGATGTCGACGACCAAGGGGACCTTGAGTTCGAAGGCCTGTTCCATTCCCGTACGGATGAGGGGCAACGCTTTCTCGAGCTCGTTCTTGGGGCAGTCAAAAACCAATTCGTCATGGACCTGCAGAATCATACGGGTCTTCAATTTCTTTTTGTTGATCTCATCGAACACGCGGATCATCGCGAACTTGATGATGTCGGCGGAAGTGCCTTGGATCGGTGTGTTGACCGCCACGCGCTCGGCGAAGCCGCGCGTAAACGCGTTCGTGGCATTGATGTCAGGGACTTTGCGCTTGCGACCCGCCAACGTGGTCACAACCATGTTCTTGCGCGCGTCGACCAGCGTGCTTTCGATCCAAGCGCGCACGCCGGCGTAACGTTCAAAATATTTGTTGATGAAATCCTTCGCGGTTTCCATCGGAATGGCCAAACTTTGCGACAACGCGTAGGCCTGCTGGCCGTATACGATTCCGAAGTTGATGGCCTTGGCGCTGCGACGCTGGTCGGCCGTGACCTGGTCGATGGCCACGTGAAACATTTCGGAAGCGGTCGCCGCATGAACATCACCGCCGGATTGAAACGTGCGGATCAAAGCGGGGTCGCCCGACATGTGCGCGAGCGAACGCAAATCGATCTGGCTGTAGTCGGCGGACACGAGCACGTTGCCCTTGGCCGGCACAAACGCTCGACGGATGAGGCGGCCTTTCTCGGTGCGGATCGGAATATTCTGAAGATTGGGATCGTTCGAACTCAAGCGCCCGGTGACCGCTCCCGTCTGATTGAACGAACCATGCACGCGCGAAGTTTCTTTATCGGCATAGTTCAAAAGCGCTTCCACGTATGTGGAATTAAGCTTGCCAAGCTCGCGGATCGTGATGATCTTCTGGCAAATGGGGTGGTTTTCGGAAAGCTTGGTGAGCACTTCTTCATCGGTGGAATATCCGGTCTTGGTTTTCTTGACGGGAGGAAGCTTTAATTTTTCAAATAGTATCCGCGCCAGTTGTTTCGGTGAATTGAGCACAAATTCTTCGCCAGCCATCTTAAAGATTTCCTGCTCGATCTCTTTGCGCTCTTTCTCGAATCCGGCGCCGATCTTCCGCAAATAGTCCACGTCCACCGCGATGCCGGCCTTCTCCATGTCTTCGATGATCTTGACCAACGGCATCTCGAGTCCTTCAAAAAGACTTTCCACGTTTTCTTCTTTCATTTTTTTCTTGAAGAGGTCGACCAGACGGAAAACCACTTCAGAGTCCGCTGCGGCGTAGGGAGCAGCCTTTTCGATTTCCACGTGAGCAAAATTGGCGTCGGCCTTTTTCCCCATCAGTTCTTCAATGCGGGTCATGCGTTCCTGCAAATAATCGGCGGCCAAATCTTTAAGACCAAAACTCATGCGGCCCGGATCGATGCAATACGCGGCGATCATCGTATCGAACGCCGGGCCTTGCACGGTAATGCCGTGGCGCTCCAAGATCGGATCGTCGAACTTGAGGTTTTGTCCGCATTTAACGAGGCGGGGGTTTTCGAGGGCCGGCTGAATGATCTCACAAATCTTTTTCCAGGATAGCTGTTGAGGGGCGCCCAAGTATTGGTGATTGACAGGGATGTACCAGGACTCGTGTTCTTCCAGGCAGAGCGCGACACCAACAATATCGCAGTGCCGCTTGTCCAAACTGTTGGTTTCCAAATCGTAGGAGAGGCGCTTGGCTTTCTTCAGCTTTTCGCCCAACATAAGTAACTGGTCGCTCGTCAAAACGGTATGGACCTTTCTTTTTTTGTTGACCGCGAGCGACGGTTCGGCCACTTCATCCGAAACACCGTAAAGTCCGCCGCGAAATTCAAAGCGCGCGAGCAACGCGGACAACACTGGCGCGTCGGCCGGCTTGATTTTCAACTGCTCAATCGGCGCCAACGGCACATCCTTCTTCAAATAAATCATCTCGCGGTTACCGAAAACCCTGGTTTTCCCATCGAGAAGTTTCTTCTGGAGCGACTCCGGGTTCGCTTTGAGGTTCTTGTAGATACCTTCCAGCGATCCGTTCTCGATGATCAATTTCGAGGCGGTCTTTTCGCCGACGCCGGCGATTCCGGGAACATTGTCGACCTTGTCCCCCACCAAACAAAGATAATCCACAAGCTGGGAAGGCCCAAATCCATAACGCTCGGTCACTTTCGCCGGGTCGTACTCCACTTTCTTGATTTCGTCGCGCACATGCACGCGTTCGCTTACCAGCTGCAAAATGTCTTTGTCGCCGCTCAAAATCAGCACATCCATGCCGGCTTTTTCGGCTTGCACGGCCAGCGTGGCAATCACGTCGTCGGCCTCAACTCCGTCTTTCTTGATGCAGGGGAGCCCCCAAGCAACCGCCAACTCCTCCGCCAACGGCAGTTGGGAAATTAGCTGGCTATCGGTCTCGGCGCGCGTCGCCTTGTATTCGGCCGACATCTCGTGCCGGAACGTGGGCGCCGGCGTGTCGAAACAAACGGCCAGATACTCCGGCTTTTCTTCTTTCAGCACTTTGGAAATCATGCGGGAGAAGCCGTATATCGCATTCACCGGTTCCCCCTTTGAGTTGGTCAAAGGCGGTATGGCATGGTAGGCGCGGTGGAGATAACCACTGGCATCGAACAGGCACAGCTTTGGCATAAATTGATTTTTTGTTTCGGTGTACGGGGAGGCCCAACAGCGGATTTTCAGAGTCCTAACAGACGGTCGATTTCCTTTTTCCAATGGGATGACATGGCTGGGTTGTAACCCGTCCACGCCTTGGTGATGTTTCCATTCGGATCAATGATGAAGAAGGCTGGAATTCCATCCACTTGGTAACTGATGTCGATGCCGCTTTCTCCCGCCAAGAACACACGACTGGTCATTTTGTGCGTCGACAGAAAGCGTTTTACCGGTCCTTCGCCACTGTCGAGACTGATGCTCAAAACAGAAACTTTCTTCCCTTTGTACTCTTCCACCAGCTTCTCCACTTCGGGAGAAGAAACCACGCAGGGCGGGCACCACGTTGCCCAAAAATCCATAAAAACGACCTGCCCTTTGAGTTCTTTCAGCGATAACGTTTTCCCTTGCAGGTCCGTTATGGTGAAGTCCGGCGCTTTGACGACTTTGGCCGGCGTGTCCGCGTGGGACTGGCAGCCCAACAAGGCCAGATGAACGATGAGAAGCGACTGCTTAAATAAGTTTTTCGAGAACAGATTTGATCTCTGGCTTGGGGCGAACGCCCGTCAGTTGCTCCGCGAGCTTGCCGTTCTTGAAGAAAAGCAGGGCCGGGATGGCGGATATCTGGAATTGGCCCGCGACATTGGGGTTGTCATCGGTGTTTAATTTGCAGATTTTCGCGCGGCCGGAATATTCCGTGGCCAGCTCAGCAATCATCGGGGAAAGCATCCGGCAAGGACCGCACCACGGCGCCCAGAAATCAACGAGCACGGGTTGGTTCGACTGCAGGACTTCTTTATCGAAATTCTGATCGGTAACTTGGATTTCACTCATATTGGATTGTCTCTCGGTTAGATTTTGGAGGATTAACGTCCGAAGGCGGGGCGATAATAATATAGACCTCCAAGTGTGTCAACGATTAGAACATCGACGGTAGGAGGCCGGTTCCCGGGGCTTAGGACTTCTTGTCCCAGAGGGAACGGCCGCGGTCCCAGAGCTCGCGCCATTCGGCGCGCTCGCGCTCCCAGCCGGTTTGCAGGTTCTTTTTGTCTTGATGCGCGATGGCGAGTTGCGTTTGAAGGTTGGCCAAATCAAGTTGTTTTTCCTTGAGCGCGCGCTGAAGTTCCGCCACGTAGGCCGTCATCGCGACCGAATCCTTCTCATGCGTCGTCACCGCGTCCGTCAATCGCTTGATGACCTGGTCCCGGTGTTCGATTTCCGTCCTCAACAGGTCGACTTTGGCGTCCAACGAATGGATTTTTTCGTCTTTCAGCACCAGTTCATCGCCGCATTTCTTTTTGATGTCGCTTTCACGTTCCGCCCACATGTCAGCTTCTTTTCTCAGCAACGCGATGGTCTCTTTCAGCTTCTCTTCGCGCGCCATCGTGGTTGAAATGCGCAGTTCCCCCGCTTTTTTTGTCTGGACGATCTTGGTCTCGAGCGCCTCGATCTTCCTATGAAGCGCGTCCCTCTCAGCGTCCCAATGCAGCCGCAAATTCTCGCTCTTCTTCGCGAAACCGATGTAGTCGTCGGCGCGCGCTTTCTTCACGCTGTGGTCCAGCGAGCGCAACAAATTGTTTTCCTCTTCCAACTCAACCTGCCGCTTGCGCGCGTCGGTCAACTCTGCGAACACCGCGCGGTACTGATGGTCTTTCGCCTCCAACATCTTTTTCCATTGCTCTTCGATGCTTTTGACGCGGTTGCGGAAATAGTCCCAACTCTTCTTAAGCAGGAAATGGTCGGCGGCAAGCGGCGAGCTCCCATAGGCGGTTGCCACGGGCGGCGCGGTGCGCTGCAATCGTTCAAAGGCTTCGTCGAATTGGCGGTCAATTTCGGTGAATTCCATTATTTCTTCGCGATCCTTTTGATCTCGTCTCTGAGTTTGTTCACTTCAAAAGGTTTGGCCATGTACCCGGTTGCACCGGCGGCCTTGATCTTCTCCTCATTTTGCAACGTGTCGTATCCGGTGAGTGCGAGGATCGGCACTTTCGCGGTGGCCGGAAAGGAACGCAGATGTTCGCAGACTTCAAAACCGGTCATGCCGGGCATCATCAAATCGAGGATCACCAGACTCCAACCCGGCGCGCGCCACAAACCTTTGCGGAATTGCGGTCCGTCAGAAATATGTTCAACCGTGACGCCTTCAAAAAAACCCTGAAGAACGGAGATGATCGTCTCCGAAACATCCGGATCGTCTTCGATCAAAAGGACGCGCATTAGGCGGCCATCCCCGGACGGCGCGGAGCGGTCGTGCGCGATCCCAACGCCGATTTCACCGGCAGAAGCAGCGTGAATGTTGATCCACGGTTGAGCCCGGCGCTTTCAACCCTTAGATCGCCGCCGTGTTTCTGAACAATACCCATCGAAACCGCGAGCCCCAAGCCCGTTCCTTTCCCGATTTCTTTGGTCGTAAAAAACGGTTCGAACACGCGCGACAAATGTTCTTTGGCGATACCGACGCCCGTATCGCGGAAATTGATTTCAAGCCAGGGCCCTTGCGCGCTACGCGGCGGAGCATCTTTGCGACGCTCGGTCAAGGCGAGCGGATTGTTGTTGATCAGAGAGTCGATGGTCAACGTGCCGCCTTTCGGCATGGCCTGGATCGCGTTGTTGACAAGATTTAGAAACACCTGCTGAAGCTCGGATGGGTTCCCTTCGATTTGCGGCAAGGGTTTCGCGCTCCGCAGTTCGATGTTCACACGGCCACGCTTTAAGTCCGCTTCGCACAGTTCCAATGTGGCGCTGATCACATTTTGAAGATCTATGGCCTCAAAACTGGCCTGGCTGGGTCGCGAGAAATCCAGTAACCCCCGCACGATTTTTTTGCAGCGGAGTGCCGCCTGCTCGATCTTGCTGATTTGCGCGTAAGACGGGTCTTTGTCTCCAAGCCGCGCCATCAGGATTTGCGCTTGCCCCAACACGGCGGTCAGCGGGTTATTGATTTCATGGGCGACGCCGCCCGCCAATTGACCGACGGCGCTCATACGGTCCATGTGCACCGCCTGCATTTGGAGCTGCTTCACGTTTTCGGCCATGGTGTTGAACGAGTCGGCCAGCGTGCCGAGCTCGTTTTTCGAATTCATGTCGATGCGGTGGTCCCAGTGACCTTTACCGAATTCGATGGCGCCACGGCGCAACGTCTCAATCGGGTTCATCACGGCGCGGTAGAGCGAGCGGAACAAAACGATGCCGGTGATAAACGCCGCCACCAGCGCTACAATCACCATTGTTTCCACGTGCTGGGTCATTGTTTTGATGCGCATGAACATATGCTGCGCCTCGGCGCCTTTTTCTTTTTCCAAATTGGTGACGTACCCCATTAGCTCCTCGAAGAGCGAGGTGGCTTCTTCGTAAGCCTTCGCTTTATTTCCTTTCCGGTAATGGTTGGCAACGGAATTTGCGGCCTTTTCGGTCTTGTCGTAATGCCCGGACAAATTTTTGTACCAGTCGGGCGTGTTTGAGCCGAATTTCTTTTTCAACAAGTCCATGTTTTTGCGGCCATGGCGGGAAGATTCTTCGAAGCTGACCCATTCTTGCTTGTCATCAAGCAACAGGTAGCGGTTGAGGGAAGTGCGTTGACGGGTGACATCGGAACGGATTTCACGGATGGCGTCCAGAGCGTCCATGGAATCGATGGATTGGCGGAACGCGCCCAGAATGACGGGACCTCCAACAAGAAGAAGGCCTCCCACCAATACCAGGAGGCCGGTCATCATGAATATGAAGGAGGCAAGGCGCCGACGTATGCTCATCAACGCAAAGCGTAATGGAAACGCCTTGTTATTTCCAGGCGCTTTTTAGATTCGGAAGGGGGCCGTTTTCCGGTTCAAAAACGGGATGTGGAGCTGTGGCTGGATGGAAAGGCCGGCGCCGTTTTTGTCGCGGCCGTATTTGAGCTTGAAATAGGCGGATGCCGCGATCATCGCGGCGTTGTCCGTACAAAATTCGGGCGGCGCGATCGAAAGCGTGACCTTGGAGCCGGCCGCTTTTTCTGCGAGCAGCGCGCGCAACCGGGAATTGGCGGCCACACCGCCCCCGACGACAATCCGCTTCACTTTTAACGCTTTGGCGGCGGCGAGCGTCTTCGTGACAATCACGTCGACCACCGCTTCTTGGAACCCGGCGCACAAATCGCTTTTCTGCGCGTGCGTCCATTTTTTTTGTTCACGCAAACGGTAGAGCACGGCGGTTTTTAGACCGCTAAATGAGAAATCCCAAGTGCCGGGCAACCACGCCCGCGGAAATACCTCGTATTCCGGGTTTCCCCGCCGCGCCAAGCGGTCGATCACAGGCCCGCCGGGATATCCCAAATCCATCATTTTGGCGACTTTATCGAACGCTTCCCCCGCCGCATCGTCGCGCGTGCGGCCCATTAAAAAATATTGCCCCCATTTTGGCGTGTAGATGAGTTCGGTGTGCCCGCCGGAAACCACCAGTCCCAGAAACGGCGGCTTGATCTTCGGGTCGCTCAGCAACGGTGAAAGGAGATGTCCTTCAATATGGTTCACGCCGAGGACCGGAACGTCATGGACGAAACCCAGTGTCTCGGCGGCCATTTTCCCGACGAGCAACGCGCCCACGAGCCCGGGACCTACCGTTACCGCAATGGCATCAAGATTGGAAAGGTCTTTTTTAACTTTACCTTGCTTGAGCGCCTCGGCAATGACGCGGTTGACCGCGGTCAAATGTTCGCGGCTCGCCAATTCCGGGACCACGCCTTTGTACGGCTGATGGACCTTTATCTGGGAGTCGACAATGGAGGAACGAATGGCCCTTCCGTCCGCGACGACCGCGGCCGCGGTCTCATCGCACGATGTTTCAACGGCGAGGATATTCATTATTTACCCGTCATCCCGGCATGTCTTTAGCCGGGATCCAATTTTAATTGGCAAAAAAGACTGGGTCCCGGCTTTCGCCGGGATGACGCTAACGTACAAAGCGGATTTCTTGGTAGACGCGGGAACCGCGTTTGACCATCCAGGTGGGCGTCTTGTCGATCATGCGCTCTTCGACATTGGCTCCCGCATCCTCTAGCTCTTTGCGGAGTTCGTTTTGCTTCTCTTCCGAGATGGGCTTGATGGACAGCTGATGGGCGACCCATTCCCCTTTGGCGTCTTTGCGGATCTCATGGACACTCGAGAGCAAATCATGGTCAGTCAGACCGATGGCGCTAAGGTTGTGGCGCAACACAGTCTCAAACTTCGCGTCCCATTTCTTAATGGAGAAACGCGCGGTGCGCGCGGTGATCCACCAAGCGCCCGCCCCCAAAGCAACAAGCGCGATGCTGAGGAGAGTTTTTTTCACCCTTCTTTCTGGCCAAGCAGGATCGGCCGGATCTTTAGCACTTCGATGGCGCGCTCAAGCGCCAAATCTTTAACGCGGTCTTTCTCAGTGACGGCCGAGTGGCTTTCCTGGCCTTTGGCGTAAATTTCTTCGGACTGGGCCTGAAGCTTGGCTTCGGTATCGCGGTCCACCACCACTTCGATGTCCGGCTGGATGCCGCCTTTGCCGGTCTTGGTGTCGCGGTGAATAGAGCGACCGGACGGAGTGTAATACTTCGCCGTTGTCAAACGCAGACCGGAGCCGTCTTCCAGACTGATGACGGACTGAACGCTACCTTTTCCAAACGTTTCGCTACCTATCAATATGGCGCGGCCGTGGTCTTGCATGGCGCCGGCCACAATTTCCGAACCGGAGGCCGAACCGCGGTTGATAAGAATGACCATCGGCAATTTCTTATAGGGCGCGGTCACACCGGCGCGAAAATCCTGGCGCGGCTGCGAACGGCCTTCGGTGTAGACAATCAACTTCTGGTCGCCGATAAATTCTTTGCACACGTCGACGGCCGACACGAGCAGGCCACCCGGGTCGTTGCGCAAATCGAGGATCAAGCCTTTCATGCCCTGTTTGTCCATGTTCTTGAGCGCGGTTTCCAGATCACGGACCGTGGGCTCGATAAATTCCGTCAAACGGATATGCGCGATGCCATTCGGCAGCATGCGGCTGCGGATGCTGGTGATCACGATGTTTTCGCGCGTGAGCGTGATCGGAATGGGTTCCTTGGAGCCTTCGCGCGCCAATGTCACTTTGACTTGCGTTTTGGGTGCGCCGCGCAGTTTCTTGACCGCGTCCTGCAAACTCATACCCTGGGTCGTGACCGAGTCAATCATGATGATTTTGTCTTCGGGAAGGACGCCGGCCTTGTAGGCGGGCGTGTCTGGAAGAGGCGTAATCACGGTTAGCCAATTGTCTTTCATCATGATGCGGATGCCGAGCCCGCCGAACTGGCCTTCGGTGATGGTCTGCATCTCTTCGCGGGCTTCGGGCACCATGAACTGGCTGAACGGATCGAGCGTGGCCACCATGCCGGCGGCCGCGCCGTAAATCAAATTCTGGGAGTCGACTTCTTCGACGTAGTTCTGGTTGACCTGTTGATACACCTCGAGCAAGAGCTTGATCTGTTCAAACGTGCGGTCCGCCTGTTTGGCGTTGTCTTTCGGAGGAGTGGGTTTCTTCGCGGCGGAAACGGGGCTCTGCAAAAACCCCGCTACAAAAATGAGAAGGAACAAGCTTCGGATCTTGGTCATGTGATGCGGCTCCTTATATTTGGATGTTGTCTACTTATCATCGAACAGCAAAAACGGCAAGTGTTTTCAGTTTATTCCTGGCGGACCAGCCACGGCAGCGGATCGGTGGACTTTCCGTAAAATCGCAATTCAAAATACGCTTCGGTGCCGCCGCTCGCCTTTGGCCGGGACATTCCGATTGCATCGCCTTTCTTGATCGCAGCGCCTTTTTCCACTTCCCATCCAACCAATTGGCCGTAAACGGTGTACCAGTCCCCCGGATGCTCCACTACCACCATGTTGCCGTAGCTCATGAATTCACCGGCGTACAATACTTTCCCGTCGCCGACCGCCGTCATTGTCTGCGGCCCGGCCGAAGCGATGACGATTCCGTTCGACACGAACGTTGTGCCCAACGTCGGATGCTGTTGGCGTCCAAACCGCGTGACCACTTTCCCCTGCACGGGCCACGGCAGCGAACGCGGCCGGATCGGTGACTGGCCCGTCATCTGCTTCTGGCGCCGCAATTCTTTTTCGGTTTCCTTCTCTTCCTGGGCCTTGGTCCGCAACACGTCGATCAAGGAGGCCAGTTGTTCCGCGGTCTGCTGAAGCTCCTTCATTTCCGTTTCCAAAATTTCCTGGCGCGATTTTTTCTTGGTGAGCAGGCGCTCTTTGTTCTCCGTCGATGTGCGGATGCCTGAAAGCCGGTCTTGTTGTTTTCTCACCTCACCGCGGATGACCTGCTGTGTCTCGATGAGTTCCTGTAAATTTTCGCCGGTCTCCTCTTTTTTTCCATGGGCGCGGCGAAGCTCATAGGCTTGCCCGTGGATAACTTGCCGCGTGTACATCGACACCGGCGCGTCAGGTGTCTGCAGGATCGACGCCACGTAATAGGTTTTGGCCGTGTTCTTTAGCTGGGCGCGCCGGTCGGAAACGGTGGCCGCGAGTTTGTCGTGCTGGTTCTTCGTGGTGGCGACTTTCTGGTCGATTTCAAAATTTTTCTGCTTGGTATAGAAGAGCGACGTCTCGACGTTTTTCATTTTGCCTTCGTTTTCACGGACCGCCCGGCTCAATTCTTCGGCTTCGCGTTCGAGCCGTTCGCGCTCTTCTTTCTTTTGATTGAGTTCGGCTTTTACCTTCTCAAGGTCGCGGCTTTTAAATTTTATTTCTTTGGGGTCTTGGGCATGCAGGAACGGCATCAAAAGGAAGGAAAGAAAATACGCGGCAGGTCTTCTCACCACAGCAGGATTAGAAGCCCCGCTCCAACAGCACCGGACGCGAGACCGATAAGCGCCCCTAAAGAAAGAAGTTTCGGATGGAGCCAGGAAGGCAGCGGTTTAAACAGAAGCCGTCCGCCGGCGATGCTCAGGACCAATAATATTCCGGCCATAAGGACCGCCAATCCCAATTTGGCGCGGAGCCACAAGGTTCGGAACAACTGGATTTTTTTTAGGGACAATGGATCGGTGGAGATGTCCACCACCCCGGGGAACAACCGGACGTCCTGCGTGGCTTCTCCGATACGAACGGGATTAAAATATTGGGGTTGCCATTGGATCACCCAACCCGCCGGGAAAGGATTGCTCTCGAGTAACGCCAAATCCGAGGCCAATGCGGAATCGGCCTTGGCTTTTTCCAGCACTTCCTCCGGAGAAATAAAGGTCACGTTGGCGACGCCTTCCATCTTCTTAAGAAACCGTCCGACTTCATCGATAGAGACTGTGTCACCTTCGGCCATGACAAGCCATTGATAACCGGCGATGCCGTCACGCCAAGCCGCACCCATTTCGTTTTTCATGAGGACCATGCTGGCGATGGCAATGCCGTAAATGAACCCAAGTCCGGCGATCAGGAGTGCGGGCCAAAGCCGCAATTTCGGTGGGCTGGTGTCAACCAATTGCTGTTGGGCAATTTGACGTTGCAGAGGGATGATGATTTCTTCCTCGAGAGTGTTCACGTGCGGCGGAGTCTAGTAAAAATTATCCGACGTGGTTGGCGGTCTGGAGCGCGGCGTCGCGGAGGCGTTCTATCTGGACAGCGGGAGAAGCGAGGGTCTTGAGCGCAAGTTTGTGGACAGCGGCCTGGATTGCGTTTTCGGAAGACCCCCACGGAAGAAACGGCATTTTGAGCATGTCGCACAGGCGTCCCACTTTGTGCGGATCGCCGATGCCGATAAACGGACGTCCGGCCAACGCGGCCAAGACCAATCCATGGAACCGCGCGCTGATCACCCAATCGTGCGCGGCCACGCGCTCCACCATGTCATCGATAGAGAAGTCCAGAGCGAAGTCTCCTTCCGGCAAAATTTGCTCGCCGGTGTACGACTTCAAATGGGCCATTTCCAGAATGGGCTGGAACAAGGCGCCGCTCACCTGCATTTTTTTCTCATCACGGAGGATCCGCGCCAGGATTGCAAACATTGTGCGGCCTTGCGGAGGACAGGGAAAACGCGGGATCAACAGCGCGGTCGCAGCGCCGCCGGCGTAACGTTCGCGCGGCCCCGAGGAAGGCGTCCGTGTAAAAACCGGGTCGGCCGTAACATGGACCCGCTTGGGCGGAACGCCGATCTCAGACAAAATTTGTTTCGACGCCTCATCGCGCACCGTAATAATCACGCGCGGACCGCTCAAAAGAAACCAGGTGAGTTTCCGGGCCCATCCCCCCTCCAGCGTTTCGACACCCATGGCATAAAGGACCACCGGACAATGCACGGCCCGCGCCATCGCGACGAGCCCCAAATAATAAAGGAGAGACCGTTGGGACGTTTTGTTTTGAAGCAACCCGCCTCCGCCGAGGACCAGAAAATCATTGCGCCAGATTTCCTTGAAAACATTCCACAAATTCCAACGAGAAATGGCGCGCACCTGATGGGTGCGAATGGTATCGGCGGGATCAACCGAAAGCACCGTTATTTCTGGTGCCTTGTAGCGGCCATTCAAATGCGAAATGACGGCGGACAAGATCAGTTCGTCGCCCAAATTGCCAAAACCGTAATAACCTGCGATCAAGATCTTCATGATTTCCGCCAGTGTAACAGGATAAAAGAAGGCATTGCGATGAGACTTCCGACACATATCCCATTGAGCGTCCGCAGCAGGCTCAAGGCGAGCGGCGTGTGAAAATGCGTGAACGTATTAAGGATAGAGATTTGACCAATGATGCCCGCGCCCAAACAGATTTTGGCCAGCGTTTGAAACCGCGTGTCGCGCTTAAGCAAGAGTCCCGTCAGAAAAAGCGGATGCCCAATCATGAACTCTTTAAAACGGGGGCGCGCGACCAAGACCTGGTCCAGCCAATCCCGGAAATGACGTTCACCGTCCGATACCGGCAACAGCGGGAAATTGCCGCTTCGCATCAAATAGACCGCGAGCAAGAGAGCGAGGCCCGCCCCGATGAAAACAAAATGCCTAATCCTTAATTGAACATCGAGCAACCGGCGGATCTCGTCTCGAGACAAGAGCATGAGAACGACCAGAAGCAACGGCAGAGCAAGTTGGATTTTCACGCCGCGCATCATTCCCAGTCCCAACGCTGACCACGGCGTTGCGCCAAGTCCATGGATCGCCAAACCGGCCATCACGGTCACCATCGACCCGATGAGAAAGACAATGATTGGCGAACGCTTGGAACAGAACGCCCAAGCCACCACCGCCAGCGGCGTAATAATAGATAGGAACAACGCCAATTTGAGGCGCGCGCCCGAAGGAAAACGCACCGGCCATTTCCGGAACGCCTGCGGCGCGCCAACCAGGTAACCGCGCCGCACCAATTCCTCCGATACGGATTTTTGAAATTCCAAATTCTCGGGCAACGACAACGCGGGGCTAAACCGGACAACCAAAAGCCGTATCCAGCGATCTTCCACGGCCCGGACGAGACGCGCTTTCCACAGCGCTTTCTGCGAGGCCAACATCTGGCGCGTCGGCAGCACGTGGCCTTTAATCAACCGGTCGGACGCCCTGGACGCGACCTGCGGAACAAATTTGGCGGGCACGAACTCCATCAACACGAGAAAACCGTTTTTGGATTGGAGCGTTTTAGGGAGGTCGCGGATCAACCGCGGATGTTCCAGCGCATGTTCGCCGGCCACAAAAACGCCGTCGCCTTCCTGGAAACGGAGGATCCATGGGTCAGGACGCACGGAATCATCGAGCCGCCAAAGGACTTTCTTTCCGCTCTTCCGGACGACGGCCTCGGTCGCGGGTTCGCCATTCGACGGTAAAACCACCATCGCAGCGGGAAGGGCGTTGATATCGGCATCGAACGCGACGATATCTTCCCAATCGACGGCCATCGCCACGTCCACGTCTTGTTTTTGAAACGACACTTTGTTGCGGATGTCCGGTAGAACGGCCAGAAGCGCCGCCCAGGTCAGTAAGATGACCCCGCCCAAAAATCCGCGGGACTTCATTTCAACACGCTCTCGTACAACACCAGATAATCGCGCACGGAATTCCGCCACGCAAAATCTTGCCGCATCGCCCGCTCTTGCATCGCGCGCCAATAGCCTTTTTCTTTCCATTGGTCCACCGCCGTGCGCAGCGCCGATAAGAAAGACCCCGCGTTGACATGTTCGGCGACGAAGCCAGTGCCCTGGCCGCCATCAAGATTATCCTTGACCGTATCAAGCAGTCCGCCCGTCGGGGTGACGACCGGAATGGCCCCATACCGCATCGCGATCATTTGGCCGAGACCGCAGGGTTCGTAACGGGACGGCATCAAAAAGATATCTGCGCCCGCGTAAATTTTGTGCGCGAACGCTTCCGCGAAATCGGACTTCACGTGGACCTGGGCCGGAAACCGCCTTTCAATTTCAAGCAGGTCCTTCGTGTATTGCGCGTTCCCTTGTCCGAGGCTCAAGAACTGCGCCCCCGTTTTCAAAAGTGTCGGCACAATTTCCACCAGCAGGTCGATGCCCTTCTGGTAATCGAGCCTGCCGATAAATGCCAAAAGCGGCATGGCCGGGTTCACGGACAATCCGGCCTGTTTCTGGAGGTCGGCCTTGTTGGCGGCGCGTTTGTCGATGCTCTCTTTGTCGAATTTCTGGGCGAGGTTCGAGTCGGTTTTCGGGTCCCAGAATGCCACGTCGAGTCCATTCAAGATTCCCGTGAAATCAGCAGCGCGTTCCTGAAAAATCCCCTCCATGCCGCAGCCCAGGATCGGGTCCGAACTGATTTCTTTCGCGTAGGTCGGGCTCACCGTGTTTAGCGCGTCGGCGTACACGAGTCCTGCCTTCAAGAAACTTACCTTGCCGTAAAACTCGACGCCCTGTGGCGAAAAGGTTTCCGGTGGAAGACCGGTCATATGAAACGACGGCGCCGGAAAGTCCCCTTGGTACGCCAGATTGTGGATTGTGAAAACGGAGGCGGTCTTCGCAAAAAATGGATCGGCCGAATAGATCAACTTGAGATACGCCATCGCGAGCCCGGCCTGCCAATCGTGTCCATGCAAAATATCGGCTTTGAAATCCATGGCCTTCGCGACCGCAAAGATTGCGCGGGAATAAAAAGCATAACGGCGGTCGTTGTCGGAATAACCGGTGCCGGGCTGCGGCCCGTAGATGCCGGCACGATCGAAGAATTCGGGCGCGTCGATGAACAGCGCCTTGAGGCCCGAGCGAACCTCCGCTTCCCATATTTTTACAGGCCACTTCTGCCCGTCAAAAGTAACGGTCGTGGTGCGCCCGGTCGAACGGATTTCAGGATGCTGTTCGCGGACCTGCCTATATAAAGGAAGAATGGTGCGGACGGAATGGCGTTTGGCGGCCAACGCATCGGGCAAAGCGCCAATGACATCGGCCAACCCGCCTGTTTTGCAGAACGGGACCCCTTCACTCGCGGCGAAGAGAATTTTCATTTGGGGCTAAGTTGGCGAGGCGTCTCGCAGGAACTGGGCGGCGTCTTCGGGCGGCATCGTATTGATATAGAAACCCGTGCCTTGTTCAAAGCCTGCCTGGCGGGAAAGTTTCGGAATGATTTCAATGTACCAATGGGTGTGAGGAAGTTTGGGTGTGCGGAGCGGTCCCGTGTGCAGAATAAAATTGAACGGCGGGTTGTCGAGCACCGCATGTTGGCGGCCGAGCACGTTCTTCATCATTTCGGCGAGCGATGTAATTTCGGTCTTCTGGATGTCCTGAAATTCCGACGAATGGCGCAGCGGTACGATCCACGTTTCAAAAGGCGACCGGCTGGCGTAGGGCGCGAATGCGATGAAGTCCTTGTTCTGAGCGACCACGCGAATTTTTGCGGCGGATTCCTGCCGGATGATGTCGCAATACACACAGCGCTCTTTGTAATCAAAATAGTTCTTGGCGCCGAGCGCCTCTTGTTTGACCCGGATCGGCACCATCGGCAAGGCCATCAATTGCGAATGCGGGTGTTTGAGGCTGGCGCCCGCGGCATGCCCGTGGTTTTTGAACACGAGAATGTATTCCAGGCGCGGGTCTTTCGCCAAATCGATGATGCGGTCGCGGTAGGCCCAGAAGACGTCTTCCAGTTTTTTCTGATCCATCTCATGGACCGGCTGATCGTGGTTCGGGGTCTCAACAATGACTTCGTGCGCGCCCATTCCGTTCATTTTGTCGTACATGCCATCGCCTGTACGGTTCAGGTCCCCCTCAATCTCGAGCGCCGGAAATTTATTTGGGACCACGCGCACCCACCAACCGGGTTTGTTCTTTTCACGGCCCGTGTTGTAATAGGCGAGAATTTCGTTCGGGGTCTTATCTTCGGAACCGGGACAGAACGGGCAGGTGCCGCCTTCCTGAAAATCTTGGGTGGGTTCAAAACTACTGGGGCGTTTTCCGCGGGCGCTGGCGATGATGACCCAGCGTCCGATGACCGGATCGCGGCGAAGTTCGGGCATTAATTCATTTCCGGCTTTATTTCAGGCTCTTCCGCCGGCGCTTCTTCCATTACCGCGGTAACGACCGAAGATTCTTCCGCCACAGCTTCCTGAGCAACTGAATTTTCCAAATCAATCCCGAGCTCCGGCTGACCAACCTGACCTTCCATTGCCGGAGAAATGGCGATCGTGCTCAGGTCGGGAAGTTCGGCAAGATGTTTTAAACCAAAGTGCCGCAAAAATTCGATGGTGGTTCCGTAGAGCAGCGGGCGGCCGATGGTTTCTTTGCGGCCCACGACTTTGATCAAACGGCGTTCAAGCAGCGTCTCCATAACGCCCGAGGCTTCCACGCCACGGATCTGTTCGATTTCGTTTCGGGTGATCGGCTGCTTGTAGGCAATAATAGAAAGCGTTTCGAGCGATGAGGGCGACAACCGCACCGTCAAACGTTCCTTGAACAGCCGGCGGATGTAGGTGGCCATGTCGGGGCGCGTCGCAATCTGGAACCCGCCGGCCACTTCCACCACGCGCAGCGCCGAACCCGACGCGTCGTACGCCTGCGAAATCTCCTTGATGATCTCGGCCACGTTCTCTTCGGTGAACACTTTCAGTTCGAGCACCTGCGAAATTTCCGCCGTTGAAAGCGCGTGGTCGGTCATGTAGAGCAACGCTTCAATTATTCTCTTGGCTTGTTGTCGTTCCATAATTTCCTTTTCGTCATCCCGGCGAAAGCCGGGATCCAAGTTTTAACATCAAGTATCGGACTGGGCCCCGGCTTTCGCCGGGGTGACGGTGAATTCAAAATCATTGTCTTGAACACGGCTAATGTGAATTTCTCCAAAATTGGCGGGTTGTGAGACGCGGACTTGTTTGAGTCGGATCAATTCCAGCATCGCAAGAAACGAAACCACGAGCGCGCGGCGCGTGGAACCGGCCGGAAAGAGTTCCGAAAAAGCCACAAAGGGCTTGGTTGAAAGGATGTCCAGAATTTCACGGATGCGGACTTCGACCGGAATTTCTTCAAAAAGGATCTCGCGGACGCCGGTTTCGGCGGTGGTGAGCACGTCCTTGAAGGCCTCGAGCAATTTCTCCATCGGCAAGTCGAGCGTTTGGTCGGCGGGAGTAAATATGGGAGCGCCGCGGTAAAACACATCGCGCTGGTCTTCAAACCCGCGGGCCAGAAATTTGGCGGCTTCTTTGAACTTCTGGTACTCGAGCAGTTTTTGCACGAGCTCGGCGCGGGGATCGGGGCCTTCGTTTTCGTTGGTGGGGTCGGCGGGAAGGAGCGTCTTGGCTTTTATCTGCATTAGTGTCGCAGCCATTACCAAAAACTCACCGGCCACATTGAGGTTCAAATCTTTCAGGAAGTCGAGATAGGTAAGGTATTCGGCGGTGATATCGGAAATGGGTATGTCATAGATATCGAGGTCGTCTTTCTGGATGAGGTGGAGCAGCAGGTCCAACGGCCCCTCGAAGATGTTGATCTTCACTTGATAGGTCATGATGTCGACGGGGATTGTACAAGTTTTGACAAGATGTCCACCTTCATGTGCTTCTCAAACGACAGGTCGGTGAGCATCTGCTGCGCGGTGTCCTTTCCAAACGGCCGGAACCAGTCGGCCAACCGGTCCACCAGCGCCGGACTCTTGGGCCGGAACGACGCCGGGTCCACACCACGCCAAGCCGGATGGATCAATTCGAGCGCGTTCCATTGTTTGAGCAGCAACAAGGCCGCGGCCGGGTCTTTTTCTTTGAGAATCAACTCAAACTCATGACGGAGCCGCACCGGCGACAACAGTTTTGGCGCGCCGGCTTTGATCGCTGCCAGGATCCATTGCGCGGTCCCCGGTTCGACCGTAAAACCCATGCGCCCCGCGAACCGGGCCGCCCGGAAGAGGCGCGTCGGGTCGTCCAAAAAACTTTTCTCGTGAAGCGCGCGGACCAATTTCTTGTCCATGTCGGCCTTGCCATTAAACGGGTCGAGCACATCCCCAAAATTGGCTTGATTAAGCCAGCAAGCCACGGCATTGATCGTGAAATCCCTCCGTTTCATGTCTTGCTCAATGGAGCTCGGCTTCACTTCGGGGAGTTTTGCTGGGGATGGATAGATTTCCTCGCGCGCGGTGACAACGTCAATTTTTTTCCCGTCGCCCAGGACCAATGAAAATGTGAAGAAGCGTTCGTGTGAAACCATTTCCACGCCGAGTTCTTTGGCGAGCGCCGCCACAATGGGTTTCGCGGGATGCTCGAGCATGATGTCGACATCGCCCACCGGAAGGCCGAGCAACATGTCCCGCACTGCGCCCCCCACCATGGCCAACCGCACTTTTTTTTCGTCGGCAAGACTGGTTGCTAGCTCGAGGAGATCTTGCACGTCGGCATCGAAGCCTGAGCGCAGTTTATCGGCGATGTTCAATGGCATCAGCCCAACTTCCAATGGGGGTCTTGGCGAAGTTTTTCTTCAAATTTGGCGTAGACAAAAAGCCGGTCGTTGACCGTCTTTAATTTCTCAAGCGCGGCCAGCACCGACGTGCGGACCAGGCCGCCTTGTGCTTGAAAATAAGGAATTACCGTCGGGACCTGAAGGCGGCGCGCTTCGGCTGGTTTGAGCTTTTTCGTCTGAAATCCATGGTCAGCCGCCAACAATTCCACAATTTCCCCTTGGATCGCATGTTCCTCATCGTCCTCTACCTGAAACACCAGCTGATCGAGCCCGAACAACGTCACCGGCAGGTAGGATTGTCGCTCATTTTCGGGCACCGTGGACTGGGTGCCTTCGAAGTCGATTTTGGTTTTCTCTTCCCATTTCGGCTTTTCTTCCAGATAGGCGCCCGGATAAACAAAAGCCATCAATTCGTAGGCCGGATCGTGGTAGAGCAGGAAGTGTTCCGCGTAAAAAATCTTCTTACAGGAGGCGCACTCCGCCATGTTAATTTCCCCTCCCAAAAGCAGGTCGCGGAGTTCGGGGTCGGTGTTCACGTTAATGATCGACCAGACCTCCACCTCGTTGGGGTATTGGCAATACGTGCATGCGCTTTCTTGTTGGCCCAGATAAGACATCGTTCTCCCGCTCTAATTACACTGTTAAATCAAGTCGTTTCTTACGACGGTAAAAAATAAAGAAAAAAATGGAGATTCGCACAAACTCACTTTATCCTTGCGTCAATCATGAGCTCGGATGATATCAGGAATTACCAGGCTGACGAAGTAAACGATTTATCGACCGCCAAGTTGGCGCTTCGATGGTCCCTGGAAAAAATCCGGCAGCTGGACGACGAAGTCCAGCGCATGTCGAACCGGATGATCGCCAAAGAAGAAGAAGCCTCCCGCCTCTCCAAAGAACTCGCCCACCAATCCACCGTCACTCTGAACGAAAAAGACATCTCCTCCAAGACCGCCCAATTGCTCGAGGAATACCGCGGCCTCATGGGCGCCTCGATGGAGCAGCTCTGGAAAAAATTTGCGCCGCAAGAAGCCGAAGCCAAAAAACAATTGCAGGACAAGGTCACCGGCCTCGAACACGATTTGCTGCAAGTGGGCCGCCACAAGTCGCTGCACGAAGAAAATCTGAAAGCGGCCGAAGACAACCTGGCCCGCGTCGACCGCGAACGTCTGGAGCTGGCCGAGCTGGTCCGCGTGAAAGAACAAGAAATTGTGATGTTGCGCGAGAAGGTCGTCGGGCTCGAGCCGCAAGTGCAACGGGTCTACAATGAGAAAGTCAAGCAGATCCAGGAAGAGTTCACAAACCGGATGTCCCTGGCGCAGGAACAAATCCTCCAGAAAGAACGCGACATCCAGGACCGCATCGGGCAGATCACGCTGCAAGTCCAGCGCGACCGCGCCGCCATCGAGGCCGAGGCCGAACGCCGTTTTCAACTAAAAAAAGACGAGCTCGACAAACAACGCGGCCAGTGGCTGATTGAACTCGAACAAAGCCGCCGCGAACTCCAGAAAGATTTTGAGAAAGAACGACGCCAATTGCAGGAAACCAACCTCGCCATTGAGCGCGAACTCAACGCGCGCCGCCAAGCGCTGGACGACCAGCATGTTCGCCGCATGGGCGAGATCGACGTCGAGAAAAACCGTTTTGAGGCCGACCGGCAGAAAGCACTCGACGCGCTGCAGCTCGAACGCGAGGCCTTCCAACGGGAAGCTTCCGCCCGCTTCCACGAATTGACCATCAAAGAACAGGCCGACGAGAAGAAATTAATTGAACGCGGGCACGCGCTGCTGCAGGAACATCTAGAACGCCAACGCGTGCTGACCGAAGAGTTCAACAAGAAGGAAACCGAACTCAAAGAAATCGGGTACGCGAAAGAGTCCGATTTTGAAAAGACCAAGTCCGAGTGGGACCGCCGCAGCGCCGCGAAAGACGCGGAGCGCGAGCAGGAATTCCGCAACCGCAAAGCCGGTCTTGAGAAAATATTTGAAGAGAAAGAGAACCGCCTGTTCCTCGACCGCCAGCAATGGGACACCGAGAAAGCGCGGACCGCGCAGGTGCTGAAGGCCCAAGAAGCGACGTTGCAGGCATCGGCCCAGGCGCTCGAGACCAATTTAAAGGAAAAGTCCCGCGCGGAACTGCGCGAGTTGGAAGCGAAGCTCGCCGCCGAGTACCAGAAACAAACGCAGATGCTCGAGAACCAACTGGCCGAACGGGCGCGTTTGCTTGAAACCAACTTTAAAGTGAACGAGGACCAGCGCGAACGCACGGTCTCCGCGCTCAAGAAAGAACTCGAACGGGCCTATGCGGAGAAAGAACATTCCTTATTAATGGAACGCCAGGAATGGGAAGGCCAGCGCGCCGAGGTCCAACGCGCTTACGAGAAAGACCGTAAAACTTTCGAACTCGAAGTCCAACAGAAGAAAGAGGCCCTGCAAAAAGAGCAGCAGGAAGTGATGTCGCGCATCCGCCAGGAAAAAGAGATGTGGGACGCGCAGATGAAGGCCGACCAGAAGAAACTGCAGGACATCGAGAAACAGATCCAGGGCAAGGCCGAACAGGAACAAACGATCTGGATCGAGAAAATGCGCGAGGACAAAGACCGCCTCGACCTGCTTGAGAAAGATTTGATGGTGAAAGTGGAGAACGAGAAAGTGCTTCTCCAACAGCGCGCCGAAGAAGTGTCCCAGCGTCTCGAAATGATGGAAGCCGAGACCCAGCGCCGGATGGAAGAAGAGCGCGTGGCGCAGCAAGCCAAAGTGGACGCGCAATACCAGCAGCTTGCCAACGAAGAACGGGCCGGCCGCGACAAGCTTAATAAGGAGCAAGCGCGCCTGCAGGTCCGCATGGACGAGATGCTGCGCGAGCGGCAGAACGATCTGGAGAAGGCGTTCCAAGCCCGCCGCCAGGAACTCGAGATCCGCACCACACAGGAAGAAGAGCGCCGCCAGATGCTCATGCAGGAATGGAACAACCAACGCGACCGCGCGCAGATCGATCTGGACAACCAGAAGATGATGCTCGAAGAAGCGAAGGCCCAATTTGAAAACTACCGCCGCCAAAAAGAACAGGAAGCGGTTGAAGGGACCAACCAGGTCCTCATCGCCCGCCAACGTATGTTCGATACGAAGTTCAGCGACATGGAACGTGATTTCGCGGCCAAGGAAGCACAACTGATCCTCGAGAAACAGCAATGGGAATTGGCCAAGTCCGCCAGCCTCGAGACCATGGCCAACGAGCGCCGCCTGCTCCAAAACAAAGTCGAAGTCGAAAAACGACGCGTGGAAGCGCTGGAAGAGGAACTGCGCTACAAAGCGAAAACAGAGCAAGAATCCTTCGAGAAATTTGTCGCCGAAGAAAAACAACGCCTGGCCCTGGCAGAAAGCGAACTCCGCGGTAAACTGGCCAGCGAAAAGAAGGATTTGGAGGCCAAGTTCGAAGAGTCATTCCGCCGCCGCACCGCGGATGTGGAAGAGCGACTCAAGAAGCGGGCCGACGAACTCGAGCAGATAACCGAAGAAGAGCGCAAACAGATGGCGCGGATGTTCGAGAGCAAACAAGCGGAGCTGGAACGGACCCACCACGAGAAGCAGCAACTTGTGGCGCGCGAACAGAGCGACTGGGAAAAAAGAAAAGCTCAGCTTGAATCGGACATGGCCTCGGTGAAGATGAAAGAAGAGGCCCTCACGTTACGGTGCCGCAAAGAGGAAGAGCGCTTGGCTGCGCTTGAAAGAGACTTACACACACAATTCCAGCAGAATAAAAAGGCTTGGGAGGAAACTATGCTTCGCGATACAGAACAGATGGAGAAATTTGAAAAAGACCTCCGTGCGCGCATCGGCATGGAGCAAAAAAACTGGGAAATGCGGGCGGAACAATCGCACCGGCAACTCGCGACCGAGCTCGAAGAACTGTGGAAAAAACGGGCCAAGGAACTCGAGGACACCTCCCTCGCCCAAGAGGCAGAACGTGAAAAAGCGTTCCAAGAACTGAAACGGGCCCTCTTGGTGGAAGTCCAAGAGAAAGAAGCCGAACTCCGCGCGCGACAACAGCAGATTGCGCAGGAGAAACAAGAAGCTTTCCAGAAACTGGCCGCCGAACGGAAAGCCTTTGAAGCCAGCCTGGAACAGGAAAAACAGCAATTGACCCACTTCTCGGAAGAAATGAAGAACAAGATGACCGAGGAACAGCGCAACATGTACGCGCAGATGGAAGAAACACTGCGCAAACGGCATGCCGAACAAGAAGCGCTGTGGCAGGAACGTAATGCCCGGTCCATTAAAAAATTAGAGGAAGACGAGGCCGCACGGCAGAAGATGGTGGCCGAGAAGCAAGCAGCGCTCGACAATCTCGAAAAACGTTACCGGATCGACCTGGACCGGCTCGAGAAAGAAAATATCGCCCGCATGCAGCAGATCGAGACCCAGAAAGGCCGCTGGTCGCAGGAACATGATCAGACGCTGCAGGCGCTGGAAGCCGCCAAATTGAGAGCGGCGGAAGAAGCCGACGCGCTGCGCGAGTCCTATCGCAAAAAAGAGGACGCGCTCATGGCCGCGCTCAGCCAACGCGAGAAAGAATTCGACGGCTACAAGAAGAGCGTGGAGATCGAATGGCCGGCGCGCTTCGAAAACCGCGTCAATGAAATTGCCGAAAAAGCCCGCAAACAACTTGCTGAGAAAGAGGCGGAGTTCGCGGTCCACCGTCAGCAATGGATGGACGAAGCGACCGAGATGCGCATGAAACTGATGGCGCGCATGAACGAAGTACAGGCCTCCTTCACACAGAAAGAAGAAGATCTGCAGCGGAAATACCTCCAAAAACAAAACGAGCTCACGACCACGGTCGAGAAGACCATGTCGGAACTCCACAACAAGCAAATCCAGCTCGAGAGCCAGAAGAACGAATACGAGCGTCTCGTGTCCGAATCACAGGTGCGTAATAAAGAACTCGAAGACGCGCGCCGCGACCTGACCAAACGCGTCGAAGCGATCACGCAGGAGTTCATGCGCCAGCAAAGCATCATGGACGAACAACTGCGCCGCGTTCAAAACGAGAAACACGAGCTCCGCACCCAACTGGAAAACGCCGCCGAACAGTCCCGGAAAGCCGCGTAAAAGCGGGTTTATCTGGCTGGGGTGTTGCATTGTCTAGCGCAGTGCGCTGTCACCTTCTCTCCGCGCACAATATTGAAAGGAGCTGCCAATTATGAAAATACTGTTCGCTCGATCGTTAATCACATTCATTGTGGGAATGACGCTATCAATAGCAGATGCCGCTGATTTACCCTCAATGAAAATATATGGCTTTGGCAGCGCTTGGATAGATGCCAATCCCGATAAAGCAAAAGCAGATGCAGCAAATAAAGCATATGCAGCGGTTATGGAAAAAATTAAGGGGAGTTCATTCAAGGAAACATGTGAGGCTGGGGCTCCAGAGAACATAAACAAGGTGGTATTGACTGAGCCAACGGAGAGAATTGAAAAAATATGGGAACTCCGTCGGGGTAATAACACCTGGTATAATAGCGAAAAATATGAAGTGAGAGCGGGTTTCACATTAACATGTTCTCCAATTGATACTCCAACGCAAGCAACCCCTGTCGCATTGCCAGCTATTATTGAGGAGTAACAGAAACAATAATCCCCTATTAAAGAAACCCCGGCGGGGCCTTACGGCTCCACCGGGGTTTCTTTTTATCCAGTATTTTACTGGCAGTTATTTTGCTACCGTTGAGGTCCTCCAATAACTTACATCAGGTTAGCGATGTGAGTTATTTTCTTTAAACGTTGGTGCAGCGATGAGTCGCTCCAGAAGAAAAACTCCAAAAAGAGGCAACACTTCCGCACGAAGTGAGAAAAACGACAAGCGCCTATACAACAGACGTTTCCGTCGCGCCGCATCTAAAACCCTTTCAGACTTAGATCCCGAGAAGGATATTTTCCCCCACCGCCAAGAAGCAGGTAGTACATGGAATATGGAAAAAGATGGCAAATCACGATTCGATCCCCGGAAACATCCGAAACTGATGCGAAAATGATCCACGGAAAACGGGATATTCGTCGTATTTTTTAAGCGTTTCTTAACTTCGCCTAAAGGCATTCTTAATCCCTCACCCCTATCATTAGAGGGTGAAACCCCTAGCCCTTAAAAAGACCATCTCGGTCGCCATTGCTGTTTTCTATTTCACAACGCAAATCGCGTTGGGAAATCAAGTCGAATCCAGCATATGGGCCGAACGTAACCAACAAGCGTCATCCCGGCGTGATGACCAAATGCTTGCCGGGGCGACGAATTTTGGCTCTGCCTTCCCTCCCATATCTCATGTCCGGCCTGCCGTCAGCTTCAACCAATTCAAACTTTCCCCCCAACTTCGCCCGCTGATTGAATCCCTCCCGCTCGCCAATGTGACCGTCCAGGACACGAACAGCCCCGATGACAGCAAAGAACCGCCGGTGGTCATCGTCCAAGACGTGCACATGAACAACGAAGCCCAAACCAATATCGCGGCCGCACTGCAAGCGCTGATCGACGCGAAAGCGGTTAAAACCGTGGGCGTGGAAGGCGCGTTCACGGAATTTGATTTTGCTCCGTTCCGGGCCTATGAAGACAAACCGGCCGTCCGCTGGATCACCGAATCTTTCATGAACAAGAATTTGCTCGCCGCTCCGTCCTTCGTCGGCATCACGAGCGCGGTCGAACCGCCGGTTTTCATCGGCATCGACGATCGCGCCCATTACGACGCCAACGTGCAGGCCTATTTGGATTCCCGCAGCGAGAAACCCCGTATCGAAAAAATCCTCGAAAAAGAGAAAAGGAGAATCGGCCATGAAAAACAACAGACATTCTCACGAGCATTACGTGAGTTCGACGATGTCCGCACCGGATACCACAACGGCGCCGTCGGTCTTGGGAAATATGTCCAGGAGCTGGCGAAAACCGAAGAATTCACACCGCTCTCAACTCTTGAGCGGTTTTATGAGGCTTACCGAATTGAACAATCTCTCGACTTCACACGTGTGGAGCATGAGAGGAAAACGGCCCTTGAAAACCTGGCACATCGTCTAACCGAAAAAGAAGTGCAGCAACTGCTGGCCCAGAGCATGCACTACAAACTGGGCCGGCTGACGATCGGCAATTACTTTGCCTATCTCAAAGAAATCTGCGACCAGAAAGGAATCGCGCTCCACAAAACCCCCGCCTTCCAAACCTACCTGCACTACGTGCTGTTGGCCGACGGCATCAAAGCCAACCAACTGTTCGACGAAATCGAAAAAGTCGAAGCCGACATCACCAATAAATTGACCACGACGGACGCCGAGCGCCGCCTGCTCGAAGAAAGCGATCGCCTAAATCTCACGGCAAAGCTGATTGACTTCTCGCTGACACCGAAGGAGTGGGAGGCCTACGGCCAGTCTATGGTCCATGGACAATGGACTATCGACCATAAAAATTTTCTTCCTTTTGAAAGTTTTTATCGGGAGGCCGACATCAGAAGCCACAAGATGGTCGAAAAAATTAACGGCTCGGCGGCGCTGGTCGTCGGCGGATTCCACACGCCGCTGATTACTGAGCTGCTCAAGAAAAAGAAAATCCCGTACGTAGTAATTTCACCCAAGATCACGAAGATCGAAGAAACATCCGGCTCTGCCTACCTAACCGTCTTCGCGCGCGAAAAGACGCCGATCGAGGAACTATTTGAAGGAGAGAAACTTTTCTTGGCGCCGAAGAACAACATTGTTCATCCCGAAGCGAACATGCGTTTACAAGGTTCGCTGAAACGACGGCTTTTAAACCAGCAAAATATCGTGCACGAAATTAACGGAAAAACCATTCAAACCAAAGTTGAGATTCCCAACCAAGAGGACCCGGCGCAAGACCGCGTGAAGCCAACAGGTGTGGAGGGGACGAACAAATTAAGTGTTTGGTGGGGGGCCATCATTGCTTCGCTCGCAATTGCCGGCCAAGCCGGTGCCGCGGAGAAGGTTGTAACAGCAACCATTGAAACCGTTGCCTCTTCGTCGAGCCCAATACTGCTGATTCTTACGGCTGCAGTTGGAATAATGGTGTTGATGGGATTAAATATTGCCACCCATTTGCTTCGAAAATCTTCCCATCGGTCCCGTTTTAAAAAATATATCGCCGAACAAAAAGAACCCTTTATTCAATTGAACGATGCACCTTATGCTCCCCTGAAATATACCGTCACCTGGCTTAAGGAATTTCAAAAGAAATTGGATCAGGAAGTACCGATTGGCGCGCGGTTTTTTCATGGGACCCGCTTTTCGGCCCTTTGGGGCTTAAAAGAGAGCAATTACCGTCTGCTATCAAGAGAAATGATGATGGAAGCAGGCCTGTTATTTGTGTCAGGCGAGGGGAACAGTCCCGCCAACGCAAACTTCATTTCGTTTGCACTTAACCATCCAGCTGTAGCGTTGGAATACGCCAACAGCAATTTCCAGCGTGAGAGCTTTGACTTTTCCAATCTCGAGGCGATCAAAGCCAAAGTCCAAGCAATGAAAAAGGGGCGCGCCGAGCATCCCAACGGTATCTACGAAAAAGAGAACGAGATATATTGGGACTATGTTTTGAAATTGATGAGCGGCCCGAACCCTCCGGCGCTCCCGCGCAAAGACCCGCGCCCGATAATTTTTGGATTGACGCAGCGATGGAACCACACTTCAATTCAAGGCGTCACCGATGAAATGGGAATCGCGGATTTCGTCCCCCTTTCAAAAATCCCCTTCATTTACACTCGCGAAGAAGATGTGGCCGAAGTAAAAGCTGCCCTCATTGAATTTGGGTTCCCGATGACCCAGGTGCTTTCCTTCAACGACATGCTTCTCCGCAATTATTTTTTAAATAGGAACCCAACCCAGGCGTCCATTCAAAAACTTATTGATCAAGCGCAGCGGTATTGGGTCGAAAAACCCTGGGAAAAAGAATTTAAAAAATCTTGGCCCTCAGACCTGGGGGAGCTGGTCCCGCGGAATTTTCGCGAAGCCTTGAAGCCGCTGTTGGTCCTCCTTCCACTTATTCTCATGCCGTTGTTGGAGACGGCAACGTTCCAGGCGCTGGGGTTGCCTCTCACCACCAAATATATTTCCTCTCATTTTATTTTGGCATCTATTGTGGTCGCCGCAATAGCAACGGCCATTCACTTCTACCTTGAAGCTGTCTTCGAATCGTCACGTTTGAGAGGTTGGAAAAGCGCCGCGGCCCTGATGTTTCTCTTTGTATTGTTCAGCCTGCCATTCAATCCCGCATTCAACTTAAGCTCGGAAGTCGCGTTCAACATTTCTTTTGCGGTCCACGTGCTTAACAACGCCATCGTGCTCGGCTTCCGCGACGCGGCCTGGTTTCCCAAATGGTGGCCGTTGGCGTCGACAATCAATCCAAAAGAAGAACCGCTTGAGCCGACGCAGCTTCTCCCCACGCAGTTTCCGCCCGAAAAAGACTCGATAGATTTATGGCTGGACGCTTTATCACCGGAACAAACATCCAATATCTACCAAGAACTGTCGGGAAACTTTGAGATCAGCGCCAGGAAAAAAGTGCCAACACGAAATGGGTGGCGCCTCATTACTTCGCAATGGTTCCGTCCAATTAAGAAGAGCAGCCTTAAAAAGATCGGGCCCTTTAAAATCAAAAAAATTGTTGCAAGAGGCGGATTCGGGACCGTCTATGCAGCCGTCGACATCCGTTCGGGGAAAAAAGTGGCCTTGAAATTGGCCCGGTTCGACAAAGTTAAGGGAGAGGTTGACGGTTTTGAAATTTTCTCGCGGATCGGCGCCTTGATGTTGGAAGCAGAAAATCTGCGCGAGATCAGCGGAAAAATTGAAGCTGATCGTTCCCTTTTCCCCCGTTTTATCGAAACCGGCTTTGATGCGGAGTCCGGCCGGAATTATTTGGCCATGGATTACATCGAAGGAGAAGATTTGTACGCCAAATTTACTCGAGAAGACGGGGGGCTCAGCTTGACTGATTTTGTTGGCATGTTGGAGTTTTTGAAACAACTCCACGAGCTTGGATATATCCATCGCGACATCAAGCCCCGCAACTTCATTAAAGACCTCTCTGGAAAAATATGGGGCCTCGATTTTGCGACGGCAGTGCCAGCATCCTTTAAGAAAGAATGGCCGACGGACTACATCAGCACGCCTCGCTTCACGGCGCCCGAAACCCTTGACCGACACCATCCTTCGTTCGACCTTCACCCTATTGGTGTCGCATTGGGGGATTGGATAAATGGATTCGGGAATAGACCGTTCTCTCGCGAGGAAGCCCTGATTATTAACGCTCTCAGTGACATAGAGCGATACGCACAACAACAAGATCCCAACAATCCCCCCACCGTCAAAGAGACCATCAACGCTTTGAATTCCGTAATAAAGGCTTATCCCTATTTAGAAACACACACCGTAGTTGACTCCTCCGCATTACATGAAGCTGACACCAGGCAGTCTCCGCGTGATCATCCCGCTCCTGTCGCTTCCATCTTCGGCGATAACCCCATTGCTGTTGCGATGGCGCCATATTGGGAGTGGATCTTCCGTGTTCCGCTTGTTGCGGCTTACGTGTATGGATTTGATCCCTACGTGGTGGGCATCATCGGCGGCGTTATGGCCGTCGTCTTTGGATTTGCTCACACCAACAAAACCTTTGGCCAGAAAATCATTCTCTCTTTCGCCGGACTTCTCT
>CAYOPN010000031.1:0-32644 GCA_964405835.1 uncultured Elusimicrobia bacterium | reverse complement strand
CGAACCGGTAGGAATCGGCGACGGTGATCGCAAGGCTGTCTTCGCGGTAAAGATTGGTGGCGGCAAAATTGGTCCAGGTGATGGCATAACTTCCGTAAGCTTTGTTTTTAATCTGGGGCACGTAACTAAAGTATCCAAGTCCGAGGCGGGAGGTGTCCTCTTCTCCAGCGTAAAAATTGACGCCGGAAAACAGGCGCGCGTACATGAAAGTCATTTCGTTCTGGGTGATGTGGCTGATGCCGGAGGGATTGTAGGCAGGGGCGTTGGCGTCGTCTGCGACAGCGGTGAAAGCGCCAACCATCGATGCGGGGCGCGCCCCCCAAAGCGCTTCTTGGAACGCGGCGGGGGCAGAGACACGAAGGCCCGCAATCAAGGCGATCGCGAGCCAAGCATTCCGGCCGATGACGTGAAAGGTTAGTTTCATAATCTTGCCATTCATTTGTCTTGCCCCATTCTAGACAACACCGTCTTAAGATCTCCTTAAAAACCTGTTAATTAGTTGTAAACAAATGGGGCATAAAAATAGCCTGATTTCTCGAGGCTTTTTATGTGCTAGGGAGGGGTTTGTTTACGGATTCTTCCGTCTATTTAACTGGCGGAAGGGTTTACCATTTTTCGGGGGGTAACTAGGCGGTTTTTTCGTTTGTTGCGGGGGTCATTGTCCGGTAAAAACAGACGTTTCCACGGTCGTTTTTTTTGGCCCAATAAAGCGCTTTGTCGGCGGCTTCAATAAGGTCCCGCGCGCTGTGGGCGTCGGAGGGATAAAGCGCCGCTCCCATCGTGATCGACATGCCGACACTCTTGCCGGCCGGTGTGGGAAGCGCCGCTTTTTTGACCGCGCTCAAAAGGCGTTCCCCCATCATCCACGCTTCCTGCTCCGTGATCTCGGGCAGCACCAAAACCACCTCGTCACCACCATAGCGGGCGGCCAGGTCGATACGGCGGATGTTCCCGCGGATGATTTGCGACAAATATTCGAGCGCCTTGTCGCCCATCAAATGACCGTGGCTGTCGTTGAGCATCTTGAAATGATCGACGTCCATCATGATCAAGGCCACGTTGTAGGAATAGCGGTCAGCGCGGTCGATTTCTTCTTTGAGACGTTGCTGAAAATAACGGTGGACGTACAGTTTGGTGAGCCCGTCGGTAATGGCCTGTTGCTCGATGTCTTCAAAAAGCCGCGCGTTCAAGACCGCCATTCCGATTTGGCCGGTCAAGGTGCGGAGCGCCTCCATCTGTTCTTCATCAATCAATTGTTGGCTGAGCAGGTTGTCCGCGGCCAGGCAACCGATCACCTGGCTGTTCACGATGATGGGCACGTACACCACACGCCCCCCCACCATATGGACATGGGCCTCTCCTTTGCTGGAAAGCACCGCGTCGACGAGTTGGTTCGCGCCCGGTTTAAGCGGAAAATTTTCGCCACTCAAATCGAGCAGCATGTCCGGAATCTGAAGACCCAAAATACCGTCGAGCCGGGACTTCTCGGAATCGATTAGGAAAATGCGCACGCGATCAAAACCGAGGTTCCGCACTATGCTGCGCGAAACGGCTTCCAGCATGTCGCGCAAGCGCGGGCGCTCGAAAACAGCGGTCGCCACTTCGGAGCCGGCCTGCAGGACCTGCGTGCGCCTCCGGTGTTTTTCGTCCCGCGTCAACTGATGGAACCGGACGGAGAAGACGTCCGCGATATCTTCCAAAAAAGGATAGATGCGTTCCTTCGATCCGTTCTTCGGATTTAAAGAGGAAAGCGGCATGAGCACTTTTCCCCGGGGAAGCGGGTGCGCGCGCTCAATGCGAATGGCGCCCAAAAGCTCAACACCCATATGCAACGGAATGAACGCGACCCAGGGCTGCCGGGCCGAAACCACCACGGGCTTGCGCTCTTCCACGAGCGGCCGGAGCGGGCTGGTTTCGTCGACGATAATTTCCTCTTCGCCCTCCATCAGCGCGCCGTCGTGCAACGCGTATTGCATGGAGAGACAATTCCGTTGCGGGTCCCACCAGAACAAGGCCGCGTTCTCAAGCTTGAGACGCGAAGACAAATATCCAAAACCCGATTCAAACGCGCCTTCAACGCCGAGGTGCGTGGAGCCCAACTGGTTCTGGAACTTGCGCAGCAGTTCCTCATAGAGAAGTAACGCGCGGTACGCGGTCATGCGGCCACCTGCGCAATTTTGGTGCCGTAGCGATGGATGGACAAAAGCGATTTGATCTCGTTGTTGGCCGCGTTGATTTCCTGGTACAGGCGGCGGTGATTGTAGGTCCCTTCCCGGATCGACATGAGGATCCGCCCACCCATCTTGTAGATGATCTGTTCGACGGAACCCATCTCAATGAGTCTCGGCAAGCGGCGCGCGTAGCCAAACGAGTTAAAGAAAACTTCCTTGGCCGATGGGATGCGCGTGAAGAGTTCATCCATGCCCGCCAGACGGGCCGGCAAGGCGCCGATCGCCCGCGCGTGTTTTGTCGAGCGGGCCGGCTGGAGCATGAATTGAATGAAATCCCATGCGGCCTCTTTGTTGCGGCTCATGGAAGAAACGCCCAGATTGCTTCCGCCCAAAAACGTGTAGCGGCCCTGCGGACCTTCGGGCAGCGGTTTCACGCCCGCATTGTCGGCCACCTCGCGGCGCGTGTAGGCCCAGTCGGGATTAAGATAGGTGTCCGTCGGCCAACTGCCCGAGAATTGCATCGCATAATGGCCCGTGAAAAAATTTCCCTGAGGAAGCGCGCTGTTCGGCACCGGCATATAGCCCTGGCCGATCAGATCGAAATAGAACTCCGCGCCCTGAATGAGCGGCACCTGGTTCAAATTGGTTTCCTTTAAATCTTCCGAGCAGAAATCGCCGCCGGCCTCCCAGACCCATGGCGCCAGATCGTGAATAAGAACGCTGGGCTTTTGACCCGGGCTTCCGAGCGGGGCAATAATGCGCGAAAAACGGTCTGATTTGGACAAATGTTGTTTGAGTTCGGCGCAGGCCTGCGAAAATCCTTTCCAATCGTTGAGCAAGGCGGGGTTGATACGGAAGGCCTCAAAAATATCGCGGCGGTAATAAAGCACGCGGATGTCGATGAACCACGGAATGCAGAAGGGACTCGAATCTCCGATGGAAGTGGCCATGCGCATTTCGCGCGGGCCGAACGGCTTTTCCGGCACTTGCTCAAGCGCGCCCAAGTAACTCAACGTCGTGATCCAGGTTGTTCCCACCTGCATCACGTCGGGCACGTTCCGTGTGTTGCGGCCTTTCACCACATCCATCACGCGGCTCCACGCCAACGACCACGGATGCACGGTCAACTTCACGCGCACATCCGGCCGGGACGCTTCAAACTCCTTGATGAGGCCGTCCAAAATACCGCGCGTGGCAAACCCCGCGTTGGGCATCACCCAGAAGTTGAGCTCGGTTTTATTTCGGATCGTACTCATGTATTCAAGCGCTTTAATTTATTCATTTCGGTAAAAATTCTATTTCTCCCACCTAACCGCATCGATGTCCAACTGAATTGGCCCGCTTAATCCTTGACCGATAATTGTAAAGGGTGAGGTCACCTGCGAATAGTCCAATCCTCCGAAATTGGCCGGGAGAGAAATCGATATTTCTTGCCAATCCAAATTGCTGGGCGAAAAATCCGTGTTCCGTATTAAATCGTAGGACTGCGTTCCTCCACCGATCAAATCAATTTGAAAAGTTTCGGCAACACCGGGGATTGCCTGCCCCAATCGCATCGCAAACTTTAGTGTCCCCCCAGCCGCAAAATCCGACAAATTCTGGGCACTCATAATAACTTGCAAGTTTTGCCCAACGTCCATGCCATTCATCCGCAAAAATTTTGTTCCTTGTGGTGTGTATCCGGAAATGGGTTCCGTCAGCGTAATACCACCAGTTAAATTAATCGTGGCAGAAACGCCGGAGGGCAATTGGTCGGTATACACATCGAAAGTATTGCTGTTCGGTTTATAGGTAACAACGGCAATTTGAGAAGTGGCCATCTGTCCATCGAAGATCGCGGTGATGACCAAATCTCCCAAAACGCTCGTCGTGGCGTTCGGCGTGAACACGACCACGGGGCCGACTTCGGGGCTGACGGTGCCCAAGGTCGATGCCGACACGGACCAGGTCGGATTGAGTTCGCCGGCGCCGCGCGCGCGCAACGTCAATGTTTCGCCTTTGGCAACAGCGGAAGCGGCGGGAGAGATGGAGAAGTTGTAGGTGGAGTTGGTGAGTTTTTCTTTTTTCTTGCAGGCGGGGAGGAGGGTTGTGATCACCGCGAACCCCACGATCAGGCCCACGCGACCATTTTCATTCAAGCGTTTGAATAAACTCTTCATAAAGCCAAATAACCCGCGTGAAAAGTATGAAATTGGATTGGATGCCACAAGAAAAATTTCAGAATTTTTTCCGGACCGACATTTCCGCCCCACCGTCGATAAACGCCACGTCAAATGAGGTTGTTTTTGAGTACAAAGGAACGTAGGCGTGGCGGTACGCGTCGATAACGCCGATGGTCCATAACACCGCGGTCACACTTCCGAGCGCGATCGCCCGCGTTTGCTCGCTTTTATAATCGTCGTAGAGCGAACTGTTTTTTACCCCCAGCTGCTTGTAGTCGTCGTAGGTCCGGTCCGCCTTGCTGGCCAAATGAACGGTCCCCGCCAACGCGCCCACCGTCACAAAAAAGAACACGGTGCCTTTGGCTTTCTGGTTGTTGAAATGTTGTCCCCATCCCGGAATGAATGCCGAGCGTGTGGCGGCGCTGGCCGGCGAATGCGCGGTCAGTTCGATCTCATGATATTTGATGTCGCTCGCGTCCCCCTCGACGCCAAAAACGCGGCCGACGACGGCGCCGGCGGCCTCCCCCAGATACGACCCGGTCACGGGCGGGGCCGTTTCGTATTCAGCGTTGGCCGGCGCTTCCGCGCGCAAAACAGGAGAGCTGAGGAACAATAAAACCAATGCCATCCGAATAGCCGTCATTCCCGTCCCGCTCCAATAATTCAAAATTATTGCCGGGACTGTACCCTTTGGGTACGAATGTCTCAATCGGGAATCCAGAACTGGAGAAAACGACTTATTTATTTTTTTAAGGAGCTGGATCCCCGCCTTCGTACCGGAACGGCCAGTACGTCCCGACATAATTCGTTCAATTGAACGGGACGCGGGGATGACGAATGGTTTATTCATAGCGGACATCATCGATGTAAACGGTCCCGCCGGGGCCGAAATTGGTGGAGCGCGGCGGTTGGTCATAGATTAAGGCAAAGGTCGCAAAAACCCTGATTTCGGAGAAGTGAAAGGAAGGCACCGTCAATTCAAAATCTTGCCAGCTATTTGTTAATTGGGAAGCACTCACATTAAGTTGGGCCGGGGCCACCGCGGTCCCGGTACTGGGACCGGAAACTTGAAAAGACATATCGGAAGCCAAGGAGCCGCGCGCCGAAAATTTTAATTTGCTGTAGCCATAGGAGGAAAAGTTACGTGCCGAAGAGGCCTCGAGCGTTGAAAAATCAGGAGTGACAAGCAGCGCAAAACCGGCAAACGTAAAACTGCTTTGATTTACGCCTGTCGGTGCGCCGGTCCAGAAATAACGGATGTTGCGCGCCGTGCGGCGCGGCTCGGTGATGTCCGCTAAATCAATGAATTGGTTGGAACCGCCTGGAAAGAAACCAAGGCCGCCCGACGTTTTCAATTCGTCGTCATAGATGATGTACACGCCGCTGTTTTGTGACACATCTCCGTCGGGCAACGGGTTTGTTAAACGGTCGATGGGGTTGCGTTTGCAGGCCGTTGTCCCCAGCAATCCCAGCATCAAACATAATACCGTCACCCCGGCATGTTTTTTAGCCGGGGTCACTGCGGCACCAGCGTCACTTCCACGCGCCGATTTTCCATACGGCCCTGGGCGGTGCTATTGGACCCTTCGCGGATGGGGTGTTCATCGCCGACCCCTTCGGTCGTGATGCGGTCGCGCGAAATGCCTTTGTTGACCAGGTAGTCGGCCACGGCCCGGGCACGTTCAAGCCCAAGTTTTTTGTTGAGCGATTTGGGGCCCACGTTGTCGGTATGACCTTCAACGAGCAGTTGCGTTTCGGGATGCGCGATGGCCACCGCGGCGATTTCATCCAACCCTTCTTTTCCCGACCCCGTGAACACTTCTTTTGGGTTCCCAAACGGGACCAAGATCTTGACCGGCTTGGTCAATTTGGGCGTGGCGGCCGGTGTGGGCTCAGGGACCGGCGCCATGGCCACCACGGGGGCCGAGGACACCTCTCCCTCGTAAATAATTTCATCCAGATAAAACACGGCGCCGCGCGGATTGTCGGAACGCCGCACGCTGAACGCGAACCCGCCGATGATATGGCGCAGGTCTTTGCCCTTTAAATCGATGGTGTATTGGGTCCACTCTTTTTTGAGTTTGACGTTGCTCAAAGAAGCGCCGTCCGTGTCGGGATACGGGCCCAACAATCCGCCCATTTTTATATCGGAGATCTTCTCTCCGCCCTTTTCGCCGCGCGCCCAGAACGTGAGTCTTTTGGCGGCGGACAAATCGTAGCCGGCGCCTTTGATTTTCCCCCAATTGTTGGCCGGTGTCTGCCAGTAGAGGCCCACCCAACCTTCGCGTCCGGTCGGTTTGATTTCAACACGCAAACAACCGGTGCCGGTCTTGCTCGAAATCAGCGGAGCCGAAAAGTCCACCGATTTCATTCTCATGGAACTGGAATCGCCCATGAAACCACTTGGCGCGTAGCTGGAAGATGCACCCGGGTTTTCGCCAAAAATGACCAACGGCAGCGCGGTTTTTTTGGCAGCGATCGGAACCGGCTCGGCCTTCGTGAGCGAGTAAACGTCGTCGGATTTCCCCGGCTCAGGCCGGCGCGCTTTGGCGTGAACGGGAGAGAAACTGGCGAGGGAAAAAAAGAGCGCCGTCACCCCGGCGAAAGCCGGGGCCCAGGTCGTAAACCTGTATTTAAAAGCAGGTTTAAAACCTGGATCCCGGCTTTCGCCGGGATGACGGCGCCCAATGCAGCTCATTTAAATAAAACTTACTTCTCGAGGCGGATATCGTCGATGTAAGCCACAAACCCGTTCGGGTTCGCGTCGGCGTTGGCGGCAAAACCGAAACCGCCGATGATGTGGCTCATGTCGAGGCCTTTCAAGGAGATCTCGTATTTCTTCCAGTCCTTGGTCAGCGTGACCGGGCTCAACGAGGCTTCGTCGGAATCGCCTTCTTCGGTCTGGCCGGTGATGCCGCCGATGAAGAACTTGTCGACCACTTCTCCGCCCTGTTCGCCCTTGGCCATGAAGGTCAATTTCGAATAGGGAGAGAGGTCAAAACCGCCGCGCTTGTCGCCCCAGTTGTTCGCCGGATGCTGCCAGTAAATGCCGGCCCAACCCGCACCCTGTTTGCGTTCCGCCGTGTAACGGACTTGAATGCAGGTGTCTTCACCCGGCTTCGGTTCTTCCGCTTTGGCTTTTGCGTCTTTCTTGTCCTTGCCGACCTGGCTCTTGACCCAACCTTGGTTCATTTTCAGATCGCCATAATCGCCCATCCAACCGGAAGGAACATAATGGTTAAGACGGGAACCGCGCTCGGTGTAGATGTAGAACACATCTTCGACCGCGCCCGCTTTTTTCTTCTCTGCCGCCGATAGGACTCCGGCCATCATCAACACCGCGCCCGCCAACAACGACAACACTTTCTTTTGCTTATTCATTGTAAGGCTCCTCTGTTATAAGACTATCCATCAAATCCTACCGCGCCTGATACCCCGGCCGCGCGGAGTCGTTCAATTGAAACAAAAATCCAAACCGATGGGAGAACATGGTCCTTATTTCGTCGTACGCGCCCAGGTCGGGGGCGACAAACAAGTTGTCGTTCTGGCGCGCCGCCAAATAACTAACGTCGACGGTGGTGTTGACGGTGATCTTATAACTTAGACCCCCGCCAAACAATTCATCAAATGATTCTCCAAAGAACCTCTGATAGGACTCAGGCCCCCACACGCCGGACCCGTAATGGCCCCAAAAAGTGAAGGGCCAGATGTCCAGTTTCCCTTCAATCGAGTAATAGTGGCTGATCGGCTTGTTGACGCTGGTGTCTTCGGAATAGGCCAGGCTCGAGATGGCCGGCGACTCGCCGCCCGCGAACGCCAAGGTCCAACCGGTTTTGGAAGGACGGCCCAAAAACATCACGCGGAACTCATTTAGAGGATGATCGGTGGCCCAGGCGCCCGTGTGGCCGGCCGGTTCGTAAACAATGTTACCGCCCGTGTCGTAATAATAAAGACGGTCGGTGGTGGTGCGGTAATCGCTCATCTGGTACTGGAAGGCCATGGAGAATGGGGAGTTCTCACGCGGGTTCACGTTCCACATTTGGAGCGCGTCCGGGTTGTAGACAAACAGCGTGCTGCCCGGTGTGGGGTCAAACACGAACGTGGTGGTCAGGAACACGGCTTCGCGGTTGTTCCAGTCCACGGTAAACGGCGCGTCGGGGCCGCGCGGATTGGCGACGATGTTGCCCATGTTGTTTTGGGTGCCTTCGTAAAGGAAAGGAATGGGGCCTTCGAGCGGTTTGCGGTAGGTGTATTGGATGCTGCCGCGCAAAGCGGAGGTAATGTCGCCGGCCACCCGCAAGTCCAATTGGTCTTTGTTGCCGGCCACCACGCCCGCGTGCGTCACGTCGCCCGTGAACACCACCAGTTTGTCGGCGATGTCCGCGTGGTGCTCATAACGAAGGCGTTCGGCGAACGCGTCGCTCTCGCTGGTGGTCTTGTTGGAAATTTTCGTCGAGGAACCCTGGATGCCCGAACCGGCGTCCACTTCTTCGGCCGACTGATAAGGCTCGTTCAACCGGAACGGCTGGTATTTCACGCCGGCTTCAAACAAATGGCCTTTTTCAAACGGCGCGCGCCAAGAAAGCGCGTAAGCGCGGTTGCGTTCGTCCTCGTCAGGTGGCAGCGCGTAAGGCACGTCTTCGTCTTTGTACACAAACGTCAATTTGGTTGTGCCGAGCGGCGCCGATACGCGGCCGTAACCACCCTTGTCATAGCCCCACGCCAATTCGTTACCGACAGCGGCGCCGAAATCGAGACCGAACAGGTGGAACCCGCCTTCAAACCCGCGCGGCGCGTGGCGATCGGAAATATTGAGGAAAACGTCCTGCTTAAAATTATCCGGATAGATGCCGAAAGAACCGGAAGATCCCATGTAATCTTCCTCGGGATTGGATTGGGGATAGAGACTGAAGAAATCCCCTTGGGCCTCCCATCCACCGTGGCCGACGCCTTTGAAACCACGCAGGAACCATTCGTCTTTGTCGATGCGGAACTCGGCCTGGCGCAGAAACGCGTGGCGGTCGGCGTCGTCGATGTGGTGTTCGTAGTTGTTCGGGCGCCAAAAGCGGTCCGCGTAATCGCCCTGCAGTTCGAACAGCACGCGGCCGAAAATGTCGGGCGTGATGCGCGTGGCGGCCTCGGTGAGAAGCGATTCCCCCCATTCGGCTTTCCAGGGGTTGTTCGCGTTGGGATCTTTCGAATAGGTCTTTTCGTCCGGCCCATTCTGCACGCCCCAACCCGGTTGCACGCGGTGAAGAATATTTTCCACCACCACTTCGTGCGAAAGCCGGAACGTGCCCGGTTCGACGTAGGATTCGTCAGCGGCGGCGACAGAAATACAAGTCGACAGCAAGAAAACGACCAGAAAAATGTTCGTTCCCCTCCCCGCCAGGGGAGGGGTTAGGGGTGGGGTTCCCCCGGAGCAATCGCTTCGGTTTTGCCCCACCCCTGCCCCCTCCCCGTTGGGGAGGGGAAAAAAGTTGGTGGGGCCGCGCACGTCTATCCCTTTAGGGCCCCGGCGGTCACGCCGGCGATGATGTGACGTTGCAGGAAAATGTAGGCGATGATGATCGGCAGGACCGAGATGGCCATGCCGGCCATGAGGAGCGGATATTCGGTGAGCGTTCCGCCCCAGAATTTCACGAGCCCGAGTTGCAGTGGCATAAGTTCTTGCGATTGGAGCACCAGCTGCGCGAGCATGAACTCGTTCCAGACCGCGAGCGACGTGAACAGCGCCACGACCGCGAGCGCGGGTTTCGCGAGCGGAATCGCCACGTGCCAATAAATGCCCATCCGGCCGCAGCCGTCGATGCGTGCCGCGTCTTCCAAATCTTTCGGGATCCGCTCAAAAAACGGGCGAAGAATAAAAAGGCCCAAGGCCAACCCGCCGTTGATTTGCGGCAGCATGTAGCCAAGCCGCGTGTCGATGAGGTTGAGTTTGATCAGCAGCACGTAGAGCGCGACAATGGCGCCCGGCACCGGAATCATCAACGTGATCAGGAACAAAAAGTAGAGCGCGTTTTTGCCCGGGAACTGCAGGCGGGCAAACGCGAAAGCGGCCAACGAGGAAATCAGCAGCACGCCGAACACGCACAACAGCGTGTAGGCGACGCTGTTGACGAAATAGATGCCGAATTTGCCCTGGGTCCAGGCTTCTGCGAAGTTCACGAATTGCGGATTGGAAGGAATGAGACTCAGATCGGTAAAAACCGTGGCTTGGGTCTTGAGCGCGGAAGAAACCATCCACACGAGCGGGAAAATACAGCTAATCGCGACCGTGATCAGGATCGTGTGCTTGGTGACGCTTTTTAAAACGCGGTAAGCCTTTAATGTGACGCGCTCAACGGTCATCTTGGCCATGTCATTCCGCCTTGAACCATTTTGAAAGTTGGATCTGGATGACCGACACAATCAACAAAACGATCCCGAACACCACACCCATCGCCGACGCGTAACCCACGCGCGAACCGGGCGTGATCTCGTCCAAAATCCGTTTCATGGGCATCTCGGTATGGAGACCGGGACCACCGCGGGTGGTCACGATGACCAGGTCATACAACTGCATGGTCCCAAGCACGGTCAACACGCTCACCAAAATAAAAACCGGAATCATGAGCGGCACGGTAATCTTCCAAAAAATGCGCGTCTCGCCGGCGCCGTCCACGCGCGCCGCTTCGTACAGTTCGCGCGGGATCCCCTGCAGCCCCGCCAGCAAAATAATGAACCCCCAGCCAAACCCTTTCCACATGTGGACCACCGCGAGCGCCGGAAGGGCCGTGTCGGGATCGGCCAACCACGGATGCGCGAAACCGGTGAGTCCGAACTTGGCCAACAGCGCGTTCAACAGTCCGTAATCGCCTTGATAGATCCAGTTCCAGATAAGGCCCACCACGATGCCGGAAAGGATCGGCGGCAGGAAGAAGATCGAACGGTAGATTTGGCCGCCGCGAATGTCGCGGTCGACGAGCCACGCCAGCAACAACGCCAGGCCGTTTTGAAAGGTCAGCGCGAGGAACGTCACGTAGGCGGCGTTCCGCATGGAGAACCACCAGGCCGGGTTATCGGTGAGAATGTCTTTATAGTTCGCGAGCTCGACAAAGACCTTGGACGCCGAAATGCCATTCCACTTGAACACCGACAGGAAAAACACCTGGATGTACGGATAGAAGTTGAACACGAGGAACATCAAGAGCGCGGGCAAAACAAAAAGGTAGTTGCTGGCCATGTTCCAGCTGAACGCTCCTTTCGCTTTTTTCACCGCGCCCCCTTGATTCATGTTATTCGGCCTGGGCCTTCTCTTTTGCTTTCTGAACGTCCGCGGCAACTTGCCCGGCGGTCTTTTCGGCGATCAGGATCGATTGAATGCCCTTCGTCATCGTCTCCTGAACTTTGGGGTCTTCCGACACAGTGAAGCGGTTCGGATGGATCGAATTTTTCATGAGCTCGGAGAACTGGGTCAACACGGGAGCGGTCCCTTCTCCGGCCGCGTCTTTCACGGCCGAGAGGTTCTTGGTGGCGGTCACGAGATAAGCGGCCTGTTTCTTGTCCGACATCCATTTCAGGAACGCCACCGCGTCGTCTTTGGCTTTGGACTTGGCGTTCACGAGGAACACCGTACCGGCCCCGCCCCAAACGGTCTGCGGGAATTTACCACCCAACTGAGGTGGACGGAACGGCGCGTAATCCAGTTTCGGGTTCATGCCCGCGTACACGTTAACGGCCCAAGAGCCGTTGAAGGTCATACCGGAGCGCTCTTGCGAGAACGCCTGTTCCGCGGCCTTGTTGCCGAGCGTCACAAGCGAAGGATCAACGAAACCGGCTTTCTGAAGCTCCTCAAATGCCGCGAAGACCTTGATCCAATCGGGATCCGTATAAGGGACTTTGCCCGCGTGAGTGTCCATGACTTTGGCTTCGCCCATCAAGTTGTGGGCCATGTCGGTCACGAGCGAGTAGATAAGCCAGGTCTCGGCCCAACCACTCGTGAAACCGGTGACGCCGGAACGTTTTAAAGCCTTGCCCGCCGCGATGAATTCGTCCCAGGTTTTGGGGGGCGCGTTGGGGTTCAAACCGGCTTTCTTGAAGAGGGCCTTGTTGTAGATCATCGGGATGGTAGTGACATCGACCGGGATGCCGTAGAAACCGTCGATGACTTGGAAGGAATTGCCGGGTTTGAAGTAAGTGGTGTTGAGCGCTTCTTCGTAGAAATTGGTTTTCCAGGAACCGGGGCCGTCGCCGAGTTGCGGGGTCAGGTTCTCCACATGGCCGGCTTCAATGAAGCTCGCAAGGTCACGCGCGTCGCCCAAGACGCCATAAATGTCGGGCAAGCTGTTGGTCTGCGCACCGACGCGGACTTTCTGGGAATAGACATCCGAGGGCGCATAGAGCTGAAATTGAACATCTTTGCCGGTCTCTTGTTTGTACTGCTTGGAAAGTTCTTGGAAAGCGTCATCACGGTCAGTCATCCAGTGCCACACCACCACACCGCCATTGGAACCCGCGGATTTTTTGCAGGACGAGAAAAACGGCATCATTGCGACCACCAAGACAACAGCAAACAACCACGTCAATTTCTTCATTTCGAGTAGGTTCCTTTATGTATGGTTTTAATTGAATGAGCTCGGCATTAGGTAGGGGTTCTAACGCGACAAGTCGATGAAAGGGATCGTATAAAAAGAGCGCTGGGAAGCAAACCAATTACGCGGCTTTTAAGACCTCCCTGGCCGCCCTTTTAAGGTCCTTCAAATGGGGTAACGGTCCGGGAGCGATAGTCGACGCTGGATTCTCCGGCGACCTTCCCGAAAGATCGGACTCCAGGTCGTTCCGGATCTCGGGCATGAGCCGCTCGACCACCAATTCCAAACGGTCCGACGCCGATTCCTTCATCGGGGGGTTGACGTCCAACATGCCGAGACCGAGTTGGAAGTCGGAATAAAATATTTTGATGAACTCGTTGATCTTGTCGAAAGTCCCGTTGATCAGGACGTGGATTATTGAAAAACGGATGAACCATTCGAGGGTGCTCGCATCCACACCGAACAGAAACGGAATCGATGAGATGAGAAGCGGCGCCAGCCAGCGCAAGCGAATGTTACCGGGCGGACCGGTCATATGGAGAGCCACAAAGAAAAGCCGCGATAACAGCAGGCCCGGAACGCCCCAGAAATACAGCGGGACCACCGTAAACAGAAGCTCTTGAAGCAACGGGGAAAACAAAACCTGCCAAGACCAGTCGTGGACCCGGGCCTTCTGTAAAATTTCCTCCGGCTTCTCGGAGTTTAACACGACCGTGTTGATCACCTCCTCCGCACGATCCAAGGTGTTGCCAACATCCGCGAACATCCCGGCAAGAATTTTCCGGAAACTTTTCATGTGCGTTTCCGGCGTTTCCGATGTCTTCGCCGTGAGCCAGTCGAGCAGCGACGTGGAATTCTCCGTTGGGTGGCGGCTCAACAATTCCGGGAAGTTCAAACTATCCGAAATGGCATTGATAAGCGCTATCGCGTCCGCTGGATGGCGTGACGAAGTGACTCCCCCCACTTCGCCCAACATCATCAAAATGGCTTCCAGACGAAAGGTGTCCCGAAGATCCGCCTTTAACGACGGGTCGCTATCAGCCAGCGCGAATTTTCGCGCATAGGCCCTCACAAGAGAACGGATTTCATTTTTCGGGACCCGCTTCGTGTCATGCCACCACTGAATTCGGCTTAATGCCGTGTATGCCCATTTGGAAGCAAGTGGAGAATGCGGAGCGGGCGGCGTGGGAGGCGATAACCGGCCCTCCGGATTCATCGCCCAAACGTAAAGGTACTCCTGCACGTAGTCCGCGCTTTCGAGGCCGCGTGTGGCGGACAATTCGGGCAACCCAAGAGAATTCCGCAGATAATATTGCGCGAAGCGGCGCGCCTTCATGCTGATCGCCTGATCATTTGCGGAGGTTGCAGGCCAAAAGAGCCGAATGTCATTTTCGATGGGACGCTCGTCCAAAAACGTGAACTCAAACGCGAGCCGGCCTACAATGGCGCGGGTGTACGGCTTCATCGATGGATCAATCTTTATGGCACCGCTGTGGGTGAGAGAGGCAAATCTCTCGTAGTTGTTAATAAAAGTCGACCAATCCGATTCGGGAAGCAAGGCGAGCACACGATCGCGGGCCAAGGAATCGGACCGAAGGATCTTCTCGATTTGTTGTTGATTCCGCGTTTTGTCGCCTTTTGGAAGAAGCCAAAAACAAATCGAATCCCAAATCACATGAATGGCAACCGGCCAATACACAGGAAGACCCAGGAAGACCGCGACCCAATAAAGCGAAAAGATCACGACATGGCTCACCGTGCTGGTCATAAATAAAAAGTCCGTGTCGTTTATCCGGTATTTCCCGGCAACCGCGGCGTAGAGGGCCATGTGCAAGATCACAATGTTAATTACAAGCGCCACCGCCCACTCCGGCCCCACCGCGCGGAACAACGCCATAACCACAGGCGCCTCAACGAAAATCACCGACCAAAGCGCGTACCATTTTAGTTTCGCGTTGGGTTTAAAACCAAACAACAATCCGATCAAATAGCCGAGGGAGCTGGGAGGGACGAAACTTCGCAGGCCGGCCAAGGAGGGAGAATCCCAGGCTGTTAGCCTCAGTTTTCCGAGCGTCTCCTGGATATCGACCCGTATCGTTTGATCACTGACTCCAAATCGGGCGCCGATCTCACGAGGCGATTCTGGCGCTTCACCATCCAATCCGTAGTACAGATGGATTGCCGTAAAGTTTCTCGGATAGGAAAGGCTTGTGTACAACGCTCGTGCCAGTTCGTGGGACAAAGACGGGTCTTCATTTTTGGCCGCCTCGCTGTCCGGGGAATGTTTCGGATCTTGGGCCTCCAACAAACTGGACACATCAATTACCGTAGAAAATGGCGCAACAGTCGATCCGCGCCAGGCGGCCAAGTGTTCCGACAAATCGGGGAGTATCTTTTCTAACTCCGGCAACATGAAGTCGATCGGCAAATCGAACCATGATTCCGGCTCTGCCACCGTTGACATCGAAAGGACCTGCTCAAGAGCATCTAGATAGAGGACCATCTCACTTGCAGGCTGGCCCCATTGCGCGGCGATGTATTGATATATCGCTCTCCGCGCATCTTGTCGCGCCCGAACATTCAAGGAATGGGCGTCCGAACTGCTCGAGTCTTTTAGCGCGGTCAGCACCGCCACATTGGCTTCGGCGATCAGATCTTCCAGCGCATCTTCCCATGGAAGCGTCTCACTGACAACTTTGGGAGCGATGAGCTGCGCCATAATCCGTTGTAGATGCTGGGCGCGTTGAGCGTAGGACCTGATGAGTTCGGCCAACGACGTCAATACATCATTGCCGGCTCTTTCGTCACCGGAGAGCCAACGTCGAACCGCATCGACCGATGAGCCGTCGTATTCTTCCGGAATCGGACGCAACCGCTCCTTCGGGTTTTCGGCTTCCGGAATTAGGCGGACCCTTCCCCTTTCGCTCTCGGGCAAAGAACGTGGTGTCGCAATAGGCTTTCGATCATGTTCATTGACAAGCCGGGCAATTTCCTCATCCTTCAACAAACCAGAATTTTCGTATTCGACTCGAACCACCGCTTCCAACTGCCCGGTCACGGACGCCACGGCCGCCAAATTTCCCTTATGCTGGTGAATCAATCCCTTCAACTCGTATCGACTTTTCACACGCCGGATGAGGTCTTTATTAAGACCCAGCACCCCGATTTCGAGGAAGACCTCCTTTACGGCGACGTTCCGCAGACGCGCCACCGCCTCGACGTCGAAATCGTTCTTGCGGAGCGCATCCTCCAAAGCTGCGATCTCGCGGGCTTTCTGGACCTTGGGTGATAGGGGAACGGCGGAGGGACCGGCGAGGAGTTGCTCAAGGTGATGGACAGAAATCAACTCACCCAACACCTCTATCGATTGATTGCGGTTCCTTGCCAAACGGAAAAAATCTCCTTTCGCTAAATGAATGTCGTCGAGCAATTTCTTACGCTCGGCCTTCAGGAATTCCTCTATGAAATCTGACTCCTGCTTGGAAAATCTGCTGCGCAACAGCTCCGCCTCACCAATTGTCACGCGGAGATACTCAGCCGCACGCTTGAGATTGTCTCCGGACTTAATGAATGCATCCTGAAGGCGCATTGATTTAAAAACGGCCAAGACGACGCGGTCGTCTTCAAATGAAAATCTTTCTTTAGAAAAATCTCCAAAAGTACGCGCGATCGCCGTATCCATGGCCTCTCCCGACTGCCATCGTGCTCTCAGTTGATGGATCAATACCTCCCGCTGTCTCTCGCGTGTCTTCAGCCGGACGCGCACGAGCGGATCTCCCGGAATGGCATGAGCTTTGAGGGCGGCGCGCAATGAGGCGAGGGTGCCCTCCTTCTCCTTGCGCACAATTTGCGCGAGATCGCCGCCGTATCGAACGTAAAGGTCCACCAATCGTGCGCGGGAAAACATGGTTTCTTGAACTCTGCGGTCGTCCGCAACCAATCGCATCAACCGTAAAGCTTGATACGCGGAGACCTGGTAAATATCGGCCAGTCGGGCGGGTTGCGCCCCACAAGCCAGGACCTGCGCAATCAACGCACCGCGGGCGCGGCGGGGGTCGATTTTAAACCGGATTTCCGGGTTCCCTAGAAATCCGTACCAATACGTCGGCCACTCCGTGGGATCATCGTCGATGAATTCGAGGTTTCTCTTTTCCTTCACGAATTCCTTTAAAAGACTGTGATAGCTAACGCCAATGCGCTCCACCAAATCCCCAAAATGAAAACTGATCTCGTCGAACTGCTTCCGAATTTCCATTTCATCCAATCCGGTGGCCAATGCGGCTTCCGAAATATCAAGGGACGGGGAACCGGCCAGCACTCCCGAGCGGACACAAACCCACATCGATTCGATCGACTTCATAAGGGTGCCCAACTTGTAGGCCTTGGCCTGGCCCTGGAACTGTTCCAAGCTAAGACCAAGAGATTTCGCTATTTGCGGCAACGGGACTTCTTTTCCCAGCGCCTTTTTCAAAGATTCACGATGCGCGTCCCATTTTTCCAGCCTGGAATCGTATCGAATGCCGTAACGAATTGTGTCTGTGGGAGAAACCGAATCCGGATCGCGCAAATAATCAATGATCGCTTGTTCCCGTTTGCGAAGCTCTTCGAGAACGCGCGGGTCCGTTGAAATCTTCAGCACGGCGTCCTCAGCCAGAAAAGCTTTTTTGGCGGACTCTCCTTCACCATAAGGAAGGACGTCGTGCATTCCATTCAACAATTCGGCCGGCGACGTCCGCTGGCGCAGCATCCGATCAAGAAAATCAAGATCACCACCGGCCCAAATATAGGCCCAGGTCAAATCGCGACGATGCCTCAGGAGATTCCGCGTTATTGGCGGTTCACCGGACACTTCAGGAACGCGCATTTTTTGGCAAAGGGACTTTATTTGATCCAACGTTACGTCGAGCCGGTCCGCCAAAAGCCGGGAATCTCCATCGGCGATGACATAGTCATAACGAAAATTCCGGTGCAACGGCACCGCGTCCTGGATCCAATTAACATGCGCCTGAATCGCTTGTATTTGGTCAGTGACATCGTCAAAATACCTGGCAACCACTTGTCCGTCTCTCTCCGCAACCACATAAACGCGTATGAAGGGGTTGTTCCTCCAAATTTTTGAACTGAAAAATTCGTCCAGGTGCCTTGCCGATTTGGTGAGGGTTTTGAACTTTTTCTTCCCCTCGGCCGTCGCCCCCGGAACCTTGGCCCAGCGGAAATAACCGAACTTGAACAAGAGGTTGTAAACGATGTGATACAACGTGTGGACCGCCCACGTGATCAAGAAACCCAGGACCGCCAGAGCGACCGGGTCCAACCCAGGCAAGGTGTGACTACAAATCATCACACTGCCCAGAAAAATCGGCATGACGGGCACGCTCAATTTCAGGTAAACGAAGCGAAGCTTCGAGCGGTGCTCTTCCGGGCTGAGCTCGGGTTTTCCGAACTCTTTTAACACCTCCTTGACCGCGTTGAGCGCCGCCTGCTTGTGCGAGCGGACAAACCATTTTTGATGAGACGCGAACAAAAGGAGCCATGCCATTGTGCCCACCACCACCGAAATGGCAAGCAAGTCGGAAGCCGGACTTGTAAAGCCAAACCATGAAAGCAACGCCGCCGTTACCACCGACACGAACGGTCCCGCCAGAAAATATTTCCATTCGCGCAGAAGCGGGTCGAGGATGAAATGGCCCGTTGATGATCCGGCCATAGCTGCCGTTTGATTAGCGTCGCTGTCCGTCTGGCCGGGTTTGTACAGGATTCGCTTCGGGAGAAGGAGCCTTTGACCGGTGTTGGCCTCGATCTCCCGGGCCGCTTTCTCCATTTCTTTGCGGGCGGGTTCCAGGATTTGGGTGACGAAATACAGATAATCTTTGGTGGAGGTTTGCAGACGCGCGTTCAACCGGCCTTCCACTTGCATGAACCACATCCGGATTCGTTCCCAGGAAATGTACCGGTCTTCCTGGAACCAGGGATCTTGACCAAAAAGAGTCTGCAACCGTCCGCTCTTTTTTGTTTCTTCGTTCAACGCGTACACGAACTTAAACCAGGCGAGCGCGAGCGCACGGTAAGGATCATCAGAGGTGAGGTTGTCCAGACCATCCATATGCCGCCCGTAGGCGGCGCGCATCGCGATTTCAAAAATATCAAGATTGATGAAATGCGACGGCAAGCTCAAATAGTTTCGAGGCCCAAATCTCGACGGATAAACATTCTCGGTTGCCAGCTCCGTCTTCAAAATAATATCCGAGTCGACGGCCGATTCCATGGTTTTTCCCCCGGTCAGGTCTTGCCTGTCGAAACGCACCTTGTCACGGATCAGCCTTTCAACCGTCACGATCAGCTGATTGATCGCTTCCTCATTGTCAGCGGGGAAAATTCGTTTCGCGTAACGGAGTGCCCATAGTTTCCGCCGAAGCATTTGGGGGCCTTTGGCGCGCTCCGGCAACAAGTCTCTTTCGGTCATCATTGTCATCCCTTCCAACCACAAAGCCGGCTCTTCTTTATTAATCTTGGCGAGGAGATTCCAAAGGCTGTTTTTCTGAGCTTCCGTTATCAACTCCCGCAATACTGGAAAAACCGAGTTGGGAAGTTTATTGAGTTCCGACAAAATCATCCTTGCCATGACGGAATCAGAAGCAGAATCAGAAACGGATTCAGAATCCGCTTTTATTTTTCCAAATGTTTTCCCAATAATTTGAGTTGCTCGAAATTGCCGGATCAGCGTCGAGTCCATGTGCCGTTCGCGCACCATCATTTTGCGATCGGATTCGTTCGGCGTCATGCGCGCATGGATCGTCAGCGTGCGTCCGATCCAGTTGTCCAGTTTTTGATTCTCTATCGCCGTGAGCAAGAATTCTTTTTCGTTTGGTGAAAATTGCAAAACGATTCGCGTCCGTATCCGCTCTCGAAATGATTGCCAGACGGTTCCGATCGTTAGTTGCCGCCGCTCCGCCCATATCGCTGCCAATCCGTTCTTGAACCGCCGGAACGTCCAGGGCACGTAAATAACCAACTGCCCTCTATTGATGTTCACCAATTCCCTTCGCAGTTCCGCGTATCGCCGGGTCCGAGTGAGGACCTTCAGCAATAAAACATAATTGCTGTAAGGAAGCTCGGCCGAATCAAAAACGAATACCATACGGCCCCAATGCAGGATGCGTGTTGCCAGTCCATATTCCCCGATAGCCATCGATCGCTGGGCCAGATCGATCAGAGCGTTTTGAATCATTATGGTGGGATCCCGCTTCTCCTGATTCCGCCACACCAAATCGCCGGCGCGCTGAAGCACGTTTGTCCCGGAAACAAAATTGGCGGGGTTGGACACGATATCTTCAACCCATCGTTCGATTTTGCGCCCGCCGACATGCCCTTTCGTGTAATAATCGAAAAAACCCACATTCATAATCCGGTTTAATTCGCGGTGAATTTCGGACCGAAGCTTGTGCAACGTGCGCATATCATGCAAACAATTCCACACGTGCCTCATGAAATAACCCTTGGGCACAAAAGGTTTGCTTTCAATTTTTAGTTTCGCACGAAACTTCACCAAGTCGGCATGAACGCTTTTGCTGTCTTTGTTTTTAATAAGGTAAAAATTTTCGATGAGCTTTACGCCGGCGACAATGGAGAAAGCGGCCATTTTGAATTCGTCATCGGTTTGCAGTGAGCTCAGATGGCGCATCGACAATAAGATGACGCGGCGGCCTTCTTCAACATCAACGTCCATCGTTCCCCAAAAAAATTCAGACGAGAAAGGATTTGAAGTGAGCAAACGGGTTTTGGTCGCCACGGCAACGATGGAAACCGGCTTTGGCCCTGCCTCCAACTTCGACAGAATGTCCGGATAGAATTGCCGGACTTTCTCGAGGACCTTCTCAAGATTTGCGGAACAAACATCCAGAAAAGGCTCAATCTCTTTCAATTCATTTTTCCGGCGCTCTGCGTCGGATATGGAAAGTCGTTTTTCTCCGGCCTGCGATAAACTCGAAGACAGTATTTCTTCGTAAAAAAAACGAACGGTAGCGACAGACTCTTTTAGCTGGTATCGGAAATCCTCACGCGTCATCGGCACCACTTCGGAGGTGTCTGTCCTGTTGTAATTGGGGCCTTTCAATAAAAATTTATCCAGACGGCGGCGCAGGCCTTCGATGCGCGTGGAGGGAGACACCGTCTCTTCTTTCAAAGGCTGGATGCCTGTTACCGATCCGATAATTTGCGGCAACCACAACAACACCGCGTCGATCACAACATGGGGCAAACCGACGAGGAATGCGATGCCGATCGCCTGCCACAGCGACAGAAAATTCAACGATATGAACGACGTAAAGACCGCGTAGGTAGCGGTCAACAACGTCAACCGCGTCAATGAAACCGGCCGGAGATAAATCGGCAGGCTGTTCACAGGACTCACCGCGGACCCGATCAAATAATCGGCAAAAAAGAAGGCGAGCAACAGCAAAACAGGGGTATAAATTTCTCCGGAGGCAGAAGTCATCAAAAAAACAATCAGGATGGATTCGACCACCGCTCCCAGCAGGCCAACAACCTTGAGCCGATGGTTGTCTTCCCACCCATGCGGACGAAATCCGCGGCCGAGGAACAAAAAGTTGATCGTCGAGATGAGGAACAGAGCGCCGTTGTACAGGATCGAATGCGGGACTTGGGCGGATACGACCGCGATCGATTCCGGGTCGGTGCGATCCGGGCGGGACCAAATAAGAGTAAGGCGTGATTTCGTTACGACGACGACAAAAACAAATTTGAGCATGCCGAGCGCCCAAACAACTCCGTTGCCGCCGCCAAGGATGATCCGCTTGAAGGCCTCCAACGCTTCCAGACGAAACCCCGCCGACGTCGCGCTGATCACAGCGTTGGTGGCCGCCATGCGCTCAACTGTTTTCGGAAATGCTTCTTGGGCCAGAAACAGCGTGTCGCCTTGAAAGATTTTCTCGAGCGGTGTTTTTTCTTGTGTGAACGCGCTCAGGTAGGCCGCGCCGTTTTCCGTCTCCACTTTTGAAATCTTCGGAACAAAACTCACCACCTTGCATCCGGCCTCCGCGAGCCGGCGTTCGATTCCCCGGGAATGAAAGCCGCCGGTGACCAACACATAGACCTTTTCTCGATCCGCCGGCCGTAGAGCGATCTTCAACAAATTATCCGCCATCTTTTCATCACGCGCTTCGGCTTGTTCGTAAAACGCATTGAAGGCGTTGCCTTTATTATCACGCTTGCTGTACTCCCGCCATTCTTCGCTGGTCAAGGCAAAGTCCAACAGCTTGCCGGTCAGGGTGTGCCGGCGTGAAGCGGCAATCAATCGCCGTTCATGGTCCGTGGTGGCGAGGCGTTCGTAAGCGGCCCGTTCGAGATCGCGCATCTCAGTAAACAGAAGCTCCGCGTCGATTTTTTGGGACAGCTCCACGTAGTCGATGTAGCCAAATAGCGCAGGGAATTGACTCGGTGGCAATCCGGCGGTCGCGCCCAACGTCTTCAAGGAACGGTAAAAATCCGCATCGTTGATTTGGCCCGCGCGGAACGCGGCGACGCTGTTGATGAAGGTGCTCTTTTGGGCCGTTGTGAAGACTGGCAATAATTTCTCAACCAAGCGGGAACGCTCCCCTTCCACCGCTTTAAAATCAAGTCGCGCTTCAATCGAGAGCGCATCAAGAAATGTTTGGCAATTGCGCGATAGCGGCTGCGTGCGGGCGAGCGCGTGAAGATAACTTCCCATGGTTGATTGTCCGCCCCGGTAAGAACCAACGAGCCGGTCGAAGGCGAGCAAGGCCGGGTGAAACCTGCGGGCTTTCTCTGCTTCAAGCGATTTTTTTTCAGAGAGCCAGGCTTGCTTCTCCCGATCAAGGACCGGGACCGCGGCCTTGTAGGCGGCCACGTTCGCATCGTAATGCGCCCGGTCATCGACGCCGAAGAACGGCGGAATTTCACGCTCGCTTGATAGGGCCGTGTGCACAGGTCCGGCGATTATGTTCTCCGCCAACAATCCATCGGCCACCTTGGCAATGATTGACCGGTGCGGGAACGCGCGGAAAGCCGCGAAGTCGAGCGGGCCGAACCCGCCCTCGAGAGCGACCGCTTCCACGCGGTCTTTATCAATAAGCGTTTGGATGGCGCGGCCGATATTCAACTGGGCGTCGGCGTTCATGTGGACGTCTTGGATGTGGAGGACGGTGGGGCCGGTTTTACCGGAAGCCGGTGGGATTATTTTTCGAATGGACCCGTAGGAGGACAGGTCGAAATCGTTTTTTAACGGAAGAGGGGTCCCGGCCAAAAGAGTGCCGGGACGACGGAGCGGTAAAGGATCGATTGTCGTTGATTTGAGCGACGGGGCGGAGCGACGGTCGGCCCAAATGTTTGACTCCGCAATGGATCCCAACGCCACATTGGTCAGGAAATAAACGGGGGTCAAAAACAGCGCGATTTTTGATCGAAAACGGGGGCTCATAAGCCCCCAGATCATAGAGAAAACACATGAAATTCCGGTTAAGAACTTGTAACGATTCGGTAACTTTTAGACGCCAATATATTGCCGGTATTTTTCCGACAATTCGTAGGCCCTCGACCGGTTGGACTTGTTGGCGGCCAGCAGCCAACCTGCTTTAACCCATTGTTGGCAAAGTACGCGAGACATCCGATCGGAGAGACCCAGCGCCCGCGCAACGTCCACATTCGTAATTCTGTCCTGACTTGTGAAAAGAGCAAGTACGTTGCGGGCGCGGCGGTCCAGCCGTCGCAAGGCCTCCGGTTCCATTGGAATCCCGCCTTTAGAGAGTTTCAAGGCTTCTTCTTTGGCCGCTTCAAAAACCCCGCTCAAAAGCGAAACGAAATATTCAAGCCACGGCGTTAAGTCCGCCTCGGCGCGGCCTTCGTAGTAGTTGTGATGTTCATGGGCAGCCAGGGACCGGTAGTATCCATCGAGATCACGGGCATGATGTTCTTCGATTGAGAGAAAACCATTCAATCCGTAATTTGCTCTTTGCAAAAGAAACGTCGCGATCAACCGGGCTGTGCGGCCATTGCCGTCATAGTAGGGGTGGATCGTCACAAACTGATAGTGGGCAAGGCCGGCAATGACCGGAGCAGGGACTTTCGACTTTTCTGCATGACTTACCCAAGCGACAAAATCCGACATCAACTTGGGAACGTCTTTGGCTTCGGGCGGTAGGTATACAATCTTGCCGGTGGTCGATTCCTTGATAACGTTCTGTTCCTTCCGGTAAACCGATGCCTTCGCGCGGAGCCCCTTTTCAACCAAAGCATGTAGACGTTTGATGAGATCTTCGTTGAAGGGCGCGCTTCTGGCCGCCCACTCTTCGACCTTTAATAGCGCGTTCCAGTAGTTCTCAACCTCATTCACGTCCCGCTCACGACCATGAAAATGCGTTTTCTTTCCCCGGATGACTTCTTCGGCTTGGGCTAGGGTCAGACGGTTTCCTTCGATGCGTGTGGAATAATGGGTCGAGCGAACACGGGCCCGGTGTCGGAGCTCAGCTTCGACCGTCGGGGTAAGGGGGGTGTTCGCGACGAGGGTTTTAGCGGCTTCGATTTCCAGTAGCCCGTTGACCACTTTTGGCGTCAGGGTGTAATTGGGGTTCCAGATTCCAGGTTTTTTAGGAGGGCGGCTCATAGGGCAATTATAACCATAATGCCGATAAATTGCCGATACTTTGCCGATAAACTTTGGTACCGATGAGAGCCGATGAAGGGATTTGAACCGGACTTCGCTCCTTCCGTGCTGCGCACGTCCGGAGCTACGCCCGGCAGGCCCCCAACTTCTCCTCAAACCAAAGTTACATCAATCAAAGCGAAGTCCGTCCCCCGTAGCCCATCGGGCGAAGGGGGACCCCAATGTCTTGTAGCCGATGAAGGGATTTGAACCCCCAACCTACGGTTTACAAAACCGTTGCTCTACCGTTGAGCTACATCGGCGCCAAAAGGATCGTAACGGTTTCAGCCCTTCTTATCAAGCCGATTCCAGGGCCTTACGGCGGCTCCTGAAATTGACGCCCAGATCGCTCGATAGGTTGAAAGAGATGTTAATGGGGCCGGAATCCTCTTCCATTTCGGGAAACCCAAGTCCCGTAAGGAATACCCGGAGAGGAACATTTTCCCCGAAAAAGACAACCAAACGGGCCACATTGCTATTAATGAGATTCGCGGCGTCGCGCTTCGATACCCTTTCCCCCATCAGGGGCATGAAAAGAGAGGGAATATCAAAATTTAATCCATCTAAGAGTTCGAGACTTTTTTTCTTGTCGAAAGCGATCCGATTCCCAATCAGGGGGACATGCCGAGAAACCCCTACGATTTCAACGCCAGCTTGCTTGACCTGTTCAACAATAAAATTGGAGGGAATGGCTCTTTGAACAATCTCTAACAATGGCCTTGGATCCTCATACATCATCGACAAAACGAGAGAGACCTCTTCTTCATTTCCTGCTTGGGCTATCGATTCCATGTTATGGACGAAAAACTCCTCATCCAGCTCTTCCTGGTGATATCCAATCTTCTCAAGTTCCGCTTTATCCTTTTCGATATTGGGGTGGATGGGCTCATGGTATTTATAAAGCCACTGATGGTTTTTTCCATGGAGGCGCTCGATCCAATAATGCAGTGATTCATGAAAAAGCAGCCCCTCTTCATGGAGTATTTCTTCCGATACAACGACAATTTTTTTATTAAAAAATGAAAGCACCGCCTCAAAAAGCTCTGAGGGAACAGGGTAAATGCTGGAAACTTTTTTCAAGTTTGGACTGGAAAATGACACCATCGCTACCCCCGGTTTTCCCAACAATAACCAAAGCAACCACGCTGGAATGACCAACACATCTGGCCCATCTGCATTATCAGAAGGAATGTACCGGTAATATTGCTTGGTCCACTGCGGCATGGAAGTTTCGCCGAACTTTCGGACCTCCAGGTCCAATTCACCTGGTTCCGGGCTGCCGCCGCTGATGGGGCGAAGCCGAAACAATTCTTCGGCCTGCGGGTCGGTTAGCTCGAATTTAATGGCGGCTTGGATGGGGTTCATTTCCTTGGCGTCAACGGCGCGCAAGGCTTGCTCCAATGCCGAATCCACCGTGACGGCTTCCAACCGGACCATTTGTTGTTCATCCAGCGATTTCCGGCCGGTGACCTTTTTTCCGTCGATAGTCACTATCAGATCATTCGTTAATTCAATGCCAAAAACTTCCAACGCTTCCTTCACGGTGTTGCCCTCTGACATAAAGATGGTACGGCCGCCCAAACCGAGCTTTACGCTTAAGTCCCTGGAAAGCGTCAAGAAAACGTAGGGGCGCATCTTCACGATGTCCGGCTTAACTTTCGGACGGCTCATGTTTTCCAAGGCTTGGAAAACAGGAAAATGGTCGACTTCCGGCCGTCCGGCCACATGGCCAACCAGCATATTTTCAAGCGCCATCATCGCCCACACCGTTTCGTCGTACGTAAAAACTTTTGCCATGTCGCGCAGCAACAAGGCCTCGCGTCGGAATTTTTCAAAAATCAATTCCAGTTGTTCTGCGATATCCGCACTGGGACGGAGGCTGGGTTTGGACAGCTTAATTATGTTGGGGCGATGCAAATCACGCCCCGCCGTTTCGTTCACGTAGGCGGCCACCTTGAGGAGGCCTTCGTAGCTGAACGATTTAAATGAAAACGGCAATTCATAGGCCAAGAGCTGCAATTGGTAACGCCGTTCCATCTCTTCGGCCAAGGCCGGATCCTGCGTATAAATGCGCAGCCAGACTTGATCAAAAAGCTCCGCTTTGTCGATATCCGTCAGGTCTTTCCATTGCCTCTCACCGACCAGGTCTTTGTATTTCGTTGGAAATTCGGCCTTGATGTAATTGGCGGCGGCCACGGCGCGCGCAAAGGTTGCCGGATCGGCATTAATGGTCGGCGCGTCATCTCTTGCAAAATGCTTTTCGGGATCAAAACCGGGAATCGTCCGCTCCGGATCGCGCAATGTGGAACTTAAGCCAACGATGAAATCCGTAACTTTTTTGGCGGCTGCGTCCAAGTCCATATCGCCCAACCGTGCCGTCCTTTCCCGTTCTTGCCGCAGCGTCTGACGGAGTTCGGACGCATTGATACAGGCTGTAAAAACAACGCCGGTCTCGACAATTTCGTAGTAAGCCAGCGCCAGGCCGGGCTGAAGTCCAACCGGCGCGACATGAAAAAAAGTGCCATCACTTCGACGCACCGATTTCACCGGTCTTTTGTACCGGACACCGCCCACTTCGTATATCTGGTAACTGTCGGCAGAAAAACGGCGGAGGTCTCCGTCCAATTCGCGCTGCGCATCAAGGCCGAGTTCCGTTTCGTGTTTTGAGGGCCTTTCGCCCAAATACCCAAGAATGGGATGTTTTCTACCTTTGGCATCGATGAGAATGGCTTGGCGAAAACCTGTAGCGCCGGCCGGAGGGGTGGGCTGATAGCGGTCTTTCGTATACACGCCCTCATCATCATATTCGTTCAACCATTCAATGGAGAGCAAAGGCGACTCTCTTTGGGGATGGTTTCTCCAATAACCCAACACGCGATACTGTACCGCGCCCAACGTGTCCTGCGGCAATGCGGCCCCGGCGTTGATGTTCCACGTAAGAAAAGCCATGAGAACCCGGTTTTTTTCTTGAATGGAAAGAATGCCAACTTCCGGCTTGGCTGCTTCGGCGAGCAAGGTCTCCACATTCGACCCTGCTCTCGAACCGACCCGAACCAACGCATCCGCCAACAACGCGTCGAATTCCGGGGAGCGCAGCGACGGGTCTTTAAAATAGGGCGCAAAAGCCATTCGCGCCGCTTTAAGAAATCCATGGTCTAAATCGTTTACATCCGGCGTCAATAATTGTGGCATGGATTTGTAGAAAAATTCGATGTCCGTTCCCAACTGCCCAATCAATTTTTCATGCAGCTGAAAAAAGGCAGCCTTGTGCGGATACGCAACAAAATCCCGGTTCGCCAAAAGACTGAAAAACTGGCCAGGCAAGGATTGCCCCGAGGTATGAAAGTCCACGTATTTCTGCCATTGATCCGGGCCCGCGTTCTTTATCTGGTTGGCCGCCCGCCACAGGTTTTCAGAAAAAAACCGTGACGGATAAAATTCCGGAGGGATATTCTCATCGTGCTCGAATTCTTGTGGAAATGCCGTGAGGTCCCATGTTTTCCATTTCAAAAACTTCAATACGCCGAAGCGCACATTATCGATCAGGGATTTTTCAAGAAGCCCTATACCAATATAAAGCGAATGGCCTTTCCCGCCCAAACTTTGAATACCCTTGGCAAATTTTATTTGAATATCTCCATGGGCATGGAAAAATAATTTAAATAGGGTCGGAAGTGCGCGGGCCTGGCCCAACTTCACGAGCGCATCCATCAAGGCAATGGGCAATTTTTCTCCATTGTAAAAATCAGCGGGCAGCAAACCCGTAAGTTTTTCAAAGGCAGCGGGATTTTTTGAGGACCCCATCGCCGACAAAACGGCGATCATTCTTTGCTCCCACGTATATGAATCGACGAACCTTCTGTTCTCCATCATCCCGGCTAAAATTTGAAAGGAAACCACTCCAGGGATTAATGCCAACGCTCCGAGAGCCAAATCAACCTGCACACTATCCACCCCTTCCCTTGCCTCAATAACCTGTCGCAAAAGCGGAATAGCCGCCTCTCCCAATGCGGCAATATCACTTTTGACCTTATCATTCGAAGATTTTCCCAACAGACGATAGACATTGAGATTTGCCGGATAATTTTCTCCCCAAAAATGTTTCAGAAGAAGCGGGTCCGTCTTATCCAAGAGCAGACCGGAGACATAACCCATATTGCGAAGCCCGATGCCATAAAAAGAACGATACACAGCCGCCAACGCACTCTCACCGCCGATAGAAATCAATGTCTCCATGATGATGAGAGGCCATTCGCTATGCCCAAAAGGGCCAACCAAACGGGCCGACAACAATGGAACGACCGGGCTTCCACGGGCGATCAACAATTCCTTGGCGAGAAGGGCCACTTCCTTTCGATTGTGATTTAACAGACGGACCAAAATGGCATCGTTATTTTTGGCGCCGGCGCTTCTCAATACCCTTATAGCCGTGCGAGAAATATCTTTATCGACATTTTCGACCGACAAGAAATCCCATAAGCGCCCGGTCAATGCCTCACTTTTCATTTCCAACGGGAGTAGCTCCATCAACAAAATGGCCGCGGCCACAACATCGGTGTCTTCACTTTTAAGCAAAGAGGAAAGAACAACTTGCAATTGTGCGGGGTCTTTTTTGAAAAGGTGGATCCCCAGCGCCATCAAGAAAATCGTTGCGGAAGTATTATCTATGCGACTACCGAGGCCGGGGATTCCATCTATCGTTTTCTCAACCTCGACATGACCTGCTATCGCCCCAAACAAAATATCCACAATCGTGCTGCCGTCCGGGATTGATTCCAAAAGGGTGTTCGCCAGCAGACGATCCACATCCCTGTTTCTCATTGCCAGCAAAGAGTGCACCGCGACATCCCGCTCATTCCTATCTCGTACCGCTTGAAGGTATCCCGGAACAACTTGTTGGCCGCCAATTTTTTCAAACAGTTTGAGCAGTTGCTCGCGCCTCGCTATTTTTGGCATCAGCCGCAACATTGCAGGAAGCGCCACAGCGCCCATTTTTTCCAATTCAGAAAACGCAACATCCTTGGAATCTGTCTCTAGCTCATAGATGAGCGCAATAATGTCTTCCTCGCGCGGTGTTTTATTCGGCGAACTCTCCTGCCCGCTGCCGCCGGAGACCATGGGCACACGCAACCGGATCAGTTCATCGAACTGAGCATCGGTAAGATTAAATTTCCGTGACGCCTCAAGCACGGTCATTTCTTTGGCGTCGACGGCGCGCAGCGATTCCTCAAGAGGATCCATCCGGGAAATGGCAATGCGAACATCATTGCCGATGTTTTCGGTCTGCCAGGAAAGGCCGCGGCGCTTTCTCCATTTGTCATAGAAATCCAAAGAGACTTTTTCTGCAAGTATCACCACATTCATAAAACGGGCGCCCAACCGATCATAAAACGTGTCGAAAAGAAATTCGCCGGGACGGGCGTTGTCGTGCCTGCGAGCTGGATCCGTCGCGATTTGCCAGAGCCGCATCGTATTGGGAATTTCCGATTCAGGGTCGGCCGTCAAATAACCGCGCACTTGCCCATTCTCATCCATCAGCACATAGAAAATATCGTTCCCACCAAACATGAAAAGCAACTGACGGCTACCAAACGCCCGGTTGGCGACGACTTGGACGTCCTTTAAAATCTGTTTTCGAAGTTCCGGCGCGACATCCCGCGCATTAATGTTAATGATTGTCCCGGCGCCTTCCCGTTTCGCCACCACCGGAAGATCTCTCCAGGTATCGCTGGTCTTTCCGGAAAGGCGCGCGTCCGGGTTGCGGATGTTCCAAATCAAATGGATCGCGTCACCAAGAATGATGGCGGGGAGCGCGATCGGCAATAGCAGCGGCGAAACGAAATAAGCGGACAAGCGCCACATGCGGGACTCCGCGTACAGCATGCGCGCGAACAGATATCCGGCCACGGGCGGGATTAAAAGCAGCGCCATCCCCCATCTAATCCACCACATGCCGCGTTCCAATTTCTGCTGACGCGCTCCGGAAGTGAACTTGTATCTATGAGACTCATGGAATCTCTTGCGCAAGAACATGAGGAAACTTTCTTTCCACCAGGAACCGTTTAGCTTTTCATCTTCTTCACCGTGGAACGCATCGATCATTTCCTCCAAAGATTCAAAGCGGTTCTCTGGGTCCTTGGCCAGCGCCCGGAAAACCACACCCGCCAAAGGCGCCCATTCCCCGTGCATTTTTTCCCGGACCAATCTCTCCAATGACCGGTCCGGATTCTTTTCTATGAAAGCGGCGAAAGTGCTTTCCTCCGCGGTTGTTCCGTCAGTGGAATAATCGCCGGTGGCCATTTCGAACAGCGTCACCCCCAACGCGAACATATCGCGATGATCCAAGAAAGATTCTTCGCTGTCGGGTTGTGAATACCCCTTGGTCGTTCCTGTGATCTCGGCTTGGTCGTTATTTTCCTGTGCGAATTGAAAATCAACCAGCCTCACGCTTCCATCGACTAGGACCATGATGTTCTTGGGCTTTAAATCGAAGTGGAACAATCCAAATTCTTCGAATGCTCTAACGGCTTTCAGAACATTTCCAAACATATGAATTTTTTTGTCGAACGATTTTCCCTGCATCCATTCCAATAAGTCGACTCCGGGAAGCCACTCAAGCGCTATCCAGGAATAGAGCCCGTCTTTTTTCGATCCATAAAAAAACGGAGTGATGTTCGGCAGGCGGTTATTGATACGGTGGTAAATATTTTTTTCATTTTCGAACAAATTAAAATTTGTCAGGTTGGCCTTAGACAACGATCGTACTTTCAACAACACACTCTTCCCATTGGATGCATTCTTCGCTTCAAACACATACAAGCCGGAGAAATAGCTCAGTGAAATTTCGCGGACCACGGTATACGGTCCAAAATTTGCCCCAATGAGACTTTCCGGTTCACCGAGTTCCACCTCAAAATCAAGTTCTTCTTCATTATTTGTGTGCACCGGGAGAGCATTTGGGTTGCGGAGGACGGACAACCGCGCGTCCGGGTTAAAAATATTCCAGATGAGATGAATGGTGTCACCAACGACAATGGCGGGCGATGCGACAGTCAACAAGACCGGTGAAGCAACGTAGGCGGAGACGCGCCATATACGTGATTCCGCGTACAGCATGCGCGCGAACAAATAACCGGCCAAAGGCGAGATAAGAAGCGGCGTCATCCACCACCAAATCCACCCCATGCCGCGTTCGAGTTTTTGCTGACGCTCTTCGGAAGTGAACTTGTGCTTGTGCGCGCCGTGCATTTTGTTCCTAAGGAACATCAGGAAACTTTCTTTCCAAAATGAACCACTAAACGGCTCCACGTTGCCCCCAAGGTCTTTGACGAGAACGCTTTGGAAACCAACATCCACCGGCTGCACTTTCGGGGTTCCAATCAGCGCGCGGCCGTCAACGAGCGATATTTTTTCGCCGGAGATCATTTTTTCGAGGGGGGCGTGTTCGCGTGTGAAGCCGGAGAGGTAATCCAGCGACGAGGCGGAAACGATGGACGACACGCGCGGGCGCAGCGTGGCGGTGGAAATATTCTCTCGGGCTAATTCTTTGGCGATTTCATCGGTATGGAAACCACCGGCGACGAGCGCCACGCGTTTCCCATTGCGAATATGCGCGATGACGCGTTGCGCCATTGTGTGGCTGCGGAGATCGGCCAATCGATAAAAATCTTCAAATGGCTCTAAGCCGTAAGCTTTAAGCTTAAAGCTTAAAGCCAATAGCCTGTATTGTTTCCATTCAGCCGGAGTAAGCGCGTAGTCGCGGAGTTTTTCGGCCAAGGTGAGCCATTTTTCTTGGGAGGCCAGCGACCGTTCGTGATCATTGCGCGCCACTTGGTTGATCGCGTGCTCTTCGAACTGGGCCAATTCGCGGAACAGGGCGGTCGCATCCACCGACTCCGCCCGCTCCACGTAACGCAGATAACCGCGGAAGCGTGGCGCCGACGCCATATCCACGCTATTTTTCTTGAGCAATGCTTCCAGAATCCGGAAATATTCCGCCGATCCGATTTTCTTTTCTTTGAAAGCCGCGGTAAGCGCGAGAAAATCGTGTTTTCCGTCCAG
>CAYOPN010000030.1:0-32783 GCA_964405835.1 uncultured Elusimicrobia bacterium | reverse complement strand
AGGCGATGATGTTTTTATTTTTAGCGTTGAGCCGATCTATTACTTCCTGGCGGAGGTGAGCAATCCCACTCGGTTTCCGCACATCATTAAAATTGTTTCGCCGGAAGCGGTGGCGGAAGTGTTGGGAAATTTGGAATCAAAGCGGCCGCCGTTGGTCTTGGCAATGGACGACAACGGCCGGATCGATTGTCCTTATTATCAGGAACCCATCGCCGAATATGTCCGGGCCCATTACGAGGTGAAAGACCGCTTCGGCGGTTATTTGTTCTTCGTGAGAAAATAGTATTCGAGATCCTTCCGGACCAAAGAAAAAAGTTTCTTCGCGTATTCCTCGTTCAGTTCCTTTGATGCGTGTCCGCCCCAGGGCGCGCTGAGGGGTTGGCCTTGCAGGGTCGTTCGGATTTCGTTTTCAAAGTTCAGCGTGCGGAACCCCGCTGCTTTCGCGGCGTCTTCTGCCTGGTGGAAGTAAATGGTCTCCTCGGCCGCCAATCCGGTGGTCAGTACCGCAAAATAGGGCGGGGGCAACCGCTTTTGGTCGGACAGATTTTTTATTCCTTTTAGCGCTTCCACGAATTCGGCCCATTCTTTTCCGTTTTTATCGTACGCGTTCCGGAAGCGTGTCGCCCAATCCGGCGCGATCCCGAAAACCGGCAATAGATTGTCCACCATCGTTTCAAATCGCCCGCCAATTTTGGAAAGCCCCGCTTTCGACAACCCCGCGGCGACTTGCTTGATTGTTTCGCCGTGCCGCGCATAGAAAGCTTCGCGCTCCGCGCTGTACTCTTCGCCTTTTTGTTTTGGATCGTTTGAGCAAAACCCAACGATGATAAGGTCCGGTTTCACGCTGTTGATGGTCGTCTCGAGCACATATTTTTCAAAAACGGTGTCGGCACCGCGCAGCCCGAAGTTGATTACTTCCACATCGACTTTTGGATAGGCGGCCTTCAGCAACGTTTCTAGCCGGTTCGCGTACATGTCCTCCTGCGCGATACCCTCTCCGAACGTGTAGGAATCACCGAGAATTTCGATGCGGAACCGTTGGACGGGTTTAACGGAGCTGAAGGGTTTCTGGCGGTAGCCTTTGATGATGTCCGGTTGGCCGGCTTTTTTGTGCACAAACTCGGTCCCCGTTACCAAATGCCCCCAGGTGTAGAGTTTGTTTTGGTCCCAGCCGTTGACGGGGGCAGGGTGGCGACGCGCGTTCCATTTGAACACGGCTTCCGTTCCGTACAACGCAAACGCGAAGATCAACACGGGAAGCAATGCGGAAAAGATCAGGTTTTTTTTCATAGGCGTTTAATATCCCGCCAATACCAATGACCCATCGGGACGACAAACCCGCAGCTCGGTCGCCGGCAGCACTCCCAAGGGTGCCGCGACCGTTTTTGAATCTCCGAGGAACGATATTTTCCGTCCCTCTAAATCGGTCCTCTGCCAACCCTGGAACCAAATATCGTGATTTAAAGGATTGTCGATTCGAAATGAGAAGATTCCGCTTTTGCGCATTTCGATGAGGGCCTGCTTTTTGTCCTGAACTGCAAACAACTGTGCGAGTGCGGCGCTCTCTGTTCTATTGATTGGGATATTCGCCATGGGGGTTCCGATTGAAAAAACGGCGGGTTCAATATCCGCCTGAATATTCACAATTAATGAATTATCGCCTTGGAGTTCTTTTTCAAGCGCCGCAATGAACCCGTCCGACAATTTGACCTCGTAATGAAAAGTTTTATTGGAAGGCAACGATATCCCTCGCTCTAAAATAAACCGCGTGGGGAGAATTCGAAAAAATTTGGATCCCGCCGATATGAGCGCGAGAAAAAGACAGGGTACCAATACCAACATCGGTTTACTCATGCGGTCTAAAAACATTACGGTCCAAATGAGCAATGCGAGAAAAATAAAGAAAAACTGCCGTTTAAATGCGTTTGGAACTGAAATCAACTCGGGATTTAGCGGCGCAAAGGACGCGACCGAGACGGCCCCGGCTTCAACCAAGGTCCCATTCCCTCCGTACATAATAGGAGTTGCTTCTTGACCGGTCATGCTCATCACGCGAGGTTGGGGATTGGTCAACACCGGCCATCCATTCCAACCCAGGAAATACGATTTTACCGGGCCAAAATTATGGCGCAGATGCGCTGTCGTCCAGGCCAAATGCGAAAACAAACCTACGGCCAAACAGAAGCCCGCCGCTTGCGCCACAATCTGACGTGGAGAACGAACCTGCACGCTGAAGGTCCGGCCCAAACAACAATACAGCCAGATGCTGACGCCATAGACCAGGTAGCCGCGAGCGGTGGCCGCTGTGGAAAAAACAAATGAGGTGAGGACCGGGATAAGAATGACACTGGCGCCGAACTTGCGGGTGGGTCGATCCAGTGGCAGGAACAAAAAACTTAGGACGCCGGCGATAATTACAAACGGAGAATCGAAAAATAAGAAATCGGTTAGATTTTGAAAAACACTTCCAATTGACGCCGAGCTCCAACCCTTGATCGCATTTTCAAATAATGATTTTTCAACGTCCGTTATATTCGTCCCAATGAAATGCAAGTACGAAAGCCAAAGCGGCCGGATAGCGAGCGCGACGGCGGTGATAATGAGAACGCGGTGCCAACGGTTTCGTTTTAATGCATTGGCTACATATATGAAGATCAGCATGACGCCGGTGTTGTAGACCAGGCAACTCGCCCCCAAGAAACACCCCAGGCGCACATGTGTTTTCCAAGGTTGGTCGCTGAATAAGATGCCGCTTGAATATAGCAGGAAAACACCAAAGTAAAAATTTACGAAAGACAGCGCGTGATCGGTGTAATCATTAATATGGAAAAGAAATCCGGACCCAAAACAGAGAAATAGAACCGATAGCAAGGCCGCCAGGTCATCGGAAAATAGACGGGTCGATAATTGCCATAAAGCCCAAGCTGCAACGACCCAACTGAGCCAATTGATTAATAAGAGGCTGGTTGTAATCCCGCCAAAAAGACTCAACTGCGTTGCGAGAAAAGAATACATGCCGCGAAATTGGTAGGTGTCCATGACGGCCTCGATGCCTTTGAGGCCTTTAAAGTAGACGACTTGCCTTACAACCGCCCACCCCTCTTTCATGAGAAGCTCTCCATCCACAATTGAGCTGTAACCCACCAATAAATTGGGGGCGTGACTGGATTCAATTGGTGTAGTCATCATCACCGATGCGGACCGTTGTCCACGGGAATACCAAGCAAAAAATGTTGCGCAAGAAACAACGGACAAGAAGGCAAGATTTCTCAACTTCATTTTTTTCATTAGCAACCGATAATAGCTCATCATTAATGCGAACTTGTGTTATCGAGTATAATCCGCCCTCGACTACGCTCGGGGCAAGCCGCACGCTTGCACTGAGCGAATGAAATGAGTCGAAGTGCCGAGGTAGCTCAGCTGGTAGAGCAGCCGCTTCGTAAGCGGCAGGTCGTCGGTTCGATCCCGATCCTCGGCTTTTTTTCGCTCCATGGTGCGCGAAATTTGCATTGAAAACGGAGGAAAGCATGTCGGAGAAGCTCAGCGGTTTGTCGCAACTTCTGTACACCCTAAGCCGTTTGCCGGGACTCGGTTTTCTATACGACGCTGCCGCCAAAGTCGATAAAGTAAGAGATGCCAAACAAAATCTCGACAGTGCGGCCAACATCGCCAAAGATTTGAAAGGCAACGAAAAAAAATAGCCAACCCCACATGTTTCGGGTCCTTTTAGCGGCGGTCCTCTTCGCGGTCACGCCATCAGCGAGAGCCGCGGAAGATTTGGTCCGTTGGGTCAATCCGCTGATCGGCACCGACAACGAGCGCGACATTTTGCGCGGCGACACACTGCCTCTGGCTGCACTTCCGTTCGGAATGGCGTCGTGGACGCCGCAGAACACGCTCACCCATTGGATTTACCTTTATAAATCAAAATTCTTCCATGGCATTCGCCTCACCCACCAGCCCAGTCCTTGGATCGGCGATTACGGCAATTTCCTCATCACGCCGCTCACCGGCAATTACAATGGACGCGTCCAATACCCGCTTGATCACCGACAGGAAATCGCTGCCCCGCATTATTATTCGCTGCGCTTAAGCTCGCCCGGTATCCATGTTGAAGTGGCGCCATCGATGCGCGGCGGTGTTCTCCGCTTCACGTTCCCGGCCTCCGCCGGCGCCTCGGTCCTCGTCGATATTCCCGGCATCAAATCCACCGCCAAGGTCATTGCGGCCCACGGCCGCCTGGAGGGTGTCAGCAATTCCAATACGCGCGGCGTCCCGAAAAACAAAAAGTTCGGCTGTTATTTCGTGATGGAAGCCGACGCTCCCATCACGGCGCATGAAATCTGGGAAGAAAACCAGCCTCCGTACCACGTTGTGAACAAATCGGGGCGCCACGCGATGGCGCTGTTGCGTTTCGGGGAATTAAAGAACAAACAGGTGACGCTGCGCGTCGGCACCTCGTTCATAAGCATCGAGCAGGCGGAGCTTAATTTGAAGCGCGAGATCGGTGCGAGCGGCTTGGAAGACGTCAGCGCTGCGGCCAAGGCCGCATGGCAGAAACAACTCGAGCGTGTGACCATCGAAGGCGCGGACAAATCGCAAAGGACAATTTTTTACACGGCGCTTTACCACGCGCTTTTGTTCCCGCGCACGTTCCACGAACCCGATGAGGACGGCCGGCTGTTTCATTACAGCCCGTACGATGGCAAGGTCCACGCGGGTCCGCTCTATACCGATAACGGTTTCTGGGACACGTTCCGCACCGTTTATCCGTTCTTCTCGATTTTTATGCCGGAGCGGTTGTCGGAAATGCTGCAAGGTTTTGTGAACGCCTACCACGAAGGCGGCTGGTTGCCGCAATGGCAGAGCCCCGGATACCAGTCTTCCATGATTGGCACGCACTCGGACGCCATTTTCGCCGATGCCGTGGTGAAAGGCGTGCGTGGTTTTGACGTCGACACCGCCTACAAAGCGTCCTTGAAAAACGGGGACGTGCAAAGCGAGCGCGGGCAATACGGTCGCATCGGACTCGACGATTACACCAGGCTCGGTTACGTGCCGGCCGATAAAGTCGACCAGTCCGTTTCGCGCACGCTGGATTATGCCTACGATGATTTTTGCCTGTCGCAATTCGCGGGCGCGATGGGGAAGGAAAAGGACCAGAAGCGTTTTCTCGAACGCAGCAAGAATTTCAAAAACATTTTTAATCCGAAGACTGGATTCATGCAGGGACGTTTGTCCAACGGCGGTTGGCTCGAGCCGTTCAGTCCGTTTGAATGGGGCAGCGAATTTACGGAGGGGAATTCCTGGCAGCATTCGTTCTTCGCGCCGCACGCTGTGGAGGAATTGATTTCATTGATGGGAGGAAAGAAAGATTTCGAGAAGCGGCTCGACACATTGTTTGCGTTGCCGCCCGGCCATTTGATCGGCAACCCCAAGAAGATTTATCACGATATGCATGAGATGGTCCGCGCGAAAATGGGCCAATATCACCATGGAAACCAGCCAAGCCATCACATCGCCTACCTCTACAATTACACGGATGCGCCATGGAAAACCCAAGCGCGCGTGCGCGAGATCATGGCACGCCTTTATCAAAACACGCCGGGAGGATTGATCGGCGACGACGACAACGGCGAGATGTCAGCCTGGTACATATTCAGCGCGATGGGTTTCTACCCCTTATGTCCCGGAAAGCCCGAATACGAGATTGGTTCGCCGCTTTTCCGAAAACTAACGCTTCAACTGGCGGACGGAAAAAATTTGACCGTGGAAGCCGTCAACAACTCTCCGGCAAATGTATATGTCCAGTCAATAGAATGGAACGGGAGTCTCCTGCAGCGAACGAAAATCTACCATGCGGAGCTCATAAAAGGCGGGACGTTGCGATTTGTGATGGGGAACTCTCCCAAAAAGCCCTAAGAAGGGGTTGTTTGTCATTCCTTTGAGGTTCTGGTAGGATCCGCCGCTTCAATTGGAGTCGTGGTGTAGCCCGGTTAACACGCTGCCCTGTCAAGGCAGAGACCGCGGGTTCAAATCCCGTCGACTCCGCCATTTTACGCCAAGGTAGCTCAGTTGGTAGAGCACACGCCTGAAAAGTGTGGTGTCGCCAGTTCGATTCTGGCCCTTGGCACATTATCTCCAAAAATGGTTTATTGCCGCCCACATGGCCAACCAGCCGCAAACCGAAAACATTTCGATTTCGCAGCACGTTGTGTATATCTGTTCGCGATTTATTGCTTACAGTTTGCCGCTTTTCTTTTTCCTCGTCGTAAATTCCTTCTACCTTAAGACCTACGATTCCGCCCAAATCAAGATCACTTTCACTCAGATTGGCGCTTCCACTTTGGCTTTAACGTGGTTGGTGAAAATCCTGGTGCAAGGCCGGCTGCCGTTTTCCCGCAAAGACCTTCTCTACCTTGCGCCATTCCTGTTGTTCTTAATTTCTTGTATCGCGGTCTGGCTGCATGCGCCGTATAAACAATGGGCTCTGGAAGAGTCGCTGCGCCGCGTGTTTTATATGGTCCTCGCTCTGGTGACGGTTTCAGAAATGAACACCGACGAGCGGCTTAAACGGTTGTGGCGATGGTTGATTGCGGCTGCGTGGGTGGCCATCGGTTACGGCGTACTTCAGTACATCGACCTGAGGTTCTCTCCCGCCGTACCTTCCGGGCTCGACCCTTTTATTTGGCGAGGTGCTTTCGGTCCGCGCGTGTTCTCAACCTTCGGCAACCCGAACTTCTATGGAAATTTCCTGGTGATTATGACGCCGATCATCCTCGCGTCGGTGCTGCGGGAAAAAAGTTCGCTGGTCCGCCCCATCTTATCGATGGGCATCACGCTGCTTTTGGTCCTGATTATCGATAAAGGGACCATCGGGCTCGGTGGCTCCAAGATCGACCCGTCGCTGCGGATCGTTTTCGACGCGCTGATCGTGGCGTTTACGGGGCTACTCGTTTATTCCTGCGTCTCGCGCATCAAAAGCGGCACCAACCTGCCGATGTACCTGCTGCTCTTCTCGCTGTTGGTCGTTAATATTTACGCGACGGAAACCAAGGGCGCCTGGATCGGCATTGTGGCGGCCATCGGCGCGTTTGTGCTGCTCGTGTTCGAGTATTTCCTGCATTTTGAAGAACGCATCGTCGAACCAAAAAAATACATGACCATGGCGCTGGTGCTGACCGGGCTTATGACGTTGGTGCTCGGAATCATGGTGGCCTTTTATGTGTTGCCCTGGTTCCGTGGTCTTGAAGACCAGATTGGTTTCCAGATATTGTGGATCCCGACCCTCCTCTTTACAGTCCTGGCCGTCATCACCGTCTTATGGATATTCAGCAAACCGTGGAACCTGAAAAAACTCATTTACGGCATGTTGGTGTTGTTCATCATCACGTTGGGCGGCGGCGTGCTTTACTTCGCGCAGAAGCGCCTGCAATCGGTCAGCTTCCGCCTCTTCACCTGGATTTCCACGTGGGAAATGATCCGCACAACGCCTCTGCTGGGCAACGGCGTGGGCTCGTTCAAAATTATTTATCCGGCTTTCCGCCGTCCGGAAATCATTGTTCTCGAAGGCCGGTCCAATACGGAAACCGACCATGCCGAGGACGAATACCTTGAAGTTTGGCAGGACGAAGGTTTTGTCGGTTTCGGCATCTTTTTGTGGATGGTGTTCACGGCGCTATTTCTGGGTTTCAAGCAGCTCCGTTGGTTCTCCACGCACCGCGCGCAGGACGGGCCGCGCGCGTACGAATTATTGGGTTATCTGGGCGCGTACATCGGCGCGTTGATCCATTGGACCATGGACGTTTCGATACGGTTTGTTTCGTCGGGTGTGTTTAGCGGGTTTTTGCCGGGCGTGCTGGTGGCCTACGCGCGCAACCACGACCGGCCGGTCATCAATGAAGTTACGCTCTCGTACGACCGCTGGATCCGTGTCGGCTTGGTCGGTTTCTGGACGGTCATCCTGCTGTGGCTCGGCGTTGAGTTGGTCCCACAGTCGTTTATTCAAAACGGAGACACAACCACGGGGCAGATCTGGTTCTGGACCATATTGACAGGTGCCAGCCTCTTCGTGTTGATAGAACTCCTAGAGCGCGGCAACAAAGTGGAGAAACCCGGGAAGTTTGTGGATCAATACGGCGATGTTAACCCGCGGTTTTTTGCGCCCCGGTTGGTGCTTTTGCCGTTCGTGTTCATTATTTGTGGCTGGACGGTCCGTCTTGCTTACGGGCACTTTAAGGCCGACGTGCACCATAACCTGGCCATTTTCTTTTCGAAAGAGGCGATCTGGAACAAATCACCGATGTACGACGCGCGCGTAATGAACCTTCCGCCCGACATCCGCGAAAAATATCAGGCCTTCGGCGGCGCGCTTGAGCATTACGAGCAGGTCGTCTCGCACAACAAAGGCTTCCCGATGGCGCATTATTTCACGGGAAACGTTTATAACGACTGGGGAAGCCAGGTCCACAGCGAAAGTATGAACCTGCGCGCGCAGGGGAAAATGGACGAGGCGCTGCGTCTAAAAACAAAGGCGCTCGATATGTGGAACAAGTCGGAGGCTTCCTATAACGCCACCAAAGCATTGGCCCCGAACTACGTGCAGTCGCACCATCAGGTGGGGCTCCTCAACGTGAAGCGGGCTGAGCTCGCGGCCCAATGGGGCGATTATGCGGAATCGCGCCGCCTGTATATGGTCGCCTATGACAATTTCAAACGCTACCGGATGCTCGACCCGGTGTTTGTTCCGAACCTCGACCGTATGGCGCAGATTCTGCTTATGGATGGAAAAGTGCACGAGGTGATTGAACTCTACGAAAAAGGGCTCTATTACAATAACGACGTGGCGAAATTGATCCACGGCCAGAAGATCAACCACTTCGGCGACCGCGTGGCTTCTATCGCCGTCAGCCTCGCCAAACTCAACTTTAACCAGGTGTCGGGCCGGCCAAACCCATTCAACCCTCCATTGCCGGAAATCCAGAAAGCCATCGAATATTTCAAACTCGCCACCGTGAACGATCCAAAAAGCCTCGAGGCCTGGAAGGGCCTTGGGTTTATGCTGGAAAAAGTGGGCAAAGGCGCCGAAGCGCAGGAGGCGTACCGCAAAGCCATCGAATTAGCGCCCAACGATCCCGATCTAAAGCGTAGATGAGCAGGGGCAACAAGAAAGAAACGCCCGTTTCGATTGCGTTGCCGCTTCCCCGCCGTGTCTCTCTGGCGCTCCTGGCGCTGCTCCATGTCCTCTGTTCGCTTTTTTTCTTCACGAACCTGACCCGTAACCCCTATTACACGCAGATCGCGCTGCTTTATGTGTTGATCGCGTTGATCGGCCTGTGTTGGGCCGTCGAAGTTTGGCAAAGCGGCATGGTGGCGCTGCCACGTTTTCCGTTTGAATGGCCATTGGCAGTGTTTCTTGCCGCCGCGCTCGTCTCCACCGTCTGGTCGTGGATCACGCATGCGGGACTCCGTCCTGGCATCGCCTACGAAGGGTTGCGCGTGTGGACGTTCACGCTGGTCAATTGCGTGATGGCGCTGTATCTGCCGGGACTTTTCACAAAACCGGTCGGCACGGAGCCGGTGAAACTTTCCATCTGGAGCGACCTGGTCCTCGCCACGCTGTGGGGCCTTATGTGGTTCGGTTTCCATTCCAACAAAAACCCGGACCCAACGGCCTTGATCTGGGACAGTTACGGCGGAATTTTGTGGGTGATGGGCGTTATTTACGCGGTCATGCGCACGCGCCGCGGCGAGGCGGTGGCGTTCTTCCATGTGATTTTCGCTATCTCCTTTCTCGCCGGACTTTATGGGGTCATGCAATATTCTGGGCGCGACATTATTTGGAGCAGTCTGGTCGTTCCCTATGGCGGCCGGCCCGTTTCCAGTTTTGGAAACCCCAACTTTCTCTCGTCGTACCTCATGATGGTTTGTCCGGTCGCGCTGGCGTTCGGACTCAAGTCCGAAAAAAGTGGCCGGTGGGGGTATTTCCTGGTCGCGATCGTCTGCGCGCTGGGTGTTCTTGTCACGCTGACGCGCTCCACGTACGTGGGGCTTTTGGTGACGTTGGTGGTGATGGGCCTGTTGTTGTTCCGGTTGGACCCGAAGGCCATTTTGAAGGCGACCGCCATTGCGGTCCTGTTGTTCATTATTCTGATTCTGCTCTTCCCAAAAACGCCGATATCGGCGGTCCAGTCTCCGCTGCTCCGTTTCACCGAAATCTTTGACGCAATGAAAAGCGGCCAGACTTATGGTCCTATCCATCAACGTATTCTCATCTGGTCGTCCGGCTGGGACATGCTGAAGCAGAATTTCCTGCTCGGTATCGGCTGGGGCGTGTTCGAGTTGTTCTACCCGTTCTTCCAGGGCAAATACATGTACGTGCCGATGTTGGCCACGTTCCGCACGCACGCGAACAACGCGCACAACATTTTGATGGAGATGTGGGCGCAGGTGGGCATGCTCGGCACCGGCACCGCCATTTGGCTGTTTGTGACAATGGCGGTGGGCGGGATGAAGATCGTCAAAAGCGAATCGGACGGGCTCGGCAGATTTGTTTCGGCGGCGCTGTTGAGCGGTCTGGCCGGAATGGTCGCGGACAACTTCTTCGGCAACGTGTCCATTTTCTTCGCGACGCCGGCGTTTTTGTTTTGGTGGAACGCTGGCGCGTTGACCAACGAGAGCCGCGGCCGCGCGCCGCAAGCCAAGCCGTTGCCCGCTTACGGGCGCCCGCTTTTGGCGTTGTTCGGACTGTTCTGCATTTTTGTGCTGATTTATTTCGCGAAGCGTTGGAAGCAGGAGGTCTATTACTTCGAAGGGTTCCGCTTGTCCAAGACGGGCGACATTGCCAAGTCGGTCAAAGCGCTTGAGAAGGCCTACGAATGGTTTCCCGGCGAGGTGAACAGCAATTACGAAATGGGAAACAGCTACGCGCGTTACGGCCGCCTGCTAGCGGAGAAAGGACTAAACGAGGAGGCGCGCAAATACGAAGAGAAAGCGCTCTTCGCGTTCAACGCGGCGCTCGAAGCCAATCCGGGTTACGACGAAATTTATTTCAACTTGGGTGTCACGCAAGCGCAGATGGGGTTGCGGGAAGACGGCATTCGCAACCTCGAGATGAGTGTTTATATCAACCCGCTTTTGCGTGAGGCCTATGGCGCGCTCGCCAATATTTATCTGCAGAAAGGGGAGAGCGCCAACGCCGCCGCGGTTTACGAACGCGGCGTCGAAATGTTCCCCAAGGACAAGGACTTCTGGAACAACCTCGGTTATTGCTTCAGCCAGATCGGTAACCACCGAAAAAGTTTTGAGTCCTATAAACGCGCGGTGCAGGTGGACCCGCAATTTGCGCAAGGCTGGCAGAACCTGGGACTCGCGGCGCGCTCGCTCGGCGAGACCAAAGACCCCATTTTGCGGGTACCGCAATGGATCAATGAGATGGAGTCGGCCATAGCACGCCGCGATTATGCGGCGGCCCTTATTCCAGCCAAACGCGTTGTCGAGACACTTCCGGACAGTGCCGACGCGCATCTGTCGGTGGGCAACATCCTTTTTTATCGCGCCCGCTATGACGATGCCGAAAAGGAATTTCTGCGCGCGATCGAGTTGCGCCCGTCGTTTGTGATCGCGCACACCAATTTGGGCCGTCTTTATCAGATGAAAGGGAACACCGAAGCCGCGCGCCGCAAGTTCAAAGACGCGCTCGCCTTCGACCCGAACGATAAAGAGGCCCAGTCAGCGCTCGGGTCTCTCCCTAAATAAGTACAATCCGGCCGCTTTTTCCGTACCGTTCCGTCGTAGATTTATTGCCGGTACGTACTGGCATTAATAAAAATTAATGAATCAGTACGTCGAATATTATTTAGGGAGATCATCATGTCAGGGCATTCCAGGTGGGCCGGCATCAAACACAAGAAAGCGATCATTGATGCCAAACGCGGTAAAGTTTTCACGCGGATCGGGCGCGAATTGACCATCGCGGCCCGCGGCGGCGGCAAACCCGAGAGCAACCCGCGCCTGCGCGCCGCCATTGAAGCGGCCCGCGCGGCCAACATGGCGCAGGACACCATCAAACGCGCCATTCAGCGCGGCACCGGCGAACTTCCCGGCATGGTGTTCGAAGAAACCACTTACGAAGGCTACGGGCCGGGCGGCGTCGCCATCTTCATCCAGGCCACCACCGATAACAAAAACCGCACCACCTCCGATATCCGCCATATGTTCTCGTCTCACGGTGGAAACATGGGCGAAAACGGCAGCGTCGGTTGGATGTTTGAAAACAAAGGGCTTATCACCGTTTTGAAATCTGCCGTGGATGAAGAGAAAATCACCAACCTGGCCATCGACCTGGGCGCCGAAGATATCAAGACCGAAGATGAAGAGGTCTACGAGATTTATACAACTCCGGCTGACTTCGACAATATCAAGAAGAAACTGGAAGAGGCCAAAATCACACTCGCGAGCGCCGAAGTGGCGCTGATTCCCAAGAACACCGTGACGCTCGAAGGCGACGCCGCCAAGAAGTGCCTTGATCTCATGGACGCGCTGGAAGAATATGACGATGTGAAAACCGCCGTTGCGAACTTCGATATTTCCAAAGAAACCATGGAGAAAGTTTCCTCCGGCCAATGAGAATTCTCGGCATCGATCCGGGTCTGGCGTTGATGGGTTGGAGCGTGGTGGACGTTTCGCCGCGCGGCCCGAGCTTGGTCCAGTTCGGGTGCCTTGAGACCGAAGCGCACCAGCCGCTGACCCGCCGCCTCACGCAGATCCACGAACAACTCACCGAACTCTTCAAAATCCACACGCCCACCGTGCTCGCGATCGAAACACTTTTCTTCCAGAAGAACGCGAAGACCTTGGCGCACGTGGGCCACACGCGCGGCGTGATTTTGCTCGCAGCCGGCCAATCCAATGTCGACGTTTTCGAATACGCGCCGCGTCAGATCAAAATGGCGCTCACCGGTTTCGGCGGCGCCGAGAAACGCCAGATGCAGACCATGGTACAGCGCCTGCTCAACTTGAAAGAAATTCCCAGGCCCGACGACGCGGCCGACGCGGTCGCCGTCGCGCTTTGCCATTCCCAATACGCCCAGAGCATGGGCAAATCGGCGGTGACGGTATGATTGCGCAATTACGCGGCAAGGTTATTGAGACGGGGTTTGAGAAGGACGTGTTTCGCGTGGTGTTGGACGTGAACGGCGTCGGCTATGAGATCCTCATGGCGCGTTCGACCGACGGACGCTTGAACGAAGGCCAGGCGGCCACCATTTTCATCAATGAGTCGGTGACGGCGTTCGACGGCGCGACGACGCTCTACGGTTTTGCGACACGCGAAGAAAAAGATTTTTACGGCCGTATCCGCGAGAACGTGGATGGCATGGGGCCTAAGAAAGCGCTCGAGTGCCTGGATAAGATCAGCAAATCGCTGCCGGATTTTAAACGCGCCGTGATCGACAGCGACACGCGGCTCTTGGTGTCGGTGTTTGGTTTCACCAAGAAGACCGCCGAAAAATTGGTTTTCGCCCTCAAAGGAAAAATGGACGGCTGGGCGATCCAAGGACCGACGAAATGGTCGGAAGCCGCCGGTAAACCAAGCGACCATGACGCGTTGTTCGGCCTGCTCAATTTGGGTTACGATGAAGCGGAAGCGCGCGAGCTTCTGTTGAAAGCGAGGGGAAGCGCTGGTGCCGAGGCTTCTGCTGAGGCGCTTATCAAGGAAGCGCTGAAACTCATGGGAGGAAAAATTTCATGACGACCACCGAATCCACTCGTGGCATAGTGGCCCCGCAAGCCGAGGATGGGGAGGACCGCGTCGAACAAAGTTTGCGCCCCACCACACTCGACCAGTTCATCGGCCAAGAAAAGCTCAAGAAAAATTTAAAAGTGTTCCTCGGCGCGGCCAAAGAACGGAATGAAGCGCTCGACCATGTTTTGTTCTGTGCGGCGCCCGGTCTTGGAAAAACCACGCTCGCGTCCATTATTGCGCGCGAGATGAACGTGAGTCTGCGTCAGACCTCGGGGCCTGTCCTCGCGCGCGTGGGCGATTTGGCCGCCGTGTTGACGTCGCTCAACGAAGGGGACGTGTTCTTCATCGACGAAATCCACCGCTTGAACCGCGCTGTCGAAGAAGCGCTTTATCCGGCGCTCGAAGATTTCCGCTTGGACATTGTCGTGGGACAAGGCCCGACGGCGAAAACGTTAAAGCTGCCGCTGCCCAAGTTCACGCTGATTGGCGCCACCACGCGCTCGGGTCTCTTAACAAGCCCGCTGCGCGACCGTTTCGGCATTGTTTCTTATTTGGAGTTTTACGAGACCGCCGAGCTGGGGCAGATCATCCATCGTTCCGCTGAGATCATGGGCGCGGTGATTGAACAGGAAGCGGCGCTTGAGATCGCTCGCCGCTCGCGCGGAACGCCCCGTATCGCGAACCGCCTGTTGCGGCGCGTGCGCGACTTCGCGCAGATGGAAAAAGGAAAAATCACGGTGGCGGTCGCGAAAACGGCGCTGTCCGCGCTCGAAGTGGACGACGCGGGATTGGACCGCATGGACCGCCGCATCCTGCTCGCGGTCATCGAAAAATTTTCTGGAGGGCCTGTCGGTCTCGACACCATTTCCATCGCGGTCAGCGAGGAACGCGAGACGGTCGAAGACGTCTACGAGCCGTTTTTAATTAAAGCCGGTCTGCTCGCACGCACGCCGCGCGGCCGCGTCGCCACGCCGTCGGCGTATCAACATTTCGGCAAAATCCCGCCTAAATCCGTTTCAAACGAAAGCTTGTTCGAAAATTGAAGAACCAACATCCAGGAACCAAATTCCAACCGATCAATAAATTTATTGGTATTTGTTGCTTGGTTCTTGGTACTTGGTTTTTGTCTTCCTGCACCCCACCGCGCAGCCCCGTCGTTCGTCGTCCGCTCGATATTCAGGGGAAACCCGAACCCAAGCCGGAAATTAAAGCGCCCTCCAACGACATGGTCCGCATCGGTATCCGCGAAGACGTGTCCGAGGCCTCCGTCATCTGCGACGGCGTCATCATCGCGACCGACCTGGTCGGCAATAAAAAACAATCCTGGCCGCCCGGCCGCTACCTGCTCAGCTCGAAGAATGGCGAGATCGTCCTGCAAGGAAACAAACTCAGCAAGAAATACAGGTTTAAATCCGAAGACCCCAATAAATTTTTGCAATCGGGTGACAAAAGTTACCGCGGCACGTTTGTTGTGCGCGCCGAAAACGAGAAACTGACCATCATCAACGAGCTGACGATCGACGGGTATTTGAAAGGCGTGCTGCCGCGCGAAGTGAGCGCGTCCTGGCCCGAGCAGGCGTTGCGCGTGCAGGCCGTGGCGAGCCGCAGTTATATGTCTTCCCATTTGAACCGGCACTCATCCCAAGGATTTGATTTGTGCTCGGATGTGCATTGCCAGGTCTACGGCGGCACAACCAAGGAACATCCGAAGACCAACGAGGCCGTCGACGCCACGCACGACCAGATTTTGGTTCATGACGGGAAGCCCATCGGCGCGTTTTTCTTTTCGCATTGCGGCGGAAGCACCGAACAAATCCAGCCGGTTTGGGGACAAACCAACCGGCCCTATTTGCCGCGCAAGAAGTGCAACTACTGCAAAGAAAACCCACGCTACAAATGGAGCATCACCATGAGCGGAACGGAAATCCTTTCCGCGTTGCGCGCGAAAACAAAAGTGAAAGGCGAGAAACTAAAAACCGTCCGTGTGAAAAAGAAAAGCCTCTCGGGCCGCGCGCAAACCGTCACGGTGAACACCGACGCGGGTTCCTACGACTTGAGCGGGAACGAGTTTCGCATCGCGCTTAATCCAGAGAAGATCCGCAGCACGCTGTGGACCGATTTCCGTCGTCACGGCAACGGCTACACGTTTGAAGGCCGCGGTTGGGGCCACGGCGTCGGTATGTGCCAGTGGGGCGCGAAGGGCCAGTCGGAACTCGGCAAAGATTACCGGGACATCCTTGAGTTTTATTATCCGAACACGGAGCTACGCACATGGAGTCGATAGAAATCACCGACCGCGGCGCCTCCCAGGTTTCGCGGGGGCTCTTGTGGGTTTTTTCCAACGAGATTTATAAGAAACCGGCGTCGCTCAAGCCCGGCACGTGGTGCACGTTCCATTGCCGCTCCAAAATTGTCGCCACCGGTTATGCGAACCCGCATTCGCTTATTTTTGGACGCGTCGTTACGACCGGCGACCACAAAGACATGGCAGCTTTGTTGAAAAAACGCGTCGAGGACGCGTTCGCGCGCCGTCCGGGCCTTGGCCCCACGCAAGCGGCGCGTTTGGTTTATTCCGAAGCGGACTTTCTTCCGGGCCTGGTGCTCGATGTCTATGCCGATAATGCGGTGCTCCAGAGCAACACGGCCGGCATCGACGCGGTATTGCCGGAATTGGAATCGATTGTGCCCGCGGTCTTCAAACAAACATTCGGCCGCGCGCTCAAAGGGTTTGTGATCAAGGCCGACGCCGGGATCCGCCGGCTGGAAGGCGTGGGTGATTTCATGCGCATCGTGACCGGCGACGAAAAAAGTTTGAGCAACGTCGGCTTTGAAGAGGACGGTGTGCATTTCACTTCCGACTTACTGAAAGGCCAGAAGACCGGCTTTTTCCTCGATCAACGTCAGAACCGCGCGTTCCTGGCGAATCTCGTTAAGACCTCGAACAGGAAAAAAGTGCTGGACCTCTGCTGCTACAGCGGTGGCTGGGGCCTGCGCGCGCTGCAGAATGGCGCTGAGCATGCCACGTTCGTGGACGAGAGCGCTGCCGCCATCGCGTTGGTTGAGAACGGGCTGCAACTGAACGGCATCGAAAAAAAACGGACGCGCCGCGTGACGTCCGATGTGTTCCGGTTTCTCGAACAAGACGAAACGCTTTACGATGTGATCGTGGCGGACCCGCCAGCTTTTGTGAAATCAAAAAAGAATTTGCCGCAGGCCATCAAAGGTTACGAGAAATTAAACCGGCTGGCCTGGCGGCGGCTCAACCCGGGCGGCGTGCTGATCACGTGCAGCTGCAGTTATCACGTTTCCGATGAAGAGTTTTTGGATTTGCTGCACACGTCAGTAGGAAAAGAGAAAGGCTGGGCGCGCGTGCTGTATCGCGGTTCGCAGGCGCCCGATCATCCTGTGCTCTTGTCCATGCCCGAAACACGCTATCTCAAGTGCGTGGCGCTTGAGAAAGTCGAGATCCCTGCTAACGACATGCGGGGATGACGGAATGTTCCGAATTGATCCGGCGACACTCGACTTCACGCTTCCCGACGAACTGATCGCGCAGGAGCCGGCGAAAGTGCGCGACCAGGCGAGATTGCTCGTGCTCCATCGCGCGACCGGCAAGATCGAGCACAAAACCTTCGTCGACCTCGAACAGTATTTGAAGCCGGACGATGTGCTCGTGCTCAACAAAGCCAAAGTCAGCAAATCCAAATTGCTCGGCCACAAATCCTCCGGCGGAAAAATCGAAGTGATATTTCTCGAACGCTTAAACGGCGGCGCGTGGAAAGCATTGCTCCGGCCCACGGTCAAAGCCGGTACGCTGTTCAACGCGGGCGGTTTGACGCTCACGGCGAAAGAACGTTTCGAAACGGGAGAATACGCGCTCGAAGTTAAAGCGGGAAACGTGGAGCACGCGCTGACCTCCGGCGGCCGCCTGCCATTGCCGCCTTACATCAAACGCAATCCCGACGACCCGCGCGTAAAGATGGACGAGCGCGAATACCAAACCATTTATGCCCAGCAAGAAGGGTCGGTTGCAGCGCCAACGGCCGGACTGCATTTCTCTGAACGATTGTTATCGGCGCTTAAATCGAAAGGGGTGAATGTCGTTGAAATCCTTTTGCACGTTGGGTGGGGCACGTTTAAGCCCATTGTCGACACGGTTGCCACACACCAAATGCTCAGCGAGAAGTACGAGGTAAGCGCGGCCGCCATGAAAACACTGAAGGCCGCCAAAAAAGCCGGTCATCGCGTGATCGCGGTTGGTACCACCAGCACGCGCACGCTGGAGAGTCTCCCTCTCCCCGACGGGGAGAGGGCTGGGGTGAGGGGCAAAACACCCACCGCAGGTGAAACAAAATTGTTTATCCAGCCCGGTTATAAATTCAAATACGTGGACGCGCTCATCACCAACCTCCACGTGCCGCGCTCGACACCCGTTTCGCTTACGGCTGCGTTCGCGGGTCTGGAAAATTTGGAGCGCGCCTACGCCGCCGCCATCCAGGAGAAATACCGCTTCTACTCCTACGGCGACGCGATGCTGGTTCTTTGATGGGGAAGTTACGGCGGACCTCGAAACCAAAATTTCCGCAGACATTGTGTCTAGACCGCTTAAGGGTATCATTAGACGTATGATTTCAAAACTTCCGAAATGGGTGTGGACAGGCGCATGGCTATTGGCTTTCATAGCAGGCATGGTGAATGTGATCGGCTTGCTCAGCTTTGGGCATGAGACCATAACCCACCTGACTGGAAACACTTCTCGACTGGCTGAAGCGTTGGCGAGGCTCGACATATCCGGAATTCTTCACTCGGCCTCCCTCATCGGGGCATTTGTTGTTGGCACGGTCATCAGTGGACTTTTTATTCAAGATAGCGCGTTACAACTCGATCGAAAGTACAGTGTGGTTTTGTTGTTGGAATCGATTCTGCTTTTTGTATCCGTTCCACTTCTCAAACACCGCAATGTCTGCGGTCTCTATACGGCCGCTTGCGCAATAGGGCTTCAAAACGCAATGGCCAGTACATATAGCGGTGCTGTGGTGCGGACTACTCATTTGTCCGGAATGTTTACGGATTTGGGAATTTCCCTTGGTCATGTGGTGCGCGGTCTTCCTGTAAATGTGAAACGATTATGGCTTTGCTTATCGGTTATATCGGGTTTTTTAATCGGCGGGATCGGTGGAACCCTGGCTTTCCACACCTTCGATTATGCGGCACTTCTGTTTCCGGCAGGTATGACTGCGGTGGTGTCAATCGCATATGGTTTGTATCGAACCCACAAAGCATGAGACTGTGGAAAAAGTCAAAAATGAAACGATTTTGGACATGTAAAACATGATCCGATGCGAAAACGTTTAACCTTGGTCAAATGTGGAGGGTTGAAGGGGAAATAATGAAAGAAATCCTCATTGTTGGCGCAGGCGGATTCCTCGGGGCGATCTCCCGGTTTCTATTGGGTGGCTGGGTGCTTCGGAGCGCAATAGATTGGAAATTCCCGCTCGGCACATTTCTCGTCAATATCACCGGCTGTCTCGGGGCAGGAATTCTGGCCGGGCTGGTTGAAAAACGCGGGTTGTTCTCGGCGGACGCGCGGCTTTTTCTTTTTGTCGGCATTCTCGGCGGCTTCACGACATTTTCGGCGTTCGGTTTGGAAACATTCAATTTGCTCCGCCGCGGCGCGTTACCGGTTGCTGCCGCCTATATTTTCCTGAGTGTCGGCGTAGGGCTTCTCGCTTTGTGGTGTGGTTTTAAGCTGAGCGCGTGATGGCGTGGGGAATTCTTTGGGATGCCTTCCGCATCGTTTGCCTTTTTCTAATTCTTGCCGGCATTATCGGCCTCAAAGCGGTTTCGTGAACTGTTACCGTTGCCAGCGCCCGCTTTCATCCAATGAGGGGCGACCGGTCGCCACTGTTTTCAAATTGCTAGCGGCGTTATCGCTGGCGATCGTTCACGGCGGTCAATGGGCATGGACGGCGCTCTCTCAAAATTTCTGCGTTTCCTGCCGCCGCCGTCTTTCGATTATGTCGGCATCAGCCGCGGGGATCATACTTGCCTTGGTCGTCTTTGGTTTCCGCTGGGCATATCGCAAAGGGTTGTTTTAAGATACGATCGTTTCCGTCGACAGTCGGCTTGCTGTTCCCTCCTAGTCATTTGCCGGCTTTCTCCTCCAAATTAGCTCCCAATTAATACTGTGGAGCATCAACCCATGAGAGAACATGGACAAAGAATTATTTCAGCTCGCCAAAGAATATGTCGAGATAATTGAAGTGATTGAAAAAACCAAAGACCCCAAAAAAGTACAATCCCTCGAAGAAAAGAGGGCTGATTTGCATTGGGCATTTATGGATATGCTTAAAAAAGAAGGGATCAAATTCAAAGATAGGGACCATGCCACGCGGATCGCCTATCGAATTGCGCATGGAGAGTTATGACACTGGTCGAGATCGCCAAAATTTATACGGAACTGATCAAAGTTGAGAATGAGATTCCTGATAGCGAGTACAACGCTAAAGATGGGGTCAATGCCCTCAGGACAAAATACCACCAGATGTTGATGGACAAAATGCGCGAGGAAGGAATTGAGTTTTCCGACCGTTTTGATGCCATGAACATTGCTTTTGACCTTGTTAAAAAAGAATCCTCCCCTGTTTAAGATAACCCACACCGATCCATCGTCGAAAGCAAGGGCCGGCATTTTGCAAACGCCGCACGGCGACATCGAGACGCCCGTGTTTATGCCGGTCGGCACGCAAGCCAGCGTGAAGACGCAAGGCAGCGAGGACATGATTGCGATGGACTGCAAGATCCTGCTTTCGAACACTTACCACTTGTTCCTGCGGCCCGGTCTCGACACGTTGGTCAAAGCGGGCGGTCTGCACAAATTCATGTCTTATCCGGGGGCAATCCTGACCGATTCGGGTGGTTATCAGGTGTTCTCGCTCGCCTCGCGTTGCAAACTCTCTGAGAACGGTGTGGAGTTCCATTCTCATGTGGACGGAAACAAAAGGCTGCTGACTCCCGAGATTACGACGGATTTCCAGCTCGGCATTGGCTCCGACATCGCGATGTGCCTGGATGAGTTGCCGCCCTATCCATCATTAAAGGCCGACGCCGAAAAAAGCATGGAGCTGACGCTGCGGTGGGCGAAACGCTGCAAAGACAGCTACGAGACGTTCCTAAAAAAGCGCAATGGCACGGCGGGCGCACCGCCGCTCTTGTTTGGCATCACTCAAGGCGCCAATTTCCCAGAGCTTCGGAAAGAATCCACACGGCGCACGGTTGAGATTGATTTTCCGGGTTACGCGATCGGCGGGCTCGGCGTGGGCGAAACCAAGGAAGAGATGTGGAGCTTTCTGGAAGCCAGCGTGGAGCCGATGCCGCTCGACCGGCCGCGTTACATGATGGGGATCGGTATGCCGGAAGATATGTGGGAAGGCGTGGAGCGCGGCATTGACATGTTCGACTGCGTGTTGCCGAGCCGGAACGGTCGCAATGGCCAGGCTTTTACGTCGCGTGGGCGCGTGAACATTCCGAATTCGGGTTACCGTGAGGATTTTTCGCCACTGGACGCGGCCTGTGTGTGCCCGGTTTGTAAGCGTTATTCGCGTGCTTATTTGTGCCATTTGTTCCGTACCGGCGAGTTGGTGGGGCCGAGGCTCGTAACTTTACACAATTTATGGTTTATGTTAGGTTTGCTGCGCTCCATCCGAGACGCCATCAAAAATGGAAATTTCCGAGCAGAAAAACAAAAATTCCTTGCTCAATACCACCCCGAAAAAACAGTTGCGTGACCGACCCCTGCTAGGGCTCTTCGCTGCCCTTGGAATGGCGTTTGTTTTTTGTGCCGCGATCGTCTTCGCGGCCCCCGCCAAGGTAAACCTCAAGACCGCCCAAACCAAAGCCTGGTCCGTTGTTCGCGAGGCCTTGACATCCGATGATTCTGCCGTGCGCGAGCAGGCCGTCCAAGCCCTCGAATATATCGATAATGACCAGGTGACAAACGCGCTGCTCTCCTCGCTTAAGGACGAAAGCGAATACGTGCAGATTTGGGCCGCTCGCAGCCTTATCCGCAAAGGAAACCCCGCCGGAAAGAACACCCTTCTAAATATCTTGATGAAACAAGACCCCGCACCAAAAGACGCGTCGGGTCCGCTCGCCGCTTTGGTCAAAATGAAAGCGCTGGCGCGGGGCCGTTTGCGCGGTGAAGCCGCGAAAGTGTTGGGCCTTTTCAAGGACCAAAGTTTGGTCCCCGTGTTGCGCGAAGCCAAGCGCGACAACGACGGCCGCGTTCGTGACGGCGCCGCGGTAGCGCTCTCCTTGATGGGAGACAAGTCCGAGGCCTTTGTGTTTGCGAGCGCGCTCAAAGACGAAGATCGCGGCGTGCGGCTCGCGGCGTTGGAAGCGTTGGAAGCAATGAAAGACAATCAATTTGTAGAGCCGATCCAAGCGCTTCTGTCCGATCCCGACGCCGACATCCGCGTGGCGGCCTTGCGCGCGTTGGGTAGTGCGAAAGCATTGGAAGCATCGACCGCGGTGGTCGGATATTTGACCGATGAGAACGGCTTGGTGCGCGAGAACGCCGTTTGGGCGCTGGGCGAAATGGGCGCCAAAGACAAAATCCCCGCGCTGAAAGCGTCGTTGGCCGACCCGAACATTGCAGTCCGCATCGCCGCGTCCGCCGCGCTCGGCAAGTTGGGAGATCCTTACGGCTTGCCGATTCTGGAAGCCGCTCTCAACTCCAACGACACCGATGCCCGCGCGCGCGCCGCTCACGCGTTGGGTCATATTGTCGATCCGGCCACCGTCGGACTGGCCGCAAAGACCCTCGGGGATGGTAATATCCGTGTCCGTTTGGGTGCCGCCGTATCGCTTTTAAAACAATCATAAAAAGGAAACCAAAAGTCATGAAACGTAAATTCTTCGTCACCCCGGCGAAAGCCGGGGTCCAAGTTGTAAAAAACATTTTTAATGCCTGGATTCCGGCTTTCGCCGGAATGACGGTGCTGCTGGTGAATAGCGATTTAATGGCCATGGCCAGCCGGCCTTCGGACCCGAACGCGCCGCCGCCACCGGCGTGGGCGCAATGGATGCCGATCGTGGTCATGGTCGCCGTGTTTTATTTCCTGATCATCCGTCCGCAGTCCCGCCAGCGCAAAGAGCGCGACAACATGATCACCAACCTTAAGAAAGGCGACAAAATTGTGACGAACGGCGGCCTGATCGCCACTGTCGTGAACGTGACCGGTGACGTTGTCGACATCAAGCTCAACGAAGAAACCAAAGTCAAACTCCGCAAGTCCGGCATCGCTGAAGTCATTAAAGAACCCGTCGCCGAAGCGGTGGTGGTGAGTTAATGAACAACAAGCTGCTCTGGAAGCTCGGAATAATCGCCGCCGTCATCGGATTCTCGGTGTTCAAGCTTTACCCGAATTTTGTTTGGTACAGCATTCCGTTTGAGGAGCGCCAAAACCAAGCCAAACGCAAGAACCCGCTCGCCAAAGAGGTGGTGCCGCTGGGTCTTGACCTGCAAGGCGGTGTCCATCTGGTCTATCAGATCGATTTGAGCAAGCTCCCCGACGTCTCCGATGAGACTGTTTTGCGCGCGATCGAGCAGAATATGCTGGTCATCAACAACCGCATCGACGCGCTCGGCGTCGCCAACGCTTTTGTGGCTCGCCAGGGCCGCGAGTTCGTGGTCATCCAGATGCCTGGTGTTTACGAAAGCGAAGAAGCGAAGAGCATCATCGGTAAGACGGCGTTGTTGGAATTCCGTCTCGTCAAAGACAACGAAGCGCTGGTGAAGATCCTCGACGAAATTTCCAAACGCAACATTGGCGTCGAAGATGTCGTGGCCGGCCGTTTGCCGGATGAAGTAAAAAAATTAATACCCGCTGGCATGGCGATCATGCCGCAGCGTGAGGGTGGGTATCTGTTGGTTACCGACAAGGCGGAACTCACCGGAAAATATTTGAAAGAAGCCCGGGTGGAAATGGGCAACAGCTCGACCATCGGCGGCTTGTCAATCGGGTTTGAGCTCGATAGTGAAGGGGCGAACCTGTTCGAAGCGCTAACGAGCGCGCACATCAACGAGCGGCTCGCGATTATTCTCGACAACGTGATTCAATCGGCGCCGAACATCCAGTCGCGGATCCCCGGCGGCCGCGGCCAGATCACCGGTTCGTTCGACGCCAAGGAAGCCAAGACGCTCGCGAACGTGCTCAATTCCGGCAACTTGCAGGCACCGATGTCGGTCGTTGAAGAACGCACCGTCGGTCCGGAGCTCGGCGAAGACTCGATCCGCTCGGGCCTGCGCGCCATGGGCATCGGCTTCGGCTTGGTCATCTTGTTCTTGTTCGCCTACTACAAACTCTCCGGGCTTCTGGCAGATTTCGCCCTTTTCCTCAACCTGTTCATTCTGGTGGCCATTATGACTGCGATTGGCGCCACCATGACGATGCCCGGCATCGCCGGCGTGATCCTGTCGTTGGCCATGTCGGTTGACGCCAATGTGATTATTCTTGAGCGCATCCGCGAGGAAATTGCGATCGGAAAAGACGTCCGGCTTGCGGTCGAAGAAGGGTACGACAAGGCGTTTTCCTCGATCTTCGATGGCAACGTCACCGCGATTCTGGCTGCCGCATTCTTGTTCCAGTTCGGCACAGGGCCGGTGAAAGGGTTTGGCATCACGCTCATGCTCGGGTTGATGATCTCGATGTTCACCTGCGTGTACGTGACGAAAGCGATTTATGACGTGTGGCTGGCGATCGCCAAGCCTAGAACACTGAGCGTTTAATAGGAGCGCAAATGCAATTTCTCAAAGACACAAAAGTCGACTTCATTAAAGGTAAATATATTTGTTACGGCATTTCCGCCGCGTTGATGGTGTTCACGTTGTTCCTGCTGGTTACGCGCGGTCCTTCCATGAGTATCGAGTTTACTGGCGGTACGCTGCTTCAAGTCGGGTTTAAAGACCTGCCCGAGATTGAAAGCCTACGTGCCACTTTGAACAAAGATGGCTGGGATGGTTTCGCACTGCAGAGCCAGCCGTCGGAGAACACGCTCATCGTGCGCGTGAAACAAGGCGAGCAATCGAAAGACGATATTGCCGCCAAGTTGATGGCCAGCTTGAAGAAAGAATATCCGGACAACGTGAAGCCGGCGCCGGACCGCATCGAGTTTGTCGGCCCCGTCATCGGCAAGAAGCTCGCATTCGACGCGCTCAAGGCCATTTTTGGTTCTTTGCTTGTGATCGTTGTTTACGTCGCGATCCGGTTTAAGAATTGGATCTGGGGCGTGGTCGGCGTGCTGGCGCTCGCGCACGACGTGTTCATTACATTCGGTCTATTGATGTTTTTGAACCGCGAAATCACGCTGGTCGTGGTGGCCGCTTTGCTGACGCTGGCCGGTTACTCGATCAACGACACCATTGTTATTTTTGACCGCGTGCGTGAAAACTTGCGCTCGTCCCGCAAAGAATCGCTGAAAGACCTTTACAACCGCAGCATCAACGAGACGCTGAGCCGGACCGTCATCACGTCGTTTATTGCGTTGTTGTCGGCCGGAAGCCTGTTCTTCGCCGGTGAAGTGATCCGCGACTTTGCGCTCACGATGACATTCGGCGTGGTCATCGGCTCCTATTCCACCATCTTCGTCGCCATCGGGCTCATCCATCAATGGGAAATGGCGCGTAAAAACAAATAACGAGGCCGACATGAAAGTCAAAAAATTCCGCATCCGTTCCCGCATCTCCACCGTCGCCCGGATACTTAAGGCGATCATGGGAGTGAAACAATTGCCGGTCGATCTCGAAGCGTCTCTGCCGATGGAATCGGAAGAATTTTTGAAGCACGCGGTGCCCGCGGCTTTTTATACGACGTGGTCGCGCGACGAAGTCCCGGCGGCGTTCGCGCCGGCCCTGCAAGCGGCCGGATTGTCAAAGGCGATCGCGGTCAGCGCGCTTGTCGCCACCATTGGCTCCGAGGCCGAAGAGTATTTGTCCGAGATGCTCATGAACGGCGAAACGCAGCGGTCGCAGGTCGTCACGGCCTTGAGCGAAGATGCGGCGGACGTGTCTTTGCAATTTCTGTTCCGGCTGTTGGCGGACGACGCGAAGACCGACGACTGCGAACTGGCGGACCCCATCCTGGTCGGCGAGCCCGGCCTCCAATCCGAAACGTTGACGCTGCTTGAGGCCCAGCAAGAAGGCGTCACGATCGACCAAGCCGGCCACTTGAGTCCGCGCTTCACGCGCGTGGCGCTGATGGCCTGGTGGCCCGTCGCCAAGAAAAAACGCAACCCGATCCCCGCAAAGAAAAGATCCGCCTGAACCCTTCCGATTCGTCGACAGTCACCTTCCTGCACAAATTGGCCGGTTATGTCGGAGTCGGCTATCTTTCGTTTGTCGCGAAGACGTCCATCGTCCGTAACTGGGACCATCCGGCCTACCTGGCGCTGCGGCACGAAAAGAAAAACGGCATCTTTACCTTTTGGCACAACAAGCAGGTCTATCTCGCCTATGCCCATAAGGGCCAGCGCATCAACGTCATCGTCAGCCGCAGCAAAGACGGGGAATATATCGCCCAAGTAATGCACCGGCTCGGGCAGAACGCGGTGCGCGGTTCCTCCAGCCGCGGCGGCGAGGCGGCGCTGCTTGAGATGGTGGACTTGCTCAAGTCCGGTGCGCACGGCGGTTTCACGCCGGACGGCCCGCGCGGCCCGGTGCAGACCGTGCACGGCGGCGTGGTCATGGCCGCGCAGCATTCCGGCGCGCCGATATTTCCGCTGACCTGCGTGAACTCGCGCAAGATCGTGTTCCGCAGCTGGGACAAGTTCCAAGTACCGCTGCCGTTTGGCTCCATTCTTGTCCGGCATGGAAAACCTTTTACGCTGCCGCCGGAGATGCCGCTCGAGGAAGCCAAGAACAAAGTGCGCGAAGCGCTCAACCGCAACGAAGAAGAGGCCGAACAGGCCTTCAAGATGTTTCCGGGCTGGGCCTCGTACTACACCGGTTTTTTTCTGCACCAGCTTTACTCCCTGCTGACCGTGGTTTTGATGCCGTTGATATTCGTGTTCATGGCGGTTCGCTACGGGGGCAAGCGCACCGCCAAGTTTGTCGGGGAGAGGATCTCGCCACGAATCCCGGAAGTGAACGGACGCCGTCGTTTCTGGTTGCATTCGGCATCCATCGGTGAATGGCAAGCGCTCAAACCCGTGTTGGCCCGGCTTAAAAAGATTTCCGATTTTGAATTCGTGGTAACGGTGAGCACGCCCGAGGCCCGTGCGCTGGTTGCCCGCGAGGAGCCTGGGATTATTGTCCGCATGGCGCCCGCCGATCTGCCATGGGTGTTGGGCCGCGCTGTGAAAAAGATCGCGCCGTTTGCTGTGGGCATTGTTGAAACAGAACTCTGGCCAAACATGTTGGCGGCGCTCAAAAAACGGAACATTCCGGTGTTCCTCATCAACGGGCGTCTCTCGCAACGGAGTCTTGGCCGGTGGAAAGTGGCCAAGCCCCTCGCCGGGCGGTTGCTCGAATCGTTCGCGGGAATATTTGTGCGCACGGCGGTGGATGGACGGCGGCTTGTGCAACTGGGCGCGCCGGTGCTGCGCGTGCGGGAAACCGGCAACACAAAGGTGGACAATTTGACCGCGCGCGTTCCCTCGGCCGAGAACGATGGGGAACGAAACAGGAAACGCATCGCCTTGTTCGGAAACGCCGACGGCGTGCTGGTCACAGGCGCGAGCACATGGTCCGGTGAAGAAGCGTCGCTTTTGAATTTGTTTTCCGAGAAGCTTTCCGTTCCCTTTAAGCTCATTCTCGCGCCGCGCCGGTTGGAACGTTGCTCGGAGGTGACGGCCTTGCTGGAAAAAATTCCCGCTTCGTGGTCGTTGTGGAGCAAAGTGAAAACCACCAACATGTGGGAGACCGATATATTGCTTGTCGACACGTTGGGGGACTTGAAAGAATTGATCGCGGTCTCGGACATCGGCTTCGTCGGCGGCAGCCTCAACCCGCGCGGCGGACAGAACCCGCTCGAGCCTGCGGCCGCCGGCATTCCGGTGCTGTTCGGGCCGTCCATGAGTAATTTTCACGAGGAAGCGGCGGAACTGAAACGTGCGGGAGCGGCGCGCCAGGCGCGCAACGAAAAAGATTTGCTGATGGACATCCGCGAATTTATTAACGACGAAAATTTACGGCGCAGCGCCGGCCAGGCCGCGGCCCGGTTCGTGGAATCAAAACAAGGCGCTTCGGACCGCACCGCCTCCGCGCTGGCGGAGTTGCTCGCTTTATGAAAATTCTGGTCATCCGCTTTTCGAGTCTGGGTGACGTGGTGTTGACCACGGCCATCTTTCCGAACCTGCGCGCGCGCTGGCCCGAGGCGGAGATCACGGTGCTGACGAAACCTGCGTTCGCGCCCATTTTCAACGACAACCCGTCCATCGACCACGTGCGCCTTTATGATCCCGCCCAGCAGACTTTCACGCAGCTCGCCAACGAGATCCGCTCCGAAAAATACGACGTTTTGATCGACCTGCACGGCAATGTCCGCTCGTGGACGATCCGGCTTTACGCCGGCGCGCCGCTTACCGTGACCGTCGACAAGGCCACGCTGCCGCGGCCCATGCTGGTTTCCACGAAGCGCGCGGCGCCGTCATTGTCGCGCTCGGTGCGCGAGCGCATTCTCGATTGTCTGAAACCGCTCGAAGCGCCCGTGGTGAACCTGGACACGCAACTTTTTCCGCGCGTGACGCCGGGCCTGCTCACCGCACACGGCATAGCGATGGGAAAAAAATTGATCGGCATCGCGCCTGGCGCCAAACACAACACAAAGCGTTGGCTTCCGGAGCGTTTCGCCGAGTCCGCCAACCGTTTGGGCGCTTTGTCTGATTCCATGGTGCTTATCCTCGGTGATAAAAGCGACCGCGCGGCGGCCGAAGAAGTCTCGAAATTGGTGAAGGTCCCCTGCAAGAACCTTGCCGGTTGGACCACGCTCGAGGAGCTCATAGCAATCACGTCCCAACTCACGCTGCTGCTCACGAACGATTCCGGCATCATGCACATCGCCGAGGCGCTCAAGGTGCCGCTGGTCGCCATTTTTGGCCCCACCGTGCGGCAATTTGGTTTTGCGCCGTACCGTTCGACATCGCGTGTGGCCGAAGTGATCAACCTCGGGTGCCGGCCTTGCACGCTGCATGGCGATGAACGCTGCCCGCTCACCCACCACAAATGCATGGTGGATGTGGATGAAAACGCGGTGTTGTTGACGGCCTCGACAATTTTGGAAAGCCTGGGTCTTCCGGCGGAGCCGACATGAAAGTCCTTCATTTGATCGATGAGCGTTGGGATTCGGGCCTCACGCAATACGGACTGCAGATAGCCGGACTGCAACACCAAGCGGGACACTATGTCCGCGTCGGTGTTCTATCCGGAAAAAAACCGGAGAAGCTCGCGCGCGAACGCGGACTGGAAACGGTGTCGATCAACAACCTTTTTTCGTTCTTGCGCGCGGTGCGCGGCGAAGAATGGGACGTGATCAACGTCCACACGGGACGCGCGCACACGTGGACGCTTTTGCTCGCGCCGTCAAAAATACCGGTTGTGCGCACGCGCGGCGACGCGCGCGCGGTCCGCGACAACCCGCTGGCGCGTTTTGTTTACCGGAAAACGGCGGCCGTGATCGCCGCTTCCGCGCACATCGCGAAGTATTACGAAGAGGATTTGGGGCTCCCGGAATACAAGGTCCATGTGATCTATCCGGCTGTCACCGCGGATTCGTCGGTGGCGGCGCCGCCCGCGGACCGCGTCGGCATCCTCGGACGGCTCGACCCGGTCAAAGGACATTCGATTTTTCTTGAAGCGGTGGCCGATGTCGTCAAAGAACGGCCCGCCACAAAATTTTTGATCGCGGGAAAGGAAGCCAACATTCCCTACGAACTCTTAAAGAACCAGGCCCGCGAAATGGGCATCGAATCGGCGGTCGAGTACGTTGGTTTCCAGCCGTCCGCGCAGGAGTTCATGCGGAATTGCTCGATCGGCGTGATTGCGTCCATCGGCAGCGAGGAAATTTCGCGCGCGTGCCTGGAATGGATGAGCGTCGGCCGGCCGGTGGTGGGGACGCTGGTCGGTTGCTTGCCGGAGATGATCGAGCCGAACGAAAACGGTTTTCTCGTTCCGCCCGGCGACGGGCTCGCGATGGGCGACGCGCTCTTGCATCTGCTGCGCGAACCGACCCGCGCCAGAACAATGGGAGAAAACGCGCACGAACTCGTCAAAAACAAGTTCGACGCCAACACATTTTTAAATAAGACCATGGCTGTTTATGAAAGCGTTAAGAATCGCCCACGTTGACACCGAGCGCACGTGGCGCGGCGGCGAGCAACAGGTTTTTTCGCTCATCGAAGGCCTTAACGGGCACGGGCATTCCAATCTTCTGATTGTTCGCGACGGCAGCGCGCTCGCCGAACGCGCGAAAGGTCTGGCGCCGCAAATGGCGGTCACGCCGTTTCTCGGCGAGTGGGACTTCATCGCGGCCCATTTCATCAACCGCCGGCTAAAGGCCGATAGAATCGATGTTGTGCATGCGCACACCGCGCACGGCGCTTCGCTCGCCGCCATCGCCACCTTGGGCACCACGATCCCGGTCGTGGTCACGCGCCGCGTGGATTTTCCGCTTTCAAACAACCCGTTCTCGCGCTGGAAATATTCGCGGGCCAAGCGTATCGTGGCGATTTCAAAAGGAGTCAAAGACGTTTTGATCCAAAGCGGCATTCCCGAAAAGAAAATCCCCATCGTTCCCAGCGGCATCGATTTCAAACGAACAAAAAATATCCAGCCGCTCACGAAAAAAGACCTGGGCGTGCCGGAGGGAACGTATTTGATCGGCCAGGTCGCCGCGCTGGCGCCGCACAAAGATCAAAACAATTTGTTGGAAGCCACCGCGGTCCTGCGAAAAAGTTTGCCGAACATCCGCGTGCTGATTATTGGAGAGGGGGAATTACGTCCGATTTTGGAGGCCAAAGTCCGGTCATTGGGGCTGGAAGAAGTGGTCCAAGGTGCAGGATTCAAACAAAACCGGCTCGATTTCATCCCGGCCTTTGATGTGTTCTGTCTCAGCTCCAAAGAAGAGGGGCTCGGAACATCAATTCTCGATGCAATGGCACTGCGAATTCCTGTTGTGGCCACCAAAGTGGGGGGTATCCCGGAACTCGTAGAAACGAATATAACCGGTTATTTGGCCCCTCCGCGGGACCCTCAGGCCTTGTCCGATACCCTCAAAAAGGCGCTTTTAGAGGGGGGGGAAAACCAGGCCCTTTTGGCCAAAGCGGTCGAAAAAGCCAGAAATTTCGATATTTTAAACACCGTCATCCGAATGGAAGCCATTTACGCAGAATTATCCACAGGGTTATCAACATAATCCACAAACGTGGATAGATCCAATGTGTCGACGGTGTGACAGGTTCGGTTTAGAAATTACAAATGGAAAAAATAATTAGGCTGGTTGTGAAAGCTATATCTTGAGTTATAATCGTTCCCGACGGTAATACCCTGAAGGTTCCCTTGACGTTCCCATCCATCGGTTGGCTATAGTCCAGGGGAAAACACCTTCAGGGTTCGTCATTTAAAGTAAGCAACGTTGTATTTTATTCTGCCTTGGAACATCGCCATCCATTCTGTATCGCCTCGTTCATAGCTTCGCCAGATACCCCAGGAGAACAAGTCGGCTGCTTGTAGTGGAGGGTTTTCATGCGATTTGTGGTGGTTAATAAAGAGGGGAACCGCGGGATTAATCCTGCCTTTGAGTTGGCTGAGCATATAATCATTGAATTCCTGTACCCCTATTTTTCCTTTGCTGCGATCCAGTGTTAGGGTCACGCTGGTTTTTGCCTGGTCCACTGGAATTTCATCAATAACCTTGCGTGCCACGTAGTTGTAAAACCTGTCTTTGGCCGCTGTCAGATGCTCATAGACTTTCCGTTTATTAATCGTGAGTGCATATATTTGAAAATTTAAGAAAGAGCATTTGTGGTAGAAGTATTTTTTCACACTCAGGGTTGTGTGTGTTCCCTTGAGTTCAATAATCCCTTTCTTGGAATTTTTAGGATTTAATTTGTGGGAGATGGTGTGTCTCACTGCATTTGCCAATCTTCGGTTGTGTTCTTGTCCTTGGATGGCAACCACACAAACAGTGAAGAACCGGGAGGGTTTGGTATTTACAAAGTCGAAACCCAAATCGCCTGATTCATCCAAATATAAATGCCACATGTATTCACCCTCTATCTGGATTACTTCAAACAGACAGCTTTTAGAAGTTGCTTTTCCTTCGGACGATGTAGAGGGGGCGGCGTTTTTGTTCGGTGACGAGGCGGCCGATGTATTCGCCCAAAACGCCGATCATGAGAAGCTGGATTCCACCGAGGAAAATGATCACGCCCATGATGGATGTCCAGCCGCGCACGACTTCGTTGTGCAGCAGGTTGGAGAGCACAACGTAAATCAAAATGAGCCCGCTTATGCCGGCGCAAACAACTCCGAGTAGCGACGCCAATTGCAGCGGCACGTACGAGAACGACGTGATTCCTTCCAGCGCGAAGCGCGTCATTTTCCGCATTGTGAACTTGGTTTCGCCGGCCGTCCGGGCCGCGCGGTGATAGGACACGCCGGTCTGCCGGAAACCCACCCACGAGATCATGCCGCGGATATAGCGTCCGCGTTCGGGCATTGCGAGAAACGCGTTCACCACGCGGCGGTCCATCAAACGGAAATCACCGGTGTCGACCGGGATATCGAACTCGGTCAGTTTTTTGAGGAGCCGGTAATAAACGGAAGCCGTCAGTTTCTTGATGATGCTTTCACCCTGCCGGTCGTCGCGCACCGCATAAACGACTTCAAAGCCTTCTTTCCATTTCTTCATCATGTCGGGAATCAGTTCGGGCGGGTCTTGCAGGTCGGCGTCGATGATCAGAATCGCCTGGCCGGAAGAGAATTCCATGCCGGCCGTGATGGCCATCTGGTGGCCGAAGTTGCGTGAGAACGAAATAAGTTTGA
>CAYOPN010000029.1:0-33059 GCA_964405835.1 uncultured Elusimicrobia bacterium | reverse complement strand
ATCCGGTCATCGCGAACTTCCGCGAAGGCCTCTCGGTGCTCGAGTACTTCATCTCGACGCACGGTGGTCGTAAAGGTTTGGCCGACACCGCTCTTAAAACAGCCGACGCCGGTTACCTGACCCGCCGTCTTGTCGACGTTGCCCACGACATCGTGGTCACCGAAGAAGATTGCAAAACCATCAACGGCGTGTCCGTTGGAACACTGCAGTCCGGCGAAGATGTGATCGAGACGCTCGAAGAGCGCGTTGTCGGCCGCGTCACGCTCGACAACATCGTCGATCCTTTGACCGACGAAGTGATCGTGAAGACGAACGAAATGATTTCGGACGAACAGGCCAAGAAGCTTGGCAAAGCCGGCATCGACCGCCTCCGCATCCGTTCTATCTTGACCTGCGAAGCCAAGCACGCGGTCTGCACCAAGTGCTATGGACTCAACCTCGCCACCGGCCGAATGGTCGAAGTCGGCGAAGCGGTCGGCATCATTGCCGCGCAATCCATCGGCGAACCCGGCACGCAGCTCACGCTCCGTACCTTCCACATCGGTGGTACGGCCAGCCGTGTTATTCAACAGTCACAGGTGTTGGCCAAAGAAAGCGGTCAAGTCCGCTACCATGGCATCAAGACCTTGACCAACCGCGAAGGCAGCCAGATCTGCGTATCGCGCAACGGCTTCATCTCCATCCGCGAAACCGGCGGCAAAGAGCGCAACCATTACGAGGTTCCGTATGGCGCGCGCATCAAAGTTACCGAGAACAAGGCCGTCGAAAAAGGCGACCTGCTCGTTGAGTGGGACCCGTACTCGCTCCCGATCATTTCCGAAGAGGAAGGAACGGCGAAGCTCGAGGACGTCACCGAAGGTATCACGCTGCATGAAGAGAAGAACCGCATCACGGGCTTGATCGAACGCAAGATCATCGAGCATCGCGTTGAGGCGCTTCATCCCCAAGTCGTCATCATTGGCAAGTCCGGAAAAGCGGTCGCAACGTATCCGCTACCGGTCGACACCAACCTGGTCGTCCAAGACGGCGACAAAGTGAAACAGGGCGACATCGTGGCGAAGATCCCGCAAGAAATTTCCAAATCCAAGGACATCACCGGCGGTCTGCCGCGCGTTGCCGAGCTTTTCGAAGCCCGCAAACCGAAGAGCCCCGCCGTGATTTCCGAAATCGAAGGCACCGTTAAGTTGGCCTCGACCCCGAAAGGCGGTCTCAAGGTCATCGTGACGAACGAAGACACCGGTCTTCAGCGCGATTACAACGTGCCGCAAGGCAAGCACTTGGTTGTGTACGAAGGCGACCGCGTCGGCGTTGGAGAACCCATCGTTGACGGCGCCATTAACCCGCACGACATCTTGAAAGTCAAAGGTGCGAAAGAAGTGCAAGAGTTTCTCGTTAACGAGATCCAGGAAGTGTATCGCCTCCAAGGCGTTATCATCAATGACAAGCACATCGAAATCATTGTGCGCCGTATGCTCTCCAACGTCATCATCATCAAGTCCGGTGCAACGGACCTGTTGGCCGGCGAAGTGGTGCCCCGTTCGCGTTTCATCACGATGAACAAAGGCGTCAAACGCGGAGAGCAGGCCGAAGCTCAACCGGTGTTGCTCGGTATCACGAAAGCGTCGCTCGCCTCCGAGTCGTTTATCTCGGCGGCCAGCTTCCAAGAAACGACGCGCGTGCTCGTTGAAGCGGCCACCACCGGCGCTGTAGACGACCTCCTCGGACTCAAAGAGAACGTCATTATCGGTCATCTGATCCCGGCAGGAACCGGCTTCTATGAACGCAAACTAATTGAAGAAGCGGAGAAGAAATAACATGCCTACAACAAGCCAACTGATTCGCGGGATCCGCGAAGCCCAATCGAGCAAGACCAAATCGCCGGCGCTGGAAAATTGTCCGCAGCGCCGCGGGGTTTGCACGCAAGTGAAAACGACGACGCCGAAGAAACCAAACTCGGCCCTTCGCAAAATTGCGCGCGTGAAACTAACGACGGGCGTTGAAGTCACCGCTTATATCCCGGGCGTTGGTCACAACCTTCAGGAGCATTCGATTGTCATGATCCGCGGCGGCCGCGTGAAAGACCTTCCCGGCGTCCGTTACCACATTATTCGCGGCGTTCTCGATTCCGCCGGCGTTACCGATCGCAAACAGGGCCGTTCCAAATACGGCGCTAAGAGACCTAAAGCCAAGGAGAGCAAGTAACATGCCACGCAAGGACCTAAAAGCAAAAGATCGCCGCGCAGGCCCCGGGCCGGACCCGGTTTATAAATCTCTCCTCGTTTCCCAGCTTGTGAACAAGCTTCTCACGGGCGGAAAGAAATCCACCGCCGAACGCATCATCTACGGCGCGCTCGAACAGATCAAAGCGAAATCCGGTGAAGAGCCGCTCGCGACGTTCACGCGCGCGATTGAAAACGTCCGTCCTTTGCTCGAAGTCAAAGCCCGCCGCGTCGGCGGAGCCACCTATCAGGTGCCTTCCGAAGTGACGCCGGCCCGCGGCACCGCTCTGGCGATGCGCTGGATCCTCACGTTTGCCCAAGCCAAAACGGGCAAGCCCATGAAAGAGCGTTTGGCCGAAGAACTTTTGGCCGCCAGCAAGAAAGAAGGTCTCTCGATCAAGAAACGCGAAGATACGCACAAAATGGCCGAAGCCAACAAAGCTTTCGCGCATTACCGCTGGTAAAATCCCATGGCCGCCACCGTCGCTGAAGTAGACAAGAAAAATATTCGCAACATCGGCATCATCGCGCACATCGATGCCGGAAAGACCACCACCACCGAACGCATTCTCTTTTACACCGGCCGCATCTATAAGATCGGCGAAGTTCACGAAGGCAACACCGTCATGGACTGGATGGAACAAGAGCGCGAACGCGGTATCACGATCACGTCCGCCGCCACGCATTGCTCCTGGAAAGAATGCGCCTACAACATCATCGATACCCCCGGGCACATCGACTTCACCGCCGAAGTGCAGCGCTCGCTGCGCGTGCTCGACGGAGCCGTTGTATTGCTCGACGGTTCTCAGGGTGTTGAGCCACAATCCGAAACGGTCTGGCGCCAAGCCACCGATTTTAAAGTTCCCCGTATCGTTTTTGCCAACAAGATGGACAAGCTCGGCGCGGATTTCTACATGTGCTTGAACTCGCTCCACGAGAAACTCGGTGCGAATGCCGTGCCGATCCAGTTGCCCATCGGAATGGAATCGACATTTAAAGGCGTCATCGACTTGGTCCGGATGAAAGCGCTGGTTTGGACCGGCGAAGAACTGGGCGCAAAATTTGAGGAAGTCGAAATTCCCGGCGACCAGCTTGACGACGCGAAGAAATACCGCGAGCAGATGATTGAGAAGCTTGCGGATTTCGACGATGAGCTTGCGAACAAGTTTTTGGAAGGCAAAGAAGTCACCGAAGCCGAAATCAAAAAAGTGATGCGCAAGGCCACGATCACCGGCAAGTTTTTCCCGTTCATGTGCGGCACGTCATTTAAGAACAAAGGCGTTCAGCCTTTGCTCGATGCCGTCAACATGTACCTGCCGTCGCCGGTTGAGAACGAGATTGTCAGCGGTGTCGACCCGGACACGGGCGAGCCTGTGTCCCGCAAAAAAGCCGACAACGAACCGTTGACGGCGCTTGCATTTAAAATCCAAACCGATCCACACGTCGGCAAATTGACGTTCGTGCGTGTTTACTCAGGAAAACTTACCGCCGGTACCGAGGTCTACAATTCCACGAAGAAAACCCGCGAGCGCATCGGCCGCATCTTGCGCATGCATGCGGACAAACGCGAGGAAGTCCAGGAAATCACGGCCGGTAACATTGGTGCCGTGATCGGTCTCAAGGGCGTTACCACGGGACAGACTATTTCCGACGAAGACAAACCGATCGTCATTGAGCCGCCAAAATTTCCGGAACCGGTCATTTCGCTCGCCATCGAGCCGAAGTCCCAGGCCGACCAGGAAAAACTCGGTATCGCGCTCGGACGCTTGGCCGAGGAAGATCCGACGTTCAAGATCCGCACGGACCAAGAGACCGGTCAAACCATTATTTCCGGCATGGGTGAACTGCATTTGGAAATTTTGGTCGATCGCATGAAACGCGAATTTAAAGTTGAAGCCAATATCGGCAAACCGCAAGTTGCTTACCGCGAGACGATCCGCAAGAAAGTCGAGCAGGAAGGCAAATACATCAAGCAGTCCGGTGGACGCGGTAACTACGGCCACGTTTGGATCACCATTGAACCGAACGAAGTCGGCAAAGGTTACTTGTTCGAAGACAAGATCAAGGGTGGACGTATTCCGAAGGAATACATTCCGTCCGTGCAGAAAGGCCTTTTGGGTGCGCTGGATTCCGGTGTCATGGCCGGTTACCCAGTTGTCGACGTCAAAGTGACGTTGTTCGACGGAAGTTTCCACGAAGTGGACTCGAACGACATGGCGTTCCAGATCGCCGCCTCGATGGCGTTCAAAGACGGCTGCAGAAAGGCCTCGCCTTTGTTGCTTGAGCCGATCATGCGCATCGACTGCGTGACACCCAAAGATTATATGGGCGACGTTATCGGTGACTTGAACCGTCGCCGCGGCCGTATCGAACAGGTGGAAGACAAAGGCATCATCCAGTACATCCACGGGTTTGTGCCGCTGTCCGAAATGTTCGGTTACGCCACCACGATCCGTTCCCTTTCTCAGGGCCGGGCCTCTTATTCCATGGAGCCCAGCCATTACGAAGAAGTACCCAGAAACATCGCTGAAGAGCTAGTCGCAACGGCCAAGGCGTAGGAGATCAAGAATATGGCCGATAAATCAGCCGCAACACTAGACGCGCAGAGAATTCGCATCAAATTGAGAGCCTATGACTACCGGATGCTTGACGACAGCCTCGCCAAGATCGTGGACACGGTCCAACGGACGGGAGCCAATCTTTCCGGGCCAGTTCTCTTGCCAACGTCGATCAAAAAGTATACAGTGCTGCGCTCCCCTCACACCGATAAGAAATCCCGAGAGCAGTTCGAGATGCGGATTCATAAGCGGTTGGTGGATATTGTTGAGCCAACAGCCCGCACAGTTGAAGAACTGCGCAAGCTTGATTTGCCGGCTGGAGTGGATGTTGCTATTCAACTTCCGCGGATTGATTTCTAAATAAATTTGAATTTATTGGAACACTATTTTTATGGGACAAGAGACAAAATTAGAACAAGAAAACAAAGCTAGTGATGCGGCGGCTCCTCAGGTTGAGACCGCGCCTCTCAAAGGCATTGTTGGTACAAAGATCGGCATGACGCGGATTTTCGTCGACGAAACGCGCATGGTGCCGGTAACCGTTATTTCCACCGAAGGCAACATCGTGACACAAGTCAAGACGAAAGCCACCGATGGTTACGACGCGGTCCAAGTCGGTTACGGGGACGTTGCCGAAAAGAAAATTTCCAAAGCGGAAGTGAACCATCTCGCCAAGAAAGGTCTCACGCCCAAGCGTTGGCTCAAAGAATTTCGCGTGAAAGACACCGCCCCTTTTAAAGTCGGACAGCCTGTCCCAGTTTCCGTTTTTGCAAAAGGTGAATGGCTGCAAGTTTCCGGCATCACTCGCGGTAAAGGTTACGCCGGCGTCATGAAGCGCCACGGTTTCGCGGGTCTCCCGCACAGCCACGGTAACGGCGAATACCGCCGTCATCCCGGCACCAACGGCGCGCAGGGCCCGCAGCATGTCCTTCCTGGAACACGCAAGCCTGGCCACATGGGCGTTGTTTGGTCCACGGTTCCCAAGATTGAAGTCGTGGACATCGATGCCGACAAGAATTTGATTCTGCTCCGTGGATCGATCCCCGGACCAAATGGAAACTTCGTTGTACTTCGTCCTACCAGCCGCGCGGTAAAGGTCTCAGTCCAACCTCAATCAAAGAAAGCGAAGAAGTAGAAGTCGCTTTAAACCCTCAAGAAGAGATAAAAATTTATGGAACTTAAAGTCATTAATAATTCAGGCAAAGAATCGGGCAGCGTTCAGTTCGACGAAGCATTGGTTGCGACGAAGGCCTCTCCGGCGCTGCTGCACGAAGTGGTCACCGCGTACCGCGCCGGTCTTCGCGCCGGCACGCACAAAGTTAAGACCCGCGCCCAGGTTTCCGGTGGCGGTCTTAAACCGTGGCGTCAGAAAGGAACCGGTAACGCCCGTTCCGGTTCAACCCGCTCTCCGCTCTGGCGCAAAGGCGGAATCATTTTCGGTCCGGTCGAACGCAATTACATGCAAGACCTGCCGAAGAAGAAAAAACAAATTGCTTTCAAAATGGCCCTCCGCGGTCTCATCGAAGGGAACCGCATCCAAGTTGTAGAACCCATCAAGCTTTCCGAAGTGAAAACCAAAAACGTCGCCGCCGTTTTTGCCAAATGGCAAACGCCCACCGACTCGTTTTATTTGGTTGAGAAAATCGATGCCGATTTAAACCGCGCCGCGCGCAATATTCAAAACGTGCAAGTGGCCGATGTGGCGTCCTTCAACACGTACGACGCGCTTCGCGCCCGTCGCGTGTTTATTACCAAAGCCGGCCTCGAGCAATTGACCGCTCGCATCAGCCAGAAAGCGGAGAACTAACATGTCATTTGAAATCCTTCGTCGCCCGCTCGTCACCGAAAAATCGACCCGTCTTCGTGAGAAGAATGGCTACGTCATCGAAGTGGACACGTCCGCCAGCAAAGGCGCGATCCGTTCCGCGATCGAATCCCGTTTTAAAGTGAACGTGCTGAAAGTCCACACCGTGAAAGTGCTCGGCAAATTCCGCCGCCGCACCGGTCCCATCGGCGGATATCAGCCCAATCGCAAAAAGGCCATTGTCACCATCAAGGCCGGGCAAACCATTAACTGGGAAGAGGTGGCCTAATCATGCCGATGAAGTCATTTAAACCCTATACACCGTCGCGGCGCAGCATGACCGTCGAGGACTTTTCTTGGCTCTCCAAGAAAGCTCCCGAAAAAAGCCTGCTCCGCCCAATTATCCGCAGCGGCGGACGCAACAATACCGGCCAGATCATGGTCCGTCACATTGGTGGCCGTCATCAGCGCCGTTACCGCTTGATCGATTTTAAACGCGACAACTGGGGCATCCCGGGCCGCGTGGTGTCGTTGGAATACGACCCGAACCGCACTTCGCGCATCGCGCTCGTTTATTTCGTGAACGGCGACAAGCGCTACATCCTTCACGCTGAAGGCATGAAGGTGGGGGACAAAATCATGTCCGGTCCGACGGCCGAAATCAAAATCGGAAACGCGTTGCCGCTCTCGGCGATGCCCGAAGGTACCGTCATTCACAATATTGAATTGGTTTCCGGCAAAGGCGCGCAGATCGTGCGCTCCGCCGGCGCCGCCGCCCAGCTCATGGCCAAAGAGCGCGAGTTCTGCCAGGTCCGTCTTCCTTCCGGCGAAATCCGCTTGATCCCGTCGCAGTGCATCGCGACCATCGGCCAGGTCGGCAACATCGAGCATGAAAATCTTTCTTGGGGCAACGCCGGACGTTCGCGTCACATGGGCGTTCGTCCCACCGTTCGCGGCACCGCGATGAACTCCGTCGACCATCCGCACGGCGGCGGTCGCGGCCGTTCGAAAGGAAACAATCAGCCCCGTTCGCCGTGGAACCAGCCGGCGAAAGGTTACAAGACGCGCACGCGCCACCAGACCGATCGCTTGATCGTCCGAGACCGCCGCGCCAACAAAGCGGTCGTTGCCGCAGCATAATTTAGGAGAACTAAGAAATGTCCCGTTCAACAAAAAAAGGCCCTTACGTCGACGAAAGACTTCTCGAGAAGATCCAGGCCATGAAAGAAAAAGGCGAGAAGCGCGTCATCAATACTTGGGCCCGTCGCTCGGACATCTCTCCGGAATTCGTGGGTTTCACGATCGGCATTCACAACGGCCGCAAGCATTTGCCCGTTTTTATCACCGAACAGATGGTTGGCCACAAATTGGGTGAGTTCGCCCCGACCCGCTTCTTCAAAGGTCACGGCGCCGCGCATACCAAAGAAGCCAACGCTCTGACGTAATCAGGAAAAATCATGGAAGCCATTGCAAAAGCAAAACATCAAAGATTTTCACCGAGAAAAGTTGGACAGGTGCTTGGTTTGATCCGCGGTAAATCCGTGGCAAAGGCCTACGACATTTTGCCGACCGTGCCGCGTGCCGCCGGCATCATGGTCTTTAAAACTTTGAAGAGCGCGTTCGCGAACTCCGGCGCTGCCGATGCGAGCACGATCTATATCAAAGAAGCGTGGGTCGACAACGGCCCGGTCATGAAGCGCGTCATGCCGATGGCAATGGGCGCTCGCGGAATTTTTAAACGCAAAACCTGCCACGTCACGATCAAAGTATCGGACCAGAAGCCGGTTAAGAAATAAGGGGACAATCGAGTGGGTCATAAAATTTCACCAAAAGCGCTGCGCGTCGGTTACATCCAAGATTGGGAATCCCGCTGGTATGCTCCCAAGGACATGCCGGACCTGATCGAAGAAGATTTTCGTATCCGTCAATTTTTGAAGGACCGTTTCCGCATGGCCGCGTTGTCCAAGGTCACCATTGAGCGCACAGGAAAATATATTCGCGTGAATTTGCACACCGCGCGCCCCGGCGTGATCATCGGTAAGAAAGGCGCCGACATCGAAGAATTGAAGAAGCAAGTCCAGGATATGACAGCTTCGGAAGCCACGATCAACGTTGTGGAAATCAAACGCCCGGAACTGGACGCGCAGCTTGTTGCCGAAAGCGTGGCGTTCCAACTTGAGAAACAGATCGCTTTCCGCCGCGCGATGAAACGCGCGGTCGAACGCACGATGCAGGCCGGAGCCGGCGGTATCAAGATCATGGTGGCAGGTCGTCTCGGCGGCGCCGAAATTGCCCGAACCGAATGGACGATGGAAGGCCGTGTACCGCTGCACACATTCCGCGCGGACATCGACTACGGATTTACCGAAGCGCACATCACGATGGGCCGTATCGGCGTGAAATGCTGGATTTTTAAGAAAGAGTTTTTCTTGAAGTCCGAGAAAGATTTGATGAAAGAAGCGGAAGTGGCCCCGTTGACCGCGCCGACGCCCGTCGAAATTGCGGCGACCCCGGCCGATGTCGCGCCGGCAGCTCCCGCGGAGGGCGCGTAACATGTTGATGCCTGCTCGCGTTAAGTTCCGCAAACAGCATCGCGGCCGCATGAAAGGAAATGCCAACAAAGGTTGCACGTTGGCATTCGGAGAATTTGGATTGCAGGCCTTGGCCAATCATTGGATCACCGCCCGTCAGATCGAAGCGGCCCGTGTTGCCTTGGCCCGTTACACGAAGAAAGGCGGCAAAGTGTGGGTCCGTATATTTCCTGACAAGCCCGTGTCGCAAAAGCCGGCCGAAACCCGCATGGGAAAAGGTAAAGGCGACCCGGCGTTCTGGGTGGCTGTCGTGAAACGCGGGCGCATTCTTTTCGAAATGGAAGGTGTAACGCCTGCCGATGCGAAACTGGCCATGAAAGTGGCCTCGGACAAATTGCCGATCAGCTGCCAGTACATTGAGCGTATCGGCAACTAAGGATTTGGAGTACTAATATGGCGAAAGAAAAAGCATTTGATTACCAACAAGCGAGCGATAACGAGCTTACGGCGCGTCTAAGCAAGACGCAGCAGGAGCTCTTCAAACTCCGTTTTCGCGCGGCTTCGGCCCCGCTGAAAAACACGATGGCGATCCGTAAGCTTCGTCGCGAAACGGCCCGCATCAATACCTTTATCAACCAGAGAGGGAAAAAGTCATGACCGCCACCAACGAAACCGCCGATCGTTCAAGCCGCCGGGTCCTTGAGGGCTGGGTTGTCTCCGACAAGATGGATAAGACCCGCGTCATTGAAATCCGCTGGTCCAAGCGCGATCCGAACTACGAAAAGATCCGCAGCCTCACTACAAAAGTTTATGCGCACGACGAGAAAAACGAATCGCATTCGGGTGATCGCGTCCGCTTGATGGAAACGCGCCCGATGTCGGCGAAGAAACGCTGGCGCATTACCGAGATCCTCAATAAACCGGTGGTGAAGGTGTCATGATCCAACAACAAAGCTATTTAACGGTTGCCGATAATTCCGGCGCCCGCGAACTCATGGTGATCCATGTGTCCGGTTCATCCGGCCGTCGCTACGCGGCGATTGGCGACAAAGTGGTCTGTGCCGTGAAAGACGCGCTTCCGGGTGCGACGATCAAGAAAGGCGACGTGGTGAAGGCCGTGATCGTGCGCCAGCGCAAAGAATCGCGCCGCGTGGACGGTTCCTACATCCGTTTTGACGACAACGCCGGCGTGGTGATCAACGATGAAAACGAGCCGCGCGGCACCCGCATTTTCGGGCCGATCGCCCGCGAACTTCGGGAACGCAACTTTTTAAAAATCATTTCCCTGGCGCCCGAGGTTCTTTAATCATGAATTCCATCCGTAAAAACGACAGAGTAAAAATCCTCTGGGGCAAAGACAAAGGCAAAGAGGGCGAAGTGATTATGGTTTTGCCCAAGAAAGGCAAAGTTTTGGTCGCAAAAATGAATTTGGCCAAACGCCACACCCGTCCGCAGGGGCAGACCGAGCCGGGCGGTATCAAAGACAAAGAGCTTTTCTTGCCGATGGCCAAGGTCATGTTGATCGACCCGGAAAGCAAAAAGGCGACGCGTCCGAAGTTCGACCGTTTGTCCGACGGCACAAAGATCCGTCTGTGCCGGGCCACCGGGACCGTCATCCCCGAGCCGAAAAAACGTTAATTTGAGGTAATGCCGTGAGCTCAGAAAATAAAGAACAAAAAAAATCAACCAACGTCGCGAATGTCGCGCCGCGCTTGAAGGAAGCTTTCAAGACGGCCGGCGTCAAGCTTTTGAAAGAAAAGCTCGGCAAAGACAACGTGATGGCGATCCCGCGTCTTGAGAAGATCGTCGTGAACATCGGCGTTTCCGCTGCGCGCGAGAACATCAAGGCCTTGGACATTGCCACCGAAGAATTGGCGCAGATCACCGGGCAGAAGCCTACGGTCCGCCGGTCCAAGAAATCCATTTCCGCTTTCAAACTTCGCGAAGGCATGCCGATCGGCGTGGCCGTTACCTTGCGCGGTTCGCGCATGTACGAGTTCTTGGACCGTTTCATTACGATTGCCTCGCCCCGAATTCGCGACTTCCGTGGCCTCAATCCGACCGGTTTCGACGGCGGTGGCAATTACAACCTGGGAATCAAAGAGCAGTACATTTTCCCCGAAGTGAACGTGGAAAAGTCCGACGCTCCGCGCGGCATGAACATCACGTTCGTCACCAACACGAAATCCGACAAAGAAGCTTTCGCATTGCTGCAAGTCTTGGGCCTGCCGTTCGCCAAAGACAAGCACAAAAACTGATTTAGAGTTTAATTTAGGAGATAAGAAGAAATGGCTACATATGCATGGATGGCGAAAATGCGCAAACCGCAAAAATACGCCACGCGTTTTCGCAACCGTTGCCGCCTTTGCGGCCGCGCCCGCAGTTTCTACCGCGACTTCGGACTTTGCCGTATTTGCTTCAGAAATTTAGCTCATCGCGCCCAGATCCCAGGCGTGTTGAAGTCAAGCTGGTAGTTCGACAAGCTCACTATAGATAGGAGAATTATGGACCCGATTGCAAACATGCTCACACAGATTTCGAACGCGAACCACAAGTTCAAAGATACCGTCGACATGCCGGCCTCGAAAGTGAAAGCGGAGATCGCGCGCGTGCTGAAAGAAGAAGGCTACATCAGCAACTACCGCGTGGCCCAAGACAAGCGTTTGTCGACCATTCGCCTCACCATGAAATATTCGGCCGCGAAAGAGCGCGTGATTCAGGGAGTGAAACGCATTTCGAAACCGGGCTTGCGCGTGTACCGCAAATGGACGGAGATTCCCTCGGTCCAGAACGGACTCGGGACCGCGATCGTTTCTACATCAAAGGGCGTTTTATCGGGACAAAAAGCGAAAGAAAAGAAGTTGGGCGGAGAAGTGCTCTGCTACATCTGGTAGTTCGACAAGCTCACTACAGGTAATTTAAAAATGACCACATCAACGATTGTTAAAGAAAAAAAAGAAGCGCCGCTGTCGAGACTTGGCCGCAAGCCGGTCGAGATCCCGCAGGGCGTGAAAGTTTCCGTGAACGCCCAAGTCATTCAGGCCGAAGGCACACGCGGCAAACTTACATGGACTTTGCCGAACATGATCACGGCGAAAGTGGAAGGCACACAGGTAAAGCTTTCTCCAACGGAAAACACGAAGCAGACCAAGGCGTTGCACGGTCTCTCACGCAAACTTGTGCTCAACATGGTCGAAGGCGTGACCAAAGGTTTCCAAAAGAAGCTTGTGATTGAAGGCGTCGGTTTCCGTGCCGCGGTGGCCGGCAGCAAATTGACCATGAGTCTTGGCTTCTCGCATCCGGCCGTGTTCGAAATCCCGAAAGACATCAAAGTTTTGATCGACCCCAAAGTGCCGAACGTGCTCGTCATCGACGGCAACGACAAGCAGCATGTCGGACAGGCGGCGGCGCAGATCCGTTCCATCAAGAAGCCGGAGCCGTACAAGGGCACCGGTATTCGTTATGAGACCGAAGTTGTGAAACGTAAAGCCGGCAAAGCGGCCGCGGGTGCGGCAGGCGCAGGCGCTGGCGGAGGGAAGAAATAATGAAAGGCCGCGCGGAGCGTTATAATTTCAGAAAGTTGCGGGTGCGCAGCAAGATCCGCAACGTGTCGCAGAACCCGAGACTTTCGGTCTACCGTAGCTTGAAACACATCTACGCCCAGATCATCGACGACGTCCAGGGCAAGACCTTGGTCGCCGCCTCTTCCAAACACAAGGGCGCCGCCAAATCGTCCGGCATCAAAGCGGCGACGCTGGTTGGCGAGTCGTTGGGCAAAAAAGCGCTTGAGAAAGGAATTTCGGCCGTGGTGTTTGACCGCGGCGCGCGTCCCTATCATGGCCGCGTGAAAGCGTTGGCCGATGGCGCACGTCAAGCCGGCTTGAAATTCTAAGGACCAGGAAAATTTATGAATAAGATCGATACCAGCACACTGACTCTCACCGAAACCGTCATCAACATCGGCCGCGTGGCCAAAGTTGTGAAGGGCGGTAAACGCTTTTCGTTCAACGCGCTCGTGGTTGTCGGCGACGGCAACGGACACGTCGGCGTCGGACTCGGCAAGGCCAAAGAAGTCCAGTCGGCCATCAAGAAAGGCGGCACACAAGCGACGAAAGACGTTGTGAAGATTTCACTTTCCGGCACCACCATTCCGCATGACACCATCGGAAAATTCGGCGCCGGCGCCATCCTGCTTAAGCCGGCCGCTCCCGGAACGGGTGTTATCGCCGGCGGTTCCGCTCGCGCGGTGCTCGAAGCGGCGGGCGTGAAAGATATTTTGACCAAGTCCCTGGGCAGCCGGAACCACTTCAATGTGGTGTACGCGACGCTCGCGGGTCTTAAGAATTTGAAATTGCCGGAAGATATTTCGCGCTTGCGCGGCAAGCTCGTCGAAGCGGACCGCAAGTTCGTCACGACACCGGTCACCACGGGAGAACCAGCCAATGCGGTTGCATGAACTTAAACCAGCTCCGGGTTCGCGCCCGAGCAAACAGATTGTAGGCCGCGGCGAAGGCAGCGGATGGGGTCAGACGGCCGGCAAAGGCCAGAAAGGCCAGACCAGCCGCGCCGGCGACACCATCATGCTTGGCTTCGAAGGCGGACAAACGCCGCTTCACCGCCGTATTCCGAAACGCGGTTTCAACCACGCGTCGAAGATCCATTACGAACCGATCAACTTGGTCGTGCTCGAAGAGCAGTTCAAGTCCGGCGAGAGCGTGGACGCGGAAGCGCTCGCAAAGAAAGGCGTCATCAAGACCAGCGCCGTTCCGTACAAAATTTTGGGTGTGGGAAAATTGACCAAGTCGCTGAAAGTGACGGCCAATAAAGTTTCCAAGTCAGCCGAGAAAGCCATCAAAGCAGCCGGTGGCTCCTTCCAAGCCAAGGCTTAATGATCCAGTCGGTTTTTGATCTTTTCCAGATAAAGGAGCTGCGCAAGCGGATCCTTATTACGTTGGGCGTGATCGCGCTGTACCGCCTTGGCGTCACGATCCCGATCCCGGGCGTGAACGCCGATGCATTGACGTATTTGTTTAAACAGCAAGCGAACACCTTGCTCGGATTTTTGGATGTGTTCTCGGGCGGCGCGTTGTCGCGGATGTCGATTTTCTCAATGGGCATCATGCCGTACATCAACGCGTCGATCATCATGAGCTTGCTGCAAGGCGCGCACGTGATTCCGTATTTGGACCATCTGGCGAAAGAAGGCGAAGCAGGCCGCAAACGCCTGAACCAAATTACGCGCTACGCCACGGTCGGCCTCGGATTTATTCAGTCTTTTGGTTTGACGCAGTTGATCTCCCGCATGCCGATCGCCGGCGACCTGCCGATTGTCATCAACCCGGGCCTGGCGTTCACGGCCACAACCATGATCACGCTGGTGGCCGGAACTGTGTTTGTGATGTGGATGGGTGAACAAATCACCGAATTCGGCATCGGTAACGGAACATCGTTAATCATTTTTACGGGCATCGTCGACCAGTTGTGGCCGGCGTTGTCGAATGTCATTCGTGAAGTTTTTGAATTGCAACAGCGCAGCCCGTTCGGCGCGATCGCCATTTTGGCCGGCGTTATCGTTGTGACGGGATTGGTTGTTTGGCTCGAAACCGGCCAGCGCAAGATTCCGGTTCAATATGCCAAGCGCGTCGTCGGTCGCAAGATGATGGGTGGGCAGAGCACGTTTTTGCCGTTGAAAGTGGACCAGTCGGGCGTTATCGCGGTGATCTTCGCGGTGTCGCTCTTGTCGTTCCCGGTGACGATCGCGTCGTTTTCGCCGCAATCGTCGTGGGCGCACCGGGTCAATGACCTGCTGAACCACAATTCGTTCTGGTACAACGCCGTTTACGCTACATTGATTATTTTCTTCTGCTACTTCTACAACTCGGTGTCGTTCAATCCGAAAGACATCGCGGAGAATTTGAAGAAGTGGGGCGGTTTCGTGTTGGGCATCCGGCCCGGCGAACACACCGCGATGTATTTGGAAAAAGTGATGGAGCGCATCACGCTGGGCGGATCGCTTGCGGTCGCCACATTGGCCGTGCTGCCGACAATTTTGCAGGCGCAGTTTAATTTGCCGTTCTTCTTCGGAGGAACATCGATTTTGATCGTGGTGGGCGTTGCGCTCGACACGGTGAGCCAGTTGGAATCGCATCTGATCATGCGGCACTATGAGGGCTTCAGTAAGACCGGCAAGATAGAAGGGCGTGGACGCGGTCGCTGGTACAGCGCGTAGTGAATATCGTTTTTTTGGGTCCTCCGGGGTCCGGTAAGGGCACGCAGGCAAAAGGTGTTGCCGAAAATTTTAAGTTGACGCACTTGTCCACCGGGGACGCATTCCGGGAGGCCATCGCCAACAAGACGGAGCTGGGCACCGAAATTCAGAGTTATGTGAACAACGGAAAGCTCGTGCCGGACGAACTGGTTTCGCGGGTCGTGTTTGAAAAGATCGGCTCCTTGAAAAATGGATTTTTGTTGGACGGTTATCCGCGCACCGTTGACCAGGCGAAGTCGCTCGATGGATATTCGAAGAAGAGCGGCCTTGTGATCGATGCGGTGGTTTTTTTCGACGTGGCGTTTGATGAGCTCGTGAAGCGGCTCTCGGCGCGCCGTAGCTGCGGAAAGTGCAAAGAGGTCTACAACCTCGTCAACAAGCCGCCGAAAAAAGCGGACGTTTGCGATAAATGCGGCGGAGAATTGGTTCACCGGCCTGATGATCAGGCGAACGTGGTGCAGGAGCGCTTAAAAATTTATTCGCTCCAGACGGAGCCGGTGCTCGCTTTTTATCAGTCGCATCCGGGATTTAAAAAGATCAACGCAGCACAGGCCATCGACAAGGTTTCGGCAGACATCAAAGCGGCGCTCGGCGCCTAACGTTGTGAGCAACGCGGTGTCGCGGAAAACATCGGTCGAGTTGAAGACGAAGGCCGAGATTGAATTGATGAAAGTGGCGGGGCAAGTTGCGGGCCGCGCGCTTCAGGAAGTTGCCAAGGCTATTGCGCCGGGCGTGACGACCAAGGACTTGGACAAGGTCGCTGAAAATTTTATTCGCAAGAACGGCGGAAAGCCGACGTTCATTGGTTACCGGGGATATCCGGCGTCGTTGTGTGTATCGATCAACAACGAAGTCGTGCATGGAATACCGGGGCCGCGGAAGCTGAAAGCGGGCGATGTGGTGAGCATTGATGTGGCCGCCACCGTCGACGGTTTTGTGGGCGACACAGCAACGACCGTGATTGTACCTCCGGCCCCGAAAGACGCGGAGAAACTGGTCAAAGTCACCGCGCAGTCGCTGCAAGCGGCGATTGACGTGATGAGGCCCGGAAACAGGCTGGGCGATATCGGGGCCGCGGTGCAGAAAGTGGCCGAGTCGAATGGATTTGGGGTTGTAAGAGATTTTGTTGGGCATGGCATCGGACGCAGGATGCACGAAGAACCGGCGGTCGCAAATTATGGAAACGCTGGATCGGGGCTAAGGTTGGAGCCGGGTTTGGTGCTCGCCGTCGAACCGATGGTGACGTTGGGCGACTGGCATGTAAGGGTTTTGAAAGACGGTTGGACGGTGGTAACCGAAGATGGATCGCTCGCGGCGCATTTCGAGCACTCAATCGCGATCACCGAAGATGGGCCGATCGTTTTGACGCAGGTTGATTAAAAGGAAACATGACCAAAGAAGAAAAAATTGAAGTTGAAGGAACAATTTTAGAGGCGCTGCCGAACGCGATGTTTCGCGTGGAAATGGAAGGCGGTCATAAGATTCTCGCGCACATTTCCGGAAAGATGCGCATGCACTACATAAAAATTTTGCCGGGCGATAAGGTCAAAGTTGAACTGTCCCCGTACGATTTAACAAGAGGTCGGATTACATACAGAGCTAAATAGCTATGAGCTCTGAGCCGTGAGCTCATAGCTCACAGCTCAAAGCTTTTTGGAGGATAATTTGAGAGTAAGAGCTTCAGTTAAAAAAATGTGCGACAAGTGCAAAGTCATCAAACGGCACGGAAAAGTTTACATTGTGTGCGAGAACGCTCGCCACAAACAGCGGCAAGGTTAACACTGTGGGAAACCAGTGCCGTCAATTATTTGAAATTGCTGTAACAGGGAGAGTTTTATGGCTCGTGTAGCAGGCGTTGATTTACCAAAAGGAAAACGCGTGGACATCGCGCTCCGTTATGTTTACGGAGTGGGTCCGGCGAGGGCGCTGCAATTGTTGGCGGCCACCGGCATCGATGGCGCGACCCGCGTTAAAGATTTGACCGAAGGCGACGTTTCCAAGATCAACACGGAAATAACGAAGTCTTTCCGCGTCGAAGGCGACTTGCGCCGTGAAGTCCAGGGCAACATCCGCCGCCTGATCGAGACCAATTCGTACCGCGGCTTCCGTCATCGCCGCAACCTGCCCGTTCACGGACAGAGAACAAAATCGAACGCCCGCACACGTCGCGGTCGTCGGCGCACCGTCGGTTCCCAGAAGCAGACCGAAGCGGCAGCCGCTTAAGGAATAAAGGAATTTTATGAGCGAAGAGAAAAAACCCGAATCTAAGAAGCCGGCGAAAGCCGAAGCTGCCGACGCGAAAGCGGCGGATGCCAAGTCCGCTAAAAAACCAGCGGATAAACCGGTCAAGAAAAAGAAAGTCCAGCGCGACGTCAGCTTCGCGCGGGCCTACGTTCAGTGCACATTTAACAACACGATCGTTTCCATCACCGACGACCACGGAGGCGTGATTTCCTGGGCCTCCGCCGGCAGCTCGGGTTTCAAAGGCACGAAGAAAGGCACGCCGTTCGCGGCGCAAGTCACCGCCGAAAAAGCGGCCAACAAAGCCAAGGAAATGGGCGTTCGTCAGGTCATGGTGTTTGTTCGCGGTCCGGGTTCCGGTCGTGAGACCGCCATCCGCGCGCTGCAGTCCGCAGGATTTACAATTAGTTTGATTCGCGATGTGACGCCGATTCCGCACAACGGTTGCCGTCCGCCGAAACCAAGGAGAGTCTAAACGTGGCTAGATATACTGGAGCAGTTTGCAAACTTTGTCGCCGGGAAGGCACCAAGCTTTTCCTGAAAGGGGAACGGTGCTACACCAAGTGCCCGATCGATAAACCGACCGGAGCGTTGGTCCCTGGTCAGCACGGCAAACGTCGCTCGAAAATCACGGAATACGGTAAACGTCTTCGCGAGAAACAGAAAACGAAGCGCATCGCCGGGCTTCTGGAGCGTTCGTTCTATTCCTATTTTGACCGCGCCACGCACGAACCGGGCAAGACCGGCGAAGCGCTGCTTCGCTTCCTCGAGACCCGTCTCGATAATGTGGTCCGCCGCCTCGGTTTCGCGACCTCGATGGCGTCGGCCCGTCAGTTGGTAAACCACGGCCACATCTACGTGAACGGAAAGCGCGTCAACACCGCTTCCTACAACGCGGCGGTGGGCGATGTGATCACACTGGCCGAGAACCAGAAAGGCAACCCGCGCATTCAGCGTGCGATCTCGACGCAGATCCATCGTCAGATCCCGGCCTGGCTCGAACTCAACCCGGCCGTCGCCGAAACGCTCGGCCGCTCGAAAGATTTGCCCGTTGACCTCAAAGACATGAAAGTCGAAGGGACCGTCAAGCTCTTGCCCACGCGCGAAGAGATGTCGTACCCGGTCAACGAACAGTACATCGTCGAACTTTATTCGAAATAAGCCATAAGCCGTAAGCTTTAAGCTTAGAGCTTACGGCTTACAGCCAGATTTTTAAGCGTCACCGCGGAAAGGCCTCTTCCACGTCAAACCTAAGGAAGCGTGTCGTTGCGGTGACCAAGGAGATAAAAATGCAGATCACTCAAGGACTCGTTCTACCGCAGCGTCTCGAAATCGATAACGCCACATTGTCCGACCGTTACGGCCGCTTCATCGCGGAGCCGTTCGAAAAAGGTTATGGGCACACGATCGGTAACTCGCTTCGCCGCATCTTGCTTTCATCGCTCGAAGGCGCCGCCGTCACCGCCGTCCGCATCAAAGGTTCGCTCCACGAATTCACCGCTCTCAAAGGCGTCCGTGAAGACGTGATCCACATCATCTTGAACTTGAAGAAGCTGCGCGTGAAACTCTACAGCCAAGGCCCGGAAACGCTGCACCTGAAAATCCGCCGCCAAGGTGAAGTGCTCGCGAAAGACATCGAACCGAACAACCAAGTTGAGATCCTCACCCCGGACCTGGTCATCGCGACCATCGATGACGGCGTTGAACTCGACATGGAAATCGAAATATCGAAAGGCCGCGGCTACATTCCGGCGGACCGCTTGAAGAAAGACGGCCAGCCTCTCGGCACCATTCCAGTCGACGCGTTGTTTTCGCCGGTCTCCAAGGTCCATTACGAAGTGGAAAACGCCCGCGTGGGCCAGATGACCGACTATGACAAGCTCATCGTCGAAGTCTGGACCGACGGCAGCGTGACCCCGGGCGACGCGCTCGCGTACTCGGCCAAGATCTTGAAAGATTCGCTCTCGACGTTTATCACGTTCGACGAACAGGACGTTGCTCCGATCGCGGCCGCGGTTCACACCGAAGAGTCCGCCAAGATGGAAGAAATGCTTTCGCAGCCCGTTGAGATCATCGAACTCTCCGTGCGCGCTTCAAACTGCCTCAAGGTCGCCAAGATCAAAACGATCGGCGAGCTCGTGAGCAAGAGCGAAGACGAACTGCTTTCGTACAAAAACTTCGGCAAGAAATCCCTCGACGAAATTCGCGACCGCTTGAAAGAGATGGGTCTGAATCTTGGTCGCTCGACGGGATCGTCCGCTGCGGCGGGCCAACAGCCGGCAGGAGTCTAACGTCATGGCAAAAACAGGCGCCGGCCGGAAGCTCGGGCGGAAGACGGGGTTTCGTTTCTCGATGCTCCGTAGTCTGACCACCGACCTTCTGCGCTACGAACAAATTCAAACGACGTATCCGAAAGCGCGCGAAGCGCAGCGCATGACCGAGCGGTTGATTTCGACCGCCAAGAAAGGCGACTTGAACGCTCGCCGTGCCGTGGCGAAAGACCTCCACGACGCGGAAGTGACCAAGAAGCTTTTCGACGTGTTATCGCCCCGTTACGCGACCCGCGTCGGCGGTTACACTCGCGTTTTCAAGCTGCAAAACCGTCAGGGCGATAATGCCCAGATGGCGCTCATTAAACTTATTGCTTAAACATTAATAGGCTGTAAGCTTTAAGCTCTAAGCTATAATCCGCACGGAAAATTTTTCGCTTAAAGCTTAGAGCTTACGGCTTATAGCCAGATGAGGTTTGATGTTTAACTACATCCTCGGACTTTTCTCTAATGACATGGGCATCGATCTTGGCACGGCGAACACGCTGGTGTACGTCAAAGGCCAAGGCATTGTGTTACGAGAGCCCAGCGTGGTTGCCATTGATCGTTCCACCCGCGAAGTGCTTGCTTTCGGCGCCGAAGCCAAGCGCATGCTCGGAAAAACACCCGCCAACATCCAGGCCGTCCGCCCTCTGCGCAACGGCGTTATCGCCGACTTCGAAGTGACGCAGGCGATGATTAAGTACTTCATTCGAAAAGTCCACAACCGCCGCAGCCTGCTTCATCCCCGCATCGTCATCGGAATTCCTTCCGGCATCACCGAGGTTGAGAAACGCGCTGTGCGCGAAGCCGCAGAACAAGCGGGCGCGCGTCAGATCGAACTTCTTGAAGAACCCATGGCGGCCGCGATCGGCGCCGATCTCCCAATTTCAGAGCCGCACGGCAACATGATCGTTGACATCGGTGGCGGCACGACGGAAGTGGCGGTCATTTCCCTTTCCGGCATGGTCGTTTCCAAATCCATCGACGTGGCCGGCGACGAGATGGACGAAGCGGTGATGCAGTACTTCCGCCGCAAATACAATTTGGTCATAGGTGAATCGACGGCGGAGCAAGTCAAAATCCGCGTCGGCAGCGTGTTCCCGCTTCCGGAAGAAGAATCGATGGAAGTAAAAGGCCGCGATCAAGTGACGGGGTTGCCCCGCACCATTACTGTTACCTCGGAAGAAATCCGTCAGGCGCTTTCCGAGCCCGTGAAACTGATCGTAGACACCGTTAAAGAGGCGCTCGAAGAGACACCACCTGAGTTATCAGCAGATCTCGTGGATCGAGGAATCATGATGGCCGGCGGAGGCGCTCTTCTGCGCGGCTTCCCCGACTTGCTGGCGCAGGAAACCGATTTGCCGGTGCACGTGGCGGCCGACCCATTGACCGCGGTCACCATCGGCTGCGGACGCTATTTGGAAGAGCTCGACAACATCAAGCGGCACCGGATCATGTTGTCGTCCTCGAACCACTAAAAATTTTTATGACAAGACCCAATTTTGGAGCAACCAATTTTTCTAATTCTCCTTCCTCTCTGCTCATCCCGCCAACCACGCACGACTGATCGCCACCCTTTCATAGAGGGGGACCGTCATGCCGCTTGAGTTTTTTCACCGTCATCGCGCCGGCGTGTTATTGTTCGTGTTCACGGCTTTCTCGTTTTTGTGCATGGCGCTGCGTGTTACCAGCGTCGTGAACGGGATCAAGGCCACCGTGTGGTTCTTCATTTCGCCCGCCGCCGTCAGCTCCGGTGAGTTTTTCAACACGCTGGATGCGGCCGGCGGCCGCTTCTTTGAATTGGTGCGCGCCGAGGCCGAGAACACGCTGCTCCGCCAGCAGAACGCCCAGCTTTCCAAGCGCGATGTGGAGCGCGACGCGCTCGAAGCCGAGAACAACCGCCTGCGCGCGCTGCTCGATCTTCGCCAACACAGTTTTCCGACGGGAACCGGCGCCGAAGTGGTGGGCCGCGACCTGCGCAGCTGGTTCCACGCGATCATCATCAACAAGGGCCTGGCCAACGGTGTGAACGTGCCGGCCGCGGTCGTATCGGCCGAAGTAGGGAAACCAATGCTTGTGGGCCGTATCGTGGAAGCGCAGGAAAAAACGGCCAAAGTTTTGCTGCTCACCGATTCGCTCTCCGCCATTTCCGTCACGGTCGTCCGCACGGGCGACATGGGGCTTCTGGAAGGCCAGAACAAACCCTGGGCCAAACTTAATTATCTTCCGCATCTTTCCAACGTGTTGCCCGGCGACGAAGTGGTGACGGCGGGCCTGGGGGGGCTCTTCGCGCCTGGTGTTCCGGTCGGCATTGTGGCGAGCGTGAAAGATTCGCCGGACGGGTTCTTTAAAGAAGCGGTGATCACACCCGGTAATTTGGGATCGCTTCAGGACGTGCTCGTGCTTGAGCGCCGCGAAACCGGCAAAGCGTTGGTGGCGCCCAAATGATCCGGTTTCTTTTTGTCGTGACCACGTTGCTGGCCGGCGCGTTCCTGCAAGTTGTGATGGGCCGTTATCTTTCGCTTTATGACGCGGGCGCGCAGGTTTTTCTCGTGCTCACCGTTACGACCGGTTTTAGTTTCGGGCCGCTGATGGGGGAAATCCTCGGGTTTTCCTGGGGCCTCATGAGTGATGCAACGGGCGTGCGCCTGTTCGGCATGAACGCGGTGTTGCTCGCGTTGGCCGGTTACATGGCCGGAAAATTGCGTCGCCGCGTCGCCAGCGAACGCATCGCCACCCAAATCGTAATCGCGCTGGTCGCCACCGTCTATTACTCCGCGGGCGCCTCCGCCATCTACTCCATGTTCGACGAAAGCCCCGGCCACTTCTCAAAACTCCACTTTTTCCTGTGCGGCCTCTACAACGGCCTGTTCGCGCCCGTGCTCTTCTACATCACCGATCGTTGGATTTCGTTTTGGAATATTCCGCAGGAGCACATGTGATGCACCCCCACGTTTTTATTCCCCTCCCCGTTAGGGGAGGGGGCAGGGGTGGGGTTCGAGCGGTAGCGATCGCTTCGAACTCCAACGGCACCCCACCCCTATCCCCTCCCCTTGCGGGGAGGGGGACTGATGTTTTTGGTGGAGTCCTTTAATTTATGTGGGTTGGTGGAAACACAGACACGTTTTCCGAAAAACGGTTTCGTGAGCGCGTGCGGCTCGCGAGTGTTTTCTTTGCGATTGGGTACGCGGTTATTGCGCTGCGGCTTTTTCATTTGCAGGTGGTGCGCGGCGATGATCTGGCGCACATATCGGAGTCGAACCGCACTCAGGTCATCTTCTTGCGGGCGCCGCGCGGAGATTTTTTTGATCGCAAGGGGCGCGTGTTTGTGACGAACCAGCCCAGCTGGTCGTTGGTTTATTCGGTGCCTGATAAATCCAACACGCCGCGCGCGGTTGTTGAAGAAACGCTGCGGCCGTTCCTTGAGCCGTTTCCGAAATATTGGGTGAAACGTTTGCAGAAAGCGTTTGAGAGCAAACAGATGGTGCGCCTTGTTGAAAATGTGCCGGACCGCGTGGCTTTTCTTATGCGCGAGATGGAATTGCTTTTGCCCGGACTCCGCGTCGTCATGGAGTTCCGCCGCGGTTATCCGCTGGGGTTGGTGGCGCCACACATGATCGGTTATCTCGGCGAAGTCAATGACCGCGAGGTCAAAGGCGCGCTCAAGCCGGGCGACTTGATTGGAAAAATGGGCATGGAGCGCATTCAAGACGCCCAGTTGCGCGGACAGGACGGCGGCATGATGATCGAGGTTGATTCCGTCGGGCGACTAAAGCGCATCATCCGCGAGTTGCCGTTTCAGAAAGGCGGCGACGTGCATTTGACGATCGACATGGATGTGCAGCGCGCGGCCGAACAAGGGTTGGCCGAGACCACCACCAAACGCGGCGCCGCGGTCGCAATCGACATCAATACGGGCGCGATACTGGCGTGGGCCAGCGCGCCGTCATTCGATCCGACAGGCTCCATGGCCGAAGATCTGAAGGACCGCCACTCTCCTTTTCTCGACCGTGTGTACAAAGGGGCCTATCCGCCCGGATCCACGTTCAAAATCATTACGGCCATCGCCGGTTTCGAGAAGAACATGATCCGTACCTCCGAGCGCGTGGATTGCGTCGGCTACGTGACGCTGGTGGACACGCGCGGCGGCGAGCGGAAATACAAATGCTGGAAACGCCACGGTTCGGTGGATTATTGGCGCGCGATGGCCGAATCCTGTGAAACCTATTTCTATTTGCTCGGCCAGAAAATAGGATCGCAAGCGCTCCACGACGTGGCGCGGCAATTCGGCTATGGGCAGACCGTTCAAGACAACCTGCCGGGCGAAAACAAAGGCGTCGATCCGAACCCGGTGTGGAAAAAGAAAATGGGCCTCGGCGGTTGGTCGACCGGCGACACGTTCAACATGTCGATCGGCCAGGGGTTTGTCACCGCGACGCCGCTGCAAGTGGCCGTCATGATGATCGGCGTGGCCACGCACGGACAAATTTACCGGCCGTACGTGATTGATTCGATCGTTGATATGAACGGAGCGATCAAAGCGAAAGCGACGCCGGCTGTGTGGCGCTCGATCCAGTTAAAAGAAACCACGTGGTCCGCGATCGACCGGTCGCTTGAAAGCGTGGTCACCTACGGGACCGGCGTGGCGACCCGCATCGCAAATTTGGACGTGCGTGGAAAAACCGGCACCGCCCAGAACCCGCATGGTGAAGACCACGCGTGGTTCGCGGGTTACGCCGGTCCCAAAGGCGAGAAACCCTCGATCGCGATGTGCGTATTTATCGAGAACGGCGGTCATGGAGGTTCGGTGGCAGCGCCCATCATGCGCCGGATGTTGGAGGCCGCATTTCCCCCGAAAGACGCGGCCGACAAACCGGCCATCGCTCCGGCCGATGGAACAATAGTGCCCCAGGCGGGTTTACCTGCCGGTCCTTTGGCAGGGAGGCGGTAATGAACACACGTTACGGATCACCGGCGCAGCACATGGGAATTTTTTCGCGCGGACTGCATATCGACATCGCGTTGATATTGGCCACGGTGTTTATCGTCGCGACGGGGATCCTCACGATCCATTCCACGGACACTTCCGGCGGATATGTGGTGCGGCAAACGGTGGCGGCCGGGGTCGGCCTCATCGGCATGCTGTTTTTGATGGTGCTGCCTTATCAGATCTTTCGCGCATACATCCGGCCGATCTATATTTTCATGCTGATCGTGCTCATTGGTGTTTTGTTTTTCGGGTCGAATCTGCGTGGCACGCGCGGCTGGTATCACGTTGGGCCGGTCTATATTCAATCGTCGGAAGTCGCGAAGCTTTGTTTTGTGATCACGCTGGCCGGGTTCCTGGACCGGCGCATCCAATGGTTCACGCCGAAGTCGCTGGTGCTGCCGCTCGTTGTGGCGATGGTGCCGATTGCACTCATTATTATTCAGCCCGACTTTTCATCAAGCCTGGTCTATTTTCCGATGATGCTCGTGATGTTTTACGTGGCCGGCGCGCGAGCGTTGCATCTCTTGGCGATCTGTTTGATCGGGGCGCTCGCTGTCGGCATTCCGCTCGTTTCAACCTATTTCAGCTTGCTCGGCGACGGCATCAAGAAGAATGCCGTGCTGTTCTTCTTATCGCAGGCGTTTAAAGGCGGTTGGCCCGGCGTGTGGCTGTTTTTGGGAATTTGTTCGACATTGATTTTGACTTGGTGGTTTCTGCGCAAGATGCGTGTTTATATCCCGTCGCTTTATTTGTGGGTGACGTTGTCGCTGATCATGGCCGGCATTTTGGGCGCTATGGCCACGAACCGCGTGATTAAGGTCTATCAACGCAAACGCCTCATCGCGTTTGTGAACCCGGAGTTGGACCCGCTGGGTGGTGGTTACAACGTGCGGCAGTCACAGATCGCGATCGGATCGGGCCGTATTCTCGGCAAAGGCTATGGCGCGGGCACGCAATCGCGGCTCGGGTTTTTGCCGAGCCGGCACACGGACTTCATTTTTTCGGTGATTGGCGAGGAACTGGGGTTTATCCGCGCAATCATCGTGTTGTCGGTCTACTTCCTGATTATTTGGCGCGGGTTTGAAATTTCGCTGGTCGCGCGTGACCGTTTCGGCGGGTTGATGGCCGCCGGGTTCGCTTCGATGTTCGCTTTCTATGCGCTGCTCAACCTCGGCATGACGATGGGCATGGCGCCCGTCGCCGGCGTGCCGCTGCCGATGGTTTCTTACGGCGGCTCGTCGGTGGTCAGCTCGATGTTCGCGGTAGGGCTTCTGCTCTCCATCCACTGGCGGAGGTACATGCTGTGAAAAACACCCAAGAATTTTTTCCCCTCCCCAACGGGGAGGGGGCAGGGGTGGGGGGCGCCCGGAGCGCTCGCTTCGGTTTTTCCCCACCCCTATCCCCTCCCCGTTGGGGAGGGGAACGTGTATTTTTTTGTGGAGGTTCGCTATGGCGGTCATAGCACTTCAACGTGTTCGGTTGCGGTTTCGGCGGTGGGGTGCGGGGGCTTTGCTTACGCATTTGCAGCAGATTGAGACTATTCGCGGCGCGCTGGAAAAATCGGCGTGGCCTTTGTCGAAGACCGAAGGCAAACGCGCGAAGCCCAAAGTGTCATTCGGCCCGGCCATTTCGGTCGGATACGAATCGGAAGCGGAATTTTGTGACGTCGAGTTGATCTCGCGCGTCAACATGGCCACGGCGCCCACGGACTTGCAGCCGCATCTGCCCGAAGGGTTCGCGCTTTTGAACGTTAAATCGATCCCGCGGTTTTTTCCGTCGCTCGACCAGACGTTGAATGCGGCGTCCTACGAAGTGGTGTCGCCACTCATCACGGGCACAGCAAACAAGTGGGAAAATTTCATGAAGCAGGAAAACTTCATGGTCACGAAGAAGAAAGGGAACGGCGACGTGGTGGTGGACGCGCGCCCGTGCGTGCGTTCCTATACACTCGACGGCGAAAAACTTTTGCTCGACATCCGCTTCGGTCCGGGGCGGACGTTAAAACCGGAGCGCATCATGCAGGCGGTGCTTGGGTTAGATGACGGACAAGTTGAGATGGGAGCTGCCAACCCAACTCTCAAGGTAAAGCGATTAAAGCTGTATTTTGAAAAGGACAGTGGCGAACTCGTAGAGCCATAATAATTTGGAATTTGAAGCTTGAGAATTGATGATTGGAAATTCTCAATGCTCAATCATCAAGCTTCAAATTCCAATGGATTTATGAATTGAAAAAGAAAAAAGGAAATTAAAAATGAAACCAGTAAAGAAACAAATTCTCGCGAACTCGACGCCGGATGAAACCCGCGTCGCGATCATTGAGAACGATCAATTAGCGGAATATTTCATCGACCGTCATATTGGCGGCGCCGACAAAGTGGTCGGGAATATTTATCAAGGAAAAGTGGAGAACGTGCTGCCCGGCATATCGTCGGCGTTCGTGGACGTGGGCCAGGAGAAGAACGCGTACTTGTACATCTCGGACGTGCTTTCGCCGAACAACGAGCGCGACATCAGCAAGATCCTGAAAAAAGGCGCGCCGATTTTGGTCCAGGTGGCCAAAGAAGCGATCGGCACCAAGGGCATGAAAGTGACCATGGACATCTCGCTGCCGGGCCGGTATCTGATTTTGATGCCGCTCTCCGAACACGTGGGCGTGTCGCGCCAAGTGGAGGAACATGAGGAACGCGAACGGCTGCGCAAGCTCGTTGAATCGCTGAACCCGCCGGGCGGCGTGATCGTCCGCACGGAAGCCGAAGGCGTGGACGAACGCGCGCTCCGCCGCGAGATGAAATATTTGACGCGTCTGTGGGAAACCATCAAGAAGCGCCAGGAAAAAGTCCAGAAGGGGTTGATCCACAAAGAACTTGGATTAACGTTCCAAGTGGTGCGCGATATTTTGTCCGAAGACGTGGAAGCGTTCCTGCTCGACAACCGTCAGGAATTCGACGACGTGAAAGGCTTCGTTGAAATGCTGGCGCCCGAACTCACCGACCGCGTCCGCCTTTACGAAGGCCGCACGCCGATCCTCACCTCGTTCAACGTGGACAGTGAGCTCGAGAAGCTGCGCAGCTCGCGCATCGACCTGCCGTCGGGGGGGTACCTCGTTCTGCAAGAAGCGGAGTCGCTTTGCGCGATCGACGTCAACACCGGGAAATTCACGGGCCGCAATTCCCAAGAAGAGACCGTGACCGCTACCAACCTCGAGGCCGCGGCCGAAGTGGCGCGGCAGCTCCGCCTGCGCAACATTGGCGGCATCATCGTGATCGACTTCATCGACATGAAAAAACGCCGCAACCGCGATAAGGTGATGGAAGCGCTGGCCCGCGCGACACGCCCGGACCATGCAAAGATCAAAATCCTGCCGATCACGCGTTTGGGCTTGGTCGAAATGACCCGCGAACGCCGTCGCGAATCCCTGCAGTCGATGATGTGCGAATCCTGCGTGGAATGTTCCGGTAGCGGCTGGGTGCTTTCGCGCGATTCGATGTTCCTTAAGATCCGCAAAGAGATCCTTGAAATGACTCAGGGCCGTTCCGACGGGACGCTTAAAATCTACCTGCAGGCAACCATTGCCGTTTACTTCCGGGAAAACAAAGAGCGCATGGAGAAGCAGGTAGGAAGATCAATAGAAATCATTGATGATGAGACACTTCCATGGGAGCACTACCGGATTATTCTGGAGTGAAATTCTAGTTGACCGTCGGTGGGAGGTTAACGTACAATCCGCGCCTTATGAATTCCTACGCTATTGTAGTCACAGGCGGTAAACAGTACCGCGTTGCCGAGGGCGATACGCTCAAGGTGCAGAAACTCGAGGCCGAAAAGGGCCAAGAGATCAAATTGGACGAAGTGTTGTTTGCTCGTACCGACGATAAATCTTTCCTGGGGCGTCCGAAAGTTTCCGGCGCCAGCGTGACCGCCGAAGTGGTCCGCCAGTTCCGCGATAAGAAAATCTTGGTCTACAAAGAACGCCAGAAAAAGGTGTACAAGAAGACCCAAGGCCATCGTCAGTGGCTCACCGAGCTCCGCATCAAGCAGATTTCCCTTCCTAAATAACCCGAGGTAATCATGGCACACACAAAATCACAAGGCTCCACAACCAACGGTCGCGATTCAGCAGGCCAACGTTTAGGCGTTAAGCGTTATGGCAGCCAATTGGTCAACGCGGGCGAAGTTCTCGTCCGCCAGAACGGCACCCACTTTCACCCCGGTTTCAACGTCGGCATCGGTTCCAACGACACGCTTTTCGCCCGCATCGCCGGCGTGGTCAAGTTTGAATGGATGAGCAAGACACCCGGCCGCTGGGGCGGTCGCCAGCGCGTGAGCGTTTACGCGCAACAGCCGGCAGCTCCTAAAGCCAAGAAAACAGCAGCAACCCCGAAGAAGTAACCACCTCCCGAAAAAACCGAAAATAGCATTAGAAAATAGATCAAGGAGTTGATTAATTATTCCTCGATCTAATGCCAATGCAATTTTCCATTAACTGACTTTTTATGTTCATAGACAAAGCCCAAATAACAGTAAAAGCCGGCAACGGCGGCGACGGTAGCGCGGCGTTCCGGCGTGAGAAATTCGTTCCCAAAGGCGGCCCGAACGGCGGCGACGGCGGGCACGGCGGCGACGTTTATTTGATCGCGGCTGAGCGGCTGCGCACCTTGCTGGATTTCGTGCGCAAACCCAATTACCAAGCCCAAAATGGCGAGGGCGGCAGCGGTTATCACAAATTTGGATTGAGCGGCGACGATCTTATTCTCGAAGTTCCCTGCGGCACGTCCATCTACAAAGGGCAGACGCTGATTGCGGACCTGCTTAACCCGGGCGACCAACTCAAGATCGCCAGCGGCGGCCGCGGCGGCCGTGGAAACGTCCATTTCAAAAACAGCGTGCGCCAGGCGCCGCGCATCGCCGAAAAAGGCGAGCCGGGTGAGACCATCGAGCTCATGCTCCGCCTCAAAGTCATCGCCGACGTTGGTTTGATCGGCATGCCCAACGCAGGGAAATCCACCTTGCTCTCGCGTCTCACGCGCGCGACCCCCAAAATCGCCGCGTACCCGTTCACCACACTTTACCCGAACTTGGGTGTCGCCATTTACCACAACCGCGAGATCGTGTTTGCCGATATCCCCGGTCTCATCGAAGGCTCGCACACGGGCAAAGGCTTGGGACACGAATTTTTGCAGCACATCGAACGCACGCGCGTGCTCGTGCACGTGGTCGATCCGCTTGGTTTCGGCGACAACACCGCCAAAGAAGCCATTAAAATCATCAACAACGAACTGAAAACGTATTCGAAGGTTTTGGCCAAGAAAAAACAGATCATCGTCGTGAACAAACAGGATTTGTCCGAAGGCCAGAAAGTATTTAAAGAGATCAAACGCAGCTTCAAAACCCAGACCGTGCTCGCTGCTTCGGGTGTTTCCGGCGATGGTATTCCGCAGCTGTTGGCGGAAGTGGCCAAGCTGATCGACCAGATCCCCCACGAGAAAATGAATGTGGTTCCACAGTCCCTTCACGTTAATCTTGAGCCGGATTTCTGGGTGGAACGTGCCACCGACGGGCTTTACCAGGTAAAAGGCAAGAAAGTGGAACGATTGGTGGCCATGACCAACTTCCGTTTGCCGGAAGCCGTGGTGCGCACCGCGAACATTCTCAAGAAGATAGGCGTTGAGCGCGAGCTCAAGGCCGCGGGCGCGAAGTCCGGCGAATTCGTGCGGATCCTCAATTTTGAATTCGAGTTCAAGCCGGAAGTGGGGTACATAACTCCCGCGCCTCGAATGCCCCCGCGAAAATAAATATATATTGGACCCATGCTTCTCGTAATTAAAACCGGTTCAGCTACCCTCTCCAAGAAAAATGGCGGATTGGATTCTTCGTCCATCCGCCGCATCGCCAAGCAGCTCGCTTACGCGCACAAACGAGGCCACCGTGTTATTGTTGTCAGCTCCGGCGCCATTGCGGCCGGCGTTGGGCGTCTCCGATTAAAGGAACGTCCGCGCGCGCTCCAGGAAAAACAAGCCACCGCCGCCGTCGGGCAAGTGGCGCTTATGCACGAATACGAAAAAGCGCTTTCCAGGTACGGCATTATTCCCGCCCAGCTATTGCTCACCCGCGAAGACCTGATGGACCGCAAACGGTATGTGAATGTGAAAAATACGCTGCTCCACTTGCTCTCCCACAAAACCATCCCAATCATCAACGAAAACGACTCGGTGTCGACCGACGAAATCCAGTTCGGCGACAACGACGCGCTCTCGTCCATCGTGGCGGTCAAGGTGGGCGCTGACAAATTGATTTTGCTCTCCGATATTCCCGGGTTGTTTGCGCTGGATAAGAACGGCCGTCTCACCAATAAAGTGATCGGTACCGTGAAACACATCCGCTCCTCCATGATCAAAAAAGCCAACTCCGTGCGCGGCTCCAAATTGTCGGTGGGGGGGATTGTCACCAAGCTTATTGCCGCCAAACGCGCGACGTCCGCCGGCATCGAGACGTGGATTTCGTCGGGAAAATCCAATAATTCTGTTGAGCGGATCTTGCGCAAAGATCCGAGTGCCGGAACGAGGTTTCTCCCATGGAAATAGGAATTGTCGGACTGCCGAACGTAGGTAAATCGTCTCTTTTTAACGCGCTCACCGCCGCCGGTGTCGCCTCGGAGAATTTTCCGTTTACGACCATTGAGCCCAATGTGGGTGTTGTGCCGGTCAAAGACCCGCGATTGGAAAAGTTAAAAGAGATTTTTTCCGCGCCGAAGATCGTGCAGGCCGCCATCCGTTTCGTGGATATCGCGGGGTTGGTGCCCGGCGCCAGCAAGGGCGAAGGACGCGGCAATGACTTTCTGGACGATATCCGTTCAACCGATGCCATCGCGCAAGTGGTCCGCTGTTTCGACGACGCGGACGTGATCAACGTGCTGGGCGACCTCGACCCGCGCAAAGACGCCGAAGTGATTTCCAGCGAACTTATTTTGGCGGACCTGGGCCAGGTTGAAAAAGTCATGGCCAAAGTCCACGGCCAGTCGAAATCGGGCCACGAAGAATCGAAGAAAATTTACGAGCTGATGGACCGCGTCCGCAAAAATCTCGAAAACGGAATCCCTATCCGGCGCCAAGATATCCCCGCGGCTTCCCTCAAGGACTACAATTTTCTCACCGCCAAGCCGGTCCTCTACATCGCGAACGTGAACGAAAAGACCCCGCCGAGCGTGGTCGATATCGTAAAGAATTTCGCGAAACAGGAAGGCGGCGGCGTGGTCGAGATCAACAACAAGCTCGAAGCCGACGTGATGATGCTACCCGAAGAAGAACGCCCGGCTTTCCGCAAGGAACTGGGGATCAAAGAGTCGGGATTGGACGCGTTGGCGCGGGCGGGCCAGCAACTCTTAAACCTCATTACGTTTTTCGCGGCCGGACCCAAGGAAGTGCATGCCTGGCACATCACCAAAGGATTGCCGGTCCCGCAGGCGGCCGGAAAAATCCACTCCGATCTGGAACGCGGGTTTATCCGGGCGGAAGTCTATTCGTTCGACGATTTGACGGAGGCGGGGTCCGAGGCGGGATTACGGGCGAAGGGAAAGATTCGAATGGAAGGGAAGGACTACGTTACCAAGGACGGGGACGTCCTCCACATCCATTTCAAAGTTTAGGGCCGCCGACGCTTTTTCCTTCCTTTCCATTTCGTATTTGAGCGGCGGCGCCAGGTACGTCCAATGGACAATCCGCAAACCGTAGATCATGCCGGCCGTGGTTTCCCGCTTCCATATTACTTCGGCAATACAGAGCGAGACGTCTTCCTGAAATTGGATGCTGATGCAGAAGCGGGAGGCAGCGGGGGCATCGTGCCAGACCCTCATTTTCATGCCATTCCGGGAGAGGTCCATGATTCGGGCGGCCAGGTTCTCGCGTAAGATTTGACCGGTGGAATCAATCAGTTCCGCTGACATGTTGACCTCAATGCGGGGTTCCCGTCGGCGGTCTTTATCGGGAATATCTGGAATTCCTTCATTCCATTCAAACATGTAACAAACATAACATGCCCTTTTCGGGGGTTGTAGGGCTTTCTGGCGGGTGTGACCAAGGTCACAAGGCACTGTCCTAAACTTAGTTGAAAATTGAGGCATGGTCTCACAGCGTTTAGAAT
>CAYOPN010000028.1:0-33099 GCA_964405835.1 uncultured Elusimicrobia bacterium | reverse complement strand
ATGCATTGGAAACGATGTATACACCATTTGCACGTTTCAATAAACAAGGAGAAAGAAATGTCGCAAGGGTGGATTTATATCGACGGAAAATGGTGGCCGCGGAACAACGCCAAGGTTTCCGTTTATGATCACGGATTCTTGTACGGAGACGGCGTGTTCGAAGGGATCCGCGCTTATCACGGACATGTTTTTCGCTTGGATGAACATCTGAAGCGGTTGGACCGCTCCGCCCGCCTCATCTCTTTGAAAATGCCGCTGTCGCGCGCGCGGTTGGCCGCCATCGTGAACCAGGCCATCAAAAAAAACAAATTGACCGACGCTTACATCCGCTTGCTCGTTTCGCGTGGAGTGGGCGACTTGGGCCTCGACCCGCGCGCCTGTCCGAAACCCAGCGTGATCGTGATTGCGGACAAACTCCGTCTCTTCCCGGCCGAATGTTACGAGCAAGGTCTCCAGTCCATCATCGCGAAGACACGCCGCAATTTGACAGCGGCGCTCGATCCGTCGATCAAGTCGATGAATTATTTAAACAATATCCAAGCGAAGCTCGAAGCCGTGCGCAAAAATGTTCCCGAAGCGATTATGTTGAACGTGAATGGACAGGTTTGCGAGTGCACGGGCGACAACGTTTTTCTGGTGAAAGGAGAAACCATTATCACTCCGCCCACCACGGCGGGCGTTTTGATCGGCATCACGCGCAGTGTGGTCATGGAAATAATCCGCAAACAAACGGATTTTTCGATCAAAGAACAGGTGTTCTTTCCAAAAGCGTTGTTTGACGCCGATGAAGTGTTCTTCACCGGCACGGCCGCCGAAATCATTCCGGTCACACGGATCGACGGACGGAAGATTGGAACGGGCCATCCCGGCAACGTGACGCTGGACCTCATGGCCCGTTTTAAAATGTTGGTAAGGGCGGAAGCGGCCGGCCTATAATAATGACCTGCACCCGTTGCAAAAAGAAAGACGCGTTCGTTCATTTCAACGGAATTATTGACGGCAAGGCCGTCCAGCTCGATCTCTGCGAAGATTGCGCAAAAAAATCGGGCCTCACCGCTTCCTTTAACTTTCCTTCCGCCGTTCAGCCTGCCTTGAACGATCTAATGGACGTTCTTTCCAGCTGGCATCAGCAGTCATCGGGCGCCGTTAAATCCGCCTGCCCCGTTTGCCGTTGGACCATGGCCCAGTTTCAAAAAACCGGACGAATGGGATGTTCCGAGTGTTATCTCCATTTCCACAAAGAGGCCGAAAGTTTTTTAAAGAAAATCCACGGAGCGACCACGCACAAAGGGAAAAAAGCCCCGGCGGAAGTAGCCAAGACCAAGGTGCGGGACCGTGAGAAGTCGCTCTCAAGACTTAAGATGGACCTCGAAAAAGCCGTGCGGGAGGAGCAGTACGAGTTGGCCGCCTCACTCCGCGACAAAATACGCGATTTTGAAAAACGGACCGTATGAGCAAAGCTGATTTTTCCGCCTGGGCCTCCGCGCCGCCAAGCTGGATTACCCGGCCCTCCAATGATTTTGATGGGATCGTGCTTTCTTCCCGCGTGCGTATTGCGCGAAATTTCCTGGGCGTCCCTTTTCCGCACCACGCCACCCTTGCCCAACAAAAGAAGAGTCTCGAGAACATGTTGGAGGTCTTGAAATCGTCTTCGGTCATGCACAAAAACAGTTCCTTCAGGCTTGGACAATTATCGTCCTTGGAACGTATGTTCCTCATGGAGAGGCAGCTGATTTCACATGAGCATGCAGGAAAGGAAGGAGAGGGGGGGCTGGTCGTCTCGGCCGGTGAAAGTATTTCGGTCATGATCAATGAGGAAGACCACGTGCGTGCGGCTTGTTTTCTTCCCGGTCTTGGGCTTAGCGAAGCGTGGGAAATATTGACGCAATTGGACGATGAAATCGGTGGGAAGCTGCCACTTTCCTATAACGCGGAACTCGGCTATATCACCGCATGTCCAACCAATATGGGGACTGGTTTGCGTGCGTCCTGCCTGCTGCATCTGCCGGGTCTGGTCATGACGGGGAAAATTCAATCCGTTGTGAACGAGCTGAGCCATGCCGGTCTGACCGCCCGCGGGTTTTATGGAGAAGGCACGACCGCGCTCGGTGATTTGTTTCAAATTTCCAATGTCCGCACGCTGGGTCAGACCGAAAACCAGATCATTAAAGATGTTGAGGGCACGGTCCGTGAGATCTGCGCTTATGAGAAGCGTCAGCGGCAAAACATTCAAGACGCGGAAGATTCCGTCCTGTTTAAAGACCAGATCACGCGTTCCTATGGAACAATAAGATGGGCGAAAGTGTTGAGTCTCGTTGAAGGGATGAAAAACGTATCGATGGCCCGCCTCGGGCTCAAGCTCGGAATCGATCTGCCGCTGACCATTGATAAGGCCACGTCCCTTTTCTTCATGTCCCAGCCGGCCCATTTAAAGATGAAAGCTCCGCGGGGCCGGTCGGGAGAGAGCGATGATGTGCTCCGGGCCGAATATTTCACGTCCGAGCTTGCAAAATCGTGACGCCAGACATACAAAATGTGGCGATTTTTCAATTCGTTGGTTAAACTAGCCACCGCGGAGTCAATAAGTTAGTATTTTCCGTCAATAAACTAAGGAGGAACAGATGTCCAACCGGTTCACAGAGAGAGCCCAACGGGTCATCTTGATCGCCCAGGAAGAAGCAAAACGGTTGAATCACGATTATGTCGGCACCGAACACTTACTCCTGGGCCTTATTGCGCTTGGGGAAGGTGTTGCCGCCCAAGTGCTCGCGAATTTAGGAGTGGATCTCCGCCGCGTTCGCACCGAAATTGAGAAAATTGTCGGCACCGGCGACAACGTCATGTTGCTTGGCGAAATTCCTTTTACGCCCCGCGCGAAAAAAGTCCTCGAGCTTGCCGTCGAGGAAGCGCAGAATATGGGCCACAATTACGTTGGTACTGAACATTTGTTGCTTGGGCTTATCCGAGAAGAGGAAGGTGTGGCCGCGCGCGTGCTCGAGAATTTGGGCGTGCGCCTGGACGTCGTCCGCGAGGAAGTCATCTCGCTCTTGGGCGAAGGCCAGCCACATCAAACCCAGCAACAGCAAGGCGGTGGCGGTTCTGCGCCAGCGTCTAAGACAAAATCCAAAACACCAACGCTGGATGAATTTGGCCGTGACCTCACGGTTTTGGCCAAAGAGAAGAAATCGGATCCCGTCATTGGGCGCGCCGATGAAATCACCCGCCTGGTCCAAATCCTGGCCCGCCGTACCAAAAACAATCCCGTCCTGATCGGAGACCCCGGTGTGGGAAAAACCGCGATTGTGGAAGGCTTGGCCCAGAAAATCGCCTCGGGCGACATCCCGGAAGTCCTGCAAGGGCGTCGCGTGATGACACTCGACTTGGCTGCCGTTGTTGCCGGCACCAAGTACCGCGGTGAATTCGAGCAGCGGCTCAAGAACATCATGGAAGAGATCCGCCGCGCGAAAAACCAGATCATTCTTTTCATTGACGAGCTTCACACCGTCATCGGCGCCGGAGCGGCCGAGGGTGCGATCGATGCCTCTAACATGCTCAAGCCCGCGCTCGCGCGCGGCGAGCTGCAATGCATCGGGGCGACCACGCTTGACGAATACCGTCGCCATATCGAACACGATGCGGCGCTGGAGCGCCGTTTCCAGCCGATCCAGGTGGAACCGCCAAGCATTGAAGACACGATCAAGATCCTGACGGGGCTGCGCGAGAAATACGAACAGCACCACAAAGTCAAATATTCCGATGAGGCCGTGAAGGCCGCAGCCGAGTTGTCCGAGCGCTACATCGCGGACCGGTTCTTGCCCGACAAAGCGATCGACTTGATCGATGAGTCCGGCAGCCGTTCGCGCTTGCAGATATCCACGATGCCGAAAAGCATAAAGGACCGCGAAGGCGAACTGGAAAGCCTGACCAAAGAAAAAGATGGTTCGATCGCTTCTCAGGAGTATGAGAAGGCGGCGCGTCTTCGTGATCAGGAAAAGGAATTAAAGAAGTCTATTGAGGACCAAAAGAAGAAATGGCGCGCGAGCCGGGAAGAAACCATCCCGACCATCACCGGCGAAGACATCGCCAGCGTCGTTTCGATGTGGACGGGAATCCCCGTCAACAAGCTGACCGAGAAAGAGTCCGACAAACTGCTTCATATGGAAGAAGCTTTGCACGGACGCGTGATCGGTCAGGAAGAAGCCATCCGGAGCATCTCGCAGGCCATCCGCCGTTCGCGGACGGGCCTGAAAGATCCGAAGAAACCGGTCGGAAGCTTCATCTTCTTGGGCCCCACCGGCGTCGGTAAAACCGAACTCGCCCGCACGCTCGCCGAATTCTTGTTTGGCAACGAAGAGGCGCTGATCCGGATCGACATGTCCGAATACATGGAAAAATTCTCGGTGTCGCGTCTCATTGGCGCGCCCCCCGGGTACGTGGGATACGAAGAAGGCGGGCAATTGACCGAAGCCGTTCGCCGGAAACCGTATTCGGTGGTGCTGCTCGACGAAATCGAGAAGGCGCATCCGGACACGTTCAATATCTTGCTTCAAATCATGGACGACGGGCACGTGACCGACAACCTGGGACACAAAGTCAGCTTCAAAAACACGGTGGTCATCATGACGTCGAACGTGGGCGCGCGGCTGATCTCTAAGGGGAAATCCCTGGGGTTCGTCTCTAGCGACGACGTTGATCGCGATTACAAAGCGATGAAAGACACGGTCATGGAAGAGGTGAAACGTCATTTCAATCCGGAATTTTTGAACCGGATCGATGACATCATCGTGTTCCATCCGCTCGTGAAAGAAGACGCCCGGAAGATCCTGGACATCATCCTCGAGCGCGTGCACAAGAAACTTGCAAACCAAGACATTGTGCCGACCTTGTCCGAAGAAGCGAAGGACTTTCTCGTCACGGAAGGTTTCGACCCGAATTACGGGGCGCGGCCGCTCGTGCGGACCATTCAGCGCCACTTGGAAGACCCCATGGCCGAGGAAATCTTGGCCAAGCGGCTCACCACGGGCGGTAAGGTTTACGTTGAGTTCGATCCGGAAGCGAAGAAGCTTATGTTCAGCCCCACGCCGCACAAGAAACCGGTCCGAAGTTAACGGCCTTTCATGGATTGAAAAGACTTCGTTCGCACACTCTGGTAGTTCTCGGATGCGCGGCGTTCCTCTGGATCGCCGCGCATCTTATTTTATGCCTGCGCGTGGAGGGCATGTTGACCGGCTTTTTGCAAAAGCAATTGGGGGCCGAGGTCAGCATTCAAAAAGTCCGCACGAACCTGTTCGGTGATTTCACCTTCCACGGCGTCAAAATGGCCCGCCCCGTCCAGCTCGATCTCTCGCAAATCACGCTAAAGGTCCGTCCGCACCGCCTCACCTTGGTCACGGAAAGCGCCAGCTTGGGAAACATCCGGTTTAACTGGCGTCCCATACCGTTTGGAAATTGGTCGTGGCGCGCCAATTTCCGTGTTGAAAACCTCAAGTCGGAAGACGTTTTGGCCAATTTACGGAAAAAATTTCCGTCGGTTCCGGAATTAAGCGGCTCCGTTAATGCGGAAGGAACATTGCGCGGCACGCTTCGTCCAAAGGCCACGTTGACGGATTGGGGTGTTTCTGTCAGCGGGAAAAGATTGGTTTATGAGCGGCCAAACGGGGCCGGCAAGTTGCCCTTTTCGACGTTGGTGCACATGAATCCAAATTCGGTTCTCGTTGAATCGCTCACCATCCGCTCCAAAATAAATTTAAAGGGGAGCATCGATGCGCCGTGGAAATCGCCGGTCCTCCACATGACGCTGCGCGCGGACAACGCATCCGTCCCGCATTTGCTCGAAACAATTTTCCCGAATTCGAAACATGGGGCTTACGGCGGACGCGCGTCATTCCTGGCGCAGATAGAAGGACCGTTGGAACGCTTCACGGTCACGGGCAACGGCTCGGCGGACGCCACGTATTCGAAGATGAAATTTCCCGAATTACAGGCGGCGTTTACTTACGCGAACAAGAAACTGGAGGCGTCGGCCGATTTTGCGCAAGGACGTGTTGACTTGAATGCGCGGTTTTCGGAACCGGCGCCGGTGTGGGATTTTAATGTGTCCAATGTGTCACTGGAGGCGGTTGCGCAAGCAAACGATTGGAAGACCGTCGGTGGCATCCTGGATTCCAAATTGCGCGTGGGCGGGAACCCCGAATCGTTATTGGTCGACGGTTCACTTGATATCGACAAATTCCGCTGGGGGCGTTTTAAGGCGTCGAAGCGTGTCATGGGCCGAATCAATATCAACGACCGGTTGGTCCGCATCGAAACAGACGCATTCAAATTAAAAGTGTCTGTCCGCGATTTGGTGGCGAAAGTGGAGGAAATGCGGCTCACGTTTGGAAAAGATTCCCGCATTGCAGCCTCCGGCACCGTCCATCTTGAAAACAAGGCATTGGACCTGGCTGTGAACGCGAACAACATTCCTCCCGACCTATGGCCGCCACTCGTCGAACGGTATCCGGCGATCACCGGGGCGATGGACATAAAAGGACCTATCAAGGGGAGCATTGAGAAAATTGTTTCCGATCTCGACGTTTCGTTTGACGGTTTGAAATTTTTACCTACTGGTGGTTCTTGGAAGGGGAGCGCAAAATTCCACGGTTCTCCCGACGAAGTGTCGTTGACCGATATCCAGGTGGCCGGCGGGTACAGCGGTGACGTGTTGTGGACTCCGTCAAAACGCGAGGGGCGTTTTAAGATCAAAGCGAACTTGGACCAGGCCAATCCCGCGCTCTTTTTCGACATCATGAAATCGACGGCTCAGTCCGGCGGGTCCGTTACCGGCCAGGTCGATGTGGAATTGCGCGACTTAAAACCGATTGGTGTCTCCTCGTTTTCCTGGACCAACGGGCTGGTTGGGAAATTCCGTTTTGATGCGCTCGAGGTTGGGGCCCATTTCCAGGGCGACAAGGTTTTGCTGGACAGTTTTGCTCTGCGCTACGGCCCGCGCGCGTTGCAAGGTTCCGGCGAAGCGGTTTTCCGGAACAACGGGTGGGACACGCTGGCGACAGTCCAAATGCAGCACGTGGGAACAGCGGCCTTTTATATGGATGGGGAAGCGCAATGGGAAGGGCGCATTTCCTGGCCGGGCATGGACATCAAGGGGACCATGCGCGCGCCGCTGGTATGGCTCAACGATTTCTCGGTAGAAAACCTGCAAGCCGATATTCAGCGGACGGGACCCGTTATCAAAGTGAAGGGCGACGCGAACAAACTGATCCATTTCAACGCCGCCTACAATCAATCGGCCAATTACATGGACGGCTCGTTCCACGGCGAAGGACTTCAACTTGAGGAGTTTTTGTCCAAGGCTGTCCCCGATACGACCAAAATCCCCAAAGGAACGGCTGACATTGCGCTCAAATTTAAAGGGCCCATCGGAAAATTGGCGTTAACAGTCGACGTTAATACGAAGCAGGTGGAATGGCGGAAGGAAAAATTTGGGGTGAACGCGTCGTTCAAAATAAACGGTTCGACCATCTCTGTTTCCAAGGCCGAGGCCCATTTGGAAAAGGGCGGCGACGTGAAAGTGTCCGGTACCATTTCACGGACGGAGGTGGCGACCTTTGCGTTGAAAGGCCAGGGTTCTCAGCTCAACATGCAAAGTATTTTCAATCTGCTGGAGTGGCCGGTCAAATGGGAAGGCAAAACCGATGTTTCTTTGGATTTCAGCGGTCCGGTTGACCAGCGCGTGACCCGCGTGGCGTTTCATGGCACACACAGAGGGTTTGGTCCATTCCCGCTCGGAGGGACCATTTCAGGAAACGTGACGGAGGTCAACCGGCAATGGGACCTCTCCGGCATCCGCATCACGAGCGGAGACGGCTTCGGGGTGTTATTGCCGGGGAGCAATATTTACATGGATAAAAACGGCGCTGCGGCCATGCGTGTCATGGCGGATTCGCGCAACCTCCGCGCCGGTGTGATGACTTTCTATGGGGGCGTCGAGGTGACCGGCGCGTGGAAAGGGAAATCGAAAATTGATCCCGAAGCGCCGAAGTCGCCGATTGAATTGGATGTTTTTGCGCGTTCGTTGTGGGTTAATCAATACGTGCTTGATGGAAACGTCACCCATTTAACGCTGCGGCAGGGGGAAGTCGAATTCTCGCCGATCCTCGGCAGCAACCAGCAGGTCTCGGGCATTTTGATGCACGCCAACTATCCGGACATCGAAATGAAAGCGTTCCGTCTGGTGGATGGTGGAATGGAAAAATGTTTTCTTGACGGACACGTTGGGCCCGGATTATGGGACTACACGCTGCGCTTGAAAGAAATCGACGCCGGAATCTTGCGGAGTTTGTTTGACACCTCCGTGCCGATCACCGGGAAAATGGACGCGGACCTGCGCGGCCTCGGAAGCGTGAAGGCCCCGAATATTTCCGGCAATCTCACATTGCGGGACGGCCGGCTTGATTCGCTGCCGATCGACGCGGCGGAGACCAAGATTTCTTACAAGGACGGAATCATCGATGCCCAGGACATAAAGGCTTCCCGCAAAAGGGGATATCAATTGACCGGCCGTGTGAAGTTTCAGGCCGACGCGGACGCCGATGAAAAAGTCCCACCCGAAATTGATTTGAGCGTGGAGAAGGGAGACCTGGCGTTTCTCCGTGACGTGTGGCCGGAAGTTTCAAAAGCGCGCGGGGCGTTCACGGCCCGGTTCCAAATGGGGACCAAATCATACGGACGGTCGGTGTCGGGTTTCTTGAACGCCCAAAAAATTTCCATTACTTCGGCCCATACTCCCAGCCTGCAAAAAGGCGAGATCAAGGTTCGGCTGGACCGCAACCGCCTGCATGTGGAAGACGCGCGTGCGCGGCTTGGAAACGGCAACATCGAGTTGACCGGATATGTGGATTTCAAAAACGGCGCCCCGAACTTTTACAACTTGTCACTTCGAACCACGACGGAACACGGCGTCAGTATCCGTGTTCCGGAGCTGGCGATATCTCCCGGCCCTTTCCTGGGGCAGTTCGGAATTTTAAAACGCCGTTTGGCCGGCGCGTCGCGTGGCGAACCCTTGATCAACCTCATACTTAAAGGGGCCGCCGAAAGTCCGTTGCTCGCGGGCACAATAGAGCTTGAGAACGCGATCTTCACTTATCCGCCGGCCGTCACCGCCAATAAACTCGAACAAAAGGTCACCGCGTTTCGGAAATGGGCGAAACATTTTTGGAACAACTTAAAAGTGGACATATCGCTCGTGGCCGGGTCGCGCACGTGGTACCAGAACGAATTGGTCGACGCGAACATTACCGGCGACATTCATTTTACGGGGCCGACGACCGATCTGGACGTGAACGGCCGCATTCACACCGAACAGGGAAGCATCGTCTATTCCGGAAGCGAGTTTCGCATCAAAGATGCGATGCTTGAACTGGTCACAAAGGACCCGGCGTTTGCCGATGTAAACGCAAAGCACACGGCCGTTTACCTTCGGGCGACGGCCGAGAAACAGGTTTTCTACACGGACGGTTTGTCGAACAACAACCAGGACACCATTGTGATGACCGTCGACCGGTCGTTGATAGGGGAAATCCAGCCGCGTTTCTACTCGCGTTACAATCCCAATTTGTCGCCGGAGCGGGCCTTGCAGTTGGCGCTCGGGCTCCCGCTGAGCACGAGCGTGGATGACAACAGTCTTTTGCCAGATCAACGCGCCACCAAACAAGCCGATCAGCGCGAGGACACCGATAAAATGCTGCGTCTCGGACTTGTGCAGTTGTTGGACTCAAGCCTCGCTTCGCCGCTCGCCCGCGCGCTCGCCCGGAACACGGGACTCATCGATGTCGTGCGCATTACCTATCAAGAACACGACCCGCTGGCCGACAACGTCGCTTCACCAGCGGACCAGGAAGCCACAAACAGCGTGACACAGAACCAATTTCTGAAATACGCGAAAGGGACCAAGGTGAAATTCGGCCGCGGCATCTCCAGCCGTTTGTTCGCGGACTACAGCGTGCGGGTGGACGAGTACCAGAACCAGGTTGACTTCCGCCACGAAGTCGAACTTTCGTACCAACTTAAAAGAAATCTTTACCTGCGAGGCGTTTCGGAATTGGACGACCAGCGCCAACTGGGAAGCGTTCCGGACCGCCGCGCAATTCTTGAGAACCAATGGCGTTTTGGGCTACCCAAACCGAGGGCTCCTCAGAAACCACTAAAAGAATCAAAAGCAACACCCGCTCGTTCTTTATATACTCCCGCCTCCTAACGCCCCGCACAGATGAAAATACTTCACAATCAATATAAAGCAGCTCTTTATTTATTGGGCTGCTTGATGCTTTTTACGTGTGTCCGGATGCCGGTCATTGCTGAAGAGCCAGCCGCTGTTGCCGAACCTGAAATCAGGTCGGCGGACGATGCGCCGTTGTTTATCACAGAGATCGAATTTGAGGGCAACGAACTTAATAAGTCCGGCACGTTATCCAAGAAAATAAAGTCCCGCCGCAATCAACTCCTCGATCGCAAAAAATTACAGGCCGACATCAAAATTCTTTTTGAGACTGGCGATTTTGAGGATGTTTCCGCCGATATCACCCGCCTCGACCGGCGCGATAAAAAAGGGCGCGAATTGTGCAAGGTGACGTTCCGCGTCGTTGAGCGGCCCATGATCAAGCGCATCGATTACAAAGGCAACCAGAAAATAAAATCGACGGCCTTCGATGAAAAAGTCCAGTCCAAGGAAGAAGAGCCGTTCGACCGCTACAAGGCTTCCCTGGACGAACGTTCCATCCTGGAGCATTACCGCGACGAAGGTTACGCCAACGCTCGCGTGGAACATTACACCACCCTTGATGCCAAGAAGAAGCAGATCCTGCTGACGTTTTTCATCATTGAAGGTGAACGCGTTATGGTGAAATCCGTCACGGTGCTGGGGTCCCAGAATTTTCCGGAGAAAAAGGTCCGCAAACAGATGGAAACGAAGCGGAAGAAAGTGTTTAAAAACGAGACGCTCCGGCAGGACCTCGAAAAAATTGAGGCCTTTTATAAGAACCACGGGCATCTGGACGTGGAGGTCTCGAGTCCGAACATCAAGATCGACGAAGTAAAAAACCAAGCGGAGATCGAAATCACGGTCGAGGAAGGGCAGGAGTACAAGGTAGGAAAAATCGAATTTGAAGGGTCCACGATTTTTAATGAGAAGGAGCTCCGCAAAGCCCTGCTGGTCAAGCCGAACACGCTTTTTCAACAGAACAAGCTCGATGAATCGGTGGCGAATATCAACGGGCTTTATGCGGACAAGGGGTATTTGCGCACCGAAGTGAACGCCGAACCGGGACGCAACAAGGAAACCGGGACGGTCGATTTCGACATTTCGATCCGCGAGAGTTCGGTGGTGTACGTGGACGGCGTGTATGTCGACGGAAACACCTACACCAAGGACTATGTCATCAAACGCGAAGTGTTGCTTAAACCCGGCGATGTTTTTTCTGCCAGCCGCATGCGCCGTTCCGTGGAGCGGATCTACAATTTGGGTTTCCTTGAAGACGTGAACGTGGACGTCCAGCAGCCGCGCGATCCGAACCTGGCCGATTTGATTTTCTCCGTCAAAGAAGGGAAGCCCGGCGTGGTATCGGCCGGCGCCGGATTTTCCAGCGTCGACCGTTTTGTAGGGTCCTTGCAGGTCCAACACACCAATCTGTTCGGCCGCGCCCAACGGGTCAATGCCACCTACGAATTCGGCGCGCGCCGCCAGAACTTCGAAGTCGGATGGACCGACCCCTGGTTCATGGGCTACAACATGTCGGGCGGGTTCGATCTTTTTAACACGATCCGGCGGCGCGACTACCCCGGTGTAAACAACTCTTTCCGCGAAAAAAGGCGTGGTGTGGGCTTGCGCGTCGGACCCCGGATCTCCGACGACACAGGGCTCTTATTTTCTTACACTTTGCAGACGACAGAGATATTCGACGTTGACGCGTCCATCAAGGAAGACTTGTTCCCAACGTTCGGAATCCCAAAAGAAGACGCGTTGAAGACCGATTCCGTCAAACAGCTTAAATCGAGCATCATTTCGGAAATCATCAACGATAACCGCGACAACAAGTTTGATGCCACGCGCGGTTCACGGAACTCTCTTTCGGTGGAAACAGCGGGAGGCCCGTTGGGCGGCGAAATCAACTACTACAAGCCGCAAGTGACGACCAGCTGGTATTTCCCGACATTCTGGAAGTTTGTTTTCTCGATCAGCGGCCGCGCGGCGTGGGTGAATTCGTTTACGCCGTCGCAAGACGTGCCCTCGTCGGAACGGTTTTTCTTGGGCGGCCCAGACACGATCCGCGGTTATGACAATAACTCGATAACCCCGCGCACGCACGAGGTCAATGATTTCGGTTTTGAAGAAGTCAGTGAGATCCCCGGAAAGATCATGACCTTGTTTAATGCCGAGTACAAATTTCCAATCGTTCAGGAACGCAACCGGACGATTTTTCAGGGGGCCTTTTTTATTGATGTCGGCGGTTCGTGGTTGCGGACGGAAGACATCGATTTTACGACCGGTGGATTGGACCAACGGATGAAAGCGGGCGTCGGTTTTGGGTTCCGTTTCAAGACGCCGGTATTCCCGATCCGCCTCGATTTCGGCATTCCGTTGAACCCGCGTGACACCGATGGAACGCGACAGGGAGACTCTCATAGCCTGCAGCCGTACTTTACGATCGGAAACATCTTCTAAGCATAAGGAGACCTAAATGAAAATCGTGAAAACAATTCTTTGCACCGGGGCCTTGGCCCTTTTGGGCGGCCCGTCCATTCATGCGCTGGATATTCCGCTTTCCGGAGGCACGGATGGGGGCGGCGGCGGTCTGAGGATCGGATACGTCGACATGGACAAAATTTTTCAAATTTACCCGCAAACACAGGCGGCCAAAGAAGATTACGCGAAGCAGTTGAAAAAGAAGCGCGAACTGTTGGCTTCAAAAGAGGCCGAATTAAGAGATGTGGAAGGGAAAATATCGGTGTTGGAGTCGACATTGAAACAGGGGGGGGCGTCCGCCACGCCGCCCGCCGCGGAAGGCGCGCCGGACGCGGCCGCGAGCGTCGGCCAGAACATCGTGAAGATGCGGGACGATTTGGACGCGCGCAAGACCGAACTGGTGGAACTTCGCAAACAGGCCACCGCCGACCTGGCCGCTTTTCAAGCGCAGCAAAGCCAACTTATTCTGGGGAAAATTTATCAGGCGCTCCGTGACGTTGCGGTCGAGGAGCAAGTGGCCGTGGTCGTCGATAAATCCAGTATTCTCTATGGCGACGCTTCCATTGATTTGACCGATAAGCTGCAACAGCGGGTGAGGGGTTTCTAAGTGAAATTGACCGTTCAAGAAATTGCAGCGCTTGTCCAGGGGCGCGTCATCGGTGACGGTACTGCCGTCATTGACGGTGTGGCGGGCCTGCTTGAGGCCAAAAAATCGGACGCGAGTTTTGTGCGGGACGTAAAAAATGCCGCCGTTATGAAGTCGCTTGAGACCACGGCCGCTGGCGCGGTGTTTGTTCCGGAAGGCGTCAAACCGAACGGCAAGACGTTCGTCGAAGTGAAGAACCCGATGGCGGCTTTTGCCGCGCTATTGAATTTGATTGCCGCCGAGAAAGTTGTCAAGCGACCGGCCGGTGTGCATGCGGCGGCGGTGGTGGCGCCCACGGCGAAAATCGGAAAAGGCGCAGTGGTTGGTCCGTTCTGCGTCATCGAGGACGACGTTGTTATCGGCGACGGAGCGGTATTGATATCCCAAGTGTATGTCGGACCCAGGTCGAAAGTCGGAGCGGGGTCGCTGCTCTATCCGCAAGTCGCGTTGCGCGAAGACGTCAGCGTCGGCGAGAATTGTATTTTGCATGCGGGCACCGTTATCGGCTCAGATGGTTATGGATTTTTTTACGCGGACGGGAAACACAACAAGATCCCGCAGATCGGAACGGTGGTGGTGGAAGATGATGTGGAGATGGGCGCATGCTGCACCATTGACCGTGCCACAACGGGCCAGACCATTATCAAGAAAGGGACGAAACTGGACAACCTCGTGCATGTGGCGCACAACGTGGAAGTCGGCCCGCACGCGTTACTGGCCGCGCAAGTGGGGATCGCCGGATCGACAAAAGTTGGAAAAGGCGTGGTGATGGGCGGCCAGGTCGGCGTTGCGGACCATACCGAAGTCGGCGACGGGGTTCAGATCGGCGCTCAATCCGGTGTTAAAGGCGACGTGGAGCCGGGCGCGATTATTTTTGGAAGCCCTTCGCAGCCCATCCAAGACACCTTAAAGCAGATTTTTTTAATTCGCCGTTTACCGGAATTATTTAAAGACGTGAAAGCACTAAAGGAAAAAAACAAAGACAAATGAACTCGCAACGCACCATCAAATCACCCGTCACCATCAAGGGGGTGGGATTGCACACCGGACGGAAATGCAAGGCGACTTTTCTGCCGGCGGCGGAAAACACCGGTGTGACTTTTGTGCGCGTGGATCTGCCGGGGAAACCGGCGTTTCAGGCGCATGTCGAAAATGTCGTGGAAGTTGTGCGCGGCACGACGCTGGGCCTTGGCGAAGCGCGCGTCTATACCATCGAACACGTGCTTTCAGCGATGAACGGTCTTGGCGTCGACAACATGATCGTGGAGATGGACGACAACGAGCCGCCGGTGTTGGACGGCAGCGCTACGGGGTTTGTGGACGCGCTCAAATCCGCGGACATTGTGGAGCAAGTGGCCTTCCGAAAGTATTTTACGGTGGACTCCCCGGTGGAATACCGTTCGCACCAGACCGTGATCCGCATCGAGCCCGCCGCCGAATTTGAAATCGAATGCACCGTGGACTACAACCATCCGATGATCTCCAATCAGACTTTTATTTACCGCCGGAACCAGGACTACGAAAAGGAAATCGCGCCCGCGCGCACGTTTTGTTTCGACTATGAAATTGAGGCGCTGCGCAAGAATGGCCTGGCCAAGGGGGGCTCGCTCGATAACGCCATCGTGGTAGGGCCCGAGGGGATCTACAATCCCGGCGCTACACTGCGTTTTCCGAACGAATTCGTCCGTCATAAAACCCTGGACCTGATGGGAGACCTGATGTTATTGGGCGCGCCCATTCAGGCCAAAATTATCGCGAACCGTTGCGGGCACGGGCACAACATCAAATTTCTAAAGCAGCTTATCCAAGACAAAAAAATCCCGCTTCACGCTTAGGAGTATTTATGGAATCAACGCCCGCAACACCAGTCGCTCCCGTCCGCACGATGGACGTCCTCAAAATCATGGAGGCCATTCCGCACCGCTTTCCTTTTCTCATGATCGACCGCGTCGATGTCATTGAAGAAAACAGGCTCGCCATAGGCCGCAAATGCGTGACGATGGACGAACATTTTTTTCAGGGCCATTTCCCCGGTCATCCGATCATGCCTGGCGTGCTGATTGTCGAAGCGCTGGCGCAGACCGCTTGCGCGCTGATGTTTTCGCAACCCGCGTACAAAGGCAAGCTGGCGTTTTTTATGGGGCTTGAAGAAGTGAAATTCCGCCGGCCGGTTGTTCCAGGCGACGTGTTGGAACTCCATGTCGAGATGCTGCGCGCCGGAGGGCGCGCCGGCAAAGCCAAAGGCACCGGCAAAGTAAATGGCGAAGTCACCACCGAAGCCATTTTCACTTTCGCCATCGCCGACCGGAACAACTGATTCATGTCCATTCACTCCACCGCCATCGTTGATGCCAAGGCAAAAATCGGGAAGAACGTCTCGATAGGGCCTTATGCCGTCATCGGACCGGAGGTGGAGATCGGGGACGATTGCAAGATCTGGCCGCATGTCACGATTGAATACACGCATCTTGGAAAAAACTGTGAAGTTTTTCCGCAAACTTCACTTGGGCTCGCGCCGCAGCACATGAAATACAAGGGTGAACCGACACGCTTGGAAGTGGGTGATCGCGTGGTTTTCCGCGAAGGCGTTACCGCACACCGCGGAACACCGCTGGATAAAAACATGACCCGCATCGGCAACGACTGTTATTTCATGGCACTCTCACACATCGCACACGATTGTGTTGTCGGTAATAACGTGATCATGGCAAACGCCGCGCAAATCGCTGGACATGTGCATGTGGGTGACAATGCCTTCATCAGCGCGACGGTAGGCATTCATCAATTCGTGCGGCTTGGCACGGGCGTTATTATCAGCGGCGGGGCTATGGTGCCGCTTGACGTCGCGCCGTTCTGTATGGCCCAAGGTGACCGTGCTGAAATCAAAGGATTGAATTTGGTCGGCATGCGAAGAATGGGAATGGACCGTGATTCGATCAAAGCGATCAAGGCCGCTTTCAAAAAAGTTTTTTTTAATGGATTGCCGCTTGCGGAGGCCATTGGTCAGCCTGAGATGCTTGTTAATAACCCGTTCGTGAAAACATTTCATGATTTTTTCCTCGAGCCCAAACGCGGGTATTTACGCCCCGGCAAGCTTGCGATCCTCGCTGATACGGAGGAAGTGGAAGCATGAAGCCGTTGGGTTTGTTGGCCGGCAATGGCCGGTTTCCATTTTTGGTCGCGCAGGAGGCCCGTAAAAACGGCCGGAAAGTCGTGGCGGTCGCTTTCAATGGCGAAGCCGATCCGGCGCTGGAACAGGCCGTCGACAAATTTCATTGGGTGTTTGTCGGACAGTTGAACAAGTGGGTCGAGCTTTTTAAGAAAGAGGGTGTCGAAGAAGTGGTCATGGCCGGCCTCGTGCGCCACAGCAATATGTACGCGGACCTCAAAAAATTTCATCCGGACATGCGGGCGTTGAAACTCTTCTGGCGTTTGCGCGACCGCAAGGCCGACACGATTTTGGGCGGCGTCGCCGAAGAGTTGGCCAAGTCGGGCATCACGCTCATGCCGTCAATCGCGCATCTTTCGAGTCATCTCGCCATCAATGGCGTCATGACCAAGAGGAAGCCCACCGCGGCGGAGCAAGCCGACGTTAAGTTCGGTTTTCAACTGGCCAAGTACATGGCAGGCATGGATGTCGGTCAGACGGTGTGCGTAAAGAACAAAGCGGTGATCGCCGTTGAAGCAATGGAAGGAACGGACCGCTGCATCCGGCGCGCCGGAGAAATTGCGCAGGGGAATTTTGTGGTCGTGAAAGTTTCCAAACCCAAACAAGACCTGCGGTTCGATGTCCCCGTGATCGGAACAAACACGGTTGAAAATTTTCAAGAAGCAGGCGGTGGCATTCTCGCCGTTGAGGCGGGGAAAACGTTGGTGCTCGACAAAGAGAAGTTGGTCGAGTGGGCCAACAGTGAAAAAATTTGCCTTATGGGAGTGGGGGAATGACACGCATCGGCGTCGTTGGCGTTGGACACTTGGGACAACATCACGTGAAGCATCTCGCGAATATTCCGGAAGCGCAGCTCATGGGTGTGTTCGATATGAACGCGGACCAGGCCGGGAAAATCGCGGAGCGCCACAAAACGCGCGTTTACCATTCGATCAATGAAATGGCCGATGATTGTCAGGCCGTCACCATTGCCGTGCCGACGCCCGCGCACGCGGACGTGGCCAAGTTTTTCCTCGGCAAAGGCATCCATTGCCTGGTTGAAAAACCGCTCACGTCCTCACTGGAAGAAGCGGAACAATTGATTGATCTCGCACGGGAAAGGCGGTTGGTCCTGCAGGTCGGCCACATCGAACGTTTTAATCCGGCCGTTCGTGAAATGGCCAAATACGTGAACAAGCCGGCCTTTATCGAAGTGAGCCGCCTTGGTCCGTACGATCCGCGGGTTTCGCACGTGGGCGTGGTGCTCGATTTGATGATCCACGATCTCGACATCATTCTCTCAATGGTCAACGAACCCATTGTCCGTTTGGACGCGGTCGGCGGCAAAGTCATCAGCAACCACGAAGACATCGTTAAGGCCACGCTTTATTTCAAAGGCGGATGCCGCGCCGATCTTTCGGCCAGCCGCGTCACGCTTAAACAATACCGGAAGATCCGCGTGTTTCAGCCGGACTCGTATATCTCATTGGATTATTCCGACCGCTCGCTGAAAATTTTCCGCAAAAGAGGGCCGGTGTTGAAATCGCTGATGGACATCGATGTCATCCGGCCGCGGCTAAAAAAAGAAGATCCGCTCGAGCAGGAATTGATCCATTTCCTTCAATGTGTGAAGACCGGTCGCGCCCCTCTGGTGAGCGGCGAACATGGCCGTGACGCGCTGGAGTTGGCGTTTGAAATCCTGGCGAAGATGTCGCTTCACGACGCGCCTGTCATGGCGGCCGTGCACATGAACAAAGACCAAGAAGAGGCGAAGCGTTGAAGCGCGTTCTCATTGTCGCGGGTGATCCTTCGGGGGACCTGGTGGCCTCGCAGCTGGTGGCTTCCCTGAAAAAAATGGACCCGGCGCTGTATGTGGTCGGCATCGGCGGTTCGTTGCTGGAAAAGGTGAGCGACAAATTTCTGACCAACATCGTCCGGCGCCACGCGCTTGGTTTCGCTATCTCGCCGAAGACCATCATGTATTTCCGGGACATCCTCAATAACGTCATCATTCCTGAGATCAAAGAGAACCCGCCGGATGCTGTGATCCCGGTGGACTTTTATGGATTTAATTCGCGCGTGGCGGAGGCCGCCAAGAAATTGGGGCGGCGCGTGTTCTATTACGCCAGTCCGCAATTCTGGGCCAGCCGTTCGTACCGCGCCGACAAAATGCGCCCCTTCGTGGATCTTTTCCTGTGTTTGTTTCCATTTGAGCTCGATTTCTATCGCAAGAAAAACATTCCGGCCCAGTTTGTCGGTCATCCCATTCTGGATTTTCTGCCGCTCATGGACGCTGATCAACCGCTCCGCATCGAACCCAATATCGGTCTTCTGCCGGGCAGCCGCCCGGGGGAAATCATGAGGCATTTGCCGGTTATGGTGGAAGCGTGCGACAAAATCGCGAGCGTTTGCCCTGGCGCGCGCTTCTTGGTTTTCACGGTGCCGAATGTTCCGCGCCAGCTGTATCACGATATCCTCGGCACCGACAAACCAAGCAAGTGCTTGATCGAACTCATTCAAGACGAAAATTACGCGTGGCGCTCCCAACTGGATTTGGCCATCACGGCGTCGGGAATGGAAACGCTCGAGAACGCGCTGCTTGGGATCCCGATGGTCATCATGTACAAAACCAATTGGGTCACCTATTTTGTGGCCCGCGCTATCATTAAGATCCCTTATCTCGGTATGCCGAACCTCTTGGCCGGCCGGAAAATTGTTCCGGAATTTATTCAGTGGGACGCCACCGCCGACAATATCGCGCTTCCGATCCTGCAATGGATGAAAGACCCGCCCGCGCGGAAAGCGTTGCGCCGCGAGTTGTTGGCATTGCGCGAGAAATTTGGCGGAGGCGGGGCCAGTGACCGCGCTGCGCGCGCCATATTGGAGAAAGTGGCCTGATGTTTAAACGGATTCTTCCCTATATAAAACCCGTTTGGTTCCGCTACTCGGTGGCGCTGGTTTGTATGTCGGGCGTGGCGGGTTTGCAGACGATGTTCATGTGGCTCATTAAATATTTGAACGACCATGCGTTGGTGGAGCGCGACATCGAGGCGCTGCGCACCGGTGTCATTTTGGTGTTGGTGGGCATCGGACTTAAATCCATTTTCTGGTACACGCACACCTATCTCACGTCCTACGTCAGTCAGACCGCGTCCCGCCAGATCCGGGACGATGTCTACAAACACCTCTATTCGCTCTCAATGGGTTTCTTCAATGAAAAAGCATCCGGTGGCATTCTCGCGCGGCTGACGAGCGACATCACGACCATGCAAATTGCGCTGGCGTCCGCTCCCACCGTGATCCTGCGTGATGGCCTCACGGTGCTGGGATTGATCGGGTTTCTTCTTTACACAAACGCGAAATTCGCGCTCATGTGTTTTTCCATCCTTCCTGTTGCCGGCTGGTTGCTGACAAACCTCGGAAAAAAAAGCCGCCGTGCTGGACGTGAAGGCCAGGCCAAAATGGCGGACATGTATACGTCTATCCACGAAGCGCTGGCGGCGATGCCGATTGTAAAGGTTTTTCAGAGCGAAAAACGGGAAGTCCAGGATTTCTCAAGGGAGAACCGTCATTACTTCGACGCCATGATGAAACTCGTGCGCGTTGACGCCCGTTCGAGTCCCATCATGGAGTTTTTGGGGGCCATTATTCTCGCGCTCATGTTGTGGATCGGAGGACGGGACGTGATCCGCGGCGTGTGGTCCATCGGGTCTTTTGTGGCGTTTGTGGGGGCCGCGATGTCGTTGTACGCCCCGATCAAGAAATTTGCGAGCGTGAACGTGCACCTGCAGCAAGGATTGGCCGCGGCGGAGCGCGTGTTTGAACTTCTCGACCAGAAGGGCACCGTGCAGGACGCGCCAAACGCGAAGTCGGTCCCTGTCATCTCCAATAAAATCGAATTCAAAAACGTCACCTTCTCTTATCCGTCATCGAACCTGGTGCTCGATAACATCAATCTCACGGTAAAAAAGGGGGAAGTTGTCGCGTTGGTGGGGCCTTCGGGTTCCGGAAAAACCACGATCGCCCAGTTGCTGCTCCGTTTTTATGACCCGACGGGCGGCGCGATATCGTTGGATGGTGTGGACTTGCGCGATCTCACCGTGGCGAGCTTGCGCAGCCAGATGGCCGTGGTGACGCAGGACACGCATCTGTTTAACGATACGGTCCGGGCCAACATCGCCTATGGCCGTCCCGACGCGACCATGGAAGAAGTGGAGGCCGCCGCCAAGGCCGCACACGCGCATGACTTTGTGAGCGCGTTGCCCCAGGGGTATCAGACGTTGATCGGCGAACGGGGTGCGCGGATTTCCGGCGGGGAAAAGCAACGCATATCGATTGCTCGTTCGATCTTAAAGGACCCGGCCATTTTGATATTGGACGAAGCAACCAGCGCGTTGGACAGCGCGTCCGAACAAGCCGTTCAAGGCGCGCTGGACAGTTTGCTCGAAGGACGAACGGTGTTTATGATCGCGCACAGGCTTTCCACCGTGCGTAAAGCCGATAGGATCATTGTCATGGAAAAAGGGAAGATAAAAGAAATTGGCAGCCACGAAGAACTTTTGGGCCGGAAGGGAACATATCATCAGCTCTATTCGCTGCAGGCATCGGTGTAAAATGGAAGATCAAATTTACGTGAACGTGAATGGAAAAATTGAGTCGTTGGCGCCGGGAACAACGGTGAAGAAACTACTCGAAGCGAAAGGTCTTAATCCAAACGTGGTCGCGTGCGAATTGAATATGAAAATTTTGAAGAGGGCTACTCTGGAGAAGTCCGTATTGAACGAAGGAGACACGCTCGAAATCATTCAGATGATCGGAGGCGGTTAGTATGTCGGTGCAAACAATAAACGAAAATGACGTTTTAAAATTTGGGCGGTACCATTTGTCTTCCCGGTTGATTGTGGGGACCGGAAAATACAAAACACTTGACCTGATGAAGTCGTGCATGGAAGGGTCCGGTGCCAGCATGGTCACGGTGGCGGTCCGCCGGGTGAACCTGCAAGACCGGTCCGAGACCTCTTTTTGGACCTATATCCCCAAAAACATGACCATCCTGCCGAATACGGCCGGTTGCTACAACCTTCAAGACACGTTGCGCACGGCCCGTCTGGCGCGGGAATTGCTTGAAACCGATTTGATCAAGCTCGAGGTGTTGGGCGATCCTCAAACCCTTTTGCCCGATACCGAAGTCCTGCTGCAGGCCACCAAGACCTTGGTACAGGAAGGGTTCACGGTGTTGCCCTATACCAACGACGACCCCATCATGGCGCGCAAGTTGGTCGAAGCCGGCGCTGCTGCGGTCATGCCATTGGGCGCACCGATAGGGTCTGGACAAGGAATCTTAAATCCACTCAACATCAGGTTTATTCGAGAGATAGTTACGTCGGTTCCTGTGATTGTGGACGCCGGGGTCGGCACCGCTTCCGATGCGGCGTTGGCGATGGAAATGGGAATCGACGGGATCCTTATGAACACCGCCATCGCGGAAGCCCAAGACCCGGAGAAAATGGCCGAAGCCATGAAGCTTGCGACCGAAGCCGGCCGTTTGGCGTTTCAGGCAGGGCGCATGCAAAAGCGCGGTCACGCGTCGCCTTCGAGTCCGGTCAAAGGCACCATTGCTTCGTAAATCTCTTTTCTTGGTCCTGCTGGCGGCCACTCCGGCCGCGGCCAAAGATCGGACCCCGATTCGCGATAACGCCACGGACGGTGGTGTTCCTAGTGCCGAGACATTGGGACGTGGCAATACTTTCGCGGCCGATATGGGAGGGCCGGCGTCGGGTTCAGAAAATCCGGCCAACCTGATCGATTCCAGCCAGAACGCGATGTTCGGTACCGCGCGCGTTGCCACCGACAGCAATCTGGACGACGACGTGGCGCTCGGCAACGATCCGCTTGAAGGGAAAGTCATGCAGTATTTTTCACTCGCCGGTGAAAAGGGGGTCATTTTTTACGAGCCAATTTCGCGAATCAACGACACCGAAATCCTGAATCCGGCGTCGCCGTCGACGGATTACCGTCAGGTGGAATACGACGCCAACGCGTTCGGAATTGCCGGCGCCGAGCAATTCGGCCAAGGCAGCATCGGGTTGTCGATTGCTTACCTGCATTCCTCCATCAATGTCATTGAAAAGCAAACCGGTGTCCCGGACAAAAACAATTACGATACGGCCGACGGCGTGCGCATGAACGTGGGCGTCCGTTATCCGACGGGGCCGGCGATGTGGGGGCTGGTCGTTCAAAATGCGCCGGGCATGATGTGGGGGAAGGATTACAAAAAGAACATTCTTCCGTTTAAAGCCCGGATCGGAAACCGTGTGCGCGTGGCCAAAGACCTTTATCTGTCGGGCGATTGGGAGCGGCGCTACTATCACGAAGGCTCCAATGATGAAAGTTATTACTACCTTGGCGCCGAGGCCTTTACTTCTACTTACGCGGTGTTGCGCGGCGGTTACTTTGGCCGGGACCTCAACAAGTCCGATCGCCGCACCGCCACTGCCGGCATTACTTTCATCGCGAGAAGCGGCGCGCGCATCAGTTACACGATGGAGATGTTTGAAGTCAACAACGAACATGTCCGTAGCTCACTGGTTTCTCTTCAACTGCCCTTCCAATCCGAAGAGGAAACGAGCACCAGAAAATGATTTCCGACCTCGCCACCCCGGTCCAATTCGTAAAGGGTGTCGGCCCCTCCAAGGCGCAAATCATGGAGAAAATCGATGTCCGCACCGTCGAAGATTTGTTGCTTTATTTCCCGCGTGGTCATCAGGACAGGCGGGTCATCTGCATCCGTGACGCCACCCCCGGGAAAAAGGCCGCTTTTTTGGGTCGCGTGGAAACAAGCGAAGTCCTCCGTTCCGGAAAGATGTTGGGGCAGGCGCGCGCCCGCATCAAAGACGCCACTTCCTCGATCGATGCCATCTGGTTTAAACGGCTTTCTTTCCGGTACGACGTTTTCGCGGGAGTAAAACGCGACATCATCGAAGGCCGGGAAGTATTGGTGTATGGCGCGGTTGAAATGGGGAAACTGGGGCCGGAAATCCGTGTCGAGGACTATCAAGTTTCCGAAGGGAATATTGAAAAAGACCGGATTGTGCCGGTCTACCCGCTGACGGCAGGTCTTAATGATTTGTGGTTGCGTTCGCTCATGGCGCGGATCGTGCCCGACTCCGCCGCGCAAATGGCCGACCCGCTTCCTGTGGCGCTCCGCGAAAGCCAGAAACTTCCCGAATATTCGCAGGCGCTGCGCTCGTACCATTTTCCGTCCTCTTGGAAAGACCGGGACAGCTCGCGCGAACGCCTCGCGTTCGATGAATTTTTTCTGTTGGAGCTCGCCATGGCGATCAACCGGAGCGATCGCGACCAGGTGCCGAAAGGGTTCACCTATGGCATCCATAAAAATCTGCTGACGCCGTTCCGCCAACAGTTGGGTTTTGATTTCACGCCGGCGCAGACGCGCGTTATCAACGAAATTTTCCGCGATCTCCAACGGCCCATGCCAATGAACCGGTTGTTGCAGGGCGATGTGGGGTCCGGTAAGACCGTGGTGGCGTTATCGGCGGCGTTGTTGGCGATTGAAAATGGACTGCAGGTGGCGTTCCTCGCTCCGACGGAAATCCTGGCCGGCCAACACGCCATTTCCATCGCGCGCTTTTTCAAAAACTTACCGGTGACAGTAACGCTGCTAACCGGTTCCACGCCCAAGCCCGAACGCAAAAAAATCCTGGCCCAACTCAAAGAGGGAAAAATCAATTTGATTATTGGCACGCACGCGCTTCTCAGTGACGATGTGGCCTTTAAAAAATTGGGGCTTGTGATCATCGATGAGCAACACCGTTTTGGTGTCCGGCAGCGCGCGAAACTCCTTGCAAAAACCGGCCAACCCGATGTGCTCATCATGACCGCCACGCCTATTCCGAGGACATTGGCGCTGACCATCTACGGTGATCTGGACATTTCCATCATCGATGGCGCTCCGGTGGGACGCGAGCCGATCAAGACCTCTTTCTCGTCAGAAGATTCGGCCATGAAACGCATCGAAGGGGAGCTTTCCAAAGGCCGGCAGGCGTACGTGGTGTTTCCGTTGGTCGAAGAATCGGAGTTGCTGGGCAAGCGGACCGGAAAGATTGTGCAGGCCGCCACCAAAGAATTCGAACGCATCCAGAAACGCTTTTCAGGGCACAACGTGGCGCTGCTTCACGGGCAAATGGCGTCCGATGAAAAGAAAGCAGCCATGGACAAGTTCCGTTCCGGGCAAGCGTCCGTGCTCGTGGCCACGCCCGTCATCGAAGTGGGTATTGATGTTCCGAACGCCACGCTGATGGTCATTTTTAATCCTGAGCGTTTCGGTTTGTCGCAACTTCATCAATTGCGGGGCCGCGTGGGGCGCGGCCAACATGCTTCCGAATGCTTGCTCGTGCACGAAATCGATTTGACCGGCGAGACCAGCGAGGACCGCTTGAACGTGTTTTGCTCCATTCAAGACGGTTTCCGTTTGGCGGAAGAAGACCTGCGTTTGCGCGGCCCCGGCGAATTCATCGGTGAGGCGCAGCACGGCATACCGTTTTTTCGCGTGGGAGACCTGATTAAAGACGGTCTTTTGCTGTCGCGCGCGCGCGAAGCGGCGCGGTCGTTGGTGGCCGGAGAAATGTCTTTGACTTTAAAAGAGTTCGCGTCGCTCAACCGGATTTTGCAAAAACGTTTTGGAACAAAATTGAATCTCTCCAGAGTGGGCTAAATAAGAAATAATCGAGGACGCTATGAGTAAGAAGAAAAAAATCGCCATTTATCCGGGAACGTTTGATCCCATTACCTTCGGTCATCTCGATATCTTGGCCCGCGCTTCGGTCATCTTCGATGAAGTGATCGTGGCTATTTCGCGTCAAAGCTCCAAGTCGACCTTGTTTACTTTGGACGAGCGCGTGGCGTTGGTACGGAAAGTGATTGGGCAGAAAAAATTTGCCTGTCCCGTCCGGCTCGAAATGTTCTCGGGGCTCTTGGTCCGTTTCGCCAAGGAACGCGGCGTGTCGACGTTGGTCCGCGGCTTGCGCGCCATCTCGGACTTTGAGTACGAGTTCCAGATGGCGCTAATGAACCGGCACCAAAAGGGAGAGATCGAGACGGTGTTCCTGATGCCCGATGAAAAATACGTGTACCTGTCTTCCTCGATGGTGCGCGAAGTGGCGCGGTTAAACGGCGACTTGAGGGCCTTCCTGCCGCGGCCTGTGATTGATGAGCTTTCCAAAAAGTATCGGCATTAAAAACGCCTTGTCTCTTGAAATCAAATAGGGAGAGGGCTAGGTTTAAAACGTGCCACCCTTAACCGACTTTTGGTCAAAAATATCAACAACCCAATCTTCCACGCGCATCGCTTTTACCGACCCCACAGATTCCCGCATCATCCAAGCCGCAGCGGAGCTTAAATCCAAAAAACTTCTGGACCCGATCCTGGTCGGTCCGACTCCCGCGGCAGACCGTTCCCGGTTCAAGGAAATCCTCTCCACCAAACAACAGAAACTCAATCTTTCCTCGGACACCCTTGAAAAACAATTGGACGACCCGCTTTATCACGGCATCTGTTTGGCTTTGGAGAGGCGCGTTGATGGTCTTGTGGGAGGATCGTTGCGACCCACGGCCGACATTGTGCGCGCATCGCTTCAACTGGTCGGCCCGAAGCCGGGTACGCGGCTTGTATCGGGGCATTTTTTGATCGAAACCGAGGTTCGCTCGTCGGACAACAAGACGCCGTTTCTCTTTGCTGATTGCGCGGTGGTGCCAGAACCATCGCCACGTTTTTTGGCCGCCATTGCTGTCGCGGCGGCCGATTCCTACCGGTTTTTTACCGAAAAGGAGCCCCGGGTGGCCTTTTTGTCCTTTTCGACCCGCGGTAGCGCTGTGCATCCGCTGGTCGACCGAATAAAAGAAGCCCTGGAAATTACACGTAAACAGGATGCAAATTTGCTCGTGGATGGCGAAATTCAATTGGATGCGGCGTTGGACCCTGAGGTGGCGGTGATAAAAAAAGCAACCGAATCGGAAGTGGCAGGCAAAGCCAATGTGTTTGTTTTCCCAACGTTGGAGGCCGGCAACATCGGCTACAAGCTGGTGCAACGTTTTTCCAAGGCGCGCATCGCCGGCCCGATTATGTGGGGGCTTGATCGTCCGATGAGCGATCTCTCCCGCGGTTGCAACGTCCAGGAAATCATCGACACCGCGCTCTGTGTCTCCGCCATGGCGAAGGGGAAAAGATAATGGGTGTTCGCTATTTAAATTCCGCCCGCAAACGTCTCGGTGATTATCTTGTTGAGCTGGGGTTCATCACCGATGAACAGCTCGAGGTCGCGCTCCGCGAACAAAAAGACAAAGGTGGCAAACTCGGTTCCATCCTGATTCAGCTCGGTATTCTCTCCGAAGATATTTTGTTGGCCATCCTGGGAAAGCAGTCCGGTGTCTCCTACGTGTCCCTTTCCGAATACGGTGAAATTCCTGCCGAAGCCATTCAGGCCGTTCCTGAAACCATCGCCAAAAACCAAATGCTGATGCCGATCAAAAAAGAAGGGAATTTGCTAACCATCGCGATCGCCGATCCGCTGAATGTGTTTGCAACGGACGATCTGAAACTTTTGACGGGGTGCGACATTCGCATGGTGGTCGCCTCCGATAACGAAATCAAAGCGGCTCTCGACAAATATTACGCGAAGAAAAAGAAGATCAAGGAAGAGGGGGAGCTTCAAAACGCCGTCGACCAGATGGACAGGGAGGGGGCTCAGGAACCCGAAATAAAAATGGCGGGGCAGGTGGCGTTCGATGTTGAGTCCGCCGGTGATGCTGCTCCCGCGGTAAAACTTGCGAATCTGATCATGGGCGATGCTGTTCGCAAGGGCGCCAGCGATATTCACATCGAGCCGCTTGAGACAAAAATGGTGGTCCGGTTCCGCATTGACGGCGTGCTCCATATCCAACCGTCACCACCCAAGAAATTGCAGTCCGCGCTCATTTCCCGTTTAAAAGTCATGGGGGACATGGATATTTCCGAGCGCCGGATCCCACAGGACGGCCGTACCAAAATTCAAGTCGAAGGCCGGAACCTGGATATTCGTATTTCTTCCATCCCCACCGTTTATGGCGAAAAAATCGTCATGCGCTTGCTCGATCCGCAAGGTTTGCAGCTCGACCTGGGGCAGTTGGGTTTTGACACCCGCGAGTTAACTGTTTTCAAGCGCAACATCCATGCGGCGAACGGAATGATTCTTGTGACCGGCCCGACCGGTTCCGGTAAAACCACCACGCTCTATTCTGCGCTTTCCATTTTGAATGAACCTGATACGAACATCGTCACGATCGAGGATCCCGTCGAATATATTTTGCCCGGCATCAATCAAGTCCAAGCGAAGCCTGACATCGGTTTAACGTTTGCCAACGGCCTTCGCGCTTTCCTTCGCCAAGATCCCGACGTCATAATGGTGGGCGAAATCCGCGATAAAGAGACCGGCGAGATCGCTGGAAACGCCGCTTTGACCGGCCATTTGGTCTTGGCGACGCTTCACACCAACGATGCGCCAAGCACCGTCATCCGGCTTTTGAATATGGGCGTAGAACCCGTATTGATATCAGCCACGCTGCGCATGGTCATCGCACAGCGCCTTCTGCGACGCATATGTTCGGGTTGCAAAGCCCCATATCAAATAAGCGGAGCGGAAGCGTCGGCGCTGGGCGTTCAAATGGCAATGGACATCGATTCCATGGTCACCATATATAAAGGAAAGGGATGTGAAATTTGCCACAACTCCGGTTACAAGGGCCGCGTGGGTGTTTACGAAGTCATGGAGATGAGCGAGGAAATGAAACAGCTCGTCGTTCGAAAGGCCCCGCCATCAGAGATCCGCACCGCCGCGGCGCGGACTGGCGTGGAATCTTTGCGGGACGTGGCGGTAAAGAAAATGTTGGCTGGACATACGACCATTGATGAAGTGGTAAGGGTCACAGTCGCCGAGAGCAACGAGGAATAACATGATTAACATGAGCGATTTGTTGTTGATGATGGTGCAAAAAAGGGCCTCTGACTTGCATTTAACTTCCGGTACGTCCCCGATGCTCCGCATTGATGGGCAAATGGCCGCTATGCCGTTTGAGAAGTTAACACCGGACATTTGCCAACGCCTCATTTATTCCTTGCTCACCGACCAGCAGCGCCAGAATTTTGAAGCAAAAAGTGAACTCGACCTTTCTTTCGGTATTAAAGGCGTGGGGCGCGTTCGTATGAACGTTTTTCGCCAACGGGGCAGCGTTGGGGCGGCCTTGCGCTCGATTCCTTCGACTTTTATGACGTTTGAGGAATTGGGATTGTCCGAAGTTGTTTACGAAGTGGTGGGACGGCCGCGCGGGCTTGTGCTCGTGACAGGTCCGACAGGTTCCGGTAAATCCACCACGCTCGCTTCCATGATCGACTATTTGAACGAAAATCGGAACGGACACATCATCACGATCGAAGATCCGATCGAATACATCCACCACCACAAAAAATGCATTGTTAACCAACGTGAAATTGGCCAGGACACCACCAGTTTTCCTTCAGCGTTGAAATACGTTTTGCGGCAGGACCCGGACATTATTCTGATCGGCGAAATGCGGGATTTGGAAACAATCCAGGCCGCCATTACGATTGCGGAAACGGGCCATTTGGTCTTCGCCACGTTGCATACCAACGATGCAAAATCCACCATCAACCGCATTATCGATGTGTTCCCATCGCATCAACAGCCGCAAGTCCGCAATCAGCTCTCGCTGGTTTTGAAATCGGTGTTCACCCAATCTTTAATACCCCATTCCAACGGCACCGGTCGCGTGCTAGCATGCGAGATATTAATCGTGACATCGGCCATTGAGAATTTGATCCGCGAAGGGAAAGTCGAACAAATTCCGATGCTCATGCAGACCGGAGGAAAATTCGGGATGCAGACCTTTAATCAATCGTTGTCCGATTTGGTCCAAAAAAGAAAAATCACACAGAAACAAGCGGTTGAACATTCGTCCGATCCAGAAGAATTAATCAAGTTGATCAACCAGCGAGCTGGCGTCGGAAGGTCCTAGGAGAATTTATGCCAGAGTTTGCCTACAAAGCGAAAATGTTGACGGGGGGCCTCACAGAAGGTCTCATCGAAGCTACTGATCTGAAAGCGGCCATCGATCAATTGCGCGGACAAAAACTCATGCCGCTGGAGATTCTTGAGTCCGCGCCTCCTCTATTGGACCGCATTGCGAAGTTTTTGCCATTCAAACCCAACGTTAAACCCAAAGAGCTCGTTCTTTTCTCCCGCCAACTTTCAACGCTTGTTTCCGCCGGTGTGCCGCTCGTGCAGGGTCTGACCATTCTGGAAGACCAGGTGGAAAGCAAACTTTTTAAAGGAATTGTTCACGCCATTCGCGAAGACATCGAAGCCGGCCAATCCATTACCGACGCGCTGCGCAAACACCCCAATGCTTTTGAAGAGCTGTATGTTTCGATGATCAAGGCCGGTGAAGTCGGCGGTATTCTCGATGTTATTTTGGAACGCCTGTCGGCCTACCTGGAACAGGCGGAGGCATTGCGGTCAAAGGTGAAGGGAGCCCTCATGTATCCCGCGGTCGTCAGCGTCATTGCGGCATCGGTGACTCTTTTCTTGTTGATGTTCGTTATTCCAACCTTTTCATCTATCTTCTCGGGTTTTGGCGCGGAACTTCCTTTTATCACTCAAATCATGATCGATTTGTCCTTTGGCCTGCGGAAATACTGGTATCTTGTCATTGGGGCCCCCGTTGTTGTTTTCTTCCTTATCAAACAATACCGGAAAACGGACATCGGCCAACGAAACATGGACGCTATTTCCATGAAGCTTCCGGTTTTTGGACTTCTCCTCAAAAAGGTCGCCGTGGCAAAATTTACGCGAACGCTGGGGACCCTGATTAAATCCGGCGTGCCCATTCTTCAGGCCCTGGAAACGGTCGCTAAAACCTCGGGTAACCGAGTCATTGAAATCGCAATCATGACGGCGCGGGAATCAGTCAAGGAAGGCGAGCGCATCGCCGTCCAGCTTAAAAAAGCAAACATTTTCCCTCCGATGGTCATTCAAATGGTGGCCATCGGTGAAGAAACAGGAAATCTCGACACCATGTTGGCGAAGATCGCCGACTTTTACGACCAAGAAGTTGACACCGCGGTAAAGGCGCTTACGTCGATGATTGAGCCTATCATCATCGTGGTAATGGGCCTTGTTATCGGTTTCATCGTTATCGCGATGTTCTTGCCGATGTTCGAGCTCGGAAGCTTGGCCGGCCGCGGCTGATCTTCTTCGCGCGAAAAAAGAACGTGCAAACACCGCGACGCCATTTGCTGCTAGCGCTTTATGGCGTGTTCGTTCTCACCGTTGTTCCGACATACTTCTCTTCATATCCATTGCCGGATTTCTTTCCCAAACTAAAGGCGCTGTTGGCCGCGCTTTATCTCTCGTCAGCATGTTGGGCGGTGGGAGATTGCTTTTTCACTCAACGAAATAAAAAAACAGTTCCGGTCGTGCCTTTGGGCTTGGCTGGTTTCATCGAGCAAAAAGTTGCATCGCTCTGGTTGGGGTTTGGCCTGCTAGGGTCAATTGTGTTGCTTCTGGGGTGGGCTTTGCCGGGAGAGCTCACCACAAAATTAAGGGTGTTGAACATCGGCCTGCTATGCCTTTTAGTATGGCGGTTGCGACAAGGTTTCGGGAGGGGCGATGTCGCGCCAACGGTATTTTCATGGGGGCAAATCGGACTTTTGGGGATTACCCTCGGGGCGCTCTTGATGGTCCTGTTGTCTTGTTTCTCTCCTATAACTTACTACGATTCGCTGGTATACCACCTTGCTTTACCGGCCATGTACAACCAGGCGCAGGCCATCAACGCCGTGCCTTCCAATCTTTATTCGTATTTCCCTGCCAATGTCGAGATGATTTTCTTGTTTATCTTAAATCAGTTCCCGGAGCCGGAATACGTGATCAATCTCTGGGGTTGGGCCGCTTCTTTTTCTTTGGCATTGGGCATCGCAGCTTGGGCGTATGAATTTGGCGGCCAGCGGCAGGCGATACTTTCTTTTTTTCTTTGGTGGACAATGCCGGCGGTCCTTTTTCTCTCCATGGGGGCTTATGTCGATCTTCCATTGGCCGGTTTCATTTATCTCTCGGTCCAATTTTTTTATAGGGCGTCCAAAGAAAACTGGAACAGCGGGATGCTTGTGCTGGCCGGGACCTTTAGCGGTTTTGCCGTCGCCACAAAGTACACCGGCGCGATATGTCCGATTTTTTTAGGGACCTATCTGCTCTATGCTTCCGTTTTGAAGCGGCGTCTATTGGTCAGGGAAATGTTCTTGTTGGCGGTCCCGGCGCTTTTCCCTGCCGGCCTTTGGTTTATTAAGAATGGAGTAACAGTCGGAAATCCGTTCTTTCCATTTTTTTATCAGGTTTTTGGCGCTCCAGACGGTTGGAGCACGGCCAACGCCGCAGGGTATTTTTCTCAGCTCACCGAATACGGAACCAAAAGCAATCTCCTGTTTGAGTTGGTGCGCGCGCCGTGGTCGCTAACGGGCTCTGCTATCAAATACGGTGGTGGTTTCGATGTGCTTGGTGATTTTGGATGGCCATTAATTTTGTTTGCCGCCCCGTTGGCTTTTTTCCTGTCTCCCAAAAAGTCGCCGGTCCGTTTTTTGAGCGCCTATGCCCTGGTCCATTTCTTGATTTGGTTCGGGACCAAACCCGTTTTCCGTTTTCTTGTGGGCCTGTTGCCGGTCGCGATTTTGTTGGCTTCATTTTCAATTGACCAGTTGTTGCGGGAGAAAAAACGCCTGGTACAAATTGTCGTCGTTCTGGTTTTGGTTCCATGGTTGATATCCAATTTTTTCATGTATTTTTTCATCGCCCAGGGTCTGCGGCCTTTTTCCGTAGCGCTCGGATTTGACTCCTACCGGGATTACTGTGCGCGGCGCCTTCCCTATTTCCAAACTTTCGATTTCGCCAATAATACTCTCGGAGCATCCGACAAAGTTTTGCTTATTGGAGAACAACGCACCTACCATTTGCGCCGTCCCTTTATGGCTTCAAATTTGTTCGCGGAAAGTCCCATCGCACGTATTTCTAGTCACGCAAAATCAATCTGGGAAATCGACGTGTTTTGCCGATCAAACGAAATTACGCACTTGATTTTGAATGAAGGGGAAATCGAAAGGTTAGGAGGGATGTCAAAATTCGGTTTTACAGACAATGGTGTTTTTCAAATTAACCAATTTATTTCAAAAAAAACTGAGGTTATTTTCGAAAAACACCGCGTTAAGTTAATGCGAATCATACCGTAATTGACTTTATAAAGTTTCGTCGTTATACTCGTTAAGCCGCAAGTAAACCGTTTTAATAATGCGGTTTCTTGCGCAAAAAGGAGGTCGGTTCATATGACAAAACTGCGTAACTCTAAAGGGTTCACGCTCATCGAACTTATGATCGTCGTTGCAATCATAGGTATATTGGCCGCTGTGGCCATTCCTAAGTTCGCTGATCTCGTGACCAAATCAAAAGA
>CAYOPN010000027.1:0-34336 GCA_964405835.1 uncultured Elusimicrobia bacterium | reverse complement strand
CGAACCACGGGACCCCGACCATGAGTTCCACATCAACAATCCGCCGCGTGATCCCGAGAAGACCGAGTGGTTTTTGGATACGTTTGAAGAGATCAACTTCACGCTGCGCGACGAATTCGATGGCGTCACGGTTTCCCAAATAACGGCCTGGAAAAATGGCGTTCCTTTTGACCGTTTTCACCTAACGGCTTTGCCGGGAAACGAATTTCGCTTATCGATCTCTTCTCCCAGCGATGCCGCGTACATATTCGATTTGATGGCGGTGGACCGGCGCGGCAATGTGACGGGCCCGATCCGGCTCCGTATTTTCGACGTGTTTCAACCTGTCACCGATATGCGCGTGGCAACGGGCGGACAGCTCAATGTTTCTTGGTGGGTGCCGAGCGGCGTCAATGTAACCGGTTTCGTTGTTAAATACAGCACGGTCCCTATTGTCACGTTGATGGATTTTCAAAACGCAGCGACCGCGTCTCTCGCCGAACCCATTAGGTCCTACAGGCCGGTCTATAACCGGATTACCGGCCTTATACCGAAAACCACCTATTTTGTGGCGGTCGCCGGAGTTGATGAGTTTGGGAATATTTCCGGTGTTTCAAACCAAGCATCAGCCATAGCGGGATTCTTTAGCGATTACAAGCGTCACTTTAATCTTCCTCACGCCTTGGCGTGGGGGGATTATGATAACGATGGAGATCTCGACTTGTTGTCGTCTGAAGGCGATCCTGGCTCCGCGCAAAACAGCATTTTCGTGAATAACAACGGTGAACTTGAACAGTATGCAAACAACGTACGTATGGGACGCGACTATTGGTACGACGCGCGCTGGGTGGATTATGATAACGACGGCGATTTGGATGTCATTGCGACGGGTTCTGCGGGTCTTAAGTTTTTCAAAAACAACGGCGGAGGCCCTGCTCATTCAAACATCTCAGCGGACACCAGCCAACCCGCGACCGTTGCTGTCCGGGGTTCGATCGCCACGGGCGACATCGACGGCGACGGCGATGTCGATCTTGTTGATTGCCATGTACCTTCATTCACAGTCTTTTATCAATGTGGCCTTTACATAAATAACCACGGCCATTTTGACCTGACGCCGTCCGTTTTGCCGGCCTCCGCATTTATGCGCGATATAGCTTTCGCCGATATCAACAAGGATGGCGATTTGGATCTGTTGTATTCGACCGAGTATTACGAAAACACGTTGGACGTATTTGAAAATATCAATGGGGTTTTGAGTTCGCGTCGACGTCTTGCGGATGTGGGCGGGCGAATTCAGACGCGGGACATGGATGGCGATGGCGATTCCGATCTCATATTGACCAGCGCGTCACCAATCAATTCGGTTGTGTACTTTACGAATGATGCAGGAACCTTTACCGAACGGCAACGCATATCATCCGCCCGGCCTTCGGAATCAGCGCTCGGGGATTTCGATAATGATGGCGACTTTGACGTGGCGACGTCGGGATCAGACCTTGCGACGCACGAACACGAGCTGAGGATCCATTATTTCAACGGCCAGAACTTCCAGCCGGGGGAATCGATCTTCCGGCGGAACTCGGGGCCCATTTGCATTGCGGATTTCAACGCGGACGGAGATGCCGATATCGCGATTGCCGATGCCGTCTTTGCCAATCAGCGCAACCAGGTTGGGCCCGTTAACCGCAGACCCATGCCACCTTCCAATATCACGGCCACCTTGAATCAAAACACGCTAACACTAAATTGGCCGACACCGGCGGGGGATGAAACACCCGGTTCTTCCCTGAGCAGAAATATTCGTATCGGATGGTCGCGCGGCGGCCATCAAGTGGTCTCGGGCCGGCATGATATGCACACAATGGGTCTTGAACAGGCCATTGGCCGGCAGGCCGAAAAGAATGTCTATCAGGTTTTTGTTCCGACCCGGCCGGTCTTCTATTACAGTTTGCAGAACGTTGATGCCGGATACGCGGTTAGTGAATGGTCTGCCGAGCAGCGTGTTCCCGTTAACCGTCCTCCGTCGTTTGGACCGATACCGAATTATCGCGTGAAGTGGGGCAAAGAACTTGTTTTCGCGGTCCGCGCTCAGGATCCGACGGGCGACCCGCTTATATTGGGCTCACGAAATCTGCCTTTGGGCGCTTCATTTGAACCATCGGAAAATGGAGGTACAGGCCAGTTTCGTTGGACACCCCAACAAAACCAAATAGGGATTTACTCAAACGTCGTTTTCACGGCGGACGATCAGGAATTTTTGGTGGACAGTGGTTCTTTCACGATCAACGTGGTTGGGTATCTGAAGCCAATCACGGATCTCATCGCGGTCAGCGCTACGCAGGTCCGCTTGTCATGGACAGCGCCCGCGGATTTGGACGGCCGTGCGGCAGTCGCATACGAAATTCGTTCCGCACGTACACCCATCCTTAAGGAAGCCGATCTTACGACGGCGACGTTGCATCCCATTTCCCCCACGCTCCGTCCGGCAACACCGGGAACGCAGGAAGTGGTGATGTTGAGCGGCCTGGTTCCCAATGTCACGCATTATTTTGCCGTCGTCTATAAAGACGGCAACAACGATTACAGCGATTATTTGCACAATCCGGCTGCGATGGTATCTCCTGGGTACTTTGAAATTAACAATAGTTCGGCACCCGGTTTTGAAGATGCAGAAACGCTCGCGTGGGGGGACTTTGATAACGACGGCGACCTGGACCTTTTTGCTGTAGGCACGCGCGCTGGAGGGACGCTCGCGGCGATTTATCGCAATAATTCGGGCCAACTCAGCTTGGACACAAGGCACAATCTTTCTACTGAGTACGTCACACAAGGGCTTTGGCTCGACTACAACCTCGACGGTTGGCTCGATTTGGCAGCAATTTCTCACAAGCCTTCGCCCGGAAATCCATCGGGAGCGAACCCGCTCTTGATTTTTTTCCGTAACAACCGCGGCATTTTGGTGCGCGATCCTGCCCAATCTTTGGCCGGAGCCGATGGCAGTATGGTAACGGGAGACATCGAAAACGATGGAGACCTCGATTTGATCCTTTCCGGAACCACTTGCCTCGGGCCCTGCTATCGGACCGCTGTTTATAGAAATAATCGCGGTATATTCCAGCTTGACACAAATCATGCGCTGCCAACGCAATACCGTTATGAACTTTTGTTGGCTGATTTCGATGCCGATAGCGACCTCGATCTGGTGTTGTCCCAGGCGAATTCCTTCCCGCATACGACCGATCTTTATCGCTTTACCAATGGTCGTTTTGTGCTGGGGCAGAACATTGGGACGGTCTACGGGAAATTGGCCGCGATTGATATGACTGGGGATAGCAATCTCGATCTCGTGGTTGTCGGTTTTCAGCAAGACAATGTGTTTGCTGGTCCGCGGGTTTACAAAGGGATCGTTTATCGAAACAACGCGGGCCAATTGCAACCTTGGAAAAACTTTTCGGGATTATCGCCGTCCGGTCTCGCTGTGGGCGACGTGGACAACGATGGGGACAGCGACTTGGTCGTAAGCGGTATAACCGAAGCGGGCGACTTGGCACGTTTGTATTTCAACGACGCCGGTAATTTCGCGGGTTCCCAAGGCTTCTTAACCATCCGATCGCGCGCGATGACCCTTGCCGATTTTGACAATGATGGGGATCTTGACTTGGCGACTGGAGCACGGATGCTTAATAACCGGCAACATGTGATCTCTAGAAATCAGCCGCCCGCTACGCCACGCAATATTAATGCGATATTTGTTTCAAACCGACTGCAAGTGCGTTGGGCGCCGGCCTCCGACTTCGAAAGCGCACCAACCCGTATAAGTTACAACGTTCGCATTGGCACGGCGCCGAATGGGCATGGAATTGTTTCCGGAGTTTATGGGTCCCCATTGTTAGGGAACCGCACGAAACCTTCCATTGTGGCAGGCGAATTGGGGTTTTCGGTGGGGGCGCTTCCGGCAGAACCTTACTTCATTAATGTTCAATCCATCGACGCCGGGTTGCGTGCAAGCAATTGGTCATTAACGCGGCGCTATCCAAACCGGCCTCCTACCATTGCGGCCTTGTCCAACATCACGATCGATACCGATCGCCCTTTTTTAATGACCCTGCAAGCCAGCGATCCGGACGGGGACGCACTAACATGGACGACTCTCAATTTGCCGTCGGGATCAACATTCACCGTTTCAACAGGAACGGCCATGACCGGAACCCTTCGCTGGACACCGTCACAATCGCAAGTGGGTGTTTACCGGGGAATTCGATTCACGGTATCGGACGGACAAGCCAACTACACCACCCCAGAAATTATCATCACTGTAATACGGGACCAAACTTCTCCTGCTCAAGTAACGACGTTAACCTCCTCCGGGATTTCCAGCGATACAATACGTTACACTTGGACGTTAACGGGTGATGATGGACTTATCAAAACGACGACCGGCCAATATCGTTTGTACATCGGGCTGAACGCCGCCTCCGTCCTAACGCAACCGGTGATAACACGCCAAACCCGGATACTCCTTGTACCGGGGGTTTCAACATCTGTTGTTATTTCAGGGTTGCTCCCTTCCACCACTTATTATTCACGTGTGGGTTTGGCCGATGAAATCCCGAATTGGTCGCCATGGTCCAACACAGCGTCTAGCCCGACATTGCCGATTTGGTTTAACGATAGAAAGGCTCCCCAAACGCGTTACAGTTTGTTGACCGCAAGCGGACCGGTCGTTCTGATCGCCACGGATCAAGGGACCAATGGGGGGGTGGCCAGCGGAGTGGCCGCCACCTATTTGAGTGTCGACGCAGGCGCTTTTGCGAGTTACACGGGGCCACGCACATTGGGTGCGGGATACCATCAGATTCGTTATTACTCGGTTGATAGGGCCGGAAATCAGGAGGCCGTGAATATCGCCACCTTTACCCTAAGAGATCTTACGCCTCCCGCCGCCGTGAGGGGTCTAACAGCGGCGTTAGGGCCCAATGCAAATTCAATCCGTCTGTCTTTCACATTAACGGGCGACGATGGAAATCAAGGCATGACAGCAGGCCGCTATCGCGTTTGCTACGCCACCTATCCGGCCAAATTCGATGTTTCAAACTTCCAACGGGAAGGAACAGTGAATATTCAGCCGGCTGTCCCCTATCAATTGGTGATTCTGGGCCTCGCTTCACGCACGCGTTATTACGGGGTCGTTTTCTTAGCGGATGAAGTTCCAAATTGGTCCAACGTTTCGAATATATCAACGGCCACTACCGGTGGGTCGACAAGTGGGGCGATGGGATCAAGCAATATTCCTATGGGCCAAATAGTAAACGCTTCGCCCGCCTCTCCTTCATCCCCTTCAACCCCGTTTATGTCGCCAGGAAACAATCCGTCAGGCGGTACTGAGGGTAAAACTGCTGCTCAGGCATCGGTTGTATCAAACACCTATGTATTTCCAAATCCCGTGCGCGGTGAAGTAGCGCCTTTGTTTCATGCTGAAGTCGACAAAGCGGACATGTGCACGATACGTGCATTTGACCGAACAGGCCAAAAACTTTTGGATGTGACAATGAATCATCCGCCCCTTCCGATTGTTGGCAGCGATGGACGCGGCGTGTTGGGCTATCAATACCGATGGATGGGGGCCGAAGAATCCGGCATTTATCTCTATACAATCACTGTTCAGTCGCAAGGGCAGAGTACGGTCCTTAAAGGCCGTTTCGCGGTGGTGAGATGATGAAACGCCAGATTTTTATTTTCGTCCTTTTAGGAACGCATTGTTTTCTGCACGCGGCAACCGGACCGGCGGTGCTGCGCCTGGGGGGCAGCGCTCGCAGCACCGGCTTGCATGAAGCTGTTACTGCAGCGGCCGGCGATTTGGATGGACTCTTTTACAATCCAGCCGGATTGGCGGGCCTCACCCGTCGAGAAGTGAGCGCCACGCACGGCGAGCTGTTATTGGGTGATCGTTTGAACATCGTGGAAGTTGGTCAGCCGTTCCAACGCGGTGGAATGGCGGTCGGGATTACGCATTTGGTCAGTGATGATATCGGAGGGCGAGATGCGGAGGGCCATCCCACCGGCGACTTTAATGCGCAGGATATTGTCGGGACCGTTGGTTACGCTCACGCGTTGCGGCGCGACATTGGGGTTGGCATCAACGTGAAATACATTGATAGCCGTATAGCATCGGAGCGTGCATCTACCGCAGCACTGGATCTGGGCGTTGTTGTGCAATTGCCGGGCCGGCCGCTGTGGTTGGCCGCTGCCGTCACCAACATGGGCCCAAGTTTAAAATACGGCGAACAAAAAACCGCGCTTCCGATGACTTTCTCCATCGGCGGTGCCGCCGAATTGTTCAGTACCGTTAAATTGTTGGCGGACGTTAAACGCGAGCCGCGCAATCACATGACAGAATTCAGTACCGGTTTCGAAATCAGTGTCATCCCGCAGTTGGCGCTACGCTCCGGAGCGTTGTCACAATTTGGATCCCCTGAGGAAGCGCATTTATCGGCTTCGAATTTGCGCGGCGGGGTTGGGCTATATCTCAATTCGTTCCGGATTGATTATGCGTTGGCGCCGTTCGACGATTTGGGTGTTGTGCACCGCTTCTCGTTTTCGGCACCGTTTTAATGCCCTTCGTTTTTTTACTTTTGCACCTATTGTCTCCGGTTATTGCATTCGGGGAGGATTCAAGCGCGGTGTTCCGTGAATACAACCCCATGGAAGAACGAGATTTTCCTTTATGGGAATTGCGTGGAAAGTTTTGCGGCGTGACACAACCACAGCAATTGGTGTTTCGCGACAGCGCGAGTTGGTACGAATTTTGGGAAAGCATGATCGCACCTTACAACGCCAATATGGACCCTCCTGCGGTTGATTTTTCGTACGCCATGGTGATTGGGGTGTTCCTCGGGACCAAAGACCTCTCCAATCAGGAGGTGGAAATCCGCCGTACGTGGGAAGAGGGAAAGGGGCGCTCCCGGCGGACGGTCGTGGCCTACGAGCTCAAAGAAGATTTGCGCGGTATTTTCAGTCAAAAGATTGAAAATCAACCATTTCACATGAGAGAAGTTCCATTGACCCTCGGACAAGCCGTTTTCCGTCGAGAAAAGACCAAAAAATAAGTTACAATCCCGCCCGGTTTTATGTCACCCGCCTGTCACCAAGTTGTGACCAAAAGTGTCTAACAGCCTCGTAGCTCAATGACTATTATTCACTAAATTTCTGGCCCGAGGCCGTCAATTTATGTTCATTCAAGAATCATCTCCAAAACTGTCATCACCGCCTCTGTCGCGGCAACCTCCGCCTGAGTTGCTGATCAAGCCGGTGTTTCCGAAAAAGCGCACCCGCACCGAAAAATACGCGTTGACGTTGCTGATTCTGATCGCTTTCGCCGGGTCGCTCGGGATTTTTAAATGGGAACCGGACATTCCGCACGCGCCCGCTTATCCGCGGCGCGGAATTGAACGGCAAGTTGTCAAACGCCAGCCGATCCCCGAAAAAATCGAAGGTCCCATCGAGAAACACATTCAGGGCGTCCTCTCCACGATCCAGACCAGCATCAATCCGGACACCTATCTTGCCTACAGTTTTACCGGAGACAAACGCCTCCAATATTGGAGCGTTGTCTATGACAATTGCATTCGCGCGCTCGTCCATTTGCGCACCGGCCGGCCCGACTTGGCCAAAAAGGTGATCGATTATTTCATCGATAACACGGCCATCCAAAAAACCGGTTGGGTCATAAAGAACAAGAAAGTCATCAAACGGCAGGGTTGGATTGTGAATATTGTGGATGCGGCGGAGGACCGCTCCGGCGGGCGCGGCATTGAACATATCGCCCACACAGGGCCCAATGTGTATCTCGGTATCGCGTCGATCCATATTTATCACGCGACCGGCGAGAAGAAATATTTGGATTTTGCCCGCAAACAATGGGGCCTGGTCAAAGACCTTCAAAACGAAATCCCAGGCGACCCCAATTATGGCGGCGTGCGGATGGGGCCGATGGGCAACCCGGAAAATCCGCGCGAGCAGCGGTTGGATTTCAAACCCAAGAACCCGAGCTTCTATAACTTCTACAACGGTGAACATGCGGCCGATTTTAAAGGCTTTTCCGACCTCATGGCGGAAATCGATGTTGAGAATCGCGCGCGCTACAAAATCGCCTCCGCGCTCATCGAAAAATGGGACCACAAGATCTACGACAAAAAGAAGCACCTGTTTTTCATCGGTACCACCGAGCGGCGTTATTTTGACCCAAACATCGCGCAATGGATCAACCCCGGCATTATTCCGCAATACCCGCTCGATACCAGTTCGTTAAAAATTTCCGCCTACGGTCTGGACGGTCTTGAACAGTTTGGGCCGAACGCGGCCGAAAAGATCCGTCAGGCCATCGAACAAAATTTCAAAGTGACCGTGACCATCCCGGGGCCGTTGGGCCAACCAATGAAAGTGCACGGATACGACTTTGTCGGCACCGAAGACCGCGCGAAGCTGGTCCGTTATGTTGAGCTCGGTCCTTATGGGGATAAAAAAATCAAAAAAGGGATGGGCCGCAAACCGATCCTGACCGATGAATGGTCCAACTGGGTCGCATTGGCCGATTTGCGTTTGGCCGACGATTTCGAGCGCAAAGGCAACCGCATCAAAGCCACCAAATATTTCAACTATTACTATGACAACGCGATCGTCAACGGCATCCGCACGGCCGTTCCGGTGAAAGGCGGCCTGGTTTATCCCTATACACATCCACTTCCCGATAGCTTGAACCAGCCGGTTGGTTTCGGTTGGAACACCCATCACACGCCTTACGCAACGATCGGGGCTGCGGCGCGGATCCTCGGGTTGTTGCGTTTTGATCCGTTCCGCGTGAACGGCGGCGACCGTTCCACCAGCGTGAACATCTATATCAATGAAATCGGTCGCGGCGTGGGGAAACAATACGATCCGTCCATACTTTATACGGAGGCTGAATTTTATTTGCACGACGCCTGGCGTGATATCCGCATTGCCCAGATCAATGGTCCCGGGGCCGAAAAATATTGGCGCCGCGCGTTGGCCCAAGCCGAACGCATGTTGAACGAACACAAAGATTGGATCGAAGTGGCGCGCGTGCAAAACAAAAAAGCGGCCTCGGCCCGCGAAAAATACCCGCTTCAAGGCGTTGCGAACCTGACGGTCAAGGATTTGGAGCCCGTGTACCGGAAATATTGGGCGCTTTATCACATCGGCACCGCCGAGTTCATCGTGGTGATGTCGAACGCGAGCCTCCGGGAGATTGCGCGCGAACAAGGCCGCGAGGATTTGGCCGAAGCCCACCATCTAAAAGCGGTCGAAGCCGCCCGCCGCATCAAGACCAATTACACCTACGCCCAATCTTTCGACGAAAACGGCTGGCTCTGGCAACCCGCGCTGGCGCTCGGCGAGTACGTCGACGTCCAATAAAAATTTACAACTCGTTTACCGGTTCTTAAGGGGAATTTAATCGGCCGACGATAAGATTGTGGCATGAAAAAATACATCGCCGGCGCTGTCGTTTGTAGTTTTTTCTTCAACCAAATCCTTTTCGCCCACATACCCCAAACAACCGTTTGGTCCGACCGCAAAAAAACGTCGCCCCCGAATGCCTTAATCGGGGGCCTCTCCCAAGAATCGACCAGGCTCGAAAATAATAGAGATCCCCGATTGAGACATTCGGGGATGACGGCGCCGATGACGAGTGCGTTGACTCAGTATGGATTGGTCCGCGAATCCTTCCTGACCGGCAAACAACAACCCCTCCTTATTATTCAAGACATCCATTTAAACAACGAAGCGCAATCCAACGTGATCAAGATGTTGGAGTCGCTCCGTGCTTCGGGAAAATTAGGGACGATCGCGACAGAAGGGGCCTCGGGCGCGTTTGATTTCGCGCAGTTTTTCACAAAAGACAACCAAGCACTTCGCCAAAAGGTCGCCGATGAATTTCTCGCCGAAGACCGTATCGCCGCTTCTTCTTATCTTGGTTTGACCGCAAAGGATGCGTCGACCCGCGTTGTCGGTGTGGATGATGATGCGCTCTACGAAGCGAATGTTCAAGCCTATCTTCAAACGCTTGAACGCAAAGATTCCGTGGCCGCCGCGCTGGCGTCCGAACAGACCGCTATCAATAATGAGAAACAGAATTCCTTCAACCCGGAGTTATTGAAACTGGACGCCATTGTTGGACGCTATGAAGCGGGGGAAATGGGGCTCGGCGCGTTGTTGGAGCATTTGGATGCTCAAACCGAAACGCTGAACAATTTCCGTGAAGCGTATCGCCTTGAGAAAACGTTGGACTTTGGGCGCGTTGAAAAGGAACGATTGCGGGTGTTGGAGCGCCTCACGCCCAAGTTATCGCTTTTGGAAACCGACATGCTGATTCAAATGAGCGTAGAGAAACAGGCGGACCGTGTGCAGCGCGGAGAATATTACACGGCGCTAAAGTCACTGTTCGCGCGCCACGGCATTTCGCTCGGAGAAACGCCCGCCTTCTCAGCCTACCTCCGCTACACGCTGCTCACCGACGGCATCGATGCCGGCAAACTCGTCCGCGAGACCCGCCAAGCGATCGACGCGGCGTTGCTGCGCCTGACCAAAACCGATAAAGAAAAAGAATTGCTGGCCTCTTCGCGTCAACTCACGCTGCAGGGCAAACTCATCAACTTTGTAATGACACCCGAGGAATGGGAAAGCTATAAGCTTTTAGCCGTAAGCTTTAAGCCTACAGCTTACGGCTTACAGCCTTTTGAAAATTTCTACCGGATCGCCGACCAACGCAGCGAGGCCATGGTGGCCAACACGCTGCGCGCCAACCCCTCTGTCCTTATTATTGGCGGCTTTCACACAAAGCACGTCACGCAATTGCTGAAAGAACGCAATGTCGCCTATGTTGTGATGTCGCCCAAGATCACCAAGGTTGAGGGGAAAGGTTCGGAATACTTGTCGGTGTTCGTCCGTGAGAAAACACTGCTTGAAAAACTTTTCGCCGGAAAAAAGCTGACGGTCTTGCCCGCCGGCACATTGATCGCTTCGGATGCGCCTCGCGCAGAAGGACCCAACCATGTAATTAAAGAAGCGGTACTACCGCCAGTCGGATGGAACCCGTTTGTGTATCAATTCGATCCCTATAAACAAGGGGGGAACCTCCCGCCATGGTGGATGTGGTCCATCGCCGGCGTCACGCTCGCTGTTTTGACGAAGAGCATCTTTCCGCTTTCGATCGCGCTAATTCCGTTCCTAATTCCACGCGCCGCTCCATCTTTTTCAGATACCAATTCGACCTGGGTAAATGAAAATGTTCCTTCTCTGGCTGGAAAAAAAATCGTGGAAGTTACGATGGAAATGGCGTTGTCGGGGAAAATGTTGGATGCGCTAAAGAACAAAGGCGCAACAGATCAAGAAATGCGGGCATTAGCGATGGCCTCCTCCACTGGTGGCATTGGTCCTTTGCTAAACGAACGCGTGATAGCCCAGGCAGATTTGGGGGCAGACGTAACGGCGGTGTCTCTGCTTTATGATCAAGTTTGGGTCCAACGGATCGAAAAGGCAGCGAACGTCGGCGAACGAGACCATTTTCAATTACGAAAAATCAGAGTGGGCCATCGTTTACGGGAAGTCCTGACGTTTGTGGGTTCGATGCCATTGGAAATGCTCGATGGATCCATTGTGGAGGTAAAAGTTTGGCGTGCGCCCATTGGCATGTATGGAGCAGGAAAAGTCTATTTTCTGGATCATCCTACCATCACACAGGAAGTTTATCCGGGAAAACAGGATTATCCGAACGACCAAGAGCCGCGCAATTCAAAGAACCGGCGTGACTTCGAGAAAAATAGCCGACTTCAACAAAATTGGCTGGTTGGCCGTGGCACCCTGGCCCTCATGGAGAAATTAAATCATCGTCCGGATGTTCTCGTTATGAGTGAAATGCCGACGGTGTTCTCTCACAACCGTATGTTCACGGACCGGTTCCAAACGCACCCATTGTTCGCACGCACCAAGTATGTTTTTAACGACCACACGCCTCTCGAATACGCGCATCCGAAATGGCCCTACCATGAACTGAAAGAAATGAGGTTGGATCCACGCTATTACGAGAACCTACCGGTGTGGACCAAGGAAGGCGAGGTCGACGTCATTGATGGAACGGCCATGTTGATCAACGCGGCGGATGCCGTGTACGGAGTCGCAAAGAAGCATGGGGATGTAATGCGGGAAATGCCTCTGTTGCACCAATTCGGTCCTAAGATCGATTCGATTACCAACGGTGTCAGTAACAGCTACTGGCCCGCGGACGAGTTCGGTGATTTGGATAAGGTAAAGGCATTGTCCGATGAGAATATCTTGCAGATCAAAGAGGCCAAGCGCCGCGAATTATTGGAATGGTTGGAAAAAAGATTGACGATGCGCGAGGGTTGGGCCAGAGAAATGATCGCCGGAGGTAACCCGGTAGGCGTTTGGACAAGGAGAATCGTCGGGTATAAGCGGATGGATGTGTTTACAAGCCTAATTGAAGACCTCGACATGAGAAAGGAGTTCCTCACATCCGGAATTATTTTCTTGGTAGGGGGGCGAATTCACCAAGATGATACGTTTGGATTTGAGCAATACGAACGTATCCAGAAAGTCCTGCAAGACGACTCCGCTCTTCGTGACCGGGTCCTTTTCTTTGACGATTACAATATCTGGGAAGCGCCGCGTTTGTTCCGTGGGGCCAATTTCTCGGTGATGTTGGCCAACGACGGGCGGGAAGCGTCCGCGACGGGATTTCAAAAGGCCCAAATGAACGGCGGCCTCATAATCGGTAGTCATGATGGAGCAGTTCCGGAATCGGTGGATTTTTATCAAGCAGGAAAGGAAGGCCGCCCTAACGGATTCGAAGTGCCTTATGAATGGCAGAACGATCCAACGGACGGAGGAAAATGGTCGCGGGGGCCGACACCACGCGGTCTCATGAATGCGTTTCGCATGTTCCGAGAAATTTATGACGACAACGCCGCTTACGGGAAGATGGTCAGAAATGCCATTGAAAGAACGCCTCGCGTTGGAGTCACGCGGACCGCACAAGACATGATGTATTTTTTCAGTGAAATTCTTGGCGTTCACGAAAAACGAAAACAACTATACGAAGAAGGACGAATCCAGGCGCGCGACCTGATAAGAGCAGCAAAATTAAGCAACGCCGATAAAGTGAAAGTCCTTCAGCAATTGGAAGGCCTTTCTCCCTTTGAATGGAAATTTCGGCCTTTTTCTGGAGATGACCGGCGTTTGACCACAAGTGGTCGCGGTTTGGAATGGTTTTTAAACAGCTATCGGTATGTCCGTTCGATTGGAACGGCCGGAGAGTGGTCGCTCGGATTCCATGCTGCCAATCACGGCGGAATGGGCGACATCATCAATTTTCTCGAAGATGGATTACGCGGAATTCCAGAATTGCATGAAGTCCGGACCGTTGTCCTTGAAATAGGGAATGAGATCGTCCGCGCCAAAAATGCCCAGAAATCTTGGGACGATAACCGAAAAGTGATTGGGTTGATGGAAGGCGTTCTTGAGGCCCTTAAAGAAACCACTTCCAAGGCCCCCGGCGCGATTTGGCCGTGGATTCGAAGCGGGAAATCATTTAGCGCTATTGGGATGTATGAAGGTATTGTCACCACTACTTTGCTGGCGGCGGTGATGGCCGCGACCAGGGTTTATTTGGTTTCGGACGCGTGGGTGCCGATGAAACAAGTGGCGGTGGTGGCGTTAGTGTCTTTCGGCGCGGTCGCGTTGCTGGTTGTGGTCATCCATTTCGCGCTCGGCGTTTTTCGGACAGGGGCACAACGGGCCGATCGCCGTTTCCGGACGGTAACAATGGCATCTTTGCGCGCGGTCCCTTCCATGTTTGGCACTTTAATCTTGGCGATTGCGATCAGCGCGCCGTACAGTCACGAAGGTGCGTTTTTGGCCATGGTGGGCGTCGGCATCTTGCTTGCAAAGCATCCCATTGTTAATCGCAAATTCGACAAAGAGCTTGAGCCGCTGTCCGTTCATGAGCGGAAATGGGCGCACGAAATAAATTATTTGAAAGGGCATCCGGAATTGCTGGCGGCGCGGTTGAGCAAAATCATTGAAACGCCGCGGCCGGAGGGATTGGAAAAATATCACTCCGAAGCGAATTGGGAGTTGCTCCAGTTTGCGCGCAAGGACATCCATCGGCCTGCCAACCTTTTCTTTTATCAAGCGGCCCGCGAAAACAGGCGGAACTTGTTGTACGCGGGCAAGCTGGATTCTTTGATCGGGCCTGCAAACGGCCTGTTCCTCATTCCGAAATCGTCGGATATTAAAGGACTGAGGGCGGAAGTGACCGCTTCCTTGGCCTTGCGCCGAAAAGAAACGGACAAGCTCTATGTGGTGTTGAGCGAGGAATTGAATGAAGAGTACGAACAATTTTTCGCGAATTATCCCCAGGTTGAATTCTTTCATCAAAGTGCAATGGACTCCAAGGAAGAAATCGTCTCTTTGCTTGAAGGTATCTTGGCGGGCGACACCAGTGGCTTAAAGTTTTTGTTGCATGCGGAAGACATTAAGCCCGGTTGGCACCGGTTGTTGGTGGAAACGTTGTTTGAGATGAAAGCCGATGACGCTTATATGTTTCGAATTAATCTGATTGTCTTCAATGAGTTGGTGTCAGGTGCACTGGCCGTCAGCATCAATAAGGCGGAGGACATGCAGGCTATTTTCAAGTTCCTTGAGGTCATCGGCAGTCAAGCGTAACCCGTGAATTGTTAGACTCGGCGCGTGAAGAAACATTTGCAACGCCCGCTTGTCGTCGGAACATTGACGGCCGCTGCTCCGCTCACGGGGCAATTGAAGCTCGCCACGTCCGCGGGTGTCGACGTAATTGAGTTGCGCCTGGATTCCTTCCTGCGCCGGCCTATGCCGCATCAACGCGTGCAGGAACTCGGCCGTTACCTCATTCGCGCGATCAAGGCCCGGGCCAAACTGCCGGTCTTGTTGACCTTGCGCGCCGCGGACGAAAGTGGCCCAGCCCGCCCACGCAGCAAAATGGACGACCGCCGCCGTGCGGAAATCCTGGCCCGCCTGCTTCCTTCCGTTGAAATGGTCGATGTTGAAATCCGCCACGCGGAATTCGCGCGCCGCGTGACCGTGATCGGCCATATTCATGGCGCCCACGTCATTCATTCCGCGCACGATTTTAAAGGCCCCGGCAACTTGAATGCGCTAACAAAGCTGGCGGCGCTCTCCATGAAATTAAAGGGCGACATCTTTAAAGTCGCCGTGTCCCCGCGCGACAACAACGACCTCGAGAAATTCCTGATGTGGGGAAGATCGTTGCCAAACAAACAAAAAGTTTTGATCGGTATGGGCCCCGTGGGCCTCGTCTCGCGCGTGGCCGCTTTCAGTTTCGGCTCCGTCTTGACTTACGGTCACTTGGGCCGTTCGGCCGCGCCCGGACAGATGCCGGTCGCGCAACTGGTGAAGTCGATAAAAGGCGTCTATGGCGCTCATTAGACATGACTACTGCGTGGTCGACACGGAGACCACCGGAGGGAACGCGGAACTCAGCCGCGTGATCGATATTGCTGTTTACCATGTCCGGGACGGGATCGTGCTTGGGAAATTCCAGTCGCTCTTGAACCCCGGCCGCCCCATTCCGCAATGGATCACCATGCTCACGGGCATCGACGATAGCATGGTCAAAGACGCTCCCACGTTCGATCAAATTGCCGGTCCGCTAAAAGAATTTTTGGACCGCGGCGTGTTCGTGGCCCACAACGCGAGTTTTGATTACCGCTTCATTCAATGCGAGTACGGGCGTTTGGGGGAAAAATGGGAGCGCCCGAAACTCTGCACGGTCCGCATGGCCCGCAAACTCTACCCGGAACTTCCGTCACGGAGCCTGGGCAACCTCTGCGAACATCTGATGATCGATATTGTTGACCGCCACCGCGCCGCCGGCGACGCCGAAGCGACCATCTATGTGCTCAAGCATTTGCTTAAGCGTTTTACGGCCGAACACGAGCTGACGACCGTGGAGCAATTGGAGAAATTCCTCAAGAAATCCAAGCGAAAAAAGACCGCATTGACATAATGTATACGATCATATACATTGTGTCATGCGGTTCGGATACCACGTTCATGCTTGGCGGGAAAACAAGAAACTAAGTCAGCTCCAATTGGCTGAGAAATCCCGCGTTTTACGACCCTATTTGTCCAGGATTGAAAGGGGCGATGTCGACCCTTCATTGTCCATTGTGTTTCGACTTGCTGCAGCGCTCGAAATCTCCCCTGGAAAGTTGATTGATGAAATTCCGTCCGTTGCCAGTCTGGATCGCTTCAAGATGGACGCCTTGGCACGGAAGTTTATTCGCAAGGACCGGCGGTCCCGCGTCGGCGAACAGGCGTTGAGAAAATTACGGATTCAGTTGGGGGAAGATCAATGGAAAGCATTCTTAAAGCGGGTCCAAAAATTATCACCCTATGAAGCTTAAAGACATAGATGCTTTTTTCAGAGAGGTGGACCGGCACATTGATTTTCCAATCACAGTAATCCTTACTGGGGGGGCTGCGGCCATCGTATTTGGTGTTCACAGGGCCACCCAGGATATTGATTTTGAAGTTGAGCTTCATGTAACGGCCAAGAAGAAAAGTGTCTCTTGGAAAGCCCTGATGGAGGCTCTTAACGTGGTGGCCGGCATCACTAAGATTGCCCCAGAGTTTTCCGAGGATATTGACCGCTGGTCATCGATCGCACTCCCGGGGAAAGAGAGCCGTTTATGGAAAAAGATTGGGAAAGTCGAGATACGAATTTTTGATCCGGCGGTCTGGGCGGTTGGGAAGTTGTCCCGTTATTTGTCAAGCGATGAGTCCGATTTGGTGGAAGTATTTGAGACGGTAAAACCAAAAGCAGGGCCGCTAGTAAAATTTTGGGGGAAAGCGCTTGGTATAAGCCCACCTTCCCCGGCCCAATCTGAATTTAAAAAACATGTCGATTCATTTTTGGACCAATACGCTGCCCGTATATGGGGAAAGAAGGAAAATGCGGAAGATTTGAAGCGGCTGTTTCTTGCTGCGGCCCGAACAAAATGAGTTTGCGGAGCGTAGGATAAGTTACAATTTTCCCGTCGTAAAACTTTTTTCCCCAGAGGAGCCCTTTCCGATGAAAAAGCTGCTGCTTGCTGTTTTGTTGTCCGCCGCCACCACTATTCCTGCCGCTGCGCTTGACTCCAAAGCGCTCTCCAACAATCTCCGCAAAACACTTGGTCTTGATTCGCGTGTGGATATCCAAGTCGCCACTTTCACTTCCCCCTCCGGCTTCGGTAACTTAAGTGTGGTTAATGCAACCATCCAGGGCGCGCCCTACCCGGTGTTCATGGACCCGGGCGGCAAGAAATATATCTTCGGCGGTATCGTCGGCGACACGGCGGTCGATCCCGACAAAGCGCGACAGAAAACCATTAAATTGACCAATGTGTACTCCCAGGGTTCGCCCAAGGCCCCCGTTACAATTGTTGAGTATTCCGATCTCCAGTGCAGTTATTGCCGGGTAGCTAACGACCTGCTTAAGAAGGAGCTCTACAAGGCCTACACCAAAGATCAGGTCCGTCTGGTTTTTAAACACTTTCCGTTGAGCAACCATTCCTGGGCGGAACCCGCCGCTGTCGCATCGGAATGCGCGGGCCAGCAAAAACCCGCCGCTTTCTGGGACATGAACGATTATTTTTTCTCGAACCAGCCCACCACGAGCTCCAACACAGTGAGAGGACAGGCGTTGGAAGCAGCCATCCGCTTTAAACTGAACAAAGCCACCTTTGAGCAATGCCTGGACTCCAGTGCTGCGTTGCAAAAAGTTCGCGCCGACAAAGAAGAAGGCATGGCTGTCGGCGTCAACGCAACTCCTTCGTTTTTTATTAACGGCCGGTCGCGTCGGTCTTTGCAAAACTTTGACGACATTCGCGTGGTGGTCGACGAGAAACTTCTCGAATCGAAGAAATAAATGGCACCGCTCCCGCCCCTCAAGCCTGGCGTTGAGGCGATCCAGATTGAACATGAGGGGAAGCCGGCGGTACTTTTGCGCGATCAAGAAGGGCTGAACCCGGAACCCATCGCAGTCACTCTGCCGGGGTTTCTTGTTGCCATGATGCTCGACGGAAAAAACTCGTTGCAGGATGTGCAGGCCGCCTTCTCCAAGAACACCGGGCAGCTGATCAAGCCGGAGGAAATTGAGGGAATGGTCTTGGAGCTCGACAAGGCCAATCTGCTTGAGACGCCCGCGCTTCAAAAAAAACGACGCGATGTCATGGAAGCTTTTAATTCGAGCCCAGTCCGGCCGATGACCCACGTAAAAAACGGTTATCCCGACGCACCGCTCGAGCTCGCCACATTCCTCGGTAAATTCTTCCAAGATCCCAAGGGCCCCGGCAAACAAATGGTTTCGACTCCAACAAAGCCCACGCCAGTGGCCCTTTTCGCGCCGCACATTGATTTTTACCGTGGTGGTCCCGCCTACGCGTGGGCGTATCAGGCGCTCAGCGAATGCGCTCCTCCCGACTTGATCGTCGGCCTCGGCGTCGCCCATATGTCGCCCCATTCTCCCTGGGCCCTTACGCACAAACGCTACGCCACGCCCTATGGCGATATGCCGCTTAGCGACGAGTTGTTCAGCGATTTCAAAACGTCGCTTTGGTACGACGTGGAAGCCGATCAATGGACGCACCGCACCGAGCATTCGCTCGAATTCCAGGCTCTGTGGTTGAAATACCTGTGGCGTGACAAAACACCGCCGTGGGTCCCGGTGCTTTGTTCTTCGTTTGACTCCTATTGTTCGGACCGCGCGCCGTCAAAAATCGAAAGCCTGGAGCAGGGGATCAACAAGCTCGCGGAAAAATTGAAAGCGCGTCAGGCGGCGGGCCAGAAAATAATGATAGTGGCCGGTGTGGACCTGGGTCATGTCGGCCAGCGCTTCGGCGACCAGGAAAAACTGGGGCCGGAGCTGGAAAAGAAACTAGAGACCCAAGACCGCCAGTCCCTTGAACTCGCTCTGAGAGGAAACGCCGATGAATTTTTTATGTCTGTCATGGAAGGGGGACATTGGCGCAAGTGGTGCGGGCTTTCCGCCATTTATACGGCGCTCCGGCTTTCGGAAGCCTTATTGAATAAAAAACCTCAGGGAGAATTGCTGACCTATGGCCAAGCCGCCGACCCGGCCGGAGGGATTGTCTCTTTTGCCAGCGCCATCTATCCCCGTTAGGGTTTTCGTGAGAAGGTGGTGGCACCTTTTCAAGGAGACCGTGCTCGAGGGACGGCGCGACAACCTTAATCTGTTCGCGTCCGGTTTCTCCTATTTCATCCTTTTTTCCATCATTCCGTTGTCGTTGTTCGCGATTGCCGTGGCCGGAAAATTGGTCAGCTCTCATTTCTCACATGGGTTCCTTCTCGAGCAACTCGAAGGCATGTTTGGAGCCGATGCCGCGCGGTCCTTTGAAACATTTTTTATCGGCGTGAACAAAAGCCAGCTCGCCAAGGGCGGAGTGATCGGAGGCTTGATCGTTTTTTACGGCGCTTCACGGATTTTCATTATTTTGCAACGGGCCATCAGCCAGATCTGGGATAAAGAAGAGAAGCGGCGGGGGGGACTCAAAGGCGCGGTGGCGGTACGGCTTCGCTCGGTTGTGTTGATGATTATTCCTGTGGTGGTCGTGCTTGGTTGTTTCATTGCGACTGGCATGATTTCAGCGATGCGACACAAACTCCATCAATACGGGCTTGAAACCGGGTTTCAATTCGCGCTCCATTTGTTAAGTCAGGCATTTTCGTTGTGCCTCTATGCGTTTGTGTTCGCTTCAATCAACAAATTCTTGCCATTGAAGAAACCGTCCTGGAAAAACGTGCTGTTCGGCGCCCTGGTCACGACCGTAGTGTTTGCGCTCGCCCGTTACATTTTTACCAGCGTGTTCCGTCTCAGCCATGTCAGCGCCATGTTTGGACCGGTTGGGTCCATTATCCTGATCCTTATGTGGATTTACCTTTCGATGCTGATCTTCCTCTACGGCTCCGAGTTCACGCGCATCTATTCCAACAAGAAAGACCTCCGCTCCGCCCTCCCGTCGGGCACCTCCTAATTTGATATCTTCGGCCCCCTTCGCTGAGCTACGGGGGCCATGCTCCCTTCCTTAAAAAGTAAGGTCGGGCTTGCCCACCGTAGCCGTTTTTTTGGCGTAGGTGGGTCGGTGGCAGAGCGGCCAAATGCACCAGACTGTAAATCGTCTGTCAACAGGGGTAACGGGAGAAAATAGGCCGGAATTGGGTCAAAATCCTTGTAGTTTTATTAGGAAGTCGCCGGGTATGACCTTTTATGACCCAATTTCCGGGAGGCTTGTTCGCAAATGTTCGCAGTGACCGGCGATAAGAATTTCCAGTCGAGTTTCATAAAATTCGTTTTAGCTGAGGTGCCGGAGCGGTCAATCGGAGCAGACTGTAAATCTGCCGGGCTACGCCCTACGAAGGTTCGAATCCTTCCCTCAGCAATATTTAAATTACCTCGCCATTTTTCTCTATCACAACAGGTGGGATAACCTTCAACGGAATCCCAATGTGATAGCGAGCATGACGGAGCTCCCCAGTGCGCATCAAAGCTTTTTTGGCCACCATATCCGCTAGATCACGGGTGGCCGTTGCAATGGACGCTCCTGTAATACTGATGTATTTACCTGCGCTTAAGCCACCTTTGAATCCAGACGGACCTTCCCGAAGCATGCGCACCAAGGCCTTTTCTTGCCGCTCGTTAAGCTGGCCCCGCAGCCGGTCGAGCAGTTTGGTCTTGGCAATAAGGAACTCGACAAGTGCAATTGTGCGGCGCTGCGCTTCAATCGCGGTCGCGGCGAACCAGATAAGCCAGTCTGTGACTTCGTTGTCCTTGTTTGCCGCTTCGAGGGCGGTGTAATAGGATTTCCGCTTGGCAAGAATCGTCGCGTCCAGCGCCGTCAATGTGGGTTGGCCCAAGCTTTGCGCCAAAGATTTCTCCGCGATGGCACGGCCGATCCGACCGTTGCCGTCCTCGAACGGATGGATGGACACAAAATAAAGATGGGCGATTCCGGACCGAGTTAATGCCGGTAATGGTTCTGAGCCGCCAGCCGCGGAATGGTTGAACCATCGAATGAATCGGGACATTTCGGCGGGGACTTTTGATGAGGGCGGGGCCTCAAAATGCACGCGAGGCGAGTTCACTGTGCCGGATACCACTTGCATCGGTTCTCGATGAGTCCGGTATCCGCCAATGATTTTCAAGTCGCGGCGACCGGACATCAGCATTCGGTGCCAAGCAAAAAGGCCATGATCCAAAAGCGGCGATGCATATGAGCGATAGAGATCAACCATCATTTCAGCGATCCCATGTTCCGCTGGTTTAACCTTCCTGTGGTCGGCCGAAAGTCCGAGCTGTCTCCGTATGGAGGACTGGACGCTGTCCCGGTCGAGGATTTCTCCCTCAATCTCCGAAGTGGTGACAGCCTCGGTACTCATGAGTTCAACCGTGAGTTGGTTTCGGTCCTCCGCAGCGAGGTGCTTCACGGTGCCGACAAAAACACCGGCTCCCAACAGAAAGAGTTCCTCCGCCTTCGTTAAGAGGCTCTTTTTCCAAGAGAAGTCGGGCCAATCCGAGTGTTGCCAATTCCATTTCATGAGTAATAGGGCTCCTTCCTATTACTCATAATACATTGATAAATGATTAATAGAAAGGGCTTCTATTAATCAGATACCCAACCGCGACGACTCGCCCTATGATCGCCGTTATAAGCGGACCCGGATCAATGAAAAGCAGAAAATCTCATTGATGTTCTTCCTCTGCGGATCGATGGCCATCCGCGAAACTCTAATGAAGTATCAAGAAAAACAAGGCGTGCTGTTTGGTCGATGCATTTTCATTTTCGGAGAGGTCGACAATTTTTTGGAAGAGCGGGAGAAGTCGGTTCTGGTCCGGTCAATGCGAACCAATACAGTGAGTCACTTAAAGTCGGAATTTTACTACGCTGGTACTTTCTGTTGAAAGCAACGTTTGGGTAAGGCACACTCTCTGCATGTCATCTTTTCGCACTCCCGCGTCGTTCCTCCTATTATTAGCGGTTTCCAGCCCCGCGTTCGCCGCACCTGTCACGTATATGCTTTCGGATCGGAATGGGTCTGGGCAAGTCACGTTCGAATCGAAAGCGCCGGTGGAATACATTGAGGGCGTGGCCGAAGGCGTTCAGGGGATGATCACCCTGGATCCCGCCAAACCCAATCTCGCGCTGAGCGGAACGGTGAGTGTGCCGGTCGGCCGGATGCTCACGGGGAATTCGACACGGGACGAACATTTAAGGTCCGATGAATGGTTGAACGAGGCTCGTAACCCGTCTATACGGTTTGACCTGACCCAAACAGATCAACGGACGGTGGTGAAGAAGGAGGAAAATTCTTGGTTTGTGAAAGTGACCGGCTCTTTCTTTTTAAAAGGGATTTCTCAATACGTAACAGTTCCGTTAACAATAAAAATCGATGGCCAAAAATTACGCGTGGACGGAAGGTTTGTTGTGAAGTTGGCCGACCATAATATTCACGGGCCTTCGGGTATCCGAATGATCGGTGTGAAAGTGGCGCCGGAAGTCCATGTCCGGCTCCGTCTGGTGGGCGTGGCGGACCAGGGATGGTCGAAAGTGTCAGCTCCCGCCAAGAAGTCCGGCGCGCGCAAAAAGCGAAAATAACACCTTGCTTCGCAGGGCCGCCAGCGCCGGGTCCTCTTCGTATTTGTCTCTCTTCGCGTCCCTGACTTTTTCCGTGTAGCTCCGCAGTAAGACCTTCCGTTTCGAAACCCGTATTTCCTTCTCCACGTCGTTCATCGCCTGCACCAAGGGCGGGACCGCTTCGTCGCGCAAATAGGCCATGCCCGACCGGAACAAACAATCGTGCCGCAACTCAACAATCAGTATGTCTTTCTGCGGCTTGAGTTTGACCCATTCCGAAACGTTTTCGTTCGCTTTGCGCAGCTTCGCCACGGGCGCGTGCATCATTGCCTCGATCTCCGGTTGTTTGGTGCCTTTAAGCAATACTTCCACGCGCGAAAATCCGTCGGAGGAATCGCGCACGACCAGTTTGCTTTGGGGGACTTTGATGCCGAGTTTTTTCTCGAGATAAGATTTCCACAACTGTTGGCGCGCGGCGCCCATGTCTTCATCGCCGGCGGGCTCAAAAAGCGTTATCGACCAGGTTTTCTTTTCGTCCCATTCGTTGGGAAGCGGCGGCGGCAACAGCGTCAACCGACGGACCAGATCATCCAGGTAGATCCGGGCCTCATCGGAAAACGCCGCCAGCTTCTCCCGGTAAATCCGTTGACCGAACACAATCACGATGTTTTCGCGATCTTGGCGGACAAAGGCCGTAAAGCGCGCGGCCTGGCCCGGCAGCGTGATGATGGTGCTGTCGGGATTGGTCACTTTTAACAGCGACACGTAGGTCATGTTCGGGTCCAAAACAAATTCGTTTCCGCGCAGGCCGTTCCAGCGGACGGTTGCGGGCGGTGTGCCGTTGCCGTTTTCTTCAAACCACGTTTTGTTGGTGTCATCCACGATGAGAAAAGTCCAGCTGCTCGGAACAATTTTTAACGGTTGCACCGGATGCATAATATAGGGCGCGGAAGTGATGGTCGGGAAACCGGCGGGGGGAATGTTGCTGCGATCGCTCATTTTCGCGGCCTTTGAAACGGAGAGCGGGACGGTCTCGCCTTCCATCGCCGATTTTCCGTCGTCGAGCGAATAAGAAAGGGAGGCGGGGTCCGGGAGGTCGGGCGAGGCGGAAAGGGTATCGAGCGGAACGCGCTCCTTGGAATCGCCTGTCACTTTCATGTTCAAGTCTTCGGCCGGCAAAAAAGAGACCATTCCAAAGAAGACCAATACTCCGATGACAGGGGATTTCATTGCTGGACGGTGGTGGGGGCGGTGGTCGTCGCTTCGGCAACTTCGCGTGGCGCGTTCATGATGGGCGCGGACCCGGCCGGCACTTCGTGCACGCCGCGTCCCGCGGGTTTCTCATCGGTCGTTTGTGCGGCAGCCGGAGCTGTCTGTTCGACGTTCGGAATCCTATATTTCTCTCGATTAAGATCGCGCGTGTTCCAGTCTCCCAGGTTGTGATAGCAGATCAACAAGTTCTGCCCGGCATCGGCGGCCAGCGGGTGTTCGGGATATTCGTTCAGCATCGACTCAAACACGCCGGCCGCTTTCAGCAGCTTGTCTTGATTGTACAGCGAGACGCCCTTGTGGAAAAGGGCCACGGGAGCGGAACCTTGCAAATCGGTCGTTTTGTCGAGCGAGCCCAGGTAGCTGCTGAACGAGGACTCGGCGTCGACCCACTTGCCCTGCGTGAACGCGCTCTCGCCGCGGTAGAAACGCGCGGGCCCCGCGTTCTCGTGCGTGGGAGCGTCGGTGACAAGTTGAGCGAACAACATCTCGGCTTCGGCGAAATTTTTGTTGTTGAAATCCTTCGCGCCTTTCTCCCAGCGGATGCCCGCGTACACGTCGGTGGGGGGCAGTCCGCGCATCAATTCGTCGGCTTCCATTGGCGATTTTCCCATGTGCGCGTAACAGGCGGCCAGATATGGCGTGGCGGCGACCATGTCCTCGGTCGTGCGATAACGGTTTAAATAGTCAGCGTAATAGGGGGCCGCCTCGGCGATCTGCCCGGCGTTGTAAAGCGCATGGCCGGCCTGGAGCCGGGCTTCTTTCACGAGCGGGCTGTCCGGATACGCGCGCGCGAAAAGCATGAAGCTGTTAACAGCATCGGTGGCGCGTCCGAGTTCAAACAGCGTGCGCGCTGAGCGGAACGAAGCCAGCTCGCCAAATTTTTCCTGGCGGCGTTCGACGCCCATCTTGGCCCAGGTTTCCGCCGCGTCCGTGTAGTACTCCATTTTGTAGAGAGCAAGCGCTCCGTTAAAAAGCGCTTTCGACGCGCCGGCGCCCTGGCGGTAGGCCGTGACCGCTTCGGCGTATTGTTTGTTGTTGAAATAGATGTTTCCTCTTTGAAGGTTCGCGTAAGCGACCCATTGCGCCTGGCCGCGGTCGTTGGCGGTCTTCGTGAATTGGTCGAGCATGGCGAGCGCTTCAGCCGGGCGGTTCAGTTTCGCAAGCGTCACCGAGCGTTGGAACTGGGCGTTCATGAGCAATTTGTTGTCCGGCTTGGTCATCGCGAGGAATTTCCCGAAGTTGGCATCGGCTTCGTCAATGCGGTCGAGTTTCAGGTGCGCTTCGGCGAGCCAATACGCGGTATCCGGATGTTCACGTTTGAGTTCCTCCGGCAACTGCGACCACGCATACGATCCGTGTGTGACCGCTTCGCGGAAACGGCCCAAGCGGAGATAGGCCAGCGTCAACCAATGGGTGCTTTGCGCGGCCGCGTGGGATTGCGGAAAACGGTCGATGACGGTCTGGTAGGCGGCCAGCGCATCGGCTTCGGCGCCGGTGTGCTCGAAAGCCAGGCCCTGCAACAACAGCAAGCGCGGCGTGTATTCCGCATCAAAATATTTCTCGAGACCCGTCTGAGCAATGCTGACCGAATCCTCACTTTTCTTTTCAAACAACGCGGCCCACGCGGTCTGGTAGGACTTCTCCGCGCCGCCGCGGCCTTTCTCGCGCGCCAGCGTCTCGTACAGATCAGCCGACCGGCCGGTCTTGATCATGGCCTCGGCCATCAAAATGTTGGAACGCTGGGCGAGTTCGCCTTCCTTTAATGATTCAAGCCGTGCCAGCGCGTTGTCGTATTCGCCTTCGCGCATGTCGATGGAAGCCAGCCGGAAATCGATTATCTCTTTGAGCGCGCCATTTTCTTCCACGGATTCGAGGACCTTTTCGCAGGCCCCGCGCGCGAGGCGGTCATCGCCCAGTGCAAAATAGGTTTCGGCGACTTGGGTGTTGGCGAGTTGCGACCAATATTTATCGGTCCCTGCTTGGCGCAGGTTCTGCCAGGCAATGAGCGCGTCGCGCGGCCGGTCCAGCTTGCGCAGCGCGAGGCCTTGAAAATATTGTCCGCGTGGGTCGTTGTCCATGGCCGCGAAATAGTCGTTGGCGGCCGCGAAATCGTTGGTGGCGTAGGACGCTAGGCCCAGCGGGAACAGCGCGCGTTTGACGGGGGCCTGTTTGCCGACATGCGTTTCGATGATCCCGGCCTGGGTCTTTACCGCGTCCATGTCCTCGCGTTGCAACGCAACGATCAACAGGTCGATGCGGGCGTCCAAGCGGTACGGGCTGTCGGCATTTGCCAAAATTCTCTCAAAATGGTTTTGTGCCGCGCTTAAATCACCGTCGGCAAGCGCAGCTTCACCGAGTTTGAGCTGCATCTGATCAACGAGCTCGGCTGGCGCGCGTGGATCGCCCGCGCTTTTTTTCCAGGCCGTGTGGGCGAGTTTCGTATGGTTCTGTTTTTCCAGAATATGGGACCAGAGCGCGGAATTCACAGAGTCGGCGGAGATTTCTTTCTCACCTAACCTAACCACCGTCGGATATTTTCCGGCGGTCCGGTTAACTTGCTCAACGACAGCCGGTATTTCGGAAGGATCGATAAAGAGCTCAAACGCTTGTTTGAGCGTCCAATCGTCCGTAGGACTGAATATGAAGGCTAGAAACGCGATTATGGCGTGCATAAAGTTTAGTTATGAAACAGTTTTGCCAATGGCTTCCTTAATTATAGGGCGGGTTCTTGAAAACCGCAGGATGACTTAATGCACAATAAATTGACAAATGACAAATCCATGACAAGACTTGTCCAATTCAAGAGGGGCTCACTGGTTATTCCGTTGCATGTTGGTTGCGAGGGGTACCCCATGATGATGAAAAAAACACTTATAACCATCTTATTCGCGAGCATGGCCCAGTTGGGACAAGCGGCCTATATCGCCAATCGCGACTTCCTTTCCGTCGGCCAAGGCGCTCGCGCCAATGCCATGGGCGAGGCCTTTGTTGCTGTTGCCGATGACGCCAGCGCCGTTTATTGGAACCCGGCCGGCATGACCCAAATGACTTCCGACGAGGTTTCGACCGGTTTCTCCAACCGCTACGACGGGTTGGCCAAAGAGGCCCAACTCAATTATGCCCGCCGCGGCGTGAAAGGGATGTGGGGCTTTTCCTACATGGGCAATTACGTCACCGATATTCCTATTACACAATCTTTAACCCAAGCTGACCTGGACGCTATCACCACTGGCGCATTTGCCGCGACAGACCATCCGACCAAAAGTGTGATGGACCACGCGCTTCTCATTGGGCACAGCCGCCCGCTCATGCCGGACAGCCGCCATGCCGTCGGCGCCACCGCGAAGCTTATATATAAGGATTTGCTCGGCATGGTCCAAGGTTACGGCGCTGCCGTCGACATCGGCTACTTGTATACGAGCCAGACCGGCGCCATGCGTTACGGTCTCAATGTGCAAAACGTGGCCAGCATCACGAGCTACGTCGGCACCATCGACAATTTGGGTCAGCGCGCCACCGCCACCGAATCCTATATCCCGAACATCAAGACCGGTTTTGCTTATACGCCCGGATGGCGGCTCTTAAACGGCAAACTGCTCACGGCATTTGACGTGAACATGCTCAGCGACATGACCTTGGAAGATTATCGCTTGGGCCTCGAATATTCGTTTGGCGAGATCATCGCGCTGCGCGGCGGCAAGGTGTTCAATCGTCAAGAGGACGCCTCACTCGATTGGACGCTGGGCATGGGGCTTCGCCTGAAGAGTTTCTTGCTCGATTTTTCGTTTCTCACCAGCGATTTGGGAGACACGACCCGGGGAACGCTTAGCTATCGTTTGGGCGGAGATTATTACACTCCCGCCAAATACTAAAAGAATTGAATTTACGTGGTCTTTTAAATTTGTTTCACGCATACTTTATGGCCCATGAAACAAGCAGCACGATTATTAATTTTGATGGTTCTCACGGTCCCGGGATGGCTGTTCACCGTCCGGTCCGATGAGGGGATTTTGGACTACGACCGATTTATGTCTGAAATAGAACCGCTGCTCATAACGCAAACGTATGCGAGTCCCGGCCCGACGCCAATGACATGTTTGGCGTGCCATGGGGACGTTTCGAACGCTGCCTCTTCAACCTTCACACTGACTGCCGGTCAGCATCGCGCGAATTTCATACAAGTCGCGCGCTACGTCCAAATAACCCAACCTGACACGAGCCCAATTTTGTTGAAGCCGCTTTCCATCGCCGCCGGCGGAGTTCCGCACGGTCTGCCCGGCAACGATGGAGGAAAACAATTTTTGAACACCACCACGGACCCGGCCTACTTGGAAATTTTTGAATGGATTGCGGATGCCACACGAGCCAATGGCGGCGCGCGCGTGGTGCGGACCGAGCCTTATCCCAATCCATTCCGTTCCAACACCAATATCGTTTATTTCTTGTCCACTGATGCGTTGGACGCCGAAGTGAAAATTTTTACCGAAGGTGGGCGGGAAGTCCGCCGTTTTCCAGGTACGACCAATGTTGGCGCCAACCGCGTCAACTGGAACGGACGGGATGAGGAAAACGGGCCGCTTCCTACCGGGGTCTATTTCTATTTGGTGAAAGTGCAATTTCGGGACGGTACGGGGACCAAGACCGGCCGCTGCGTGTACACACCATGAAATCGGAGGCCTTTATGAAACGCAAATTTCGTTTATTGCTGATTGTCGCTTCGGCGCTGGCGCCGGCCATATCAGCGCACGCTGATCCGACGCTCTACAAAAAAGTGCAGGCCACCTGCGGCGCTTGCCATAACAATCAGCATTTCTCGACGGCCGGAGATTTCCAAATGAACAACGGCGCCAACACGAAGGCCGGCGGTATTGTGGCGGCGACGCGCGGAATCCAGACCACCGATATGACCGGTGGCGATCCGTTGACCTCCTTGATTATTCAAAAGCCCCTTGCGATGAGTGACGGTTCTACCACCCTGCACGGCGGCATCAAACTGCCGCTCAGTCATCCGACGATCCAAGCGTTGATTACGTGGGTCCAAGCGGGGGCTCCGACGGGCGTGGCCGGAGATGATATGGAGCCGCCGACACAAGCGGCGCGTTCCTATTACAACACCCCCGGTGGGCAGCACACGGTGGTGGCCAGCATCCGCCGCTATCGCCGCAGAAGTTTTACCAGTCTCACCGGGTCGGCGGGCGGGGGCAACATTCACCGCATTCGTTTCGACGCCAGTAACAACGTGACCGAGAACATCAATTTGACAAACTTGCCGGCCGATGAGGACGCGGCGAACCCCGTGGTTTCTTTGGATGGAACGAAGGTCGCGTTTGCGCGCAAACAATCCGGGCAACCGTGGCAGATCTGGGAAGTCGGCATCGATGGCACCGGGCTTCGGCAGATCACCAACGGCGCTGGCGACAAAGTCCAACCTTTCTATTTGCCTTACCAGAACGACGGCACGCCCGCGCGTTCGGGTGAAGGCGGCGTTGGGTTTGTGTCGAACCGTTCCGGCTTTTTGGATGAATACGACCAAGATCAAACCTTGTCTCTGTTCATTGCCGATGCGAACGGCAACAACCTTCGCCAAATCGATTTCAATCCCAGTCATGATTTAAGTCCATGGTTGCACTCAAGTGGCGTCACGATCTTCACGCGTTGGGAGCATAATGAGCACCAGGGCCACAACTTTATGCCGCTGTTCGGCATTTGCGTTCCGAACGTAGCGCAAGGCGGCGTGAACTTGTTCGGTGCTTATGGTGAACATGGCACCTCACCGGCAGGCAATTCGCTGCACGAGGCTTCCGAAGTTTATTACAGCGGCACGACCCCCGGTTTTATGATGGCCCGTGGCAGCAACCGTGACGATGCCGGCGGCTCGGTGGTCGGGTTCTTCCGTCCGAAATTGGAAGGCGACGCCGGCAGCGCGCCCACCACGAATATTTTGATCCAAGGCGACAATGAACGCAGACGGATGGGAGGCGCGGCGCCGCTCGGTTATACATTCCGGTATCCCCGTTCGTTGTTAAACGACAAATTCATTGTCAGCCGCGCCACCCAGACCGGCGTTGTGGTCACGTCCAATACATTCAATGGCACGGTTTCCACGACGGTCGTTTACGGCCATTTTGAACTTTACACCTTCGACGTGTCCGGAAACACTGGTGTTAATCTACAACCGCTCTTGGCCGTTCCCGGTTTCACCGTTGACGAAGCGGTCCCGGTCATTGTTCAGCCGACCCCGCCGTTTATCGGCAAACCCATCGACCTCACCCAGAACACCGGGTTCTTCACGAGCGGCGACGTTCGCGAACGTCAGAACGACGGCCAGCCCCAGATCACCAGTGTGGAGGGGTTGACGGTGCGTTTTGTGCGCGCGCTTCAGTTTTCCCAAGGACGCGTCAACACGGGCCGTCGCCGCGGCATCGCCACGCAAATTGTCGGCGAAGCCCCCATCCATGAAGACGGCTCCTTCTTCGCCGAAGTGCCGGCCGACACGCCGATCCAATTCCAGCTCATTCGCAATAACACGGCCATTGTGAAACACAAACCATGGGTCCAAGTGGCGCGCGGCGAAACCATGCGCTGCGTGGGTTGCCATGCCAATCACAGCCAGCCGGCGAAGATACAAACGCTCGCGGCCCGGCAAGCCCCCGCTCAACAGGTGGACACCAAGAAAGTCAAACAGTTCTATTTCAAAACGGACATTCAGCCTTACTTCAACGCGAAATGCGTGGTTTGCCATGACAGCGCGAAAGCAGGCGGCGCCGCCGGCCGCAACCGGCAGCTTTCTTTGACCGGCCGCGAAACCCCCGCCGATGTGAGCGAGGCGTATCAATCGTTGGCCGGCATGGATATGGATTCGATGTCCGGCACATATGTTCAGACCCAAAATTCTCTTCAAAGCCCATTGCTGCATTGGTTGACGGGGAAAGACGCGAACGGAAACGATTTCCCGACCCCTGCGGATTCAGTCAACCACCCGGCCATGTCCACGGCGGACGAGATTATTATGCTTCGAAAATGGATCGACACGGGCGCCACGTACCGCCAGACCGATACCCATGATCGAACACACCTCCGTAGTTTGGACGTCTCGCGCTTCACGACCAATGTTTGGCCGATGGTCGAAGCCAGCTGCTACGCTTGCCATTCGACGGGCGGCGCCGGAGTAAACGCGATGAATTTGGACATGCCGGACGCCGAAAGCCAAGCCGAGTTGGACGAGCACCGCGCAAACCAATTCGCCTGGCGGAGCAACTATATTAATCCGGAGGCCAGCCTGGCTGTTCGCAAACCACTGCCTCTGTCTATGGGCGGGCTCACCCACGTGGGCGGCGCCATTTTTACCGGCCGCGATGACCCGCAATATGTTGCACTCATCGAATGGATCAAGAGCTCGAATGTGCGGTTGGCCGCGGGCGTTGGCCCGACCGACTTGGTGCGCGTCACCAACTACCCCAATCCGTTCCGCGATAAAACGTACATCGTGTACGGATTAACGGGATCGGTCGCGACCAAAATTGAGCTCTCCATTTACAGCATTGACGGACAAGAAATCCGTGAATTGTCCGGCCCGGCGGATAGTGGCATCACCATCGGCTGGAACAAAGTGGAATGGGACGGCAAAGACCGTCACGGAAGGGAAATGGGCGTGGGCACCTATCTCTACAAGTTGACCGTTAATTTCGGCGACGGCACCAAGAAAGTCTTCAAAGGAAAATGCGTCAAAGTGCCCTGATCGCCGCGCTCTGCTTATTGAGCCTGGCCGCTTGCACCAAAGAAAAAAGGGAAGCCGTTGTGGCCACCGGGGGCGGCACCGGACCTGCCACGCTCTCCACCATCCAATCCGACGTTTTCCGTCTTAGCTGCGGCACGTCCGGCTGCCATGACAACCGCGCCAATCCGGCCGGCAATCTCGACATGAGCAGTTATGACGCCACCTACGCGCAACTGGTCAACCGCAATAGCGTCCAGGCGACCGCTATGAAATTGGTGAATCCGGGTGATCCTGAAACCAGTTATCTCATGAACAAACTGTACGGGACGCATTCGGGGGTTGGGGGGAACGGCGCGCGGATGCCGCAATACGCGGCGATGCTAACGTCGTCGGACATCGAACGGATAGAGACCTGGATTACGGACGGGGCGTTGAGAAACTAGAAGAACAGGTGCGTCAGGATGTAGATGTCGTCGTTGTTGGCTTCGGTGGGTTGTTCCAAATTTTTCCGGTAGAACGTTTCGATCGACATGTAATCCATCGGCATGAGCCGGTAGCTCAAAATCCACCTCTGCAGTAAATCATCATCCAAAGAACGGTTCGGGTCCAACCTCTCATAACGGAGCTTCGCGTAGCTGGTGCTTCCTTTTTTGGACAACCACGGCGTTGCGTAAACCAGCTCCGCGTAGGTCGCATTGATCTGGGTGGACCCTGCCACCGTGTATTTCTCGTCCTCACCCTCGTCGTGTTCGGCGATCAGCACGAATTTTCCGGCCCGCGCCCACCCGAAGACGCCATAACGCATGATCCGGCGGTCCAGCAATTCGTTGTCGTTGTTGTACATCGATGCGCCCAGCGAAAAATTCTTGGTGATGAAACCAGCCCGGCGTGTGAGCGCGCGTTTGCTGCCGGATTGGCTCGACGGAAGCGAGCGGGACTCCTGTCCCACGACGCCCGACGTCACGGACAGATTTAAAAAGAAAGGTTTTCCGGAGAGCCCGGCTTCGACGCCCGAGTCTTTGTAGCGGACGCTGAAAAGGCCGGCGCCCGTGCCTTCTTCGGTAAAATTGCGGGGACCTGATTTCACGCGTCCTTCCTTAATAAAGGCCGTGTGGTCGGGAAACATGAGGCCAAAGGGCAATGTGAAGAAACCCGCGCGGGCGTACATGGTTTGCGCTTCGTTGTGGAGCATCGCGTAGATTTCACGCACGGTGCCGAAGTCGAGGCTGCCGGCGAGTGTGATGGTGGGTTTTAGCGTGAAGGCCATATGGAGCGCCGCCTGCATCGGAAAAAGGACCAGGCGGTTGGCGCCCGGATCGCGCTCGTCTTGCAAAATCATGAATTGAAAATCGCCGCTCATCGACACCTTGTCGCTGATGTACCCCGGGTCGTTCATGGACACCGGTTTGCGGCCAAATCCTCCGAGCGGTCCCACATGGCACGCCATGCAGTTGGAGCCGGCGTAAGCGGCGTATTCGGGGTAGGCAAAGGCCTCTTCTGAAATTCCACCGACGGAAAAAAGAACAAATGCCGCGAAAAACCAGATGGAAGTGGACTTTGGCTGACGTTGCATAAAACGAAGTATAGCGATAAATCGCGAAAATTCGACGCTAATTTTAAGGTTGAAATCCGAAGAGGGGGGCGGCATGCTTTGTTCATGCGACCAGCGACCCAACGCAAGCTAACGCGGTTCTACATCATCAATCCAATCGGCGACCGCCGTCTGGAACAGCGTTTTGAATCCAAAGAAAGCGTCGTGTTGCGCGTTCCGGAGACCGGAAAAGTTGGTCCGGCGACCGCCTTTGACGTGGGCCGGCACGGAATGCGGCTGGAGTTTGATGCGGGCCTTCAGGCCGGGATGGAAATCGAAGTGGCTTTCCCGAACACATCCGACCAGATGCGTTGTTTCGGCCGTGTGGCTTGGGTCCGCGAACGGGCTTTCGGAAAATATTTTGAATGCGGTGTCGCGATTGACGTCTGGCACGGCATTATCGGCGGCGACAATTCCTGGACCACCGTCAAAGGCTCCCTGCCAAAGTCCGAGCGCCGCCACAAAACCCGCTAGTTCGACTCGGTCTCGCTTACGCTCAATCCTGTTCTCCGATCCGGTCAATGACAGCCGCATATCATTTTTCAAAACCCCTCGGATATGCTGCATTTTCGCCTAATATCATTTTGACCAATTCCGCTTCTATTTGATTGTCAGTGACTTTTAAAAAACCCCGTTGAATATCATTCAAGATCGTATCATCCTACTCGCATGTCAAAATTGACGCATAAGATCTGTTAGGCGGCTAGGAGGGCGGGTGTTTCAATCAAAATATTTCTACGCACTGCTCATTTCTTTAGCCCTTTATGTTTCGGGTTATGCTTTTTTCCGCACACAATGCATGAACTTCTTACAAGCAGCACCTTATAGTGTCATTCTTAGTGAGCAGGCTCGAAGTAGGAGACCATTGCCTGCTGATATCAAAGGAAAAGTTTCCGCAGATCTTCGTGGAGTTAATAGGGCGCTGCATGCAATTTATTATCCGATCCTCAGAATGGATCCGAAGTTTTCAAATGTTTTTGAGTAGTTGGCCGCCTAACCAGCGGCCAGACCGTGGAGAAAGTCCAACTGAAATAAAGCCGTAGCTGT
>CAYOPN010000026.1:0-35652 GCA_964405835.1 uncultured Elusimicrobia bacterium | reverse complement strand
ACTCAGGCACCTCTCCTATTTGATTCTCTGCTTTCCGGCAAACTCCTTACGTAATTCTCTGTCCACCGTGCGGCGTTTGATTTCTTCGCGGCGGTCGGGGCCGCGTTTTCCTTTGGCCAGCGCGATTAAGATCTTGGCTTTGTTCCGTTTGTTGAAGTAAATCTCGAGCGGCACGATGGTCAAGCCTTTGACCATGGTACGCCCCATCCATTTGAGGATCTCTTTGTGGTGCAAAAGCAGCTTACGTGTGCGGAGCGGCTCTTGATTAACATGCAGCGACCCCATGTTGTAGGGCGCGATATGCACGTTCCAAAGGTAGATCTGTTCTCCCACCACGCGCGCGAACCCGTCTTGCAAACTGCAGCCGCCGGCGCGCAGCGACTTCACTTCCGGCCCCGTCAGCGCGATCCCGGCTTCCAATATCTCGATGATCTCGTACTTCGCCGACGCCCGACGGTTGGAGGCGACAACTTTTCGCGCTTCTGGCTTATCTTCTTTGTTGCTCATGCTTCATGCCACATGCATCATGCTGAATTTTTCGCATGAAGCATGATGCATGGTGAACGGAATTTTTCTTGCGAAAAATTCCTGCGCAGGACAGGATTTGAACCTGCAAGGGCTTTCGCCCACCAGCTCCTGAGGCTGGCGTGTCTGCCGTTCCACCACCTGCGCGCTTAGGATGACGATCCAAGCTGCGTCAACACACGGTTGAGCGCTTCTTGAGCGTCGTTAAATTTTTCTTCGGCCATCAAGGCGGCCCGGTACTCGTTCGCCGCGTCCATCGGCTTGTTGAGCGCCTCGTAATTCTTACCGCGCCAGTAATAGGCCTCCGCGCAATTCGGAGATTTTTCCAGCGCATCTTCCAGTGTTGAAAGTGATTTCTTGTATTTCTTGTTGCGGTGCTGAAGGACTGCCGACTGGACCCATGGCCAGGGAGATTTTTTGTCTTCCTTCATCCATTTGTCGAGGCGTCTTTCCGCCTGGCCCTTCTTGCCCTGTTGCCAAAGCGCCTCGATTTCCATCGACGCGGGTTGGGACTGCAGGGTGGCCACTTCGGCCAAAAGGACGCCTGAAAATAAAAAAGCGCCGAACAGCAGGGCGCAGAAACGGGTTTGCATAGCGGCGGGGATTATAGCACGCGTCGAAAGCGCGGCTTGGGACTAGGCGGCGTTGGCTTGGGGCGGAGCGTCCAAAACGTGGCGGCAGGCGGTCACGGTGCGGCGGGAAATCTTGACCTGATACTTTTCTTCGATCAATTTTGAGATGGCCATGTCGGTCTTGTCGGCGGCGCCTTCGTGGCGCAATTTGTCCAAGATCTCGAGCACCACGCGGCGCTGGCCGGGCATGAGGTCGAGTAACAATACTTCACGGTCCCACGGCAGCAGCACGCTTTTGTGGGAGAGCACGCGGCTCAGCGTGCTTGGCGCGAATTCCAGTTTGGCCGCCACTTTGCGCAACGACACCGGCGCCATCTTGGTGATGTCTTGGGTCTCGAAATATTCCTTCTGGGCCTTCAGCAAATGGTCGATGACGCGCCAGAAGGCCCCTTGCTTTAAATTCGACAATTCGAGCAGGCCCACGTATTTGCGGAGCCGGGCGGCGGAAGGCCGGTCCAATTTCTTGTTTTTTTGCCAGCGGCGCAGCGCGTCCCGGTCAATGTCGTAAAGACCGCGGGCCAGGTGCGGTGAGTAATAGGCAATTGAAAAAGTCCCGTCGGTGTTTTGGATGATGCGGCCGACCACGGTGGGCTTGACCATGTCGGAGGCCTGTAACTTGGAAGGATGATAAAACTCGGATTGGACTGACATGTCCACCACGAAATCCTGCACCTGTTTGGCTTCTTCCGCGGTAACGTTACAGATTGAGGCAATGTTTTCGGCGGACTCGCTTTCCTCCCGGTAGAGGAAATACTTCTCAAAATTCTCCTGGCCGATTTTTTCGATGAGCTTTAAAAGATGTTTCTTTTTTTCCAGCAACGTTTCCGGAGAAACCCCGCTGCCGTCCGCCACATCCATGTCTTGCGAATCGTAAAACTGCCCCGAAAGACCCGTGCGGGCAAAACGTTTAAATTTAATGATGCGCTTGCCTTCGGCGCGCGCGTCGACAAGCTCTTGGAACAGGGGATCGTGTTCGACTTCGGAGAGAAGTTTGGCCCATTCGGACTCGGGCATCTTGATGGCTTGCGCCATTTTGACCCGGCCCACCAACACGGTGCGCTGGACAACATTGGGGCTGACGTTCTGCTTGAAATTAAGGTTCGGTTCGGCCATGGGTTGTTCTTACAGGCAACAAGATGGCCTTTCAAGGGGAAATTAGAGGGTGTGCCCGGCAGGAATCGAACCTGCGACCCACAGCTTAGAAGGCTGTTGCTCTTCCAACTGAGCTACGGGCACGAAAATAGGCTGAGATTATGCCCCTAGTTTTTTGAGAAGGGAAGGGACTTTCGAGAAGGCGCGGGCGCGGTGGCTGATTTTGTTTTTGATGCGGGCGCCAAGTTCTGCAAAAGTTTTGCAGTAGGACGGAACGAAGAAAATTGGGTCGTAACCAAAACCAGCGGCGCCGCGCGGCTCCGTAGAGATAAATCCTTCAATGCGGCCTTCGACGCTCACCACTTTCCCGTTCGGCGTGGCTAGCGCCGCCACGCACCGGAACGAAGCGCGGCGTTTGGCGCCTTTCACATTTTTCATCAAACGCAGGATCTTGGCGTTGTTGTCTTGAAACGTGCAACCGGGTCCCGCGAAGCGGGCGGAATAAACGCCGGGGCGGCCTTGCAGCGCTTTCACGAACAGGCCGGTGTCGTCCGCGAGCGCCAAGTGACCAGTGTTCTTCGCGACCTCACGCGCTTTCTTGGCGGCGTTGCCCAAAATCGTTTTCTTATTTTCCACGACGGGACGGCGTTTCGGAAAGGAGTCGAGCGTCAGCACTTTCATTTTGAGCCGGGCCTTTTTGAGGATGGCTTTGATCTCGACGACCTTGTGCTTGTTATTGGTCGCGAGCACGAGCTGCTTCATAAACGTCCGAGCGTTTTTTTCTGGGCCGAAATAATGGAGCGAATCCCTTGCCCGGCCAAGTCGAGGAGTTTGTTGAGTTCTTGACGGGAGAAGGGGTTCCCCTCCGCCGTGCCTTGCACTTCAATGAGTTTTCCGGAACCGGTCATGACCACGTTCACATCGGCGTCCGCATCTTTGTCCTCTTCATAACAGAGGTCGAGTGTCGGCTTGCCTTTGCACACGCCGACGGAAACGGCGCCTACAAAATCTTTGAGCGGCCAGCCCAACAACGCATTTTTCTTTTGAAGATGTTGCAGCGCTTGGACCAGCGCGACAAACCCGCCGTTGACCGACGCGGTGCGCGTGCCGCCGTCGGCGCGGATCACGTCACAGTCGATCGTGATGGTGTGGTTGCCGAGCTGGCGCAGATCAACCGCGGCGCGGAGAGACCGCCCCACCAACCGGGAAATTTCCTGAACGCGACCGCCGGAGTTCACTTTGCTGCGATGACTACGGGTCTCACCCGCGCGCGGCAACATCGCGTATTCGGCGGTGATCCAACCGGTGCCTTTCTCTTCGGCGTGTTTCGGGACAGCGGCCTCAATGGAGGCCACGCACAACACCTGAGTTTTCCCCATCGAAACAAGACAGGAACCTTCGGCGTGGGGCAAATAGGACTTTTGAAATCGAAGCGGGCGCAATGGCTTATTTTTCATTCAGCCCCCTTTATCGAACGCGAATAGGAAGAATGACCACTTCCATTCCTTGGAAAATAAGTTTGCGCTGAAGTGAAAAAGCTGTTTGGTTGTGAAGCATCCGGTTCCAGAGCGTCTCTTTCTCGAACACCAGTTGTCCCGTAAAGAACATTTTCCTCTGCCATTTGGGGGCAACCTGGGCACACAGTGCCTCCAGACCTTCCGTCACATCCGTTTCGAAGGTCATGTCGGACTCTGCGTAAAACCCCATACGATTTGCCAGGTCCACATATTTGTCCAAATCTTTGCGGATAGACGATTTCATGTTGTCCATTTCGGCAATGCCTTTGAACCGGTCGGTGTCGATCACGCCAACCGAAAGGAAAACGAAATTCTTGAAATAACCCGGGAACAATTTATGAATGGCCAAAAACGAATGGATGCCCATGCCGCTGTAGCCACTGACCATAAGAATCGCCGTGGGTTCGCCCGCGTGCTTTTTTAGTTGGGCTGGTTTTTCAGGCAATGGCAGATCCGCCAAAATCTCGTCCAAATGCCGCAGCGCACGCGATGTCTGCCCATAGTGATGGTGGACCCAAAAACAAAATAAGACCAGGCTTCCTGTTATGACCAGTGTCACCCACCCACCCTCGCCAAATTTGATGACAGCGGTGGTCACAAGGATACCGGCCGTCACCATCAACCCCGTCCCGCTGACGGAAATCTTTTTGATCCACCCCTCTCCTTTTTCTTGCCACCAATGCCTGACCATTCCGAATTGAGACAGCGAAAAGGTGAGGAACACGTTAATGCTGTACATAACAACGAGGATACGGACCGATGCTTTGGTGTAGATGAGCATGGCCAGCGCCGCCAATCCAATCATGAGGATTCCATCTTTAATGACCAAGCGATCGCTTAGATTTTTAAACCGATGCGGGAGCCAATTGTCGATGGCCATATTGGACATAACCCGGGGGCCATCCAGGAAACCAGCCTGCGCTGCCACCAAAAGCAACGCGCCTTCCGACAGCATGGTAATCAGAAAGAAAACAGGACCGATGGACCAGGGATCCGTCAAACGGTGTACCAGTGTTGCGTTCAAAGTCTGGCCAGGCACTTCATGAATTCCGTTTAACAAGTAGTTAATGAGGATGCCCCCCGCGGTGAACGCCAGCGAGCATGCCATGTACATCATCGTTCTTTTGCCTGTGGCCACGCGGGGTTCCCGTAAAATTTGCAGACCATTGCTGACGGCTTCAATACCTGTGAAAGTACCGCCGCCCAAGGCAAAAGCGCGCATGAAAATAAAAGCCATACCGAAGAAGCCGAGAGCGGACAGCCCTTGCCGCGTTTCCGTTACGGTATCGGCCACCATGCCGTGAAGCTCGGAACCGTGCGATGCGATGCCATAAACAATAATGAACGTATGCGTGAAAACAAAGACGAGAAAAATCGGGGTCAAAATAATCACGGATTCCTTGATGCCGCGCAAATTAAGCGCGAGGAGGACGAGCAAGAAGAAAATCGCCGCATAAAACTTGTAAGGGAGAAAATGGGCGGGCAAGAAACTGAAAATGGCGTCGGCGCTGGCGCCTATAGAAATGGCGACGGTCAAGATGTAATCGACCAATAGGGCACAACCGGATACAAGGCCCGGGATCGGGCCGATCAGCTTGGTTGAGACCAGATAACCGCCACCACCCGAAGGGAACAACTCAATAATTTGGGAATAGCTGGCGGAAAGAATAAATACCGTGGCAGCAACCGCGATCGCCAGCAGTATGGCGAGATGGGTATATTCGCCGAGTGAGCGGAAGGCCTCTTCAGGACCGTAGCAAGAGGAACTGAGCCCGTCCGCGCCCAAGCCCACCCATGCAAAGAAAGCAATCAGGGAGAGGTTGTGAAAGACTTGGGGGTCGAGCGGGTTTTTGGGCTTCCCGAAGAACAACTCTTTAATGCGTTGAACCATGGGGGTGGGTTATAGCTTTTGTCTAGCGGTCTTTTAGGAAGAAATGTTGGGCCAGCACCGTGATGAATGTCAGCAAACCGGCCACGATGACCGGCCGTAACGGAGCGCCGAAGTACAGGACCAAACAGGTGCCGACAACGGCATAGCTGCCCAGCCACATCGCGAGTTTCTTTGTCAACGACAATTTCTTTTCGGGTGTATTCATAATGGGGTGTTTTATTAAAAAAACCGACCCTCCTTTCCCAATAAGTTGGGGAGGAGGGCCGGTTGCTACTGAATACTATTGATACTTAGTTAAGCGCGCTGTCGCCCCGTTCTCCGGTGCGAATGCGGACCGCTTCGCCAATGCTGGTGATGAAGATCTTTCCATCACCAATTTGGCCGGTCTTGGTCACTTTGCTGATGGTAGCCACGAGTTCTTCGGCTTCTTTATCGGTAACCACCACTTCCAACTTGACCTTCGGTAGCAAGTCCACTTTGTACTCCTGGCCGCGCCACTGCTGGCTCACGCCTTTCTGTTTTCCATGGCCTTCGATTTCCGTCACCATGATGCCCGGGTAACCTTTCTGTTCCAAGGCGGCCAATACGCTGTCCAACGCGTCCGGCCGAATAACGGCTTCAATTTTTTTCATATTAGGCTCCTTCTTTCAGCATCGCCACCGCTTGGTGGGTCGCTTTCCGGGAAACAAACTCCGGATATGCAACTTGGCCATGTTCGCCGATATCGAGACCTTCGATTTCTTCTTGCAAGGTAACGCGCAGGCCCATCGTCATTTTAATCAAGTAGAAGACGATGAAGGAAGACACGAACACGAAAACAGCAACAGCACCGACACCCGTGAGCTGGGCGATCAAAAGCTTGCTGCCTCCGCCAAACAAGAGACCGTTTCCGGTGGTATTAGGAATGAATTGGTCTTGAGCAAACAAGCCAACGCAGATCGTTCCAAAGATACCGTTGCCCAAATGCACGGCAAGAGCGCCTACGGGATCGTCCAGTTTCAGTTTGTCAAACAATTGCACCGCGAACACAACCCACACGCCGGCGATCGCGCCGATAATGAAGGAAGAGCCAACGCTAACCCACGCGCATGGCGCGGTGATGGCAACAAGGCCGGCCAAGAGTCCGTTAATGGACATACCGAGGTCGGGTTTGCCAAGCAACAACCAGCAGGTAATCGTTGAGGTAAGAAGCGCTGCGGCGCCGGCCGTATTGGTGGTGACGCAGATGCGGGCGATGTCGCCTGCAGCGGCGGCCATGGTCGAGCCAGGGTTAAATCCGAACCAACCAAGCCAAAGAACCAAGGCACCAATCACGCCAGAGGTCAAGTTGTGACCCGGGATGGCGTTGATCTTGCCATTGGGGCCGTATTTGCCAAAACGAGGTCCAAGGACAATCACGCCGGCGAGAGCGGCCCATCCGCCCACCGAGTGGACGACGGTCGATCCGGCAAAGTCCCAGAAACCCATTTTCGCCAACCATCCGCCGCCCCATATCCAATGACCCGTTACCGGGTAAATGAAGGCGACCAAAATGAACGAGAAGACGATGAAGGATCCGTACTTGATGCGTTCCGCAACAGCTCCAGAAACAATCGTGGCGGCAGTTCCGGCGAACACCAACTGGAAGAAGAACTTGGCCAATAGAGGAACCGTGGCCCAAGAAATGGAACCATAAACGCCGGAATAAGCGTCACCGGCGGCCGGGCTGTTATCGGCTCCGCCGAGGAACCAAAGACCCTGCGTACCAACAAACCCACCATCACCGAACATGAGGCCCCAACCGATGACCCAGAAGGAAATCGTTGATGCCGCGAACACGATGAAGTTCTTGGAGAGGATGTTAACGCAGTTCTTAGCGCGGGCAAAACCCGATTCGACAAGCGCGAAACCCAAGTTCATGAAGAACACCAACATGCCCGTAACTACGACCCAGATGGTGTCCATCGCCACTTTGCTGTCTGTTAACTTTGTTTGAAGCTCGGCAACTTGCGCTGCCAGGTCAGGTGCTGCTGCCGCTTCTTCTGCGCGAATCACGCCCGCTGTGCTGAGACACAGGGCGGACAACACGAAGAGAAGGGCCATTCTTTTAGATAGATGTTTCACAAACATCCCCCTTTTAGGTTTTTATATTCCGGCTGCCATTCTCAAGCGGCATCGCCCAAAAATAAAAAAGCCCTCCTCCCTGTGCTACCGGGAAGAAGGCTTCATTGCCGTTCGTAATACTAGTCCGCTTCGTTGCGGGTGAGGCTGAATATCATAAGCAAATTGCTGATGTCAATCCCCCTACGCTCGCCTACGGCGAGCTACGGGGGACGAGTCCCTTCCTGCATTCAAAGGATGGTTGGGGGACCTGTCCCCCGTAGCACTACATCCTCATTAAATAATTAGGTTGTAGTGCGAAGGGGGATGACAAACAGGTGGCAAAGTGAAGGCAAATCGGTGACAAAATTATCTTATTGATTTATCCCCGTCGGAGGGGCATATATCTCCCAACCCTCCTTCGCAAAAGCTACGGAGGGCGATAACCGCTCGGGAGGTGCCTCATGGACGCCCTTAAATCAAAAGTACTCGCCATTGATGACGACGAATCCATTTTGATGCTGTTTGACACCATTCTTCCGAAAGAGGGCTTCTCAGTGGTCTCCACCCCCCGCGGCGGCACCGGAATCACCATGGCCCACGACGAAAAACCCGATTTGATTATTCTCGACCTCGGCCTCCCCGACATCCCCGGCATGGAAGTTTGCCGCGTTATGCGCCAGGACCCCGCCATCCGCCATATACCTATATTAATGTTGACGGCCCAAGCCAACGTTCAGGACAAAGTAAAAGGCCTCGAATTGGGCGCCGACGACTACCTTCCTAAACCTTTCGAGCCGAAAGAACTCGTGGCCCGCATCCGCGCGATCCTACGTCGTACTCTACACGAGAACCCGGCCGAAAAGATCCTTGAAAGGGCCAACGTCCGCATCCTGGTCGATCAGATCATGGTGGAAGTGGACGGCATCGCCAAAGGGCGCCTGACCCGGAAGGAATTCGATCTGTTGTACGTATTAATGAAGAAGAGCCCGCAGGTCTTGAGCCGGAGCTATCTGGTCGAGACGGTGTGGGGCACGGACTACCCGGTCACAGACCGGACCGTGGACGCAACCATCAAACGCCTCCGCCAGAAACTGGGCCCGGAAGGCGCGCGGCACGTGGTGACGATCGAGGGATTCGGCTATAAGTTTGAGTGACGCCGTTTGCGAAGCAAATAGTTCACCACAACCACAGCCAGAATAGAGAAAGACGCCACCGTTAGAGGCCCCAACACCTGTACCAAGGCCTTGGCCAAACCTTTTTCACCCCCCACCAGCACCGCCTCCCACAACGAATGCGATAAGTAGGTCACAATCCCCATCCACGGCAGGATGCCGATGATGGTCCCCATCACGAAGTCTGTGTTCCGGACTCCTGAGAGCCCCAGCGCGTAGTTGGAGACAATAAAAGGCGGGATGCCAAGCAGGCGCAACAACAGCACGGCCTTAAATCCTTCCATCCGCTCGAACCGGTCCCATCCCTTGAAGCGGTGGCGCAGGTAGGGCTCCACCTTCTTCTGGCCCAGGACACGGGTCACCATAAACGACATCCAGGCGCCCAGAGTGGCCGCAAAAAGGTTTAGAGGCAGGGCGATATAAAACGGGAAGAGCACACCGCCAATGATCGGGAAAAGAGTAATAGGGAGGGCCATCACTCCGACCGAATAGATGAGATAGAAGGCCAGGGATATCAAAACACTCGCGCGGGCAAATTCAACCCAACTAATCGCGAGGTCTAGCATGTCTCACATTGACGCAAGATGACCAGCGCCTGGTCCACGTGCGACTTGGGACTGAATTGAGAGTTGAACACAAACCGCACCTTTCCCAGGTGGTCGATGATGTACGTGACGCGGCCGGGAATCATGCCCATCGTGGGCGGCACGCCATAAGCCTTGCGAACTTTATTATCGATGTCGCTAAGAAGGGTGAAGGGCAATTTGTACTTTTCGGCGAACCGCTTATGGGATTCCTGCCCGTCCGAACTAATGCCGATCACTTCGGCGTTATGCTCCTTGAACACTTCGTACTGATCGCGGAACTGGCAGGACTCAACAATGCAGCCGTACGTGTCGTCTTTCGGATAGAAATAAAGGACCACGCACTTCTTCTTCAAGACATCGCTCAGCCGGACTTTCTTGCCCTCCTGGTTTGGGAGTTCAAAGTCCGGGGCCTTGTCGCCCTCGTCGATTTTCGAGTGGAATAACTTTTTGAACAGTTTGATCATTGTTATGTTTTGCATGCTTCATGCTCTCATGCGTCATGCCAAATTTTGCGCATGAAGCATGGCGCATGACGAGGATAAATTTTGCTGCGCAAAATTTATGGAGGTGGCGGGAATCGAACCCGCGTCCGATGGGGCATTTGTGGTGTTACTACAGGTTTAGCCTCGTCTTTTATCTCGCCGCGTCGTTGTCACGAGACAGAACCGCGGCACGGCCAGCTCCGTTGTTTTTAAGTCATTTAAGACGAAACGCGCTTAAACAACCGATCCCGGTGATGGCGTTCCGACCCCGATACCGGGCGTTTCGGGCGGAACGTCACAGCGTATTAGGCTGCGAGAGCCAACTCTTCGTTGGCAATTACTAGTTTGGCCGACTTGTTAACGGGGCCGTCGACCAACCCCGACCTGCAACACACACTCACACAACCACCGTCGAAACCAATGTCACCCCCGAAAATTTGGCCTACCGGCCAAATTGGCATGATGCATGTTGCATGCAGCATGAAAGGCCAAATTTTCCCTCTTCATGCGCCATGCTTCATGCGTCTTTTTTTAAAAAAACTTCTCAGCAACTCCACCGATTCTTCCGCGCCAACCCCTTTTACAACAAGCGGACGGTGGTTGAGTTTCTTATTCGGTAGCACCCGGAACACCGAACCGCAGGCCCCGGCCCGCAGATCGTTGGCCCCAAACACAACAGTTGGGATCCGGGCCTGTACAATTGCCCCCGCGCACATCGCGCAAGGCTCCAACGTCACATATAAGGACGTGTCGAGGAATCGTTCGTTTTTAAGGGCTTTAATCGCCCGCTGAATGACGACGATCTCGGCGTGCGCGGTCGGGTCGGTGTTGGTCCGGGTCAGGTTGTGCGCTTTTGCGATCACTTTCCCCTGCTTGACCAAGAGCGCCGCTATCGGGACTTCGCCCTTCTTCGCGGCCGACCGGGCCAACCGCAACGCCCGGTCCATAAAAATTTCATGCGCGCCGGGCGATTTCATGCTCGGAGGCCAGCGTTTGTTCCAGCGTGGCGCCGGGCGTGGCCAAAGGAACAGCCTCGAACAGGATCTGGTAGGAGAACAATTTGGGGGCCAATTTAATTAAGAACAGATTAACGTTCTCAAGTAATTTTGCGGTCCGGTTTGAAAAGCCGAAGGTTTTAAATGGGAACGGGATGAAATGTTCTTTCTGTACCAAGAAACCGGTCTGCTCCATCAGGTTGCGGAACGTGTGCAAGGAAAAAAGCCGTTTGTGCGTAACGTCCAGAATACCCTTGTCTGCATAATTGAATTGGCCGATCATCAGCATCATCCGCACAATAATGAACGCCACGTTAGCGGTGCTGCAAATGAAGCGCGGCGGCTTGGAGTAAGAAACACGTGAAATGTCGAGCAAAAATTTCTCCGGAGAAGAAAGGTGCTCGATGATATCGAGCATCAACACCACGTCGAATTTTCCTTCCCGTATGATCTGCTGAAGCCGCTCGGTCGAACCCTCCAGATTGACCTGTTCGTAACGCGCCAACCGCGGGCTGACGTCCGCAGGGCTCAACAAATCCACGCCCGTTACGCGGCAGTTGTATTTTTCTGTTAGTTGGCTCCCCACATATCCGGTCGCGCAACCGATGTCCAAGACCGACGAGCCTGGCGGGACCAGGTCCGGCGTGTTGCAGACCATGGAATGCGGGCTGACCGACTCGAGTTTTTCCCCATACACCGACGGCATCGCGTGCGTGTGGTCCAAATCACCGAACGCAACACTCGGGTGGTAACGGATGTCAAAAAATAGCTGGTGCTTCTGGAGACGAAACTTGAGGCTGGCCTTCACTACGTCTTTGGCGTATTTCATGCCGTTCACGTGGCAGATTTCGTCTCCGTAATGGGTCGGTATATTGACCTCAATAAATTTGGCGCGCGCTTGGACCATCTGCAAAATGATTTCGGTATCGAAATGGAAGTCGTTCGTGTTGAGTTCGAAGGCGGTCCGGGCCAGGGCCCTGGTGCTGTAAGCGCGATAGCCGGTGTGCCATTCGCTCAAGTTCACGCCGGCCAGTTTGTTCTGCAAGGTCGTAAGGACCCGGTTTCCTACGTATTTATAAAGCGGCATGCCGCCGTGGAGAGGTGAATATTTCTGGCCGAATCGAACACCCAGCACACAACCAACAGACGGGTCCGACTCAAACGGAGCGATCAATTCCGGCAGTGCTTTGGGCGTGTACTGGTTGTCGCCGTGGAGCATGACCACCACATCAAAACCTTTCTGGATCGCGTAGCGGTAACCGACCTTCTGGTTTCCACCGTACCCCTGGTTGATTTGGTTCTTCAGGACGCGCGCGTTGGTCAGGCCTTCACGTTTTACGTAGTCCCGGGCGACTTCCACCGTTCTGTCCTTGGAAGCGTCATCAATAATAAGGATCTCCGCCAAGGGATTGTTTTTGTACTGGCTTGGAATGTCATTGAGCACGGACTCAATGTGCCGTTCGGCGTTATAGGAAAGGACGAATATGAGAAGTCGCATTTAAATTAATTGTGGCCAGTAGGATTTGAACCTACGACCCCTTCGTTCGTAGCGAAGTGCTCTTCCAGCTGAGCTATGGCCACTAAATTGGATGACATTTTAGGTGGGGGCGGAGTGTATCAAATAGCGAAAAAGTTGCCCCGCGCCGTAAACGGACAACAACAGGCACAGAGGTTCGACCGGGATAGCGTGCCGGCCGGTGCTGTCTCCGCCCAGGTTTGTCAGCACAATGTGAAAAGCGGACACCAGCATCAGGAAAAGGACTTCCTTTTTTTTCGGTGCGCGGAACAAGCAGAAAATTCCAAGTCCGAACCCAGTCACAAGGACCATGAATTCGATGAATTTGACCGGCGCCAGCCACCAAAACCACGGATCCTGGATCTCATAGGGATAAAGCCGGTGCTCCTGTAACCGGCTGAAATACGTTGCGCTGTTCACTTCCTGGAAATTCAACAAACGCGCATAACGCGGGTCTTTTTCCGTGGCTTTTTCGTATAGCGTGAGCCCACCGATGACCGAAAATTCTTTCGAGATGATATATTTGGGAGCGCCACTCCGTTGCCAAACGAAACGGACGAACTCACTTGCCTGGTCTTTTAAAAAGACCAGCGGATGGTGCGATATTGCCAACATGGTCAATTTTTTACACGTCCGGTCCAATTCCTCGTCGGTGAATCCTCCGTTTCGAAGCGCCCCAACCGGTCCGGCTTTGTCAAAACGGACCCAATTTGGATCCTGCCGGCCTGAAGAAGGCATCTTTTCGTAAACCGGTTTCAACAGCGACCGCACACGCTCATCCTTTACCCGGTCCACATCCAGCAAATGGGCCGAGGTCCCGAATACAGCAATGCCGCCAAGACGCGACATTCCAAAAAAACCTTTTCGAAAATAATTTGTACCGCACCAGGCGACCATCAGCGTCACAAACACCGCCGCGAAAACAGATGCGCCGATTTTATTTCGACGCCAATCTTTTGCCAGGAAGAGTATCAGTGGCGCCGCCAATGCTTGTCCGACGGGGCGCACAAATAACGATAGAAACGCGCACGTGGCGCAGCCCGCCCACAACCACCACCGGCCCTGTTTTTCGGCGACAAAAAAGAGGAAGACCGCCGCCACGAGAAAAAACGTGTAAAGAATTTCGGACATGACGGTATGTGCAAACAAAATCTGTCCGGAACTGACCGCACAAACAAACGCGAGAAGCGAACTCTTCCAAACCGACCGTTCAAAAACAAAATAGTGGCAGACGCCCAACAATACCGCGGTGGCGAGCGCCACAAGATGCTGCGCCACCAGCACCGATAAGAAATGAGGAAATAATGAGAAACAGCCAAATAAAAACAGCGGATAACCGGGAGTCCTCGTATCAGAAAGGGAAAAATGTCCGTTAAACAACCGGTCGAGAGCAGGAAGGAAATAGGTGCCGGAATCCATCTCGAAAATAGGGTCGGGAATAAAAAAGAAAAGGCGAAGGCGCACACAAAGTGCAGCGCAGGCGAGAACAAGGATTAATAGACGGATCCGCATGAGGACCGGATTAGAAATGGAACTTAAGGACGAAACGCGAGACAACACCGCAGATGATGGCGATGGAGTTGCCCATGATCACACTTGGCCAGCTGAAGTCGACGCGGCGCGTCCACACGTGGCGGACAAAGCTGATCAGCACAAAGCCGAGCACGAATATCCACCACGGATGCGGAAGGAAAAACGACAGCCAAACCACCAGGCGCTGAAGGATGGAAATGTATTTCTCTTCGGTTTCGGGAAAGTCGCGCCCGTAAATGTCCTTTTCAAAAAACCAGATGGTGACGGTGGCGCAGTGGGTGACAAGCACGAACAGGATTCCGAGCATGGGCCACTCGTGGGTGATCGGCTGGGTGACGGGAGAAAGCAACCAGAGCGAGGCGATGTGCACGGCCTGGTCCCAAAAATAGAAAAGCGTGTTGTCGTTCCATCCACGCGCAATGACGGTGACGCGAAACCAATCCTCAAGAAAGTGCACCAGAGAAGCCAGAAACACACAGCCCCATCCGTTGAGCGCGATGGGGCCATAAACACGCCAAGTATCATTTATGAAAGGGAAGGTGAGCGCGATATAGCAGAGCGGGTGAATAATGACGTGGACCATAAGGCCTAGAAACTCCCGGCGTTTCCAGTCGGCGAGGAAGTTGGTTTGGAACGTGAAATCCGCAAGCAAGTGCCCAAACAGTAGCCGGAAAAAGATCTCCATAGCAGGTCAAAAGCTTACTAGATCAACTATTTCAAAACAAGGTGACGTTTTTCATCAAAAAACCGTCTTCTTTCCCCTCCAAAATGAGCCGGTACGGGCGCTTTTCGTGAGAGCCCGTCACGATCAAATCGATAAATCCGTCGGCGTTGTAGTCCATCGCGAGGCCCGCTCGAATGCGCCCCGAACCCTTTTTTGCGTCCACCCGTTCGCTCCAAACCGTCTCAACATGACCGTTGAGATGGCGCAAAAGGATTTCGTTCGGCAATTGATCATCGTCGGGAGTGGGGTTCCGGCGGCGTAGGATTTCCAGGCGTTCGGCATTCGGAGCGCCCAACACGATGGTAGCGGAGTCGAAATCCTCGTCTTTTTTTATGGCCGGTTGTTCCGTGAGAGGAACCGCCTGATTGGGTCCTTCGATCCAATCCGCGTGCGTGGCGAAAAATAGGGGGTCGTCGGCCAACTGTTCCAAAAATATTCCCCATAACGCGGGGCCGGGTGTTCGGCGGACCACCAGTTTTTTGATCATCACATGTTTCTGTTCGCCGTTCCCCACCGCCATGAACACGTCGCCGGGACGAAACAGACAGCCGCTCTCAAGCGCTTCACGGACGCGTGGAATATCCAGATTGAGTTCGCTCTCTTTGGCGGAAGGTTTGCCGCGGGAAATTTCAACCAGCTCATCGAAGGGAATTTCATCGCAAGGCTCAAGCGCGATGCCGGTTTTATCTCCCCACAAATAAAGCTCCGGCAGTTCGCCGCCTTGGTCTTCCCACGCTTCGCGGTCCTGTTTTTCTGTCTCGATCAGGTTTTCAAGCGGGTCCGCGTGCAGAGTCAGTGCGAGCACGAAGTGCGAAGCAATCACAATTTTTAGAATTAAGAGATTGCTTCGCTTTGCTCGCAATGACGTCACTGCCCCTCAGTCATCGAGGAAGCGACGACCTGAAACTCTTTTGATTGCGTGAGCGCTTTTAACAGCACATCGCGGATTTGAGGGATGGTGTGACAGCGCACCAACTCGGCCCGGTAGAACGCTGCATTCGTGACGCCGGCAATGTACCACGAACCGATGCGACGCATATGGAAAACGGCCTTCTGCTCTCCTTCGTAGAGCACTTCCAGCTCCATGTGCTCCATTACCGCATTGATGCGGTCTTCGAGCGTGGGCGGGGCGGGTTCTTTTCCTTCATACAGGCGTTCGTGAATTTGTTTGAACAACCACGGGTTCCCCAGTCCACCGCGTCCGATCATCACTCCGTCGCAACCGCTCATTTCCTGAAGTTTCTTGGCGTCATCGGCCGTGTTCACATCGCCATTGCCGAGCACCGGGATCTTGACGGCCGCTTTGATTTTCCCAATGGCGGCCCAATTGGATTTCCCCGTGTAGCCTTGCGCGCGTGTGCGACCGTGGACCGTGATCATGGAAATGCCGTTGGCCTCCGCGATCTTCGCTATCTCGACCGCTTCATCGCCGGAGCCGTCCTCGTACCCGAGCCGCATTTTGATCGTGACCGGAATATTTTTGATGGCGCCAACGACCTTCTTGAAGACCTGTTCGGTGTTCTTTGGGTCCTTGAGCATCGCCGCGCCAGCGCCCGCCGATGTGACTTTGCGGACCGGGCAACCCAAATTCATGTCGACCAGGTCAAAACCCATCGCTTCTCCGCGCGCGGCCGATGTGGCCATGATGTCCGGGTCGCAACCCATCAGTTGGAGGCCGATCGGCCGGTCTTCGCGGTTGGTCTTCATAAGCTCGCGGGTGTGACGACTTTCATGCATAAGGCCATTGGCTGAAATCATTTCCACGAAACAAAATTCCAAGCCACGACGACGTGCGACCAATCGATATGCCAAATCGGTGCAGCCGACCATGGGGGACTGGATGATGGGAGATTTTAGGTGGAGGTTCTTTAACTGGAACATAAAATTGGGAACCACGGCGTAGCCGAAGGTGAACAAGCCCGGCTTCGCTTTCAGCTACGCCGTGGCTACCCTCGCCTTCGGCGAAGACGGGTAGCGCGGGGCGGGATCGAACCGCCGACCCTGGGCTTATGAGTCCCATGCTCTACCAACTGAGCTACCGCGCTGGATTTTGTTGCTCATACGTCGAAGGGCGGCGAGTTTACTATATTGATCCCATGGAATCGTTTTTGCTCGCCTTCGTACCTTTGTTTGTCGCCATTGACCCGATTGGGCTTATTCCGTTGTTCATGGGCGTCACCGAAGGCTTTGATTACGCGGAGAAAAAGCGCCTCGCGATCCAATCGGTGTTCACGGCCTTCATCGTTGGTTTCATCTTTGGCGTGGCCGGACACTATATCTTCGCGTTTCTCGGCATTTCGCCCGCCGATTTCAAAATCGCCGGCGGCGTGTTGCTCCTCATCTTCTCGGTGCGCGAAATTTACGGCAATTCCGCCAAACTGACCCAAGGCAACGTCCATGACGCGTTCATTGGAATTGTGCCGTTGGGAATTCCCATGATTGTGGGCCCGGCCGTGATCACGACCATCCTGATCCTGCACGACCTCCATTCGCTGATAACGATCATGTTGGCGCTGGCCGCCAATCTGATCATCACGCTCGGGCTGTTTGTTTATTCGGACGCGATCGTGAAGCGGACCGGCGAAGCGTTCGGGAAAGTGGTGGCGAAGGTGGTGGCGATTTTCCTCGCGGCCATCGGCATCATGATGATCCGCAAAGGCGTTGAGTCGTTTCTAGGAAACAACTGACACCGGGAGCACATCCAGAAGTTTCTCCCGGCTGGGAATCTGTTTCACATCCGTTTGCGAATGCGCCAGCAAGGAGTCCAACTCGTTCCGGAAAAACATTTTTTCGTCCGCCCTATCGCCTTTTTCACAGAGTTTCACGAACAGCTCCAGGAACTGTTTCTTCAACATAATCAACCCTGTTTCATCCACGATGTGGAGCGCCTGTCGCAGCAAACGCGTGTCCAGAAGGCCGTTCGATTCATAAACGATAACGGCTTCAATCACCAAAAATTTGGCTTTGAGTTTCCGGGAACCGGACGTCCGGATCATTTTTTCCGCGTCGTTTAACCGGCTCATGGCCTTCTTGGCCGTCTTCATCGCGCGCGCGGCCTGGACCAGCCCTAGTGTCGCTTCGATGATCAACAACCGCTGCTCCTGTTCTTCCGCCTGCTCAATGGCCTCGATGAAAAGTTGCATGGCCTCTTCCACTTTCCCCTGCGAAATAAATAATTCACCCCGGCAAAGATTGAGCGCCGGCTGAAGCCGGAACAGGCCGTATTGCTCGATGGTTTTGGATGCCTGCGTGATCGTGGAATGCGCGGTGTCCCAATCCGATAACACCAACGCCGAACGGATTTTTGCCAGCAGCACCTCCCCCTGGATTTCAATCGCGTGGAGCTTCTTGCACATCTCTTCGGAAGATTTAAGCGCCGCTTCGGACGAACGGAGCAGTCCGAGCTCAAGAAATACATTGGCCTGGTTTTTTTCCACCTCGGCCTTCAGCGGCAAGAGTTCGAGCCGTTCGGCCAGATTTTTGGCTTTGAGGAAACATTCACGCGCATGGGACTGGTCGGCCAACATCAAATAGATTTCTCCGAGTTCGCATTCAGCCCAGCCAGTGCCTTTCTGACTGGCGATGTGGCTGTAGAGATTGATCGACTGACGCACGAGCTGCCACGCGCTGGTCAGCCGGCCCTGGTCGCGCAAAATTTGGGCGTTTTGGAAAATTCCCCACGCGAGGCCGTCGTTATTCCGGAGCGGCCCGAACATCTGCAGCGCTTTTTTGTTGAGTCCCGTTGCTTCGGCCAATTTTCCCTGCGCCCAACGGATACCCGCCAAGTTAAGCACGGCCCATCCGGCGCGGTCGCGAAGACCGAGCTCTTCAAATGTTTTCCACGCCTTCTCCAGATATTTTTCGGCGCGTTTAAAATCGGTCTGGGTCCGCGCCAGCATGCCGAGCCACAATGTGCTCCAGGCAGTCCCTTGTTTCACCCGTAGCGATTGAAAGGTGGCCAGCGCCTCCTCGTAATATTTGCGCGCGTCGGCGAACGAACCCATCTCTTGATAGAGGTTCCCCAGGTTGCACGCGTTCCAGGCCAGGCAAGTGGGATTGTCGTGTTCAAGGAAAATGGTACGCGCTTTTTTTGCGTAGAGCAGGCTTTCCTGGCGCCGCGCCATGTTGAGGAAAATGACCGCCATGTTGTCGTAGACCCAGGCCAATTCGAGCGGCATTTGAAGTTCCTGATACAGTTGGACGGCCTTCTGCGAATATTCAAGCGCCAGCGCGTTGCGGCTCAGCTCCCGGTTCACACAGGCAAGTTCTTCGTAGAGCGCCGCCAATCCAAGTTGATGGTTTTCTCCTTCAAACCCGACCTGGGACTTCGCGAGCATGTTGATTGCGGAGGCGTAATTGCGTTGACCGCGAAAAACCATGGCCATGTGCAGATAGGCGAAAGAGACGGCCAAAGAATCATGGGCTTTTTCGGCGTGACGCAGGCGTTGGCGGAGTTCTTGGAAGAAGGAACGCGCTTTCTCTTTGCTCAGCGCGTGGACGATTTCTTGAAATAAAACGTTGGGCGGAGACTTGATGTCACCAAAGTTCTTCCGAATTAACGCCGCTAAGTCGGAAAATTGGTCTTTGCTCATGTCAGGCGTTTTGTCTCGTGCTGCGATGCGCTCTAATGAAATCTCTCCTTGGTGCTGCGATAATTCGGCGTGCCATTTTCGGGATGATCATAACAGGATCGGTGTGGCTTTGGAACAATGAAAGCGCCTGTTTAGGCCGCGCCAATGGCATCCGCGCGGTGTTGAACGAAAAATGCGGCAGCAACGCGGCCCATATGAAACCTGAAACAGGCGCCATTGTAATGGTGAACACCACAATCCAGAACCGGTCAAGGTTCTTTTGATGCGAGCTTCCTGCCATGTCCAGTATCAGCCAAAGCATTTTGAAAATAATGAATATCGTAATGAATTCCGAAGTGAAACCAATTTTCACATTGAGCAACAGGGCGGTAAGAGCACTGCCGCCGATAACAAACAGGCCGGATTCAATCAGCAGCGGCAAGGCCACCCGCGAAATGAAAAGGCCGGTAAGCACATCTCCGCGATCGGCCAAAAGTTTTCCCACGCCGTCATAAAAGGAAACGAGGAACGGCCAGCGGCCCCCGCTTGGAGTAGAAGCTTCGTCTTGCTTGCGACGTTCCATCATGTCCTCGGTAATGATGTCGCCTTCTATTTGATCGTAATACCGGCGTTCGGGACCTGCCGGCAATGGCACGCCGACATCTTGAAAACCAACAATCTCCATCGGACCCGAAATGGTAAAGGACATATGGTGCCGCTGGGTCATGTCGTCCACTTCGGTAACGGGAGGCAAATCATGCACATGGGTGAAATTATGTAATTCCTGTTTCCCCGTTTTGGAAATCACTCCGATCATCGAACCGAGGCCCCCTGCGCCCGCCGGCATCGCGCCGAGGCCCCATTTGCGCGCATCTTCCAAAAACTCGTTGATCGGATAAAGCGTGTACAAGCTGGTCTGGATCAATTTTTTCCGGGTAAGGCTGAACACCAACAATTGGTGAATCGCCCGGTAATCGGTGTTTTCCAAGTTCTTGGCATTTGTGGCGAATTCTTCTGCATACGTGGGAACACGGCGCCACTGCCACCACCATGTGTTTGATTGGAACCGTTTGCCGGCCCTGGCGTCCAACATTAAATTCATCCATCGACCAAGCAGAAGGTCCCGGATCTCGACGAGGCGGTTGACCGTTCGAACAACGGTCGCGTAATCGCCCACCTTCAACGCGTAGGCGTATTCGGATGCCAGCGGGACCATTTCCTCAAACATTGGCCATGCCACCTCATCTTGGTTACTAAGCAGGCCCAGCCACATTTTATTGATAAGCGGTCCCGGACGTTTGATATCGGGCAATTTTCGTCGGCCTCTTTCAACTCCGGCTTGTGCCAGGATCATGTGCTCTTCAATTTTCTCCCATTCACTCGCGGGGACCAATTCTGTGGAGAAAACTCTGCGACTGGGCGACGCGCCGTTGAAATTATGCCCATTGCCCGTTCCCTTCGTGAGGAACCAAAAATTCTGATAAACGCCGCCCAGATCGGATGATATTGGACCTTGACCGCCCGTGACACCGCCGAAGACGCCGTTTTCCAGGCAAGTTGAGAGCCACCAGATATCGGCCTTCGACAGCCGGATGCCACTCAACAAACTGGCCGCCTCGACCAACGTTTTTATGGTAATGCTCGATGACTCCATGCCACCCGGCACGTCTGTTTCATCGACGATGCGAATGCCGCCGCCGAGCCCGAAAAGGTCAACGAAAATATATCCGGCCATGTCTGCGTATCCATTGACGGCCATGCCCAAATTCTTGCCTCTGTTTCTTTCTTTGTTTTCTTTGGTTACGACTTCGGCCCCTTCGCTATAAAAAAACCGTGAGCGTTCCGGCATTGTGACTGATTTGTACTCAATCTCCACGGGGCGTTCATCCTCCGGACGAATGCGATCGTCCTCCGTCATCCGTTCAATGCGAATGTGCACCCGGTGGCTTGTAGCTATGGTAATGGTGGAGGGCATTGCCGCGAGCTTCTTAGACCTGGGCTTTAGCATTTGCTGGTAATCCAGCAAGTCGAGCGCTGAGCCAGGGCCGTCGAAGCCACGCAGTGGCGTGAATAACTCAAGTGGAATGCTTTGCTCTTCAGCGGCGCTCAGAAGGTTTAGCGCGTATTCTTTCGGGGACAGTCCATTCCGGTCGACCTGCCGTTGTTTCTCGCGCAATTGCGCCGGCACATCCGACGCATCAAAATTCTCCCCTTTGATCTTTAGCGTCGGCTCCCAATACAAACCTGAAACAAAACGGTCGGGGAACAAATTGTTCTGCTCGGAGCTGCCGGAGAAACTGAGGAACTTCAAAAAGGAAAGGAGTGACACTGCCAACAGTGCGATCCCCAAGTAAACCGGGCCGCCGTAAGAGTATTTGGCGGCGGTGCCCGGTTTCACTTGGTCCACTCCGTCAAAAAAGTTGCAACCCGGCAACACCATCACAATTCCAAGCACCATCAATAAGAACCCGCTCCCATACCTCCCGCGGAACCAGCCGGCCGCCAACCTCTTTCTGCCCGTTTTACTTTCAGCGGCAATCACGCCCGCCGCCGCTTGGGTCATCAATGTTTCATTCCACCCCTCGGTCGGGACCGAAAGTCGAAGCGTTGGAAATATGTATTCAAGCGGTGATTTTTTGCGTTTGAACACACTCAAATATTCGCTGCCGCGAAGGCCTTGGATTTTCGTGACGCGCGGAACGAACGTATCGTGACGAACATGGGCGGTTTCCAAACGGCGGGAGATTCCCGGCGAATGAAAACCACCGGTCACGAGCACGGCCTTTTTGGCGTTGCGCTCCGCCATGGCATCGAGCAGGTTGGAGGCCATGGCATCGTCGCGGGCTTCCGCGCTCGCGTAAAATTCCTCAAAGTCCGCCAGGTTACGAAGATATGTTTTTTCAACCGGCGTCCGCCCAGACCGGTATTCGTTCCACTCGGAGGGCGACAACTCAAAGCGAACCAACTTGCCCAGCAATCCCAACCGGCGGGAAGCCGCCACGACCGTTTTTTCTTCGCCGGTGAGTGCGAGTTTCCCGAAAACAAATTGTTCCGCCGAAGCCAATTCGGCGTAAAAAATCTTGCCGTCGATTTCATTCATCATCGAGAAGTAGCGCAAATACGGGGCCATCGAGGGCGCTTCGCGGATGGCATTAAGGTCCAGCACCGACTCAAAACCCGCGGCGCGGCACAATTTCGCCAGGTGCGGAAATTTCGCCACATCTTCGTCGGACAACCGGCCCCGCACTTCGGCGACAAAATCGATGAACGCAATTTCGTTGGCGCGGTAACGGCGGACCACCGCGTCGAACAAATAAAGCTCGTGGTTAAACACCCGGCGTTTCTTGGCCGTTAAAGACGCCGTAAGCCGGTCGATCGCGCGGGAATTTTCGGGGATGAACGACGCGGCCCGTTTGTAGGCGTCGACATTCCGGTGGTACAGCTTTTCGTCGTCGATGCCGACGACCGGAGGAAGCGTTTTATCGGTAAGCGCCATGTAAACGGGTCCTGGAATCAACAATGCATTGAGCATGGCGTCGGCGACGCTGCGGACGGATTCGGGGAAGGGATAGGTGGAAAATCGTTTGAAATCGAGCGGGCCGAACGCACCTTCGATCGCGATCAAATCGGCTTGGTCTTTGGAGAATTTGGAGACGGCGGCCGCAATATTTTTTTGGGCCTCCAAATTCATGTGAATGTCTTGAATGTGGACGACCGATGCGCAGGACTTCTGCGGCGTCGAGCAGCCGCGAAAATACCCCATTTCAGGAAGAAGATTGACTTCGCGAGCAACAGCAAAAACACTGTTCTGAAACAGCGCCACGAACGACATCACAATCGCGATGAATTTAATGCGACTTCTTGGAAAAACCAATGCGTACTCCATGCGGGGATTTACGCCCTCATTAACGCATTAAATGCCTTAATTTCTCATGAAGAAACTGTAAACAATACGTAACGTTTTTTTAAAGCGCTTTTTAGGCTGCTTCTTCGCTCATCCGGAACACGGTCGAAAGGTCTTCCACGCGCATTTGCTGACCTGTCATCAGGTTGATCACATCGATCAACACATGGAGCCCCGGCACCACCGCCGAATCAAAGGACCAGTGCTGATTTCCATTGATAGTCAATGGAAAAGCGTGCAGTCGCCGCCCGCCCAATTGGCCCTTAAACAGTTCCGCGGCCAGGAATGGATCGGCTTTGTCACGCCGGTCAAGCAACACGAATTGGAGAATTTCCCTGTGGTTCACGCCAACTATGCGGCTGCCGATCAGAATATCGAGCAACGCGCCCCGCGCTTTTTTAACACCCATGTTCGAAGGGATAGTAAGCACCACGCTAGGGCCACGTCCATCCGCAGACGCGTCCAGTAATTGCGCAATCTGCATGCACTTGTTGCGGAATATTTCCATTGGCGTCGCGTTGCCTTGGTTCATCTGACGTTCGGCGAAATCCGCGCCTTCGATCAAATCCGGCAAGCTGTAATGCGCAACTCTGCGATCTTTAATGAGTTGTTTGGTTTCATGCTGTATCGACGTGGGCGAAATATTTCTCCATTCGCCAAGTCCGATGGTCGGAAGAGTCGATGCAGCAGTCATATTTCTCCGACGGAGAAACTTAGTGATAATAAACATGAAGCTTCCCCCAATCAACGCAAGACCAACCCAACCGAGCACGGGGACATTGGTGTTGATCAACATGAAGCCCAACAGCACCGACGCAAGCGTGTATGTTTTCACGTATCTCTCCGGCGCTTCCATGTCATAGCTGTCCGAACGTTTACCGCTCAAGTCGGCGGGTTTTGGAATCGGAATGTTTTTCGCAGACGCGTGCGGACGCTTGGCTTCATTCCGTTCCGCGTCCACCATCATCTGCTTGATTTGTTCGCGCGTGTACCCGAACGATTCGTACCACGGCGTTGCGAATTTGTCGTTAATCGAATTCAGCGCTTTGACGCGACGGGCCATTTCCGTGTCGAGAAACTCAACGGCCGCTGAAAAGTCAGCTTTTCCTTTGTCGTCCAACCGGATCAACTCCAACGCTTCTTTGAAAAACGCGCGGCCCACGAAATAACCGTTGTAGTTTCCATATAGCGTCGCGAGCCGGTACTGTTGTTCGAACAACGGGAAATCCACACCGGCCGACAACAACACTTTGGGCCGCGGCGAATTTTCGGTCTGCTCGAGCAACCGCGAGATCAAGATCCGCGCGTTTTCAATCTGGGCCGTGTTCTTTCCGAACACCGCATGTTGCTTCAACTGGTTTTCGACAAACGACAGAATGTTGTTCCGCAACGCTTTCTGTTTCGCTCCGGAAGCGCGGCGGTGCTCGAGAATCATCGGCTTGACCGGCAACGTCATCAAGAAGTCGACCAGACCTCCGATGTCCGACAGGCGCGACTTCTCGTCTTTTTTGTCGGACAGGTACTTGATGTTCCATGGGAATTCGAGTTTGAGCACATCACAAATTTCGGCCATCCACTTTGGCGATTCAATGGTGGTGCGCGAATACGCTTCCCAGAAAGCCAGGGCCGCTGCCGGGTCCGCGTCGTCTTTTGGCTTCGCGATGGTGTAGAGCTCTTCGAGCAGCACGGCCACGTCGTACTTTTTGCCTTCTTCCCACACCTGGCGGCCCACTTGCAGTTTCTTGGCCACATCGACCGGATCGGCCGCGTTCATGTAGAGTAAAAGTTTGATCGCGGTGTTCACGCCATATTCGGACTTCATGTCCTGGACTTTGCGGATGAGGCCCGCGTTCCAATTTTTATCGAGGGTGGCCGGTTCGTTCGACGGCGTTGATTCTTCGCGGCGCACAACGAGGCTGGCTTTGTTGGTGAGCACGCGCGTGGCCGCCTTTAAGTCATAAAGACCGTACACCGGATCATGCAGGACGGCGCTGGGACGGGAGCGCTTCCCCGACGGCAGCATCGATCGTTCAGCCACCAACGCTTTAAATTCCACCATCGTTTTATAAACGAGGTCCTGCTGGTCCTTCGTAAATTCCTTAAACGTCTTTTTAAAGAGCGCTTTCGCGATCGGATCGCGGAAAGACCCCACTTGGTCTTGGGCCAACACCTCGAAGTTCCCTTTTCCGTTGGTCATGCCCAACGGCTCGAAAAGCGACGACAACTTGTTGGTGTTGCCGTCTTTCACCAAAGACTTGAGCCACGCGTGAACGTCGTGCGGTCCGGCATTTAATGACGTGGGCGCAACGGGCTTGGAAGACGGTGTGACCGGCTTCTCCGGTTGCGGAGACCAGCCCATGGCCAGCTGTGTTTCTTCATCAAAATCCGACAGGCGGACCACAAACGGCTCGACCCACCAATAGGGGTTGCCGTTGTTATCATGCGAGATCCGCGCCACATAAACCAAATAACGGTCTTGGCCGATGTCCTGAACCATGTCTTGGCCCCAGATGCCGTTGTCGGTGGTGATGCCGGTGAGTCCTTTAATACTGCCTTTCACATTGCTAAAGCGGAAAATCTTCTGCCCCGTGATGATTTCTTCGGCGTCACGGTTTTCTTTGCGCAATCTCCGAAGATCGGTTTTTTCATCTTCGGTGAAGTCGTGGCGACGGGCCATATTGATGGCGTCTTTTTTCTTTGATGTCGCGCTCGCCTTATTAACTTCTTTGGAAACCAAGCGGACGGCACCCACGGCTCCCAATTTCGCAAACGCACTCAAGCGCTGCAGTGCTTGCCAGCTTTCCGGCGAACCGGCGGTTGAATGCATGATCAAATGTTTGCCTTTGACGCGGCCGAGGCCCGCTCGCACGCTGTTATCGAGTGTTCCATCGGTGATGGGTGTGACGGTGAGCCCGAATTTATCGGCCAATCGACGCAGCGCTTCTCCACGATTGTGGTCGCGCGATCCGTCATCGCCGGCGGTCTTGTCGCGCTTGAGCCAAATCACTTCCAAATCGCCCAAGCCGATGCCGTTCGCGGAAGCGATGCGGCGGTAGAGCCGTTCCAACTGTTGCACCGCGGTATCGACCGACGAATCGTCAACCATGGGGTCGATATCGTCGAAGTCGGCGGTTTTCTCGGCGGGCACGTGCGTGAAAATAGTGTCCGCGTATATATCGGGGATATAGCCCAACGATTCAACACCGTCACCGGTCACAATCGTCGTGGTGCCGCCCGCATCGTGGGTCGGCGCGCGCGCGATCTTGTTGCCCTGCGCGTCGCGTGTTTGGTCCTTCTCGGTGCGGTTTGTGCCTTCAACAATATCAAGAGAGTTGTAGGTGGTTGGGCCTGTCGATTCGGGACTGACCACTTCGCCGGCTTTAATGGCCTTAACGCCATCGCGCCCAGCGCCTTCGCTCGCCGTGAAAATAGCGCGGATATTGAGGCGCTTGTAAATCTTATAGAGGAACCGCAAACCAATGGTATCGATCAGTTTCCCCAATCCGCTTCCGATGAGTCCTTTCTCCTTGCTGGCCCCTTCCACGCGTGTGGCCCGAATAAGCACCGGTATCTCACGGGCAACAACGAGAGCGCCATTATCTTCGCTGGCACGCACCGTGGCATCCGGAAGTCCTGTGGGAATCAGGTTCACGTTGCGGTTGAATTGGTGGTAGTAGCCGATCTCGTCCAAAAGGCGGATCGTGAGAATGCGGATTTTTTCGTCGGGGTTGGTGCGGTAGTCAGAGGAAAGAAGCTGATAAATAATTTGCTCACGGCGGTCCTTCTCCTGGCGCTGGATCGCGTTCGCGAGGCTGGAGAGCAAATCCGCTTGCGCTGCGGCGGCCGTCATCGCATCTTTGAGCGCCGCTTGCCACGCCGAACCTTTCAGCTGGTTGATGATCGCAATGTCGGGATCGGTTTGTTTGACCTGTTTAATTTCACCAAGCGCTTTTGCGACTTTCATGAAGGTTTCGGCCTTAAGGCTTGCGCCGCCGACGGCCACGCCGTTGAGTTCCGGCTGGTTCAAATACTGCAGCGTGTTGCCGCCGTTAACGCTGCCGCCGTAGGTGATGCGCACAAACCGCGCCACTTCGTCTCCATAAATACCTCTGAGGATCCCGCGTATGCCTTCCACGCGTTTGTTGGCTTCTTCGGCGGACAACGGCTCGCCGCCCTTGCCGTTGATGGCCCAGGTCGGCTCGTACAGAATGACCGTGTCCATCATCTGCGCGCCGGTGATGCCATTCAACCGCGCGAGCAAGCGGCGCTTCACAACCTCCATCGCCCTGTTCTTCTCTTCGGCATTCTCACCGACGGCCACGAACGGAATAAGACCGGCCGCAAACACGGATTTGAGTTTGCGGTTGGCTTCTTTGTCTGCATAGGCCTGGGTCTGGTTGCGCTCCATGTCGGAGTGGCCAATCATGACGAGCCGTACGCCGATGGACTCGAGCACCGCGGCGTTCAAGGCGCCGCGCGCGTCCAGGTCCTGGACCGCGAGCAGGATTTTTGGGCCGACCGCGGAATGAAGTTTCTCGGTGTTGAGTGCGCCGAGATTATTGACGTGAAGAGGCGAAGTCAAAATGGAGACCGTAACGCCGCTCTTTTTGGCGGCTTCCTTCATCGAAGCGGCAAAAACCTGCGGGTGGAGCGGAAGTTGCGCGCCAAAAACCACCGCCATAAACGGATTGGCCCCCTTCGCGGAAACGGTCTGGACCGCTTCCAGCACCACGGACGTGTCCGCAAAAGTTTCCAACAAAAGACCGCTAAAGTGGCCGTGCTGGACTTTCGCGAAGGCCTTCAAGGAACCGCCGAAAAGAAGCTCGTGGTTTTTGAACCGCAGTTTACGGCGGTCACGGTGGAAATTTTTCGCCCAGAATTCTGCGAACCCTCTGGGGTCGTCACCGTCGCTGAAGCGCATGGCGAATTTCACCCGTTCGGTCTTAACGCCGGCATATTCAAGGCCTTCCATCATCGACCGGACTTCCGAATACAACGCGCCCGTTTCAAACGCATAGATGGGTGTCAGTCCCGCGTCCAGCGCTTGCTGGATCCGCTTCGCGACCAGCGGTGTATAGACCTGGTGGCCGCCGATCCAGTCCCCTTCGATGAGCACGGTTTTTGCGCCCAACGCGGCCACATCGGTCGCCAGGTTCGCGCCGGTGTCGGTCGTTTTCGGGTCCGGGCTCAAGCGCGCGGCGCCGACAGCGGCGACGCCCATCGAAACCATGGATCCGTTCAATTCGTTTTCCAGCCAGTCTTGTTTGAGGTAGGAGCCAATTTTCGCGATCGACACCGCCACCGCCACTTGGGCGTCACCGGGTTGGAGCGCTTTGTTGATGCCGGCGAAGAAATCGGGTTCGGGTTGCTGGTTCTTCTGGTTCCCGACGAGAAGCACCGGGTCCTGCGCGCGCGGTGGAAACAAACTTGGCGCGGAGGCTTTCTTCTTGGCCGCTTTCTTGGCTTTGGCCTTGTCGGCAACTTGTTCGAGCACCGACTCCACGGCCTGACGTACGTCGGCATCGGGATTATTTAAATTCGCGATCATTCTCTCCGCGAGCGGACCGTCCTCCGCCAATTGTTCAGCCACCGCTTCTTCGTCCACTTCGGCGACCATCACGTCACCGGCCCTGTCATGGAGAGGGACCGCAACCACGGTGTCCCGGTCGACATCGGTTTCACCGTCGATGGTCATGATGAACCGGTTCTGCACGTAATAGTCGTCTTCCACGTCCTCGGCATCGATATCGGCCATGGCGGACGGGACCGGTTCTTCGTCCGTCGCCGTTCCACGGTTTCTTTTGGCCAACAATTTCCGGGGAACAAAACCCTGTCCCAACAAATGGCCCGGCAGTTTTCCGCCGCCCATGATGGCCAACGGCAGTCCCTCCATGTGCTTCTGATGGAAAATATCGTCGAGTGATTTTCCGAAACGCAAGTCTTGCGGTGACATTCTCAAATGATCGTCTTCCACCGCATCCGGATGCAAATGCATATGACCAAAATATTTCGTCAGATCATTCATATCGGCCGGATGACTAAAAGAATCACGTTCGTTGCCGACTCTGGTGCTCCATTTCGTGATCAGCCCACGCTGCTCTTTCATTTTCACGTGAATGGCCGAGGTGGCACCGTAGGCCCATTTCAGTTGGTTCTTGGCGCCGCGGTAAAGCGTCACGTTGGTTTCAAACTTCCACGGATTGCGTTTGCGCGCGCTGGGTCGATTGAAGAGGACCAAGTCGTATTTCTCTTCCAAGAACGTCGCGAGCGCCTTTCCTCTTACCAGCACATTTTCAATTCGTCGATCCTTCCCGATGGTCAGAGGGAATTCCATCGGTTTCTTATTACTGTCTTTAACAATCAGTAACGACCGGGCCGTATCGATGGCAATGCTGAACTCTTCGCCTTTTCCGGCAGCTTCGTCGAGAATATGGAGAATTTGCCCTTCCGGCAGCCAACCAATGTCCACGGACATGAAGTGTGTTTTTACTTCGCGGAAGACCTGCCGAACATTTTCAAGATTGCAAGCCTGAAGGCCAAAAAGTTGAATGAAATCCCGAAGATTTCGACTGGCTTCACCTTTGACCACAATGAAATCGCGAAGCTCTTCGGACGCCACCGAAAAAAGATGTTCGCCGGTATTTTTACCGCGAATGTTGCCTCGGGACTTCTGTCGAATGGCCACCACGGTCCGCGCGCGTTTATCAACCTGGCCTGCCGCGATGCGGGTGAGCGCGGCCGCGCGGGCCAATGACAATTGGCGCAGCGTGTTCGCATCGTACGTTGGAGCTTCGATCAAGAGCTTCGCGTCTTTAATGACGGTCTTCGCGAACCGTTCGATCAAGGACAACGCGGCCGGCAGGTTTTCCAGACGGCGTTCGATGTCAACCGGGATGCCGGCTTTTTTGGCGGCAGCGGCGCCCAGCCGGAAAATCTCGATGAGCGCGATCATGTCCTTGATGTTTTCCTGACGACGTGAAACCCACGCGTCCACCGATGACACGGCATTTGTAGCTGCCGACAAACGCACCCAACGACGTTCCACCGCAAACTGCAACTTGTCAGCGAATTGCTCGAACGCCGCAGAATCCGCACTCTCTTCGAGCGCTTCAACGTCGGAAGCCAAATCTTCCACGTCTTGGGACGCGGCGGTCGCGTTCAACTCTTCAACAGAAGTGAGTCCCGTCCAATGACCGAGCGTCCGTCCGATCCAAGACGCGGTTTGCGCGGTCAACCGGGCCGCTTGCAGGCCCGCATCCAAACGCACCAGGGCGAGTTCGATCGTATCGAGGCGTTGCAGTCCTTCTGAATCGGGTTTGGACCACAATATCGAGGAGGCTTGTTTGATGATCCGCGAGCGGAACGTTTCGGCACCCTCCGCTTCGGTCTCTGCAATGGCGTCTTCAAGTTCCGAGAACAGGTGTCTCCCGGGTCCCGTTGCGGTCTCGGCAGTGGCGGCCGGAGAAATCCATCCGGTCACGGTCCGGCCGAGCGTGGTGCCGTTCAGCCAATGGGTCCACGCATTCGCATAACCGGCCCAGGTGAGCGCGCGCGACGCTTTCTCAAGCATTCCCACCAATTTCTCGGCGGGTTCGAGCTTCGCGAATTCGCGGCCGTGGAGCTGCGGCGCGTTCAGCACGCTGGCCACGGTCTTCGCGTCGGCTTCTTGAAGCACGTCCAAAATGGAAACTCCCTTCTTGCCTTTGAGCCAGTCAAAACCAAGTAACGTCTGACCGGCGCTGCGTTCGATGAGGCGCGGCAAACGGCGGTACGTTGGATTACGCGCGAATTCGACCTCGGCGTTCACGGACGTTTCCACCACGATGTCGCCATTCACGAGATACGCCTGATGGTCCGGGTTCGCGTTCAAGTCAGCCACAGTTTCGCTGAGCGAGCGGGTACCGCTGAATTTTCCAAGACCAAACGACATTGTGCGCAGGCCCACTTCGTACCAGATGGAGGTCAAGCGGGCGACGGTCATGGGATTTTTGTAATCGACAGTAAATGGTTTCAAAAGGATTTTTTTCGGCAGGACGGCCGTAACTTTCGACTGCGCCCATTCCAGCCATTTTTTAAGTGGATCAATGCGAAAAACATGGAACAGCATTTGTCCGAGAACGAGCGTCATGGTGATGCGGCGCAACGCCGCCTGGGTTTGCTCCGCCGTCTTGGCAAGCGAAAACTCCGCAAAAGCGGCGTTCATCTCATTGGTGGCTTCGCTCAATAAATCTTCCACATCCGCCGGATTGCTTGAAAACAGCATGGATTCCACGCGTTTGCCAAGTCCGGTCAAACCATGCCCGGCGACGATCGCCGTGTCGGCGCTGTCGGTCATAAGAACAAAACGGTCGATCCATTTTTCGACGGCTGTTTCAGGTTCTTTGCGCAGGAATTTTTGGAAGAACGCGGGGAATTCGAACTTGATGTCGATGAACGGCTTCAAGACCCAGCTTGCGATGGTTGAGGTTTGACGGGTGCGCCGGAAAAGGTCCGCCATGGCCGAGGCGGCCGATGCCATTTTTCCAAGCACGGTCACATAACGGACTTGGAGTTGCGTCTCCTGCGCCGCCAATGATTCGATGTCGGCAACGGAAAGCGGCAGCGCAGTCTCCTGTTCTCCGGTGCGCAGAGACGGCGCGGTGGCGGCCATTGTAACGGCCCCCCGCAGCGCGTTCACGCCGCTTAACAATAATTGGCTGATCACTTCGGCGGTCAGCACATTCAAATAGGCTTTCTCTATACCGTCCGGAATAAAGGAAAGTTTTCTATGGAGGAATCCTTCCAATTTCCCAAATGTCACGCGCTTAAACACCGCATCGACGCGTGCAACCGCGCCATCGGCCACTCTGGCGCAATATTCTTCGAAGACCGCTTTGTCCTCTGCGGGAAGGGAGTTGGAAACGACTTTCTCATAGACGATCCAATGGATGACTTCGAGATAGGCCAGCCGCATCTGGATCTTTTCCAATTTTGCGCGCAGTCCTTCGAACCGCGTGGTTTCCAATGCGCTGATCTGCGTGTTCAATTCGTTCTCAATCTCACCGGAAATATCCGCAAGCGTTTGCTGGGTCGCAGTACCGTCGCTATCGAAGAGTCTCTGGGCCAAGGTCCCAAAACGGGAACCGAGGTCGGACAGGCGGCCCGCCACGCGGTCGGCGGACCCAAGCGCGCCGGCCAATTCGCCCAAACGGAACTGCGCGTTATGGAACCTGTGCATCGCGCCTCCGGTGGCGGGCGTGCGCGCGACGCGTTTCATCACCGCGCCGCTCTGGTCGACCAAGAAACGGACATAACGCGACCGTCCGTTCAGCCACGACAACACCATCTCCAAAACTCCAGCAGTAAAGCTCAATACAAAGGAAGTGACCATAAAGCGGAACGGCATTCCGATCACCGCCAAGTAGTAGAGAAACCCATATTCGGAACTGCGCACGCGGAACATGTTCCATTCAATACCGCGCCGGAACAGCGTGATTTTGACGAGGGCCTTTTCCAGTGCGCGTACAACGAACGGGCCGCTTTCTTCTTCCGGTAGCGATTGCATGGTCAAACCGCTCGCGCGCAATGTCGCAATGTAGGCAGGTCCGCCGTCACCGGCCCAGGTCTTGTAATCGGAGCCGAAACGCGCGCTCACGAGGTTCGCCGTCACGATGGTCTGTTCCGGGTCCGGATTAATCATGATGTGGCCGTAATTCGGCGGAACCATGATGTGTTCGCCTTGGCGCACCAACACGCGAATGGCCTTCGGCCCTTTGCCGGTGCGTTTTTGCAGCAAGAACACCACGTCGCCTTTGACCGCCTGGTACCACGCGGGGTAGCTGATCCCCTTGACTGCGTCCGGATGGTACTGGCCTACGGTGCGGAGCAACTCGGGCCCCATGCTGCCCGGAGGAATAACGGTAAAGTCCACGCGTGTGTCTTCAGGCAGATTTTTTCCTTTGATCGAAACACCGCGGTACATCTCGTAAAGCGCCGGGTTGCGGCCGGCCGCCAATTCTTTATCGAGCCATGCTTCGGTTTCTCCGAACACCACGTCTTTCATCTCAGAGAGATGGCGCGAACTGATCTTTTCGATATCGACCGCGTTCCGGTCAAACACCAAATGTTTATTGTCGCGGGTCAGCCACACGTCGATGCCGCCGAACGCGAGCTTCTCGCCGCGCCGCGGCTGACCGGGTTTGATGCGGACTTTGCGGGCGAGCGCCGTCTCCAACGCTTCGGTGTTCGCGAAATATGTTCCACCGGACGGTTCGCTTTCTTCCACGTCCGTTTCGGGTTCCCCGGCTTCCATTTCGGCCAAGGCCGTTTCGATTTCGTCTTCGGAAAGCCAATGACCAAGATCGTAATTGTCTTCGGGGCCTTCGATCTCGTATTCCTCGTCGGCTTCGGTCGCGGGAAGTGTTCCCACGTCCATAGCGAGTTCGGCTTCCGTTTCCGCCAATTCCAGTTCTTCTTCGCTCAACAACGATTCTTCCACGCGTTGCTGCGCTTCGGCAATGGAACCCGTCAATAAAATTTCTTTGCGGAGTGTGTTCTCCAAATAATATTTGCTGAACCACGCATCGCCCGTGACAAACCGGTCTCCCACCACTTGGACCGCGTCCAAATCAATAATGAGACCATTCGTTTTGTAGAGCTTGCTCGAGCCCATCGTGCGACCGCTGACCGCGTACACTTTCGCGCCGCGCGCGCGCATGGCCTTGGCGTACGCCAAGAACTGTTTCTTCACATCTTTTTCCGTGACCTTGCGGTCCGCGTTCGCGCTCACAATGTTCACGGCACCAATCGGCTCTTGAATGATGAATTCAATTGTTTCCGCTTTCAATTTGCCCGGAAGCGCTTTGTTCAATTGATCAATCGTCTCTTCGCCTTTGTTTTCAACAATGCCGCCGTAGGGCATCAGGCCGTCAAAATGGTCGAGCGTCGGAGAATCTTCTTCGCCCGGAGGACGAATGGAAACGGACATGATGCCCGGCATCTCAGGATCAATACTGAAACCGCCTTCCACACCTTCGCCATTCATAGCGGCGCCCAAGTGATATGCGGCCAACGCTTGTCCACTCATCGTTTGAATTGAATCGCTTGCTCCGGCGGGGATGAATCCCGGCCGGGCCAAATGACCGCGAGCGGCGCCAAAAGCACTTGCAATCCGTTGCATGCCCATGGCCTTGTGATCAGATTTGTCTTGCGGATCCAATTGCATCAGATTGGTGATGCCCAGGGTTTTCCAAGACACTTTTTTCCCGTCCATCTTTGGCATGAGCGGGACCACGTTGGTGGGTTCGCCTCGGCGATTGCGGTAATAAACCATCAACGGGAAGTCGTATTTGTTCGTAACGGCGCCGTCTCTGGTGGCCTGTCCTTTTTGCAGCAACACGAACTTACCAGGGAGACCGTCGAAGTAATTGGGCTCGGCCACCGCTTTAATGAAAGCTTGTTGCGATTCCACATCGGACGGGAATCCGACAATGGCGCCCAATGTGAGATTCGGATCCTGTAACAAATCATAAATCTGCAGCACCGCTTGCATGTTTTGGAACGCGCTCTTGGAATTGTAGGTCACGCCGACTTTTGCCCGGTCGGATTTCAGGGCTTTCCATCCGGTCAATTGATGCAATGATTCGTATTCCCACGGACCATCGGATTTATCCGCTTTCTTGTCTTTCTTTTTCGCGCCTTCTTTCGAAACTTCTTTCATGGTTAGGCCGAGGCCTTTCCAGGGACGGAACCCGAGACGATAGACCCAATAGCCAAGCCATGTGCCAAATTGACGCTGGCGGTAATTGAGCGCCATGAGATAGGTGGTATCAACGGTGCGCGTGTCGTAACCCCATTCGTTGTCGAAGTAGGGCGGCACCATGATCATGGTTTTTCCATTGCCTGGCAACACCTTGATCATCGCGAGATTCACGATGGCCGAAGCGGATTCTTCTTTGTGGTGGGCGGACGAAGATTGCTTCTTGCTGATGACTTTCAAAATACCTTTGAGCGAACTGTTAGCGGCCTGCTGACGCTCTTCATCCGATAAACGCAGACGGGTGATATCGGCGTTGTCGCACAGATTGTCAATTTCGGTTTGATCGGTCACACCGGCAGCGATGATGTATTCCTTAATCACATCTTCGCGGGTGACACTCCCTTTCACAAAAAAATTATCGCTTTGGACCGAGACCCAACCGGGCAAACGGTACGCCCAAGCGGACCCTTTGATGCCGAGCAGCTTCGAGAAGAGCGCTGCCACGCCCGACGAGGTCCGGAGCACGCCCAACGCCGGCTGGCCGCGCGCTTCGCGGTCACCACCGCGAGGGACGATCATCACACTGCCGTCTTGCGTCGGCGCGTGCGGAATCACAAGGAACGAGGCTTCCACTTGCCATTTTTTTGCAATGACGGCCGAAGTCGTTACACCACCGTTCGAACTGCAGGACG
>CAYOPN010000025.1:0-35686 GCA_964405835.1 uncultured Elusimicrobia bacterium | reverse complement strand
GCGTGGGCGGCATTGAGGCGGAGGCCGCCATGCTCGGGCAGCCCGTATCCATGCTCATTCCCGAAGTCGTGGGCTTTAAATTGCACGGAAAACTGCCGGAAGGTTCGACCGCAACCGACTTGGTGTTGGTTGTCACCCAAATGCTGCGCAAAAAAGGCGTGGTTGGAAAATTTGTGGAGTTCTACGGCAAAGGGCTCACCAATCTCACGCTGCCCGACCGCGCGACCTTGGCCAACATGGCGCCGGAATACGGGGCGACCGTTGGATTTTTCCCAGTGGACGAGGAAACGCTCGCTTACATGAAAGCGACGGGCCGTCCGCAGCAGACCATCGAATTGGCCGCCGCTTACTGCAAAGCGCAGGGACTCTTTCGCACCGATGCCACGCCGGACCCGATTTTTACCGATACGTTGGAGTTGGACCTCTCGACCGTCGTGCCCAGCGTCGCCGGCCCAAAACGGCCGCAGGACCGCGTGAATTTGACCGAGGCGAAAGCATCGTTTGCGAATGCGTTGCCCACGCTTTCCAAAAAGACCCCTCACCCGATCGCCTCCGGCGATCGACCTCTCCCTGAAGGGAGAGGTGAAAACACTAACTCCCTCTCCCTTCAGGGAGAGGGCTGGGGTGAGGGCCGTCTATCAGACGGTGACATTGTTATCGCAGCGATCACCAGCTGTACAAACACATCGAACCCGAGCGTATTGATTCAGGCCGGGTTGCTGGCGAAAAAAGCCGCGGACTTGGGACTTAAAACCAAGCCGTGGGTCAAAACCAGTCTCGCGCCGGGTTCGAAGGTTGTTATCGATTATTTGAAAGAAGCGAAACTGCTCGAACCGCTTGAGAAGATGGGTTTTTATCTGGTCGGTTACGGTTGCACGACCTGCATCGGCAATTCCGGGCCGCTTCCTGAGAATATTGAGAAGGACATCAAGGAAAACGAGCTGGTGGTCGCCTCGGTGTTGTCGGGAAACCGCAACTTTGAAGGACGGATCCATCCGAGCGTGCGCGCGAACTATTTGATGAGCCCGCCGCTCGTGGTCGCTTACGCGCTGGCGGGCAGTATGACGATCGATATCTCGACCGAGAAACTGGGCGATGGAAAAAACGGGCCGGTTTACTTGAAAGATATTTGGCCGAGCCAAGCCGAAGTCCAGCAGGCGGTGCGCGCATCGGTCACACAAAAGCTTTTTGAAAAGGAATACGCGCAGGTGTTTGACGGCGATGAGTTGTGGAAGGCCGTACCCGCGCCGAAAGGGGACCGCTTTGCGTGGGACCCGAAGTCGACCTACATTCGACGCGCGGCGTTCCTCGAAAATTTACCGGCGAAACCCGCCGCCGTTACCGACATCAAGGGCGCGCGCGTGCTGGCGTATTTGGGCGACTCGGTGACGACCGACCACATTTCTCCGGCCGGTTCCATTGCGCTTGATAGTCCCGCTGGAAAATATTTGGTTGGAAACGGCGTGAACAAGCCGGACTTCAACTCGTACGGCGCACGGCGCGGTAATCACGAGACCATGGTCCGCGGCACCTTTGCGAACGGCCGCATCAAGAACCAATTGGCGCCGGGCACCGAAGGCGGCGTAACACGGAAGCTGTCGGATGGGGCGGTGATGCCGATTTACGACGCGGCGATGGCCTACGCGAAAGAGAAAACACCGCTGATCATTTTGGCCGGAAAAGAATACGGTTCGGGCTCGTCGCGCGACTGGGCCGCGAAAGGGACCATGATGCTCGGCGTGAAGGCCGTGATCGCGGAAACTTACGAGCGTATTCACCGCAGCAACCTGGTGATGATGGGCGTGCTGCCGTTGCAATTTCCCGATGGAAAGAACGCGGCGTTTTTCGGGCTGACCGGCGAAGAAACTTTTGAAATCACCGGCGTCGCCTCGAACTTGACGCCGCTCAAGGTGTTGAAGGTGATCGCCACAAAGCCCGGCGACCAAGCAAGCCGTAAGGAATTCAATGTGCTCATGCGCATCGACACCCCGAAAGAGATCGAGTACTACCAGCACGGCGGCATATTGCCCTACGTGCTGCGACAGATTTTGAGTAAGTAGAAAAGGAACCCCTCCTCCGAAGTACAGACTCCCTCTCCCTTTAGGGAGAGGGTCGGGGTGAGGGAAATGGAGGAGCGGGCGAGAGAGTTAAGAAGAGACCAAACGGATGCAGAGAGGTATTTGTGGGGTTATCTAAGAAACAGAAAGTTAGATGGCCATCGGTTTTATAGACAATTTTCCTTCGGGCCATTTATTGCTGATTTCTGTTGCAGGAAAAAAGGTCTGATCATTGAGTTGGATGGGCTTCATCATCTTGAAATTAAACTTAAAGACTCTCTGAGAACCGACTATTTCAATAAACATGGGTTTAGGGTGATAAGATTTTGGAACAACGAAGTATTTGAAAATACTGAGAAGACCTTGGAAATAATTCGTATGCATCTCAACGTTGCCGATTCGTACCCTCACCCTAACCCTCTCCCTGAAGGGAGAGGGAATAAATATTTTTATGACAACTAAGACGACAGATATAGATGAGTTGACCCGCGACGTGACCAAGCTCGCTGAAAATGCGCGCGTGGCCGCGCGCGCGTTGGCGATGCTGGACACGGAAGCCAAGAACAAGGCGCTTCATGCGATGGCGCACGCGATCTTGGAATCGAAGACCGCTATTATTAAAGAGAACACGCTCGATGTTGATGCCGCCACCAAAGCGGGCGTGGGCAAAGCCTTGATCGACCGCTTGACCCTCGATGACGATCGTGTCATGGGCATCGCCAAAGGGTTGCAGGAAATGGCGCATCTCGAGGACCCGGCCAACGAAGTGTTGCGCGAATGGACGCGTCCGAACGGCATTCGGATACGCCAGCTGCGCGTGCCGCTTGGCGTGATTGGAATGATTTACGAGGCGCGTCCGAACGTGACCGCCGAGGCCGCCGGGCTTTGTCTCAAATCCGGCAACGCCGTCATTTTGCGCGGCGGGTCCGAGGCCTTTCACTCCAACAAAATTTTGGTCGACCTTATTTCAGCGGCGGCAACAAAAGCGGGCATCCCGGCGAACGCGATCCAAATGCTTCCGCCGCACGACCGGCGCAGCACGCGCATCATGTCCCAGCTGCGCGGCAAGGTCGATTTGATCATCGCGCGCGGCAGTGAAGAGATGATCACGGACATTTCCGCGCACGCGACGGTGCCGGTGCTCGGCCACGGCAAAGGCGTCTGCCATGTCTACATCGACAAATCGGCCGACATGGACAAAGCGGTCAACATTGCGTTCAACGCGAAGGTGCAGCGCCCTGGCGTCTGCAACGCAATGGAGTCCCTGCTCGTGCACGATTACATGATGTGGGACATCCTTCCGAAAATTTCCGGCAAATATATCAAGGCCGGTGTTGAGATGCGCGGCGACGAAAAAGTCGTCGGCTTGGTTCCTCAGGCGAAACCGGCCGGCGAACGCGATTGGGGCACCGAGTACCACGACAAGATCGTTTCCATCAAGGTCGTGAACAGCCTCGAAGAAGCGATCGAGCACATCAACAAATACGGCTCGGGCCACACCGACAGCATCATCACCGAGGACAAACAGGCCGCTGCGCTTTTTGAAAAAGCGGTCGACTCGTCTTGCGTCATGGTGAATACGTCCACGCGTCTTCATGACGGCGGCGTGTTCGGTTTCGGTTCGGAGATCGGTATTTCAACGCAGAAATTGCACGCGCGCGGGACCATGGGCCTGCGCGAACTCACCACCACCAAGTACATCGTCGAGGGGAATGGGCAAATCCGCGAGTAAAATCGGCATTCTGGGCGGCACCTTTGACCCGATCCACAACGGCCACATCGCGCTCGCGCGGGCTGCGCTCGAGCAACTCAAGCTCGACCGCGTCTACATGGTGCTCTCGCCGCACTCGCCTTTCAAGACCGACAAAGACCTCACGCCGGTCGCGCAACGCCTGGAAATGTTGACGCTCGCGATCCAGGGCATGGAAAAGATCTTTATTGGTGACTGGGAGCTCAATCGCCGGGGGCCTTCTTACACGGTCAAAACATTGAGCGATTACAAAAAAGCGAACCCCGGCCACGACCTCTATTTGATTTTGGGATCCGATGCGCTTGAAAATTTCCACAAGTGGAAGTCGCCGGAAAAAATCATGAAGTTCGCCTCGCTCGTGATTGGACGCCGTCCCGGCATGCCGCTCAAAGTCAGCAATTTGGAAGGCCGCATGTTTTTCCTGCGCGGCGAATTCCCCGAAGTTTCCTCCACCGCCATTCGCTACGGCGTGGCCAAAGGCCGGCGTCCCGAAGGCGTCGCGGCGGCCGTGGCCAAGGTAATCAAGCATCTGCGCCTCTATGAACGCTGATTCGCTCTACGAGAAGTTGCGCGAGAAGCTCCGCAAGAAACAATCCAAGAAACGTTTTGAGCATTCGGTGCGCGTGGGCGATTTCGCCGCGGAATTGGGGAAAGAGCACGGTTGGCGCCCGGAACGCGCGCGGCTCGCCGGCCTCCTGCACGATTACGCGAAAGAATGGTCGCCAAAAAAGATGAAGCGGTACGTGAAGAAACACCGGCTCAAAATACCGGGCCTCGATTTTATCCTCGAATATTCGCCGAACATGATGCACGCCTACATCGGCGCGGACGTGGTCCGGCGGAAAAAGTGGATAACCGACAAAAAAGATTTGCTGGCCATCTCATCCCACACATTGGGCCGCGAAGATATGGGGCTCGAGGAGAAAATACTGTTCATCGCGGACTTCTCCGCGCCCGGGCGGACCTATTCCATGGCCGACGTCATCCGGAAAACTTCTATGAAGAATTTGGAAGAAGGTTTCCGAGAGTCATTGCGCTTGAAAATTGATTGGAACCTGCGAAAAAACAAACCAATTCATCCTTATGCCATCACTGTCTGGAACCATTTCTTCTAAGCATCTGCCGTTTCAGCGCGGCGTCGCTTTTTTCTTTCTGGGGCTGATCCTGGCCGCGCTGATCGGTGCGCAGCGTTCGTTGGTCGCGCACGCGCTGGCCCGGGGCGAAAAAGTGCCGGTGCTTTTCTTCGGCGTGGACGCGGCCGATGCTTCGCGGCACACCGACACGCTGATGCTGGGGGTGTTCGACCCGGTCCGCAATTACCTGAGCATGGTTTCCATCCCGCGCGACACGCGCATCGATCTGCCCGGTTACCGCTTCAACCGCGTGAACGAAATCTACGGTTACAACCTGCGCAAATCGAAAGACGTCGGTTTCGCTTCGGGGAAAGTGTTGGAGGGGATTGCTTATTTAATTTCGAGCGAGGTGTACCGTCCGGCACTGCCCAATTATATTCAGGTTGATTTCTCCGGGTTTAACCGGATGATCGATCTCGTCGGCGGCGTGTGGGTCGAGGTGAAATTGCCGATGCATTACGACGACAACGCGGGCAACTATCATTTTCACAAAGAGCCGGGACGTTATCTGATGGACGGCGACGAGTCGCTGCGGTACGTGCGCTACCGCGGGCCGACCGGCGACCGCGGCCGTATTTTTCGCCAGCAGGAATTTGTGCGAAGTTTTCTGCGCCGGCTGGCCAATCCCATGATGGTGCTCCGCGTGCCCGAGTTCGCGGCGCTCGTGCGCTCGGCGATTTCAACGAACATGTCGCTCTGGGACTTGATTTATCTGGGCGCGACCGCGCGGCGGCTGCGTTCCAACGACATCGGATTTTATGTGCTGCCGGGCCAGGTTTCCGGAATGTATTGGTCGCCCAAAAAAAACATGGTCCAGCAGCTGGTCTCGTTGTTGTTCCTCGGAAAAATGACCGAAGACCCTTTTTTCGAAACCATCGCGCCGCAGGCGAACCGCATCACGGTCAAGGTATGGAACGCGTCGGGCCGTAACGGCATGGGATACACGATGACGAAATTTCTGCGGACGTCCGGATACGATGTGCTCGATTGGGCCAATTACGCTACGCAACAATTGCAGACGCGCGTGATCGACCGGACCGGTCGCATTGAGAACGCACAGTTGGTCGCCGGTTCCATCGGCGTCGAGAATTTCCATTCGGAGCCAAACCCCAAGGCGTTGGTTGATGTGGATGTGGTAATCGGGCAGAATTACGTCGGCGTTCCAGTCTCAAAATAACGGATTTCAGGAGAATTCATGGCAATAGACTTTGTCAGTATTTTGAAGACCGCTGTCGCAAAAAACGCGTCCGACATTCACATCCTGGTCGGCAAACCGCCGATGCTTCGCATCCTCGGCGAAGTTGTTCCGCTCGAAGGCCACGCGCCGCTAAAACCCGAAGAGACCCAGCCGCTTATATATTCCATCCTGTACGACCAACAACGCCGCAAATTTGAAGAGAAGCAAGAACTCGATAGCTCCTTTGCGGTCCCCGGCGTCGCCCGGTTCCGCGTGAACGTGCTGATGGGCCGACTTGGAATCGAAGCGGTGCTGCGCGTGATCAATTCCACCATCCCAAACCCAAAAGACCTGGGGTTTACGCCGGTCATCGAGGAACTGGCCAAGCTACCGCGCGGACTTGTGCTGGTTACCGGTCCCACCGGTTCTGGCAAAACCACCACGCTCGCCGCCTTGATCGACTTAATCAACTCCACGCGCAAAGACCACATTCTCACGATCGAAGACCCGATCGAATTTGTTTATGAATCGAAGAAGTGCATCATCCGCCAACGCGAGGTGGGGACCACCACGCATTCGTTCGCAAACGCGCTCAAGTCCGCGCTGCGCGAAGACCCGGACGTGATCCTGGTCGGTGAGTTGCGCGATCTGGAGACGATGCAGTTGGCCATTACCGCTTCGGAGACCGGCCATTTGGTCTTCGCCACGCTGCATACCACCGATGCGCCGCAAACCATTGACCGCATCATCGATGTTTTTCCACCGCACCAACAGCAACAGGTGCGCGTGCAATTGTCCACCGTGCTCGCCGCCGTCATCTGCCAAACGCTGATCCCGACCGCCGACGGCAAAGGCCGCGTGGCAGCCCGCGAGATCATGATGGTCACGCCGGCCATTGCGAACCTGATCCGCGAGGGCAAAACCCACATGATCTACGGCGCCATCGACACCGGCGCCAAGTTCGGCATGATGTCGCTTGATAAATCATTGGAAGAGTTGGTTAAGGCTCGTGTGATTAAGATTGATGACGCGTTGGCCAAGGCCAAAGACCCGGCCAAAGTGCGGGCGGCCGCGACCGGCGGGGCCTATTGATGCCACCGGTGATGACCAAGAAGGTCTTTCGTCCGGGAGAAACCATTTGCAAGGAAGGAGAGAAGGGCGGCACGCTTTACCTGATTGAAAGTGGCGCGGTGACGGTTGAGAAGAAAGCGTTTGAAGGGGAAGCGACGTCCAAAGTGGTGGCGCGCCTCGGCGCCGGCGAGTTTTTCGGAGAAATGGCGTTTTTGCAGGGATTGCCGCATTCGGCGACCGTGACGGCCAAAGAAGAATCCACGTTGCTGCTGCTTTCCCGCTCCACGCTGGATGACTTGATCCGCAAAGAGCCCGCCTCGGCCGTGAATGAAGTGTTAAACGTGGCCATGGGGCTCAGCGGCCGGCTGCGCTCCACCACCCGCGAAATGGTGACGGTCTACGAACTTGCGCGCGGTGTCGCGGCGGCCCCCGACATGGCCGCGCTGGCGCGGCAGACCGTCGGGCAACTGGCCATCGACATGGGCTCGGAACGCTCCATCGGCCTCTACCGCTGGAACTTGTTTAACGATGAATATGAGCTGGTCACAGCGGAAGGTCCGGCCAAGGCCCAATTCCCGGCCACGGCGGGCGCGTCCGTCGGAAGTCTTCCTTTCCAATCCGGGCAATTTGTGATATCGCACGTCGACCGCGACAGCCAAAAGCTGGGGGTCCTCATCTATGTGAGTGGGGTCAAGAGCGGGTTTGAACCGGGCGAACGCCAGATGATGGAAACCGTGGCCGCCGTGTTATCGCCGGCCATGGCATCGATGTTCCAACGGGAAGAGGACGACGCGCGGCGCCGTCTTGAGAGAAACAAACAAATGGGGGCAATGTGAGCACAGTAGACGCATTCAAATTTGCGCGGATCGCCGCGCGCGCGGCCGATGAAAAAATCGGCGAAGACATTCTCGCTTTCGACGTCCGCCGGGAATCCACGCTGGCCGATTGTTATTTGCTCGTGACCGGTTCGGGGCACATCCACATCCGCGCAATTGAAGACGCCATTCGTGAGTCGCTGCGCGAAGCCGGCGCCGACCTTCGCCGCACGGACGGCCAGCGCGGCCATATGTGGCGCGCGCTCGATTACGGCTCCTTAATTGTTCACATCATGGACCAAAAGACCCGCGAGTTTTACGCCATGGAAAAACTCTGGGAACGCGGCAAACGCATTGATTGGTCGGGCAAAGAAAAGCCCGCTCGGTCGCCGCGTCGTGTGGCGACTCGTCGCAAATTGAGCCGGTCGCCAAAATACTCGGCGACCAAGCCGTCCCGCCGCCAGCCGTCATCCCGGCGAAAGCCGGGATCCAGGTCTTAACCTGGTTTAGAAGAATGCTTACTACCTGGACCCCGGCTTTCGCCGGGGTGACGAACCCGTGATAATTTCACAGTTAAAAGGTCTTATATCGACCTGTGCCTCCGACGTCCTCAGGTCAAACGGAAAACCCGCCGAGATACCGGAGTTTGACCTCTCCATGCCGCCGCCGCGCGTTGGAGGCGATTTGGCGTCGAACGTGGCGCTTATGATCGCCAAACGGGTCGGCATGCCGCCGCGCGCGCTCGCCGAAAAAATCATCACCACTTTCCCGAAGAACGGTCTTGTTGAGAAAATTGAAATCGCCGGCACGGGTTTCTTAAATTTTTGGATCAGCGACTCCGGTTTTCAAAAGGAACTGGGCGATCTATTGTCCGGTGGAGCCAAAAAACATCCGGAGATTGGTGGAAAGACCCTTATTGAGTTCGTGTCCGCCAACCCGACGGGCCCGTTGCACGTGGGGCATGGTCGCGGCGCGGCGCTCGGCGACTCTCTCGTGCGGATATTCCGTTATCTGGGTCATGATGTGACCGCGGAGTTCTACATCAACGACGCGGGCGGCCAGATGCGGAACCTGGGTCTCTCCGTGGAAGCACGGATCAAAGAACTCAAAGGCGAAACCGCCAATTTTCCCGAAGAAGGGTACAAGGGCGAGTACATTGTGGACATTGCCAAGGAGGCCGTGGCCGCCGGGAAAAAATTCGCGCCGGTCCAATCCACACAGATGATTTTCTCTCAAGACGATGCCGCCGGTTACGCGGCGGCCAAGAACCTTGCCGTCATCCAGAAAACACTGTCCGATTTCGGCGTAAACTTTGACAACTGGTACAGCGAAACCTCGTTGCACAAGAAGAACGCGGTGCTCGAACTGATTGCCGGGTTGAAGAAAAAAGACCTGGCCTACGACCAAGATGGCGCGACGTGGTTCCGCGCCAGCAATTTCGGCGATGACAAAGATCGCGTGCTTCAGAAAGCCAACGAAGCGCCCACCTATTTTGCCTCCGATCTCGCCTATCACGCCGACAAGTTCGCGCGCGGTTATTCGAAGATCGTCAATATTTGGGGCGCCGACCACCACGGGTATGCGCAGCGGTTGAAAGGCGCACTTCAAGCGATCGGCCTCGAACCATCCAAGCTCGAGGTCATTTTTAACCAGATGATTTCCATCAAGGGCGCGCGTATGTCGAAGCGCGCGGGCAATGTGGTGACCCTGCAAGAGGTGGTCGATGAAGTGGGGAGGGACGCCACGCGTTTTTTCTTCGCGTTGAGAAGCCCCGGAGCTCATTTCGAATTCGATTTGGACCTGGCCAAAAAACAGGCCAACGACAACCCGGTTTATTACGTGCAATACCTGCACGCGCGCTGTTGCTCGATCTTCCGCGAAGCCGAGAAAAAGGGATGGGGGAAAGTCGACGCGACCGCGCCGCTCAAAGAGCCGCTGACGGACATCGAAAAAGAGACGCTGGTCCATCTGGCGAGTTTTGACCGCGTGGTGGAGATCTGCGCATCGGACAAATCCAACCATCATTTGACGGTTTACCTGCAGGAACTGGCCGGAAAATTTCATAGCTTTTACGAGAAATGCCATGTGCTTGTGGACGACGCGGGCACGCGGGCGTTCCGGCTGGGTTTGGTCGGCGCGATCCGCAAACGCGTGGCGCAGGGACTCGACCTCCTGGGCGTGAGTGCCCCGGTACAACTATAGAGACTTGGAATTTGAAGCTTGATGATTGAGGATTGGTACTTAATTCTCAATCATCAATTCTCAAGCATCAAACTTTCAATGAAATACCAAAAGAAAATTTTTAAATTGGGAGAAATATTGTGAATGAAAATTGGGGTTCCATCGCAAGAAAAGCACTTGGCAATGAAACGATAACAAGAGAGGAAGCCCTCTCCGTTCTTCAAGCGCCGGATTCCGAAATCATGGGGATCGTGGCCGCGGCCGAAAAAGTCCGGCAAAAATATTTCGGCAAACGCGTGAAGCTGAATTACCTCGTGAATGTGAAAAGCGGTCTTTGCCCCGAAGATTGCAACTATTGCTCACAATCCAAAGTCTCCGAAGCGCCAATCCCGAAATATCCATTGATGTCGCCGGAAGAAATCATTGCCCAGGCCGAGCGCGGCATGGCCGTCGGCGCCAAGCGCGCTTGTCTTGTGGCCAGCGGCCGCGGTCCCAGCAACCGCGAAATGAAAGAGTTTTGTTCTTCCGTTGAAACACTGAAGCAAAAATATCCAAACCTCGAAGTGTGCGCGTGCCTCGGGCTGCTTTCCGAAGGCCAGGCCGATCAACTTAAAGAGTCCGGCGTACACGCCTACAACCACAACATCAACACCAGCGAGAAGCATTACGCCAAGATTTGCGACACGCACACCTACAACGACCGCTTGGACACGGTCCAAAAAGCGCAGTCGGCCGGTCTTTCTTCCTGCAGTGGTGTTCTCGCCGGGATGGGAGAAACCGATGACGATCTGGTCGACATGGCCTTTGTTTTGCGCGAGAAAGGCGCGCATTCCATCCCGGTCAATTTCCTCGTGGCCATCGAGCGTACGCCGCTCGCGGGCATGCACCGGCTCACTCCGCAGAAGTGCCTCAAGATCCTCGCGATGTTCCGGTTTGTGAATCCCACGCCGGAAATCCGCGTCTCGGGCGGACGCGAAGTGCATTTGCGTCATCTGCAACCGCTCGGTCTCATGGTCGCGAACTCAATTTTTATCGGCGACTATCTCACCACCGAAGGCCAATCGCCGCGCGCGGATTTGGAGATGATCCGCGACTTGGGCTACACGGTCGAAGGCCAGTCCGACGATTTTCTTGAGCGCGTGTTAGGCACGCCGTCTCCCAGCGCCCAACTTAAGGAACCCGCTTCGCTGCCAGCCTGATGTCTTCGACTGTCCTCATCACCGGCGCCGCCCGTGGATTGGGCCGTGCCATGGCACTCGCCTTCGCAAAGGACGGTTTCACCGTCGGCATCCATTACAATTCCTCTGAAGCGGACGCTTCCGCGCTCGCCGCCGAAATAAAAAAAATGGGGTCCAAAACGTTTTTGTTTAAAGCGGACGTGGGCTCCTCCTCCGCCGTTAACGTGATGATCAAAAAAGCCGCTTCCGAAATGGGCCGCATTGACGTGCTGATCAATAACGCCGGCAACGTACGCAACCGTACCATCGCGAAAATGTCCGACGACGAATGGCGCGATGTGATGACGGTAAATTTGGACGGCCCTTTTTATGTTTGCCGAGCCGCGATCCCGGTCATGCGCGGGCAAAAGGGCGGAAGTATTTTGAATGTGGCGTCTTACATCGCTTCGCGCGGCGCGCGGGGCGGCGGCAATTACGCGGCGGCAAAAGCGGGCGTCGTCACGCTCACGAAATCAATCGCGATCGAAGAAGGTGCAAACAACATCCGCGCAAACGCGATCCTGCCGGGTTTCCATGTGACCGATCTCAATAAAGATTACTGGGGCAAGGCTGAAAAAGAGATCCGTGCGCAGCATTTGCTTTCCGACATGCCCAACCGCGATGAAATGGCGTCCTTTGCGGTCGCCATCACGAAGCTTAAGACCGTCACGGGCCAAGTGTTCGCGTTTGAATCGAGGATCCTGTGAACGGTATCGTTGTTTCCGGCATCGGCATCGTCACCCCGCTAGGTGCATCGCGTGAGAAAACCTGGACGGGTCTCCTCAACGGAAAAACCGCCGTTCAACGCACCAGTGCCGGACTTGAGGCGCGCGTGTTCGATTTCTCCCTGAACGGAGCGCGTTCGCGCATGGGCGACTTCGCGCTGCTCGCCGCCGAAGAAGCGCTCCGCGACGCCGGCTTTGATCCCACCCAATTAAAAGGCCGGAACATCGGCTGCGCCGTCAGCCAAAGCAAACCGCTTGTATTTGAAATACCTGGTTTCCCAAAAAACACTGTTCCCCTCCCCAACGGGGAGGGGGCAGGGGTGGGGCAGAACCGAAGCGAGCGCTCCGGTTTGACCCCACCCCTATCCCCTCCCCTTGCGGGGAGGGGGACTGGGTTTTTTTTGGAAACGGAGCTGCTCTTTTCCTCTTTTTTTGGTTGGTCTGCCGAATCGGTTGTTCAACGCGAATTTAGATTGGAAGGCCCCACCGCCAATCTCGTGGCCGCTTGCGCGACGGGCATCGCTTCCATTCAAGCGGGCGCGCAATGGATCAGTGCGGGGTTGTGCGACATTGTTCTCGTTGGCGCGGCCGAATCCAGTTTGAACGAATTTTATCGCGCCGGTTTTCAACAGATGGGCGTGCTAGCCGATGAAAAGGGGCCGCGCCCGTTCGACAGACACCGCACCGGGTTTGTGATGGGGGAGGGTGCCGCGGTGATGGTGCTTGAAAGCGAGCGTTCGGTACGTGCTCGCGGGAAGACGCCGCTAGCAAAGCTCTTGAACGCGGTGATGCGTCAGAGCCCGTCCGATATTTTGCGTTTCGACCCGGACGGCGATTCGGTCGCGGCCCTCATCAAACAATGCCTCGGAGGTTCCGGAGCGCCGGGGTACATCAACGCGCATGGTACCGGCACGTTGTTCAACGATTTGACGGAAACGCGTGGCATCAAAAAAGCGCTGGGGGAAAAAGCGAAGGCGGTGCCGGTTAGCTCCACCAAAGCGGCGACGGGCCATCTGCTCGGCGCGGCCGGCGCGGTGGAAGCAGCGTTCGCGGTTTTAGCGTTGCGCGACCAAGCGGCGCCGCCCACGCTGAACCTCACAGAGCGAGATCCGGAATGCGATTTGGATTACGTTTCCGGAGGGACGCGCCAAACACTCATGTCCTCGACGATGTCTTTGTCGTATGGTTTCGGCGGACAGATGGGCGCCGTGCATTTCGGAAAAATATGAAGAACGATCTCGAAAAAGAATTGGCCGAGCTGCACTCAAAAGGCCTCGCGCGCGCGCTGCGCAACCGTGATCAATCCGGGCTGTTTAACTTTTCTTCCAACGATTATCTGGGCCTTTCCGTCCATCCGAAGGTCGTGAACGCCGCGGTGGAAGCGCTGCAGCAATTCGGCGCCGGCGGTGCCGCGTCCCGGCTTTTGGCCGGCACCGTGACACCGCACACGGAATTGGAAAAAGCGCTGGCCGCGTTTTTATCGAAAGAGGTCGCGCTCGTGTTCAGTTCGGGTTACCACGCGAACACGGGCATCATCCCGGCGCTCGTGTCGGCGCAAGACATCGTCTTCTTTGACCGGCTCTCGCACGCGTCGATAATCGACGGCGTCCGTCTGTCGGGCGCCGCGTTCTCGGCGTTTGACCACAATGACGCAAATGATTTGGAAGCGCGGTTAAACAAACAACGGACGAAAGGGCGCCGCGCGCTCATCATCACCGAAGGCATCTTCTCAATGGATGGCGACCGGCCGCCGCTCAAAGAATTGTCCCGCCTCGCCAAAACGTTTGACGCGTGGCTCTATGTCGATGAAGCGCATTCGCTGGGCGTGATCGGCCCCGACGGAAAAGGGCTGGCCGCCGAAACGGGCGTGTTGGCGGACATCGATGTGCACGTGGGTACGCTTTCGAAAACGCTGGGAAGCCAGGGTGGTTTTGTGGCGGGATCGAAGACGTTGATTGATTTATTGGTGTCGCGCTGCCGTTCGCTTGCCTACACGACCGCGCTGGCGCCCGCGCTCGCTTCGGCCGCGCTGGCCGCGCTCCGGCTTTTGCCGCATATGGAACACGATCGTGCGGAGCTCCAGAAAACCGCGCAGGATTTCCGCGCCGCGTTGGCCGCGATGGGTTACAACTGCCTGCAGAGCTCATCGCAAATCATTCCGGTCATGACCGGTTCCATCGACGCCACGAAAACCATGTCGGATTATTTATTGTCCCAGGGTTTTTTTGTACCTTCCATCCGCCCTCCGACGGTTCCCATCGGCGAGGGCCGGGTCCGCTTGTCGATATCACAATCCGTTCTTAACAACGTGAGCGCGCTGGTCCATGCTTTTAAAGGAGGCAAACTTGTCCAGGCAAGTTAATGGGGTCTTCATCACCGGCACCGATACCGATTGCGGAAAAACCATCATTTCCGGCGGTATTGCGCGCGCTTTGCTCCATAAAGGGTTTAACGTCGGCGTCATGAAACCATTCGCGACCTGGGGCGACCCGCGCCGCGAACCCGGCGGGCGTCAGCGCTGGATCTCTGAAGATGCCCTCCATCTCCGCCAAGCCGCCGCCACCAGCGATTCCCTCGACCTCATCAACCCCATTTGTTTTAAGGCCGCCATGGCCCCTTGGCCCGCCGCCCGCCTCGAAAAGAAAAACATCGATTTGGACCGCGTGATGGTGGCCTACAAAGAACTGTGTCGCCGGCATTCGTTCTTGGTCGTGGAAGGTGTGGGCGGTCTTCTGGTGCCCCTCAAACGGGATTTCTTCGTCTCGGACCTGATTGTTCGCATGAAACTTGCCGCCATTGTCGTTGCGCATCCGGACCTGGGGACGCTCAACCACACGTTGTTGACTGTTCGTGAACTAAAACGGAACGGTATTCCGCTCGCCGGCGTGATCATTAACAACTACAAGGGAAAAACCCGCGCCGAACAAACCAATCCCGCTGTGTTGCGTAAAATTTTGGACCGCAAAGTGATGGTCATCCCGCACAAGCCGGCCTTTGTGTCCGAGTTCGACACGCTGGCCCGCCTCCTCACCAAAAACGGCCTCTTCAACTGGCCCAACCTCCCGTGATTCGTCCCGCTTTGGCGGGAATGCTCCTTTTGCTTCCTGTCTGTTCTTTTGCTGCCGCCGAAAAGGTGTCGTTCCGCACGCCGGAAGGCGCCACCTTGAACGCGATTTATTCGAAACCCTCCGCCGATAAACCCACCGTGATCATGCACCATGGGCTCGCTTCGGTTAAAGAGGAATGGCAACCGCTCATAGAACTGCTGGTCAAGCGCGGCGACGGCGTTTTGGCGTACGACGCGCGTCCGGCCGGCACGCCCTGGCAGAAATTGGTGGACGATATGGGGGCCGCCATCCGTTTCCTCGAAGGGAAAGGCATCAAGCGTGAAACTGTTGCGCTTGCGGGCGCCAGTCTCGGCGCCAATGTTTGTTTGAAATACGCGTCGCTCACAAAAAACGGCCGCAATATTATTCTGTTATCGCCGGGAATGAATTATCAGGGACTCGACGTCGAAAATGTTGTGCCCACAATTGCCGTGCCGATGCTGTTTATCGCTCATCCCGCCGATGGTTACGCCTATCAAAGTTGCAACCGTTTGGTCCCTTCCGCAAAAAAAGCGCGCTTGCTGGTGAGCACGAAGCCCGGCCATGGTGTGCAAATGTTTGACGAAGCCCTTCTCGACCGGATCACCCAATGGCTGGAAAAGCCGCAATAAACCGGCGGTACGCCCGCTGGGACAAAGATTTTCTCTGGCACCCATTCACGCAGCAGTACGAATGGGAGAAGTCGTCGCCCATTATTGTCGCGTCCGGTAAAGGCGCAACGTTCACCGACATCACCGGCAAACGTTATATCGACGGTGTTTCATCGCTCTGGGTGAACATTCACGGCCACCGGCATCCGGTGCTCGACCGCGCCGTCCGCGAGCAGCTCTCCAAAATAGCCCACTCCACTTTCCTCGGACTTTCGCATGTTCCCGCCATTGAATTGGGACGCGACCTGGCTCGCCTCGCTCCCAGGGGGTTGAGGCGATCTTTCTATTCGGACAACGGAGCGACGGCCGTTGAGGCGTCGCTCAAAATGGCTTTTCAGTATTGGATCGAGCAGGGGAAGCCACGTCCGGAATTTCTGGCGCTGAAGGGGTCGTATCACGGCGATACGATTGGGGCAGTCTCGGTTGGCGGCGTGGGCGCTTTCCATTCCAAATTCAAACCGTTGCTGTTCAAAACTCATTTCGCGATGGCGCCGGCCTGTGTGCGCTGCCCGTTCAATAAAAAGAAAGTTCGGAACCGGTTTCGATTGGGAGAAAAGACCTCCATTGTCCCGAAACCGGGGGACAAACGCGCGGAGACCGGCTGCCGGTGGGAATGCCTGGGTTCCGTCGATAAAATCCTGAAAAAACGGCGGGGCCGGATTGCGGCCGGCATCATCGAGCCGGTAATGCAGGGCGCGGGTGGGATGATTTCGATGCCGCCCGGTTACGTGGCCGGTTTTAGACGCCTTTTGACCCAACACAACACGCTGATGATCGCCGATGAAGTGGCCACTGGTTTCTGCCGCACCGGTTCTTTGTTTGCGTGCGAACAGGAGAATGTTTCTCCCGACCTGCTTTGCCTGGCCAAGGGACTTACCGGCGGTTACACGCCGCTCGCGGTCACGATGACCACGGAAAAAGTGTTCCGCGCGTTCCGCGCGCCCTACGAAAAGTTCAAAACGTTTTTCCACGGGCATAGCTACACCGCCCACCCGCTCGGATGCGCCGTGGCGCGGGCCAATTTGAACCTAATCGAACGCAGCAAACTCATTGAAAAAACGCGTCGGAACGCTCATATTTTGAAGGATGAACTCCAGAGCCTCCTCTCCCTCCCGATCGTCGGGAGCGTCCGCCAGGCCGGTCTTATGGCCGGCGTCGAATTGGTCTCGGCCAAAAGGATCGGCGCGCGCGTGTGCAAACAACTGCTTCAAAGCGGAATATGGCTTCGTCCGCTCGGAAATGTGGTTGTGATCATGCCGCCGCCGATTATTTCGGACAACGACCTGCGTCGCGTGGTGAGGAAGCTCAAAGGCGTCCTCCTTCATGAGCGCGGTTGACCCGAAACTCCTTCTCTTCTTCGCCATCGCTGCGACCATTGCCGCCGTTGTTTTGCTCACCACTCTCCGCGGCCGTTTAAAAACGCTTTCCCGCCAACAAAAGGCCGTCGGAGACGAAACCGCCAAAGAATCCCGCGAGCTCAATCAAGAAATCGCGTTTTACGAAGAGAAAAAAGCGGTGCTCACAAAACGCGGCGCACAACGTCGCCTGTTATCGGAAGCGGCGCGGGGTTTGGGGTCGCTGCTTGATCCCGCGTTGATCCAACAACGCCTGACCCAAATTGCCCAGATGCTTTTTCCTTCCCAACCGGTCACGATATCGTATGGGCAGAAACCCGATGCCGTGGATTCCTACGTGGTCAACCGGCGCCAGCCGTTGCTGGTCCCCAGCGACATGATGAAAGGCCCGCCGCAGATGGCGGTGCCGATCTCGGCCCAGCAGGCGGTGGTCGGCGTGCTACGCGTGGGGGGAAACGACGCCACGTACACGTACACGCGGGACGATTTGCGGTTGCTTGAAATCCTGGCCAGCTTGGCATCGTTGGCGATGGACAATTGCGTGCTGTTCCATCAGGTTGAGCAAACGGCGCTCCGCGACCATTTGACCGGGCTCCTCACGCACCGCGCGTTCCAAGACCAGCTCGAACAGTCGGTGCTGGAGGCGAGCCGCTTCAACCAACCGCTCTCCATCGTGTTGGTGGACGTTGACCATTTCAAATCCATCAATGACACGCACGGCCATCAGGCGGGGGACTTGGTGCTGCAAGGATTGGCCCATGTGCTCGATCAAAGCGTCCGTCCGGTCGACATCATCGCGCGTTATGGCGGAGAAGAATTTGCGGTGCTCTTGCTTCAAACGCCGCACCGCGCCGCCGCGGCCGTCGCCGAACAGGTACGCAAGAATTTGGCCGACCAAACTTTTGAGGTGGCCGGAAAGACGCTGCGCATCACGGCCAGTTTCGGAGTGGCGACATTTCCCGAAGATGCGACCAGCGGACAACAATTGTTCCGCCAGGCCGACCAGCGGCTCTACAAAGCCAAAGCGGGGGGCCGCAACCAAGTCCAGATGAGGGCCGCATGACGATGGGATTGTCCCCGCATGTTTTGTTTGCCACCTACATGGGATTTTTGGCGTTGTGGACGGGCGGTTTTGCGTGGGTCCTGCTCAAACGCGCGCGCGCGCTCCAGCGCGACATTGACGATAAGAACAAAGTCGGCGTCGAGGCTATTCGCCGGCGCCACATGGTCCTCAAAGAGGAAGTGGCCAAGGGCGAACAGGAAGAAGCGCGATCGCTTCAGATTTACGGCGTCGCAAAATCGCTCGCCGAATCGATTTCGTGGAAAGACATGGCGCCGCGCCTTTCAGCGGGTATCCAGAAAATTTTTGGTTCGTATGAATTCTTGCTTTACGCCCAGGACGAAAGCGGCACGTGGACCCAACTGCAGCGTCGCGGCAACTGGGCCAAGGAACCTCCCGTTTCCGACATCGGCGTTGTCCAGGCGGGGCTTCTGCATCCGCCGCACGTCCAGGAGCTTGTGCCGATCCAGGCGGTGCCGGTCTATTCCGAAAAAGCCGGCGAACGCCGTCGCAGCGGGCTTTTGTTCATAAAGTCGGACAAAGTATCGACGCAGGAACATTTGGACGCGGCCGAAGAGGTGGGCGCCCAACTCGGCGTGGCCATCGAAAAGGCGTTGCTTTTTAACCAGATGGAATTGCATTCCCGGCAGGACGGGCTCACCGGAACGTTGCGGCGTCAACCGTTCATGGACCGGCTCAATGAAGAATTAAAGCGCGCCGATGTATTCCACACGCCATTCAGCCTGCTCATGGTCGATATCGACCATTTTAAAGCGGTGAACGATGGACACGGCCATGCGGCCGGCGACGCGGTGTTAACCAGGGTCGGCCAAATTTTGCGCGAATCGTTTTATGAGACGGACGTGGTGGGGCGTTACGGCGGGGAAGAGTTCATCGTGCTTTTGCCGCGCGCTGAAGCCGGCGGTGTGCTCAGGAAAGCGGAAGCGTTGCGCCAGCGTTTTGAGAGGGAAGTGATCACATCGGGGTTTGACAGCCTGCGCGTGACCGTCAGTATTGGATTGGCGCACTTTCCGAAGGATGGGAGGGGCGCCGAAGAGTTGATTGGGAGCGCGGACCGGGCCCTTTACCGCGCGAAACAAACCGGCCGCAACCGCGTGGTCGCCGCTTAAGAGCGGCGTTTCTTCTTGTTGTAGACGGCGTTCAAGCCGGCCAAAATACTCTGTGTTGCAAGTGGCAACACGTTCTTCGCGAGCATCACTCCAACAAACGAAACCAACTTACCGATCCAGCCGCGCCGTTTTATGAGACCCGTGGCCGCTTTGAACGCGACCATCGCCGATGTGATGCTGCCCAAGACCGCCCACGGGTTTTTCTTGAAGAAATTTATTGGCTGGGCGTATTCCGCAAACGAGGACTTAAGTCCGCTGGCGCTCTGATCAAACTCCCGCCGCTTTAGTTCGAGGTCGGCCTTAAGTTCGGAAATTCGGACGTCCGGGAAAATCATGAATTGAGCCTCCTCAGCCACCGGACCGCCACGCCGCCGGTCGCCAACGCCAAAACCACGTACACGCCGCCCATAATAAGTAGCGCCCATCCCGCGTGCCCCGTCACCTGCGTGAGCCACATCCCCAGAGCAATGCTCAGCAACACAAAGGAAGTGATGGCCGCGAGCACGCCGAAAAACACCATTAATAGGAAGGCTACGCTGGAGAGGGCCAGGGAGGTCGCTTGGGCCTGGAGAAGTCGGAGGGCGCTCGCCGCATAGTCCACGCCGTCGCGGACCACGCGTTGGGCTTGAGACATTAAGGATTCATCGTTGGGTTCGTTCATGTTGTTCATGGGTGATAGTATAGCTCGGGAAATTGATAAACTTCGCCCGCATTTCGTTTTTTGATGCATTCGTCGTAAAACCTACCAAAGAGGAGAAAGGAAGTGACCATGAAATCTTTAAAAAGATTGTTGCTAAGCGTTGTTGTGGCAAGCTCGGTTCCCTTTTCGTCTTTCGCCGAACCCAAAAAGGAGACCCTGACCATGCCAAAAGAGAAGCCCATGTACGCCTCGTTTGAAACCAGCCTCGGTAATTTCACCATCCAGCTTTTTCCTCAAGACGCCCCCAAGACCGTCGAAAATTTCGTCGGTTTGGCCACGGGAACCAAGGAATTCGTCGATCCCAAAACCGGCCAAAAAACCAAACGCCCACTTTATGACGGCCTCGTTTTTCACCGCGTCATCCCAGACTTCATGATTCAAGGCGGCGATCCCCTTGGAAATGGTACGGGCGGCCCCGGCTATCAGTTCGCGGATGAATTCAATTCGGGCCGTACTTTCAACAAAGTCGGCATCCTGGCCATGGCGAACGCCGGCCCCAATACCAACGGCAGCCAGTTCTTTATTACCACCGCCAAGACACCCTGGTTGGACAATCGCCACACGATTTTCGGCGAGGTAATCCAAGGCTATGACGTGGTCGAAAAAATCAGCCATGTCGCCAAGGATGGGAACGATCGTCCGCTGACCCCTGTTGTGATCAAGCGTGTCACAATAGGTGAAAAGGCCCCGAAGTAAACAATTTCGGAAAAATCACAAATTAAGGAGTACAGTAATATGAGTCTCGTTCAAAAAGCAGCGCCAGAATTCAAGGGGAAAGCGGTTGTCGGGCATGAGTTCCGCGACCTTTCTCTATCTCAATACAAAGGGAAGTGGGTCATTCTTTTCTTTTATCCGCTCGATTTCACCTTTGTCTGTCCCACCGAAATCATTGATTTCTCGAACAAAATCGAAGAATTCAAAAAGCTGAACGCCGAAGTCATCGGTTGTTCGGTCGATAGCCAATACACGCATCTCGCTTGGATCAACACCCCCCGGAAAGAAGGCGGCCTTGGTGCCATCAATTACCCGCTCCTCTCTGACTTAAATAAGGAAATCGCCACAAATTACGGTGTTTTGGCGGACGGCGGGGTCGCATTGCGCGGCTTGTTCATCATCAACCCGAAAGGCCAGATTGCCTACGAAGTGGTCCACGACCTCGGTGTTGGCCGCAATCCGGACGAAACTTTGCGCGTGCTCGCGGCGTTCCAACAGGTCGAGAAGACCGGCGAAGTGTGCCCTTCCAGCTGGACCCCCGGCGCAAAAACGATGAAAGCCGACCCGGTTGGCGCGAAAGAGTACTTCGCAGGCGTAAAGTAAGAGTAGATTGGGTCTAAAAATTTCTTAGGAGGTGGCTATCATGGGTCCAAAGAGTCCTTGCGGTTGCTAAGAACTAAGTAAGAGTTAGAAGAAAAAAGGCCCTCCCGCGGTTGATCCGCGGGAGGGCCTTTTGTTTTTCAGGAGGGGTTAGTTGGCGTATTTGACCGAACAGCCGTAGGGCTCGGTGGCAGCGGTCGTGACCTTCTTGTTCGCGAGCACTTCATCGAGAGCTGCGCTCACGTAGTTCTTCGAGGACTTGATGTCGGAAGCCTTCGTGCTGCGCTTGTCGTCGATGGCGCCTTTGTAGACCAAGTTGCCTTCCGCATTGATGATGAACATGTGCGGCGTGGTCTTTGCTTCGTAGGCCTTGCCGACTTTGCCGTTTTCATCGAGGAGGTAAGCGGTGGAGGAGGCTTTCTGGGCTGTAATTTCCTTGTTCCATTCTGCGGGGGACATGTTTCCTTCTTTTCCTTTGGCGGAAGAGGAAATGGACAGCCAAACCACGCCCTTGTCCGTGTATTTCTTTTGGAGCGACTGCATGTTCTTGCTGTCGTAATGTTTCACCACGAACGGGCAGCCGAAGTTCACCCATTCCAGCACGACGGTCTTGCCCTTGTAGTCGGAAAGCGCATGGGTCTTGCCGTTCGTATCAACGAGCGAGAAGTCAGGCGCTTTGGCGCCAATGGCGGGACCTTCGGCCCTGACCGGGGCCATCACGGCGGCGCAAAGCGCCATTGTCACTATGATTTTATTTAGTTTCATATGTATCTCCCATTTCTACGATTTAAATTATTGATGGGACCATTCGTCCATGGTCCTTGTTTATACTTTCGAAAGTCCGTCCAAAACGATTTGCGGCGTGAGGATCTCCGGCAATGTGACCGGTGCCGCGTTCGGGTCGGCGGGATACAGAATGTAAAAGGGAACGCCGCTGCGGCCGAAGGATGCCAAAGCCTGCGTTATTTTCTCATCGTGCGAGGTCCAGTCCGCTTTCAGCGTTGCGATGTTTTTCTGTTTGATCATCTCCACCACTTTCTCCGAGCTGAGCGCCACACGTTCATTGACCTGACAGGTCAAACACCAGGCCGCGGTGAAATCAACAAATACGGCCCGCCCGCTCTCCCGCAGCTCCTCAACACGCTCTTTGGAATACGGTTCCCAGTCAATTCCGTGCGCATCTTTTCCGGTCGCGACGGACTTTGGTCCAAGAAAGCCGATTTGCGTGTTTAATACCCAAACCAGCCAAACGGTGGTGGCCAGGAAAAGCAAGCCCATGATTTTCTTGAACTTGTCCATCCAGGGGCCGGGTTTGGGGACGAAGCGCAGGAAACCGGGATTGGCCGACAAAATCAGATAGGGCGACGACATGCCGAGTCCGAGCGAGGTGAATATCAATATCGATTGGAAAGCGGGGAGCGTTAGCGCGACGCCGAGCGCGGGCCCCATGAAAGGCGCTGTGCAAGGAGTGGCCACCACGGTTGCGAGCACGCCGCTTAAGAAAGACTTGGTATAGCCGCTTTTCTGTTGGGTCGTATCGGCCAGTTGGATAAGCGACGTCCCAATCTCAAACAAGCCGATGAGACTGAGTCCCATTACGAAGAAAAGCGCGGCCAGAGCACCGACAAAAATGGGGGACTGCAATTGAAACCCCCAGCCCAGTTGTTGCCCGCCAGCGCGCAGGAATATCAACACGCCGGCCAAAACCCAGAAAGAAGCTACCACGCCGGCCGTGAACACAAACCCATGACGCAGCACCGTCGCGCGGTCTTCTTGGGCCTGTTTAATGAACCCCAGTATTTTTATGGAGAGGACCGGTAGGACGCAGGGCATCAAGTTCAAAATGATCCCGCCGATAAACGAAAAAATAAGGGCCAACCATAACGTCATGCCGCCTTGGGCCGGCGCATTGCCGCTGATGGGCGCGTTAATGAGCAACGATCGTTCCGAGTTTGGTCCACGCCAGCCGTTCGCATTCACCAAAATGCCGCGCAGATGGGTCACGGGGGATGTGGATGCTTCTGATTTCACGAGGTCTAGGGTCGCGCCTTTGTTGGTGGAGGAGAATTTCTGTGGTGGGGCGTAGCTGATGGCATTGGGATCGGCGGCAAAGAAATAAAGCTCGGACAATTTTTCAGTGGATCCTTCGGGGCGGGCAACCGATAAGCGGAACCCTTCGGGAGTATTAAAAGCGGTGACGGACCAATCAGCGCTTTCCACCGGCCATTCGAAACGCGCCATGCTGAATTTCTCGAGCCACGCGTTGTCGGGTTCGGGCGGGGTTATTTTCAGCGGAAGCGTCAGCGAAACATCGGCGGTGCCGGGGATACAGACCACTTCGCACTCGAGCCAATCGGCGGTCGCCTTCAAAGTAATTGGCGCGGTTTGTTTGATAACGGCAGGCGGTTGAATGCGCACAAGCAATAGCACTTCGTTCTCGTAGCCGTAACTGAGCACAGGAGGTATGGAGATAACGCTGGGCCGCGGCCACATGATGTCGCCCGCTTTGAATCCTTCGGGAAGCTGCCAGGTAAGGGACGTGGGCTCGCCGGAATCACCCGGGTTTTGCCAATAGGTGTGCCAGTGCGGCTGCATTTCAAGGCGGAGCGCCACCCAGAACGGTGTGCCGGGCTGGATGGATTTCACTTCGGAGACGAGAGAGGCTTTGACATGCCCACCCTTTTTAAGGGCGTGGACGGGAAACACGGAAAAAAATATTAGGAACGTCATCCCGGCGAAAGCCGGGATCCAGTTCTTTGGCTCCCGGCTTTCGCCGGGATGATCAATTATTTTTTTCATTGATGATCGATTTTTAGCTTTTTTTGGACTTCGCCCAACCGCCGTGTTAAATCAGCGATTTTGGCTTGGTCTTGATGGGTCTCGGGGTTGGCCATGGCCTCCATGATTTCTTGCTCTTCCTTCCTTAACTGCTCGGTTGGAGATAAGTTCGCGCCTTCTTTTGCGGCCCGATATTTCGCGTTGCGGGCTTCGGCTTCCAAACGCTTTTGTTCTTTGGTTTTCCGGCCAGACCCGCCACCGCTTGAAGGTTTTTTTTCAGTTTCTTCTTTGGGCGGCGCTGAATGATGCGCTTTTTCGATCCGTTCTTCGCTTCGAAAAAGCTCCGCTTCTTCGCCTTCCTCCAACGATTTTTTGTGCAAGAAATAATCGTATCCGCCGGGGTAAAGCGTCACTTCTCCGCGGTTGATGTGCAGCACATTGTCGGCCAACTGGCGCAGGAAATACACGTCATGGCTGATGATGCAAAGAGTGCCTTCAAAGGCCTTTAGCGCCTCGATCAGGCGTTCCACGCTGGCGATGTCCAAGTGGGTGGTCGGTTCATCCATGAGCAGCATGTTCGGCGGATCGAGCAGCAGTTTGGCGAGACCGAGCCGGCTCTTTTCTCCGCCGCTCAAGACCTCCACTTTTTTGAAGGCCATATCGCCATGGAACAGAAAGCTGCCGAGGATCGTGCGGATCGTTGTTTCCGAATGGGCCCGCCGTGTGTCACAGGCTTCTTGGAATACAGTGCGTCCTTCTTTAAACATTTCAGCGCGGTGCTGGGAGAAGTAGCCGACCTCAACATCGAAGCCCAGTTTGCGTTCACCGGACTGGAAGGGTATTTGGCCGGCCAAAAGTTTTAAGAGCGTGGACTTGCCGGCGCCGTTGGGGCCCACGAACGCAATTTTCTGTCCGCGCTCGAGCGTCAGGTCGAGGCCGTCGTATACGAAGTGTTTGCCGTCGTAAGATTGCCGCAAGTCCTTTAATTGCATCACGTTTTGGCCGCTGCGTTTCGGTTGTGGGAACGAGAACCCGACGGTCTTGGCCTCGGGGGGGATCTCAATCTTTTCCATGCGCTCCAAATATTTGATTTTGCTCTGCACACTGGCGGCCAAGGACGCCTTGGCACGAAAGCGGCTGATGAATATTTCGAGGTCTTCGATTTCTTTCTGTTGGCGTTTGTAAGCGCTTAAGAGATCCTCCTCTTCCTTTTTCTTTTGTGCGAGATAGTCTTCGAACGTGCCGTTGTAAAGGTGAATGTTCGGATTGCGCAACTCCACAATCCGGTTCGTGATGCCGTTGATGAATTCCCGGTCATGCGAAATAAGGAAGATGGCGCCGCGATAGGCCTGCAGATGGTTTTGGAACCAGAGCAAAGATTCCAGGTCCAAATGGTTTGTGGGTTCGTCGAGCATGAGCAGGTCGGGTTCGTCGACCAAAAGCCGCGCGATCATGATGCGCATCTGCCATCCACCCGAGAGCTCCGAAACGGGCCGTTCGAAATCGGTGACCTTGAACCCAAGTCCCATTAAAATTTTCTTCGCCTGCGCCACGCGGCGGTTGTCGGTCGTGTCTTCGCCAAGGGTCTCTTCCACCACCGATTTGCCCGATAGATGTGGCGTTTCCTGCGGCAGGTAACCAAAGCGGACGCCGCTGCGTAGCGCCACTTCACCGCTGTCCGGTGGCTCGGCGCCCATGATCATCTTAAAAAGCGTGGATTTGCCGGCGCCATTGGGGCCGACCAATGCAAACCGGTCACCGGAATTTATCTGGAGCGAGATATTTTCTAGCAGTGTCTGTGCGCCGAAGGATTTGCTGATGTTGCGGAGTGTGATCATGGGGTTATTGGGTTAGCGTGGACGGTGTTTTGCGGCGGTTTGGGACAACGACTTCAATTTGCCGATGGCTTCATCGATGGTCCGGGTCTTGAGGCCCGCGTCGGTGGAGAGCCAGAGTTGTTTCATCGGGACCACTTTCAGTGCTTTTTTCACGAACCCGGACAGTTGGCGCGGCGTCTCGATGGTGCGGCTGTGCGAGTCGACCACGCCGATGGTGATGTCTTTGGTGGTCGGGTACTTTTTTAATAGCGGAAGCCCGGCGAACCCGGAATTCCGCATTTCCAAATGGAAATTGTCGACCGGCATTTTCCGCATCGCCGGCCAAACGGAAGCCAGGTCGCCGAATCCATAGCGGAGAATGAAATAGGCCTTGATGTTGCGCGTGAGTTCTTCGAGGGATTCTCTGGCGATGGCCAGGTCGGAGGAATTGGACGGCCAGGCCAATTCGTCGAACTGCACGACGCGCGCGCCGGCCTCAATCAACGACGTCAGTTCTTTGCGGAGAACGGCCGTCAAATCACGCACGAGTTTCTCGCGCGACTCGTAATATTCGTTGAACGACCACTCCATCAGCGAAAAGGGACCGGTCAACACGGCCTTCACCGGTTTGTGTGTCAGGCGTTGCGCGTATTTCCAGGATTCGGAAATCAACGGCCCTTTCCATTCTATTTTGCGTTTGATCACCGGCCGGCGGTAATAACGGTTTCCGTAGCAGCGCACGGTGCCGCCTTCTTCAAACCCTTCGATGCGTTGCGAAAAGTAATGCACCATATCGCCGCGGTCCATCTCGCCGTCCACGAGCACGTCGAGCCCAATTTTTTCCTGCTGGCGGATCCAGACTTCGGTGGACAATTTCTCTTTGCGTTCAAGTTCGGAGTTCTGATGAATGCCTTTGGAGACCCGGTAACGCAATTCGGTCAATTCGGCCTGCTTGGGCAAACTTCCGGCCGCGCAGGTCGGCAACAGCGGGAGCACCAGCGGAGATTTGTTAACCATTGGTGATGACCGGTTGCTCTGAGGATTGGAATTGCGAACGGATGTTGTTCAGCAGTCCCAATTTGGCCAACGCGAAAGGCCGTGGTAAGTATTCGAGTCCGGCGGAAGGGGAAACGGTCACCGTTTCGGCAGGCGTGACGTCCATCCAACGCTGCACCATCTCGGTGATCCGCGCTTGCGGTTCAAGCTTGGTGTTAAGCGCGTCGAGCAGTCCGAGGCCCACTTCTTTCGCGCCGGGTTTCGCGAGCATGATGGGAAACAGTTGCGCGCCGTCTTTGGTGAGGTCCATTTGAAGTCCATCCACCGGCAGGGATTGCAGTGTGTTCCACAGGCGCGCGAGCGGAGAGAAAAAAAGCGCCAGCACAAGTTTCGCATGGCCTTTCCGCGCGGCGATTTTTTCGAGCGATTTTTTCGCCAATTTAAAATCCATTCCGGGCAAGGCCAATGAAGGCTCATCGATTTGAATAACACTTGCGCCTGCTGCCGCCAGCGCGCCCACCTCTTCGGCAATTACATCGGTAAAAAGCGCGACGCGGTCGTTGAATTTTAAAAAGGCTTTGGCGGAAGCGCCGGTGTGGCCCGCCAGTGTAAAGGGTCCGGTCACAATGGCGCGGATGGTTTTTATCGTAATGGTTTTTGCGAATTGGAATTCTTGGGCGACCAGCGGGCCTTTGAACTTCGGTTTCGAAACAATCACTGGCCGCCGGAAATAGAAATTGGAATTGAAGTAACGGGTGAGGCCGGTCCGCTCAACGCCGGTCAGATTGGAGGTGAAGTGGGAGATGGGGTCCTGCCAGCTGACCAGCCCGTCGGTCAGGTGGTCCAGAAAGCAGGTCTCCTGGTCGCGGATGATTTCCTGGATTACGGATTGCACCACGTCGCGAAACGCGTGGGCCGATATTTCTTTACGTTCGAAGTGTCCGTAGCCGCGGCGGTAGCGTTGATGGTCCTTGTCCTCGCCGACCCGCGGGAAACTGCCGATGTTTGCCAAAATAAGAGACGCCATTGTCGACGGAGATTAGTAGAAATGGCGTAAAGGGTCTATAATCCCGGGCCTTTAGGAGTAAACATGAAAAGTGTTGATATCGAAATAAACGGCAAAAGCGTCAATGGAATCGAGATCCCGTTGCCGAAGGCGCCGCTCGTGCTGGCGTCGGGCAAAGAAGGTTTTGTGATGTGCGGTTATTTGAACGTTGAGGTGGCCGATAATCTTGGCGTGGCCGCGGCGATGGTCCGTGGTGTTACGACGGTTAACGATTTGCTGGCCGCAAAAGTGCAGGCTTTCACGAAGGCCGCCGCCGCGAAAGGCGTGACGGCCGGCATGACCGGAAAAGAAGCGCTGGCAAAACTCCTTTGACCGAACTTCGCATCGACCGCCTCGCCTTGGATGGCGACGGCATCGGGCGCCTCCAGAATGGCCAGGCCGCCTTTGTTCCCTATACCTTGCCCGGCGAAAAAATCGAGGCCCGGGTCTTCGTCCAAAAGAAAAACCATTCGCGCATGATTCCCGTGAAAGTGCTGGAACCCTCCGCCGCGCGCGTTACTCCCAAATGCCCGCTTCATTTCCGTCCGAGCGCAGGCAAGGCCCCCTGCGGCGGTTGCGATTGGCAACATATGCCGACCGCGACCCAGGAACTATCCAAACGCCAACTTGTGATTGAAACAATGGAGCGGTTGGGCGGTGTTCAAAACCCGCCGGTGCATCCGATTATTAAATCCCCAAAAGATTGGCGTTACCGCAACAAAGTGCAAGTGCCGTTTGGCCGCGATGGGAAATACGTGATCGCGGGTTTCTTCGCGCCGGGCAGCCATCAGATCGTGGACTTCAACGATTGCCCGATCCAACCGGAGCCGTCGGTGGAAATTGTGCGGTTCGTGAAACAATTCGCGAACGACAGTCCGTGGCAACCGTACGATGAAGACACGCAACGCGGTTGGATCCGCCATTTGCTCGTGCGCACCAACGAAGCGGGGCACGCGCTGGTCAGCTTGGTCACGGCCTCGGAGCAATTCCGGGACAGCGCAGCGTTCGTGTCGGTGATGCGGAAACGTTTTCCCTATGTCGTGGGCATTCATCAGAACATTCAGCGGGCGCGCACGCACGCGATCTTGGGCCCCAAATGGGTGCGCTTGTGGGGTTCCGATGCCATCGAAGAAAAGATGCTGGGGTTGACCCTGTCATGTTCGCCCGGCGCTTTTTTTCAGGTGAACACGCCGGCCGCCGAACTTCTGTATCAAAAAGCTTTGTCCGAACTGGAGATCCAAAAAGACGATTTGGTCCTCGACGTTTATTGCGGGGGCGGCGCGCTCACGCTCGGCGCCGCGAAACAGGCGCGCATGGCGATCGGTATTGAATCCGTGGAGTCGGCCATCCGCGACGCAAACCGTAATGCACAACGAAACAATATTCGAAACGTTAAATTCATTTGCGGTGAAGCGGAATATGAACTCTCGTCGTCCCGGCAATCTTTAGGCCGGGACCTCTTGCATCTAAGTCAGGAGGCCCCGGCCAATAAACATGCCGGGGCGACGAATTTGCTCGTCATGCTCGACCCGCCGCGCTCCGGCTGCGACCCGCGCGTGCTGGAGGCGCTGCTCGAGATGAACCCGCGCCGCATTGTGTACGTGTCCTGCCATCCCGCCACGCTCGCACGCGACGTGAAAATTCTCTCCACCAAGTACCGGCCGACGTCGATCACGCCAGTCGATTTGTTTCCGCAAACCTCCCACATCGAAACCGTATGCCGGTTGGATCGCAAGTAAAAATCGAAGGCGTGCCGCGCGGCGCGCTGGCGTGGTGGTTGCTTCAAAACCACACCGAGGGAAAAACCCTGGTCGTTTTGCCCCAGGAAGAGGACGTGCTTACGCTCGTTGACGACGCGCGCGCGCTTTTTAAGGTCCCGGACTGGGGATTGCCAAAACCATTCGGCATCGACGGTTATCCGGCCGATGACGAACCCGAGCGTCAGGTCTCGCTGCATAACTGGAGTTATGGAAAGACCGCGATGCTCATCGCTTCTCAAGAAGGGTTAACGCTTCCGGCCGATGCACCGAACGCGCTCCGCAAACGCGCTTACAAATTAAAACCGGGCTTGGCCGTGGGCCGCTCCGCATTCGAGGAAGTGCTTGCGAACGCCGGTTACACGCGCAACGAACGCACCGAACAAGTGGGGGAATATTCTATTCGCGGCGACGTGGTCGATATCTGGCTCGCCGGTCACGAAACCCCTTTGCGTCTCACCTGGAACCTCGATACATTGGAAGCGATCCGGACGATCGACCTTCACACGCTGCGTTCCGAGTCTTATCTCACCGAGACCATGCTATACCCGGTGGCCGCCGGACAAGGTGCCACGCTCGCCGACTATATTTCCGATGACGTTCGCGTTGTTCATTACAGCCCGGGTGGAGAAAACGCCGATGGTTATGGCGCGCTTCCACCATTTGGCGGAAACATCGACCGTCTGCGCGAACAACTCATTAAATGGCAGGAGGAAGATTGGCGGGGCGTGATCTTCTGCCACAACCGCGGCGAACGCGAACGGTTGGAAGAGCTTTTGATCGATTCTCTGTCCGCCGCGCGCGGCACACGGCCGCCCTGGCTTCCTTCTATTATCATCGGCGCGCTTGAACATGGGTTTGTACATCCCGGTCTTCATCTCTTTGTGCTGCCCAACAGCGAAATCTTCGGCCGCTTCCGTAAACGCATCCGTTTGCCGAAATTCGAAGGCGGCGGTGGATTTTCTTCGCCGCTCGACATTCGTCCCAACGATTATCTCGTCCACGAGAAACACGGCATCGGACGGTATCTCGGGCTTAAGTCATTGAAGGTGGGGAAAGTCACCTCGGAATATTTGGCCATTGAATACAAAGGCGGCGATAAACTCTACGTACCCATCTTCGAAATCCAACAGGTCCAGAAATATTTGGGCGCCGAAGGTCGCCGGCCCGCGCTTTCAAGTTTGGATACCGCGGCATGGGAAAGGATCAAGTCCAAGGTCCAGGAAGACGTGGCGAAATTGGCGGCGGACCTTTTGCGCAAGGCCGCCAAACGGTCGGTCAAACCCGGCTACGCGTTTCCGCCGCGAACACATTTGGAAGACGAGTTCGCTGAAAGTTTTATCTACAAGCTGACGCCGGACCAGACCAAGACGTTGGAAGATGTCGAGGCCGATATGACCACGCCAAAAGCGATGGACCGGCTGATTTGCGGCGATGTCGGCTACGGCAAGACCGAAATCGCGATGCGCGCCGCGCTCAAGGCCGCGCTCGCGGGAAAACAAGTTTGTTTGCTGTGCCCCACCACAATCCTGGCCGAGCAGCACGCGCGCAATTTTTCCGAGCGCATGGCGGACTATCCGGTCACGATCCGTTTCCTGTCGCGTTTCCAGGAAAAATCCGAACAGAAGAAAATCCTCGAGGCCGTCGCGTCGGGCGGCGTCGACATCATTATCGGCACGCACCGGTTGTTGTCGGCGGACGTGGCGTTTCCACGACTTGGACTCTTGGTCATCGATGAAGAACACCGTTTCGGCGTGAAACAGAAAAACAAATTGTTGGCGCTGCGTGAGACCGTGGACGTGTTGTCGTTGACGGCAACACCCATCCCGCGCACGCTGGCCTCTTCTATGGCGGGCATCAAAGATCTCTCGGTGATCGAGACGCCGCCCGAAGGTCGTCTGCCTATTTCGACGCACGTAGGGCTTTTCGATGAAGATTTGATGGCGAAGGCCGTCCAACAGGAACTCGACCGCGGCGGCCAGGTGTTTTATGTGCACAACCGCGTGAAAACATTGGAAGCGCGTCAAACCTGGCTTAAGTCCTTGTTGCCTTCCATCCGCATCACGATGGCGCACGGTCAGATGAACGAGAGCGAACTGGAACAGGCCATGCACGATTTTTTGCATCGCAAAGTGGACGTGCTGCTCGCGACCACGATCATTGAATCCGGACTCGATATCCCGTCGGTCAATACATTGATTGTGGAAGAGGCCGAAGAAATGGGGTTGGCCCAGCTTTATCAGTTGCGCGGACGCGTGGGCCGGTCGAAAACCAAGGCCTATTGTTATTTGTTCTACGCCACGGGCGGGCTCACCACCGATGCGAAGAAACGGTTGGAGGCGCTCAAAGAATTTACGGCGCTCGGCAGCGGCATCCGGCTGGCGATGCGGGACATGGAAATCCGTGGCGCCGGCAATCTGCTGGGGCCGCAACAACACGGGAGCATGGCCGCGGTCGGCATTGAGACCTACAGCAAATTGCTGAACGAGGAAATCCAGAAAATCCAGGGCGAAGCGCCCGAGGAGTCATCGGACGGACCATTGTTCGAATTGTCGCTGTCCGCCTATATCCCGGACGACTATATGCCGGCCGAGTCCGAACGCGTGCAGATGTACAAACGCATACTGTCGGCCAACACCGAGCAGCTTTCCAAAATCAAAGAAGAATTGATTGACCGTTGCGGCCCGTTGACGGCGCCGGTAAAGCTGCTTTTCGACACCGCAGCCCTGCGGTTGATCGCCAAAGAAAAGGGAATTGCGGAAGTCCACCAGGAGGTGGAAGGTGTGCTGATTTATTTCCGGCCGAGCTTCAAGATACCGGAGAAGTCCTTCAATATCTTATTGTCTGCCAAGCCCGGCGAGATCACTTTGATCCCAGGGCCCCCGACCGGAGTGCGGGTTCCCTTCAAAGAAGGGGAAGATTCCCTCGACACTCTCGGCCGGTTCCTGCGCTGGGCGCAGATTTAATTTTCAACGCATAACACCACATCAATCTCGCGCGCAGTTTCAAATTTGTGTATATCTCGCGCGATGATTTCCGTTAGCAACCTGACAAAGAAGTTCGGTTCGACGATCGCGGTCGACGGGATTTCATTCGAAATCCCGCAAGGCCAAGTAGTGGGTTTTTTGGGACCAAACGGCGCCGGAAAAACCACCACAATGCGGCTGTTGACCGGCTTTTTGCCCGCGGACGAAGGCTCGGCGCAGGTGTTGGGCCACGACGCGCTTACGCAGTCGATCGATGTCCGCCGCAAGCTCGGTTACCTTCCTGAAAACAACCCGCTCCCCGACGATATCGAAGTAACGGATTATCTCCATTTTATTGGCCGGTTGCGCGGTCTTCATGATGACGCGGAACGTCTGTCGCGGGTCAAGACCGTCCTCAAGCTTTGTTCCCTCGGGGCGGTGGTGGGAAAAAAACTCGGCGAGTTGTCCAAGGGCTACAAGCAGCGCGTCGGATTGGCGCAGGCCATCGTGCACGATCCCTCCGTCCTTATTCTGGATGAACCCACCTCGGGTCTCGACCCCAACCAAGTCCAAGATGTACGCGGTTTGATCCAGGACCTTAAAAAGCAGAAGACCGTCATCTTGTCCACTCACATTTTGAGCGAAGTGCAACACACCTGCGACCGGGTCCTCATCATCAGCCAAGGAAAAATTGCCGCGGATGGAAAACCCGCCGAACTGGCGGGTTCTCTTCAGAGCATGAACCGGCTTTACGTGGCGTTAAAAGGCCCGAAGGAAGAAGTGGAACGGGAGTTGACGTACCTTCATGGCGTGGTCCGTTTTTCTGGCCATTCTTCCACAGAGGGGGAAGAAGGATACGTGCTGGAATCGGAAGCAAGTTTGGATTTGCGCGAAGAAGTGTTCCGCGTGGCCACGAAAAAGAATTGGCCGATATTGGCGCTTCAGCAAAAGCGCCTAAGCCTGGAAGAGGTGTTCCGCGCGCTCACGCAAGGGCAAACCACCCATGTTTGATTGGCGCGTTGTCCGGACCATTGCGATGCGCACGTTCCGCCAGTCGGTGGAGTCTCCGATCGCTTACGTGGTCGCCATTTTCTTTTATGGAGTTGTCGGCGGAATATTCGGCTTTAGTTATTTTGTGAACAACCAGGCGGCGCTGGCGCCACTGACCCAACTGGCGCCTTGGATCTTCTGGTTGGTCGTTCCCGCGCTTACAATGGGACTCTTGTCCGAGGAGTTCCGCACCGGCACCTTTGAACAGTTGGCGACATTGCCGGTACGCGACACCGAAATTGTGGCGGGAAAATTCCTCGGCTTTGCGATGTTGGCTTTCTGTTTGGTCGCAGGGCTCGGATTTTTGGCGGTGATTGTGGCGATCACCGCGCAACCGATGCCCGGAGTCGATTGGGGGGCCACGATCGGCGTGCTCGGCGGACTTTATTTCCTTTCGCTTGTGTACGGCGCGATGGGAATTTTTGCCTCGTCGCTTTCCAAAAACCAGGTGGTGGCGCTCATCCTTGGAATGGTTTTCTGTACGGTCATTTTCTTTCTAAGTCTTTTTTCAAGCATGTTCCCGTCCGTTCTGGGGCAGCTGGCGGAATCCATTGGCATTGTTTCCCATATTGAATCAATGGGCCGCGGTGTGTGGGACCTGCGGGACCTGGTTTATTTCTTCTCGCTCATTTTTATTTTCCTCTATCTGTCCGTGCAGCGGTTGTCCACGCGGAGATTTTAATGGTCGATGAGTTGACCTCCGTCCAAAAACACCGCCGCCGGTTCCGGATGATGTCGTGGAGTGGTGCGTTGCTCGTCATCGGAATTGTTTTCGCCGTCAATTTCATCTTGAGTTATATCCCACTGCGCCTCGACACATCCAGCGGCCGGGTCTATTCGATATCGTCAGGTTCCAAAGGGCTTCTCAAGAAACTGGACGACACGATGATCGTGAAGGTCGTTTTCTCCGCGGACGTGCCGGCCGTTTATAAGTTCAATCAAACGTATCTGACCGACCTGCTTGCCGAATACAAACGGGCGTCCAACGGAAAAATCCGCGTGGAATATGTCGACCCCACCCAATCCCCCAAAGCCAAAGAAGAGGCCATAAGCCTTGGCATCGCGCCGGTCCAGATCGATGTGCGCGAACGCGACCGGCGTGAGGTCAAAGAAGCTTTTATGGGCGTGACGTTCCTTTACGGTGACAAACGGGAAACCATTCCGCTCATTCAAGATTCCGCCAATCTGGAATATGAAGTGACCACGCGGATCAAACGCTTGGTGGACCCTGTCAAAGCCACTTTGGGTTTTGTGACCAACGGACAAGCCTTGACGCTTTCCTCAAAATCGTTGGAAGCGTTGTCGGCGCCGCTGCGGCAACTGTATTTGATCCAGGACGTCGACCTTGCACAGCCGGTGCCCTCCAACATCACCGCGCTTTGGATTGTAGCGCCGTCGGTCGCACTGGATTCCGCCGCGGTCCAAAATTTACGTATTTATTCCAATGCCGGTGGTTTTGTCGGCTTGTTGTTGAACCGTCACACTGTGCGCTTGGACCAGTTTCACGCGACAGCGGTCGAACACGGCCTGGACACTTTTCTCGGTGAGTGGGGATTGGCAGTCAAAGAGGGATTGATTGTCGATCCGCGCTCCGACCGGATCCAATTGCAGACCGTGCAGGGCCAGTACCGCATGATCAATGTTGTGGACTATCCTTATTTCCCATGGATCTCCGACCTGAACCAGCAACACCCCGCCACCAAAGGGATTGACGGGATCTCCATGCCGTTTGTTTCTCCCGTTGAAATGACGGCGCCCGTTGAAGGTGTGAAAATCACCACGCTCGCGCGCAGTTCGGAATTGAGCTTTCTCGATCCATCCTTGGAAAATCTGAG
>CAYOPN010000024.1:0-35941 GCA_964405835.1 uncultured Elusimicrobia bacterium | reverse complement strand
TTAGCATGGGGCTCGGGGTGGGTATCAACAAGTTCGCTCTCGACTATGCGTTAAGTTTGTTCGGGGATTTGGGTGCCGGTCACAAAATTTCGATCGGCTGGGATTTCGGAGCGAACGAAAAGACTTAGTGCTTGCCGTTGGCGGCCATCTTGAAGTTCTTGTGATGGCCGTTGTTTTCGAGTTCGGCAGGGATATTGGCGGGATCAACTTCGATGACTTGTCCGTCACCCTTGATCATCTGGCAGTTCCCTTCGAAGTTGGCGCCGTCTGAGATGATGAGTTTCGCGGTGCGGATGTCGCCCAAAATCTGACCTTTCGGAAGCATTTCCAAAGAATCGTTCGCAGAAATGTTCCCTTTTACTTTTCCGGCCACCGTAACGTTCGTCGCGGTGATGTCACCCAAAACCACTCCAAATTCGCCGATAACGACCGCATGCGCGTGAATTTCGCCTTTGATTTTTCCATCGATGCGGATGGATTCGTGTGTGCCGAGGTTGCCTTCCATTTCCGTGCCGGGTCCGATGATGGTTTCAATTTTGGGAGTGTTCTTGTTCGATTTTAAAAACATGAAAGACCTCCGAGCTTAGAAATGCGGCAAAATAATCTTGGGTTAGTGTAACGAGGTTTGGGTTTATTTACCAGCGAATTTTGGGTCTTCGCGCAGGAATTGGACAGGGTTTTTGCGGGAGTCATAGCGCCAGACTTCATAGTGGCAATGGACGCCGGAGGATTTGCCGGTGGTGCCCATCAACGCAATGACCTGACCTCTTTTGACACGCTCACCCACCTTCACCAAAAGGCGGCTGTTGTGGGCGTAACGCGTGCTGAATCCAAAATCGTGTTGTAACAACACCAGGTTTCCGTATCCGCTGTTCCAAGAAGACACACGGACGAGCCCATCGGCAGTGGCATAAATCGGGGTCCCCAGCCGGCCGCTGATATCGATGCCGGGATGAAATTCCTCAATAGCGCCGTCAAACGGAGACTTCCGGCTTCCGTAGCGAGATGTCATGGGGCCTGATGTGGGCCAGCCGCGGGGCGTGGCGCGAAACAGGCGGCGTTGGGTGTCGATCCATTTGTTCAATTCCGTAAAGCTTCGAATCCGATCGTCAGCGTCGCTTTTCATGAGTCCTACCTTGCTGACCAAAGCGGGCCAAGAAGTGTCCGGTCCGGCTGATTGGAGCAGGCGGGCCAGATCTCCGGCATCGGTGGCTGTCGGTCCTCCGGTGCCAGCGGCTGTCTGGGCGGCCGGCGTTGCGGGCTCTTCTTCCTTCTTTTCTGCTTTCGGCTTTTCGTTTTTGATTAGAGAAGCTTGGTTTTGAAATTGGAGGAGATCGCGGAGTTGAGCGTCAACGGTCTTAACTTCATCCATATATTGGCGGGATTGGTCCAGCTGGGCGATTAGATAACGGATTTTCAACTTCATGGCTTGGTTGTTGAGTTGGGTGCGCCAGTAATCGACATGTTTAGCGGAAAGATAAGAGCCCCAGAAAGTGACCCCGGCCCAAGCAAACGTAACAAACAGGATCAATGAAAGATGCACGTTGATTTGACGGGGTTGGCTGCCTCCGTGCGGAACAAGCATGAAGGTCAGGCGGTACGTTAGGATTCGGGTGAGCCAGTTATTTTTCATTCGGCTTCTCGGAGGATAACACCTTTTTGGCGTCGCTGCGATAGAAGACAAAGTTGGTCCCGCCCACTTCAATTAACGCGCCGTTTTCTAGCAGTATTTGTTCTTGAATGGGTTTGCCGTTTACCTTGGGATATCCCGGTTTTACGGCCTTGAGGAAGAACCCATCCGGACGTTTGCTGATTGCGGCCGCCAAATCGGGGACCATAAACCCTTTAATTTTGATGGCTGCCTGGGGGGTCGTGCCAATGTAGGTCACGAGGTCTTTTAATGTTACTTCCGATTGACCATTAACGCCGCCTGCGATCACGCGCACAATGCCTACCACCGGTTCCGTACCATTTTCCCCGTTTGTGGCCGCGGCCGTATGTGGTAACGGATTTCCATCCGGGCCGATGCCGAGGCTTTTCCTTAAAATTTCTTTTTGTTTTTCGAGGTCGTAGGGTTCGGATGTGGCAGGGGGGGCGCCGGGGGCGCTTTCCGTGGCTTTGGCTTCCGCCGATTTTTCGATCACGGCGGCGTCGTTCGTGTGATAGTCCAGAATATGTCCGGCCACGCCGACTTGATCGTTGTCTTTTAATTGCCCGCTTTTAATGCGGCGGCCGTTGATGAAGGTCCCGTTCGTGCTGTTCAGGTCCTCGATTACAAAATGGTCGTCTTCTTTTTTGATTTTCGCGTGAAAACCGGAAATGGTCGGATGGTCGATGACAATATCGTTGGTCGGTTTACGGCCGATGGTGACCTCGTCTTTGTTCAAAGGGATTTCTTTTATAACGGCCGAATTGAATTTCAGGTAGACCTTGGCCATGTCAGCTGTTTCCTTTCCGGGACAAAACATTTTTTACACGGTCCGCGAATGACCCCCAGTGCGAGCGGGAATCGAGACGGGCCACAATGACGGTGATGTTGTCGCCCCCGCCGGCGCTGTTCGCGCGGGCAATAAGTTCATCCGTGATGGTTTGCGGTTCCACTTTTTCCTTGAACACAGCCTCGATTTGGGAATCGTCCATCATTTTTGTCAGACCGTCGGAGCAAAGCAGGATGTAATCACCCTCTTTTACGTCGATTTCCTTGATGTCGACCTCGACGTCGTCTTTCATGCCGATCGAGCGGGTGAGCATGTTGCGCATGTCGGATTTCTCGGCGTCTTCGGGTTTCAGCAGGCCGCGGTTGATCTGGTCCTGCACAAAACTGTGGTCGGTGGTGCAAAGTTGCATTTTTCCGTCGTGGATGAGATAAAGGCGGCTGTCGCCCACATGCGCCACGGCGAGTTTGTCATCAAGCCACAGCGCGGCCACGAGCGTCGTGCCCATGTTGTGGTTCTCGGGATTGTTTTGGGCGGCCTCAAAGACCGCCTGGTTTGAAAATTTTATGCAATCCCCAAGGATGCGGCTGCGCGGATCCAAGTTGGGATCGTTCGGAACATGAAAAAAGACCGGCACGTTGCCGGTCTTAAGCGCGCGCTTCAATTGCTGCGTGCAGAGGGAAGCCGCCAATTGGCTGGCCACCTCTCCCGATGCGTGACCGCCCATGCCGTCGGCCACAATCATGAAGCCCAGGTCCGGCTCCACGAAGAAAGTGTCTTCGTTCTTGCTGCGTTTTCTTCCTTTGTCGGTTTTTCCCGCGATATTCAATTTTGGCCTCATGGTCGTGAACTAGACCGCTTTTCGATTTTCCTCATCATCCGCTCCGGGCGCCGGCGGTTGAAAGTTTGTCTCAATAGCTTGGTTCAAAGGGATATCGGCAGGGGTGCTTTGGCCGGGGTTAATAATCACTGTCCGCTCCAGTGATTCCGACGGTGGAATAATGACCGTGTCGCGGTCCGCCGGATTGCCGTTCGGTACCAAATTCAAACCTTCTTGGGCGAGTTCTGCTTCAAGTTTTCTGGTGTCTTCCGGTTTGATTTGAAAGGCCTCTTCAAGTTCCGACATGAAACCCGTCGGCTTCGTTTGTTCCGGTTCTGGAGCTTTCACTTCGGGAGTCTCAGCAACAGGGGCCGCCGGTTCGGCGGCTTGCGCCGCATTGGGCGCTAGCAGTCCGCGCAACGCTTGTCCCATTTCGCCGGCGGTTTGATAACGGTCGCCCGGTTTTTTCGCCAAGGCCTTATTAATAATTTGCACCACGTTTAGCGGCAACGAGCGGTTGAACTCTCTGGGATCGGTATGCTCCACATTAGCAATCCTATAAAGCAAAGCCGGGATTGAATCGGCCGCAAAAGGTTTTTCTCCGGTCAACATTTCGAAGAGCGTCACGCCCAATGAGAAGATGTCCGCGCGGCCGTCGACGGTCTTGTTTTGATTGACCTGCTCGGGACTCATGTAGGCGGGTGTTCCGAGCACGGCCCCGGTGGCGGTTTTCGAGGTGGCTTGAATGCGCGCTATGCCAAAGTCGGTTATACGCAATGTTCCGTCTTTCAAAAGCATGATGTTCGCCGGTTTGATATCGCGGTGGACCACGCCTTGTTTGTGCGCGTAATCGAGGCCGTCGGCGACATGGATCATCAATTCAATGACCCGCTCGTACGGCAAAAGATTGGCTTTTTCGCAATTGGATTTGAGATCTTTGCCATCCAATAGTTCCATGGCGATATAGGCCACGTCTTGGTCCTCGCCCGCGTCGAAAATCCGGATGATGTTCGGATGCGTTAAATTGCCGGCCGATTCGGCCTCCCGGAAAAACCGTTCCTTAATTCCTTTGCTCTGTGCCTCGTCCACGTCTTCTTCAAAGCGCAAAGTTTTAATGGCGACCTGGCGGTTAATTTTGGGGTCCTTGCCGAGATACACAATGCCCATCGCGCCCCGGCCCAGCTCTTTCATGACCTCGTAACGCCCAAGTGTCGTGTTCTGGCCGAGTCCCGCGACCACGACCGTCGCATCAGCGCCTTTTTTGCCGATCCCGCCAAAGACAGCGCCTTCGCCGGCTTTCTTGAGCAACTCAATTTTTTCTTGAACATCTTTGTATTTCGGGTCAACCGTCGCGACGTGTTCGTAGACCGCGGCCGCTTTCGAAAACTGGCGTTTGCGCTCCATGTCGAGGCCGAGATTGTAGAGCAGTTCTTTCATCTGCTCGTCCAGCGGGCAGCGGCGGAATTTTTCAAAAGCGAGATCGAGCATGCCTTGGCCTTGGAAGGAAAGGCCCAGCATTTTGTTGGTTTCGACACCCTCGGCTTCCACCATTTCTTTTCCTTTCTCGGTGAACAACAGCCGCTTGCCGACGATCAAAATGAACCCCGCAGCCAACAAGAATGCACCGTAGGCCGGGGAAACCCAGAGACCCTGCTTCGCAAAAAGGAAACCGCTCACGCCGATGCATCCGAAGAAGGCCCCGGCCGCAATCGGAATTGCCACGCGCGCTTTGAGTAGCGGCAACGCGCCGAGCACAACCAGCATGGCCAGCGCGATCATGCCCCGCTCGGCCAGTGGCGCCCATTTGGGGCGCGCAATGAAATGCTGGCTCAAAATATTTTCAATATGGGTGGCCCAAATCTCGAGGCCGGTGAAGGTCTCGCCGCTCGGGACGACAAATTCGGGCGTCGCGCCGGGGGCGGAGAGGCCGATCAACACGATTTTGTTTTTGAGCGCGTCTTCGGGGATACCGCCGGTGAGCACATCCACGGCCGAGAAACGTTTGAAGGTGCCGGCCGGGCCCGCGAACTCGAGATAGGTGGAGCTTTCCTCATCAAGCGGGATGCGCGCTTTAAAAAGGGTCAATCCTTCATCGGCATTCATCGTCAGCGCCTGCCGTTGCAGCTTTAAATATTCACGGACGACCTGAATGCCGAACGACGGGTACAGCGCGTCGCCGTAACGGAACAGCGGCGCGATCCGGCGCAGCGTCCCGTCCTGGTCCGGCGTGAGATTGCTCTGTCCGATTGCCATGGACGCTTTTGCGAAAGACTCGACCGGCAGCATGGCGGCGTTGCCCGATGGGAAGGTGGCGTTTTCATCGGCGCGGAAAGCGGCTTTTTCTTTCTCAAAGTAAGAGGGGAGTTTCTCCAGGTTGTTTCCCAGCACGTCACCCAGTTGGAAGTACATCGGGAGGACCACGTTCACGGCCTGCTCAATCGACTGGGCCAGGCTGGAATCACCGTCGAGGCCGACTTGCGCGCCCTCGATGTCTTCCTCCAGGAAATCCTGGAACGGTTTGATGTCGACTTTTTTCTTTTTGAAGATGGGGCGTTGGGAGGCGAGAATGTCGGAGAATTTTTTGTGGAGGTTGTTGATCTCTTCGATGCCCTGGTTCTGGTCGGGGTCCACTAATAGGATATTCAGTCCAATGATTTTTGCTCCGGCGGAGACGGTGTCATCCAGAAGCTGGGCGGTCAGGGAGCGGGGCCAGGGCCAACGGCCGAATTGGGCCAGCGAATTTTCGTCGATTTCGATGATGCGGATGTCGTCGGTTTTGGCGTCGGCGTGGCGGAACCGGCTCAGCATGTCGTAGGTTTTAAGGCTCAGGGTTTCAATCTGGGTGGATTTCTTAACGTAGCCAAATATCACAAACCCCGCGAGAACAAGGCCCAAACCGACTTCCATTAGGAAAGGTGCTTTTTTGGTCATGTGACTCAAAAGTAATGGGAGTGGAAGAGCTTTTCAACCCCTGATATGAATATGTTTTTGGGTCAGCTTTTGGGCTGGTCGGGCTCGCCGTCGCTGTCTTTGTCTTTGATTTGCTTTTTTGAGGCGAGGCGGGCATCGATTACTTTCTTGATCCGGTCTTGGAAGTCCGGGATTTTTTTGGCGACCGCCGACATGGCGTCGTGGGTCAAAATGATGAGGTCAGCGCCCGCTTCTCCGGCCGTGGCGGTGGCGGTGGCGGACATGGGGCGCAGTAAAGAAATCTCTCCGAAATACATTCCCGGACCCAGTTCCGCCAACGTGAGTTTAGTGCCTTTGTTTTTTGTGGTGATGGTCACGTTGCCCTGGCGGATAATGAAAAGTCGGTTGGCAATTTCACCCTGAAATAAAATGGTTTTGCTTGGGGGGAATTTCTCTTTCTGCAGTGAAAACAGCACGTTTTTCAATTCCGCTTCCGGAACGTCCTTAAGGAAATCGATCATCTTCAAAAGCCCTAGAACGACAACGTATTCTTTCGGGTCCAGCTCTACTGGGTTGGTCATGGCTGCGAGTGTAACCCAAAATAAACTCTAAGTCGACCGTTTGGTAAACTTCACACCATGATTTACGCGCTTTATCACAGTCCCGGTGAAACCGTCGGCCTCATCGGCGACGTTCTCAAGGATCTTAAGTTCCCGTTCAAAGATGTGCACCTGCATGACGGTGAAGGCCTGCCGCGTGATACCAGCGACTTGGATGGATTGATCGTTATGGGCGGCGCCATGAACGTGGACGAGACCCTCAAATATCCGTTCCTGCTTCCCGAAGTTCAACTCATTGAGAAAACTCTCTCCGAAGGAAAGCCCGTGTTGGGGATTTGTTTGGGCGCGCAGTTGATGGCCAAGGCGTTGGGCGAGAAAATTTTTCCAAACGACAAAAAAGAAGTTGGCTGGCATCCGCTCCACATGGCCCCTGCCGCCAAGAACGATCCGCTCTTCAAAAGTTTTCCAGCGAGCATCAACGTGCTGCATTGGCACGGCGACACGTTCAATATCCCAAAGGGGGCCGCGCACCTGGCCCGCACGCCGCATTGCAAATCCCAGGCTTTCCGGTGGGGCCAAAACGCCTACGCGCTGCAATTTCATTTTGAAGTGACGCCCGCGATGTTGAACGGTTGGGCCAATGCGGCGTGCGAGCAAGATTTCATCAAAGCCGCCGGAGAAGACCCGAAGAAAATCCTCGCGTCCACGCCGAAGGCCTATGCAGCGCTTGAGCCGTTGTCGAAACAATTTTTTACGTCCTACCTGAAAATGGCTTACCCGCACGTCCCGGCTTACTGATTGCCGGGATGACGACTATGTTTAAGTCCGGTTACGTTAGCCTGATCGGCTGGCCCAATGTGGGCAAGTCGACGCTGTTGAATTCCTTTATTGGCAGCAAACTCTCCATCGTTTCGCCGCGCCCGCAGACCACACGCGAGTCGATCCTCGGTATTCTGAACGAGCCCAACATCCAGATTGTCTTTGTCGACACGCCGGGCTGGCTCGCCCCCAAAGACGTGTTTCAGAACTTCATGAAGCGTTCCATCGTCCGTTCGATTTACGATGACGCGGACGTCCTATTATGGATACTGGAACCAAAACCTTACACGCCGGAAGATGCGTTGTTTGCCGACAAGCTCAAGAAATCCAATAAGCCGGTGGTCGTGATCGTGAACAAAATGGATTTGGCCGGCAGCGAACTTCATTACGAGCGGATCAAGACCGAAGTCCAAGCCATGTTGGGCACCGAGACGCCGGTCATGGCGGTTTCCGCGAAAAGCCGCGCGGGTGTCAATGAATTGAAAGGAGCGCTGATCTCGCGCCTGCCCGATGCGCAACCCTATTTTCCAACCGACCAGATCACCGACCGCTGGGAACGGTTTTACGTGGCGGAGCTGATTCGCGAACAGATTTTTAAGCGCTACCAAGAAGAAGTGCCGCACGCCAGCTTGGTAAAGGTGGAAAATTTCGTTGAGAAGCCGGGGCGCAAGGATCTCATCAAAGCTTCCATTATTGTGGAAACCGAGGGGCAGAAGAAGATCGTGATTGGGGCTCATGCGCGGGGGGTCCGGGATTTGGGCGCGGCAGCGCGCAAAGAGATCGAAGCACAGATTGGACGGCCGGTGTTTTTGGAATTGACCGTCAAAGTCCATAAAAACTGGCGGCAAGACAGTAACTTTTTAAAGTTAGCACTCGGCGAGACCGCTTGACAAAAATAACCTGCTGGCTATAATCCCCGCCACTTGAATGCCCGGGCGTTCTGCTCGGGCATTTTTCAGGACTGAAAGTTAGCAGTCAATTTACGGAGGTGCCAATTATGGCAGATGCAGTGTTAACCGGCGTGAAAATCACGCCTCTCGGCGACCGCGTTTTGGTTCGCCCGGCAGACAAGGCTGAGACCCGCAAAAGCGGCATTATTATTCCCGACACGGCCAAAGAAAAGCCGCAGGAAGGAAAAGTGGTGGCAGTTGGAAAAGGCAAGACGACCGATGAAGGCAAGGTGATCCCGATCGAAGTGAAAGTTGGCGACACGATCCTTTACGGCAAATATTCCGGCACGGAAATTAAGCTCGACGACCAGGACCATCTCATCCTCAACCAGGACGATATCCTCGGCATCATCGGCAAATAAGCAGCTTCATTACTATTAAGGAGAATTGATTTATGGCAAAGCAGATTAAATACGGCGACGAAGCGCGCAAGGCCCTCCAGGCCGGCGTCGACAAACTCGCCAACGCAGTAAAAGCGACTCTCGGTCCTAAAGGCCGTTATGTCGTGCTCGACAAGAAATTCGGATCCCCGACCGTGACCAACGACGGCGTGTCCGTCGCAAAGGACATTGAGCTCGAAGACCCGTTTGAAAACATGGGCGCGCAGCTCATCCGTGAAGTGTCCTCGAAGACCAATGACGTGGCCGGTGATGGAACCACCACCGCTTCTGTTTTGGCCCAGGCCATCGTTCAGGAAGGCATTCGTAACATCACGGCCGGCGCCAACGCCGCCCACATCAAGAAAGGCATCGATAAAGCTGTTGAAGCCGTCGTCGCCCAATTGAAGAAAGCCTCCAAGACCGTCAACCTCGAGAAAGAAAAAGAGAAAGCGAAAGCGGAAATCCGCCAAATCGCGACCGTTTCCGCCAATGACCAAGAGATCGGCGAACTTATCGCTGAAGCCATTCTCAAAGTTGGCAAAGACGGCGTCATCACCGTGGAAGAAGGCAAGTCCGCTCAAACGACGATGGAAGTCGTGGAAGGCATGCAGTTTGACCGCGGCCACATCTCTCCTTACTTCGTCACCGACGCGGAGAGAATGGAAGGCGTTCTCGAAAACCCCTACATCATCATCACCGACAAGAAAGTCTCCGCGATGAGCGAACTTCTGCCGCTGTTGGAAAAAATCCTCCAGACCGGCCGTCCGTTCCTCTTGATCGCCGAAGACGTGGAAGGCGAAGCCTTGGCGACCCTCGTGGTCAACAAGCTGCAGGGCCGTCTCCGTTGCGTTGCCGTTAAAGCCCCGGGCTTTGGCGACCGCCGCAAAGAGATGCTCGAAGACATCGCCACCTTGACCGGCGGTATCGTCATCTCAGAAGAGAAAGGCCTCAAAATCGACAAAGCGGACCTCGCATCACTGGGTTCGGCCAAACGCGTCACCGTGGACAAAGAGAACACCACCATCGTTGACGGCGAAGGCAAGAAAAAAGACATCGAAGGCCGTATCGCCCAGATCCGCACGCAGATCGAAACCAGCACCTCCGACTACGACAAAGAGAAGCTCCAAGAGCGTCTCGCGAAGTTGAAGGGTGGCGTGGCGGTCATCAATGTCGGCGCCGCGACCGAAACCGAGATGAAGACCAAGAAATTCAAAGTGGAAGACGCCATGCACGCGACCCGCGCGGGCGTTGAAGAAGGCATTGTTCCCGGCGGAGGCACCGCGCTTCTGCGCGCCGCTTCCGTTCTCAACAATGTGAAGTCCGATGACATCGACGAACAGTCGGGTATCAACATCGTCAAACGCGCGCTCGAAGCTCCGGTGAAACAAATCGCCGAGAACGCGGGCGTCGACGGCGCCGTTGTGGTGTCGAAGATCCTCGAAGGCAAGAACGCGAACAGCTACGGCTTCAACGCCGCCACTGGTCAGTTCGAAGACCTCGTGGAAGCCGGCATCGTGGACCCGACGAAAGTCGTGCGCTCCGCGCTGCAGAACGCCGCATCCATCGCGAGCCTGCTTCTGACGTCAGAAGTGCTCGTTTGCGACCTGCCGGAAAAGAAATCTGGCGGAGCACCGGCCGGAATGCCTCCAGGAATGGGCGGAGGGGACTTCTAAACCTCGCTTCAAAAAACATATAACGCAGCAACAGTAGGCGCCCCTCACCCTACCCTCTCCCCTTGGGAGAGGGACCAAGGGTGAGGGGTTCCTTTTAATATGACCGAACCACTCTCATCCGCATACGATCCGAAAAACGTTGAGTCCCGCTGGTACGAAGTGTGGGACCAGGCCGGGTATTTCCAACCTGCCAAAGACGGCAAACCGTACGTGATCGTGATTCCTCCTCCGAACGTGACGGGGTCCTTGCATATGGGCCACGCGCTGAACGCGACCATCCAAGATGTTTTGACCCGCTACCGCCGCATGCGCGGTTTTGCGGCTTTGTGGGTGCCCGGCACCGACCACGGCGGCATCGCCACGCAGAACGTGGTTGAGAAGCTGCTCATGAAGGAAGGGAAAATATCGCGCCACGATTTGGGGCGTGAGAAATTCCTCGAGCGTATGTGGGCCTGGCGCAAAGAAGCCGGCGACAACATTCTCAATCAATCCAAGAAGCTTGGCGCGTCACTGGACTGGACGCGTTCGCATTTCACCATGGACGAGCAGTGCTCCCGCGCTGTTCGGCATGCGTTTGTGGAGCTTTATAATAGGAAGCTGCTTTACCGCGGCAAGCGCCTGGTCAATTGGTGCCCGCGCTGCGCGACCGCGCTCGCTGATATTGAGGTTGAGCACAAAGACACCAATGGTTCGCTGTGGCACATCCGTTATCCGCTGGTGGACCGCCGAAAAGAAGGCCGCAGCGGCGCCAAGAAGGGAAAACCCAATCCGCTTTACGAACAGGGCTACATCATTGTGGCGACCACCCGTCCCGAAACGTTGCTCGGCGACACCGGCGTGGCCGTGAATCCAAAAGACAAGCGTTACAAAGGGCTCGTTGGCGCGCACATCAAACTTCCTCTGACCGATCGCGAGATCCCCATTGTTGGCGACGCTGTGGTGGATCAGTCGTTTGGATCCGGCGCGGTAAAAGTAACGCCATCGCACGATCCGACCGACTTTGAAATTGCCGAACGTTCCGACCTGCCGCACATCACCGTGATTGGTTTTGACGGAAAAATGACCGAAGCCGCCGGGCCGGCATTCGCCGGCTTGGATAGATTTGATGCTCGCAAGAAAGTGGTGGAAGAGTTAGAGGCCAAAGGACTGCTCGAAAAGACCGAGCCGTACAAACTTTCCGTGTCGGTCTGTTACCGTTGTGACTCGGTGGTCGAACCGCTCGAATCCGAGCAGTGGTTCCTCTCCATGATGTACATGGCCAAGAAAGGCCGCGAAGCCAACAAAAAAGGGAAAGTGAAAATTGTCCCTGAAAGTTGGGAGAGTCCGTACCAGCTTTGGTTGCGCAATCTCAAGGATTGGTGCGTGTCCCGGCAGATTTGGTGGGGCCACCGCATTCCTGTATGGTACTGCCGGCTTCGCCAAAATACGGCTACGCCGGCCAAGGCGCCGTGTCCGCCCATTGTTTCGGAAGAAACTCCAAAAGCTTGTCCAAAATGCAAAGGGACGGAATTGGAACAAGATCCGGACGTGCTCGACACGTGGTTTTCGTCCGCGCTCTGGCCCATGTCGGTTTTCGGCTGGCCCGATGAAACGCCGGACATGAAACGCTTTTTCCCGACCGCCACGCTCGTGACCGGCCATGAGATCCTTTATTTGTGGGTCGCGCGTATGATCATGTTCGGCATCGAATTTCTCGGCAAGACCCCGTTCCAGCATGTGTTGATTCACGGCATTGTGCGCGATAAACAGGGACGCAAAATGTCGAAGTCGCTCGGCAACGTGATTGATCCGCTGGAACTCATCCAAGAGTTCGGCGCTGACGCGGTGCGCTTCTCGCTCGCGCAGACGGCCGCGCCCGGTCGCGATATGCAGATTTCCAAAGAGAACTTCGTGTCGGCCCGCAACTTTTCAAACAAGATCTGGAACGCCACGCGCTTCATGTTGATGCGGCTCGGGGAAATGAAAGTAATAACGCCGGTAACGCCGGAAACGCCGGGCCTCGAACTCGCCGATCGCTGGATCCTGCACCGGTTTAATCAGATCATCCACAACACCACCGATGCGATCGAGAAGTTCGATTTGGATGCGGCCTCCCGCGGTCTCTATGATTTTTTCTGGGCCGATTTCTGCGACTGGTATCTGGAAATGGTGAAGCCCCGCGTGGACCGTGAACATTTTGCCGACCATGCGGTGACCGCGGAATCCACGCACGCCGCGCGCAATGTGCTCGCCACCGTTCTCGAAGGCACCATCAAGATGTTGCACCCGTTTGTGCCGTTCATCAGCGAGGAATTGTGGGAGAAGATCCCCAAGTCCGCTGGCCAATCCCAACACGTCATGACGTCCGTTTGGCCCGAGCCGGTGAAAGCCCTCAACAACGCGGCGGCCGCTCGCACCATGCAGGTTCTTCAAGAGATCGTGACCAAACTGCGCACGATCCGCAGCGAGATGAACATTCCCATGACGCAGCCCATCGAAGTGCACGTAAAACCACAGTCCGATGAGACGGCCGAATTGATCCGCTCCCAGGAAGTGATTTTGAAATGCCTGAACTCGCGCGTGGGGAAAATTGAGATGGGGAAAACCGTGGTGCGTCCAAAAGCTTCGGCTGCGGCGGTGGTCCCAGGCGCAAACCTGTATGTTCCGCTGGAAGGCCTCATCGATTTCGCAAAAGAACGGGCACGGCTCGAAAAAGAGCTGTTGAACCTCCGCCAGGACGCCGAACGGTTGTCCAAGAAGATGTCCAATTCGGACTTTATTACGCACGCGCCGGCCGAAGAAGTAAACAAGGCCAAAGGCCGATTGCTCGAATCTCAAGAACGAATACGGCATCTCGAAGGGAATATCTCGACTCTAAGTCAGTAAAGTTGTCCTTGCAACTTCAGGTTTCTGTCCCCAAACTCAAGTACGCAGTAAGAAGCTCAAGTTAAAAAGGGACGGAAAATGACCAAAAAGGCGCGAGAAGACTTGCTGAAGATCAGCGAAATGGCCCAAAAGGCCGAAGTTCTTGTTTCCACCATCCGCTATTACACGGACATTGGACTCCTCAAGGCCGCGATGACCACCGAAGGCGGCCACCGTCTCTACGAAGAAATCCCCACCATGGACCGCCTGGGCAAGATCAAGAAGATGGTCGCCAAAGGCATGACCCTCCCCGAAATTCAATCCCAGATCGAACAGGAAATCATCACCAAGAAAATTTTGGTCGTTGATGACGAGTCCGAGATTGTCGATTTCATTAAAGATTTGTTGGCCGATACCGTTCCGCATCAATTCGAAACCGCCTCCGACGGCTTCTCGGCGGGGCATCTGGTGCATACCTTCGCTCCGGATATCGTGATTCTCGATCTGCTTCTACCGGGCGTTGACGGGTTCCAGGTTTGCCGCATGATCCGTGAAGACCCGGAAACCAAAAACACCAAGATCTTGGCCGTGACCGGATATGATTCCGCGGAAATAAGAAATAAGATCATCGAGTCCGGAGCGGATGATTATTTGGGGAAACCCCTCGATTACAACCAGACTCTGGAAAAAATATGCAAATTGCTCGGAGTCAAAGCCACCAAGCCCGTCAAAAAGTAGGCGCCGTTTCACGGCCCCCGTTATGAGCATTCCTCTCACCCTGACCGCCTCCATCGCCGCCGGATTCACGGTTTTTATTTTTCTTATGTATCGTCATTATTCCAACGAGCAGCGTCGTTTGCGCAAAGAAGTCCTTCGGGCGCGTTGCCTGGTCGGTATCGTGGATATTCTCAATTCAACGGGAACGGGGCTTCGCGAAAAAATGCGGTTGGCCGGCCGCCGCTTGGCCGAAGAAGGAGACCGCGATGGATGGCGTTGCCGGATCATCGTGCAAAACGACCCCACAATGCTACCGCCCAAGAGCGCGGCGCTGGGATTCCAGGTCCCGCTTAACACCGGAGAAAAGGAGCTTGGGGCCCTTATTATTAATACGCCCAATAAAAAACTGGATCCGATCGACATCCAATTTTTTGATGTGCTGTCCCGTTCGCTGGCGCTTTCCGTCGACAAGGAGACCCAGCTCGAAGACCACCATATCGGTTCCACCCGCCGCCAGGCCGTTCGCCTATTGCAGGGAACGGTGGAACATTCCGTCGATAATAAGTTATAGTTCCGCAGCTAGTCCGCCGGCCTTCAACGCGCGAGACGGCAAAATCTCCAGGAGGAAACATGGCACGTAAAATCAATAAAGCATTTATGAAACCCCTTCAGCCGTCCAGCGCGTTGGCCGAAGTGGTCGGCAGCAAACCGCTTCCCCGCACCGAAGTGACGAAGAAACTCTGGGTTTACATCAAGAAGCACAAATTGCAGGACCCAAAAAATCGCCGGAACATCAATGCCGACGCAGCGCTCAAGGAAATTTTCGGCGGCAAGAAAACCGTCAACATGTTTGAGATGACAAAGCTGGTTGGAAAACACCTCAAATAAGTTTCATTTGAACAAACGCTTCAAAATACAGAACGCGTCCGTTCGCCAAGGCGAACGGACGCGTTTTTGTTTTTAAAGGGCATCAAAATGAATTTCGAAAACAAAGTCGTCATTGTGACCGGCGCATCCACCGGCATCGGCAAGGAACTGGCATTTCAGCTGGCCGAAAAGAAAGCCAAAGTGGTATTGGCCGCCCGGAACGCCGACGTGCTCGAAAAGAACGCCGCCGACATCCGCGCCAAAGGCGGGGCCGCTTTGGCAGTCCCGACGGATGTATCACGCCGCTTTCAAGTGGAAATGCTGGTCCAACGGGCTGTGACCGAGTTTGGAGCGCTGCACGTCCTTATTAATAACGCGGGGGTTTCTCCGGCCAAAGGAACGATCCTCGAGAACACCGAAGAAGATGTCCGCAAAACGATGGAGATCAATTTCATGGGGAGCCTCTACGGCGTGTGGGCGGCGGCGCCGCATATTGAGAAGGCCGGCGGGGGGCAAATCGTTTTTGTTTCTTCCATCGTTGGGAAACGCGGGATTCCGTTTAATGCCGCTTATTGCGCGTCCAAATTTGCGATCCAGGGGCTTACGGAATCCATTCGTCCTGAGCTGGCGTTGAAAAATATCCGGATCATTACGGTTTGTCCTCCGGGAGTCGATACGCCGTTTTATACGAACAATGGGAAATCGGAGAAGCGGGAATACCGTCTGCATTCCGCTGAAAAGATCGCTAGAATGACGATCAACGCGATGGAGAAAGAACAACGCGAGCTTTTGCCTACCATCGACGCCAAGGTCCTGAATGTGCTGAATTTTTTGGCGCCCGCTCTCATGGACCGGGCGATTTCAAAAGTGAAAGGAATCAAACGATGAAATTCTGGTCAAAACTTTTTTCCTCGAAGACCACCACCGCTCCACGGCCGGCAGCGGCGCCAGCTGACCTGCCAAGAGATGCTTCACTGCGCGACCCGGTCACGGGGCTTTATAACCGGAAACACCTTGCGCAGCGTCTTGCGGCCAATATCGCCCGCTGCGAACGCAGCCGCGAACGCATGGCGGTGATTCTTTGGGACATCGACGGCTTTGTGGATTTCAACAACCGGTTTGGCCAGGAGCAAGGGGACCGGTTCCTATTTAAGGTGGCCGAGATCGTGAAGCATTCGCTGCGTTCTTACGATGAGGCCTTCCGTTCCGGCGGCGATGATTTCTGCGCGGTGCTGATTCCGGGCGATGAAGCGACCGCCGGCGAAGTGACCGAGCGCGTGCGCGCGGCGGTCTCAAAAGATTTGTTTCAGGGGAACGCCGAGTATGTGGATAGGAAGTTTTCGATCTCGGCCGGAGTGGCTTTTTATCCGGGAACAAGCCAGGTGCCGGAAGCGCTTTTACACGAGGCCGGCCAGGACTTGTACCGCAACCGTTTACCGAAAGTTTAAAAGGGGAGAGTGAGATGAAAGACCTGCATTACGTTTTGATTTTTACCGGGATCGGGCTTGTCACCGCGTACGCGGTATCGACGCCGCTGCGTCAATCGCCGGCGATGGCGCCGCGCGTGGGCACACCGCTCCGTCCGACCGCCATGGGCGCCGCAAAAACGCCGGAGAACATCCAGGTCTACGCGGAGGGAAGCATTTCTTTGGGAAGCGGTATTTCGGCGCAAACAGCCGCATCGCGTACCTTATTTATTATCGCCCGCCCCACCGTGAACGGACAACCGACCGGTGGCCCGCCATTGGCGGTCCAGAAGATCGAAGCCCCCGTTTTCCCAATGGTATTTTCACTCACCAATGCGAACAACATCGTCGGGGAGGATTTTTACGACGGCGACCTTGTGCTGTTTTCTCGCCTTGACGCCGACGGTAAAGCCGGGCCCAAACAACCGGATGATCTGGAATCAAGCGTGATCATCAACGCCAAAACAGGCCAGCGCCAAGTCCAAATCACGCTCCAGAAATAAAAAAAACAGGAAATACCGTCGGGAAAAGATTTTTGTTGACATACCCTACATCAGTAGGGTATATAGCTGCCCATGGAAAAAAGAGCATTAACACCCAAGCAGCAGGCGGTTTACGACTTCATCCAGTCCTACACGGAAGAGAACCAGCGCCCCCCCAGTCTCCGCGAAATCGGCACCCACTTGAATGTCTCCGTGGGCACCATCCAAGATCAGGTTGAAGCCATCCGCCGCAAAGGATTCCTTTCCAAAGAACCCACGCTTGCCCGCAGCCTCAAACTCGCCATGAACGCCTTCCAGATCCCCATTCTCGGTCATGTCCATGCCGGTCCGTTGCATGAAGCGATCGAAAACGTGGAAGGCCACCTGCCCAGCGGCACCGACCTGGCGCCGTCGAAACACTTTGCACTGAAGATCAAAGGGGACTCCATGATTGAAGCCGGCATTCTGGAGGGGGACATGGTGATTGTTCGTGCCCAGCCGACCGCTGAAAACGGCGATGTGGTGGTTGCGCGCGTGGAAGACGAAGCCACGGTCAAGACCCTCCGCCGCCGCGAAGGCCGCACATTTTTGGAACCGGCGAACCCGGCGTACAAACGGATTGAAGGTCCGTTCGATTTGGTAGGCGTCGTTGTGGAAGTAAGACGGCAGTACAGGAAATAAGTCCTTCGATGAACTCAGGACAAGGAGCCAAAGTTATGTGGAGCGCATTGCCAGCGATTAGTTTGGACAACTTGATTGTCCCGGGACCCGTTGAACGCGGGTTGTATGTGGCCGTTGATCAGGGTGACCTGCCTGCCATGGTCTCGAAAAAAATCGTGGAGCTATTAGATGAGGAGCACATCCCCCTTCGCTCGCCTGAGGCGAGCTACGGGGGACAGGCCTCTAACTCTAAATTGAGATATTCGCCAATGCGCCATTGGCGGCGCAATTCGCGGATCGGGCAGTTGATTTGGGTCGATTCCGGAAATCGCTTCGATCCGTTTGGCATGAGTCTTGAGGCCAAGAAACGGAAACTGGAACCGGCGCGTGTGCTGCGCGCGGTCCGCGTGGGCCGTCCGTTCACCGCTTTTCAATTTCAACAGATGTTGGATCGGGTACCCAACCCTGCTTTATGGGCACCAGATAAAGGTATCCCCACACTGCCTGAGAGGGCTCGAGACGAGGGACTCAAGAACTCTCAGGCAGTCTGGTGGACACCCTTGGTGGTTATCTCCGATCTCATGGGCCTCTTTTACGATCCGGACTTGACCGAAGACGCGCTGGTCCGCGCGTTCCGCTCTTTCATGGTGCGCCTGGCTTTTCTGCGGCAGCGCGCCATTGTGCTGGCCTTGCTTCGCGACGGCGAAGCACCGGCCGACCGCCGCCATCTGTTGCCCGATGTTCTTAAGATGGCCCGCCGCGTGTATGCGTCCGAAACCCTGTCTCCCGCGCTGAGTTGCGTGCACCGATAGAAAATAGAGGGAAGTTTCAATGCTTACGTATGGGCAACTCGTATCGGGCATATCGAGCCTTCTTGAAAGTGCAAGAAGAACCATTGTTCGTTCAAATAATAACGTACTTACGGCAACTTATTGGGAAGTCGGCCGACGAGTTGTGGAATATGAACAGCATGGAAAGTCGAGAGCAGAGTACGGGAAAAAGCTGTTATTTCGCTTATCAAAAGATCTTTCAAAGCAACATGGACGTGGGTTTTCAGATCGCAATCTTCGGCAGATGCGTACGTTCTACTTGGGGTGGGAAATTTGGCAGATGCCATCTGCCAAATTGGAAGCACGGGTTAAATTGCCCATAGCAGGTGATAAATCCCAATCTGGAAAATGGCAGATAAGTCAGCCAATTTCATTCCCACTGTCTTGGTCCCAGTATGTTCGATTAATGTCAGTAGATAATCCACGAGCAAGAGCTTTTTATGAATCCGAAGCTGTTCGTGGTGGCTGGTCTGTTCCAGAGCTTGACCGCCAAATTAATACCCGTTTTTTTGAACGTGCGATTCAATCAAAGTATCCGCAGTCCTTGCTGGCACGAACTTCCAAGGCACAAGATAAAAATGTCCTTCCCGTAGAAATGGAGATTAGGGACCCGTATCTGCTTGAATTTTTAAATCTGAAAGACGAGTACAGTGAAACTCAAATGGAAGATGCACTGGTCCATCATTTGGAGTGGTTTCTTCTTGAAATGGGGACGGGTTTTACTTTCATTGCGCGACAAAAACGCATTCGTATTGGCACATCGTGGTATCGCATCGATCTATTGCTTTATCATCGTGGCCTACGTTGTTTGGTTATTGTTGATTTGAAAACGGGGACTTTTAACCACGCGGACGCGGGGCAGATGAATCTCTATTTGAATTACGCAAGAGAACATTTGATGATGGATGGAGAGGCTGATCCGATCGGTGTCATACTGTGCAGCGAGAAAGATGATGCTGTTGTGAAATATGCCACTGGCGGGATTCATGCGAAGGTGTTTGCGTCGAAATACCTGATCAACTTGCCAAATGAAGAAACATTGCGACGAGAAATACTGGCGACTCAACGTGCATTCCAAGCCCGATTGAAGAAGGAAACGACATAGTCAAAATATATGGGTCGGACGCTTCCAACACAGATCCATCTCCTCGCGCAAGCGGAGGAAGAGTGGAAAGGTTTCCGGCGCGCACTGCGTAAAGAAGACCAAGAAGCGTTTGACATGCTGTGGACGTACGCGCGCCGCCATGCGGTGGCCGCGTCCGAAGCGCAGCGCCCCATTCCTTTCGATTCTCACTTGCTCTCCATGTTGATCGGCCTCAAGCGCGAACTGGATGAACTTCGATGCAGAGCGGATGGATCCTAGATGTCTCTCCGGTCACCGAAGGGATGTGCGTTTGGATTGTTGATGCAGAAGGGAACGCCCGCTCTTACGTAGATCCTTGGGCGCCCTATTTCTGCCTGAAGGCCGGAGCCGGTTTCGATGTTCCGCTGCGCCGGTTGTTGAAATCATTTCACACGCCCGTCGACATTGCTCCGGTCCAAAAGAAAGAGTTCTTTACCGGAAAATTCCTGGACGTTATCCGCGTATCCATTGCTAGCCCGCTCACCTTCTCTTCCATCGTCAAACAACTCCAGACCGTGCCGGACATTGAGTTGTTTGATGCCGATGTTCCGCTCGGTCAACGTTATTTTTACGAACGGCAATTGTTTCCGCTGGCCAAATGTTCGTTTGAGTCGGACGAAACGGGCCGCATTGTCCGTTGGGAACTGAACGATTCGCCGTGGGAATTGATCTATGAACTTCCGCCGCTGCGATACGCGCATCTCGAAATGGAATTTCCGGCGGGAAGCGATGTGTGGGTGAACCCGTCACATCGAAGAAGGGGGCGGTTTGTGTTGACGCTGGGACAATCGCGCGAACAAGGGCGGTCGTATGCGTTCGACGCATCGGAAGAAGAATTGATTCTCAGTCTCAACCGACGCATCGCGGATTGGGACCCTGATGTGTTGTTGACCGAAGGAGGAGACGACTACTTGTTTCCGCGATTGCAGTTCTATGCGCATCGCACCGGTATTCCCTTGTTGCTCTCCCGCAACTCAAGGGACATCGGGATCGCGAGACCCGCACGAAGCTTCATGACGTACGGAAAATTGGTGTATCAGGCGGCATCGCGTACGTTGTTTGGGCGGCTGCACATCGACCGGCGGAACAGTTTTACGGTGGGGCACACGGGGCTTCATGGGTTGTTTGAAATGGCGCGCGTGGCGAAGATTCCCATTCAGCGCGCGGCGCGCTGCACGATCGGAACGAGTTTGAGTTCGATGCAGCACGAATGGGCGGTCAAGCACGATGTGTTGGTGCCGCTCGACAAAGGTCAGACCGAGGATTTCCGCTCCGCCGAAGATTTGATCGCATCCGATCGTGGCGGATTGGTGTACGAGCCGGAGTTGGGTTTCCATGAGGACGTGATTGAGTTCGATTTCGCGTCCATGTACCCCGAAGTAATGGTGCGCCACAACATCACGCCCGAGGCGGTCAATTGCCCGTGCTGCCCTGACAACGGCGTGCCGGGTCTCAACCACCATTTGTGCCGCACGCGCGGCATGGTACCCGACGTGCTCGAACCGATCGTGCGCAAGCGCGCCATCTACAAACAAATGATCAAAGCGAAACATCCGGATTCCGTTGCGTTAAAAGAACGTTACGACGCGTTCAAGTGGGCGCTCGTCACTTGTTTCGGTTATCTAGGGTTTCGCAACGCGCGGTTTGGTCGCATTGAGGCGCATGAATGCGTGAACGCGTACGGACGCGAAGCGTTGTTGCATGCCAAGGAAATCGCCGAGGGGGCGGGCTTCCATTTCCTGCACGCGATCGTGGATTCGTTGTGGCTAAAAAAAGATCCGTTCTTTGGCGTATCGGCTTCAGATGAAGAGATCGAAAATCTCCGCCGAAAAATCGAGGAGGCCACCGGTTTGCCGATGGCGCTGGAAGGCCGTTACCGTTGGATCCGCTTTTGCGAATCCAAACAAAAGAAAGGCCGCGGCGTGCCGAACCGTTACTTCGGTGCGTTCACGACCGGTAATCTAAAATTCCGCGGCATCGAGCTGCGCCGCCACGACACACCGCTCTTAATCAAGGTGTTTCAACAGGAGTTGTTGGACTTAATGGCCACCGCGCGCAACAAAGTGGAATTGGAAGCTTTGGTGCCTCGGCTGGAGGAAATCCGGAGCATTTACGATGAACGCATCCGCGAGGGAAGAGTGACGCCGATGGAAGTGGCGATCTCCAAACAATTGCGGCACGCGCCGTCCGAATATGTGCACGATACGTTGTCGGCGCTCGCCGCCAAAAAAATGGAGGCCGCCGGCATCAAGCTGCACCCGGGAGAAACCATTTCCTACGTGGTAACGGAGGAGAAAGACAAAGTTAAAGATTGGCGGGTGATGCCGCTGGCGTTGATCGAGGATACGTTTGAGATTGACGTGCGTTATTACCGGAGGTTGCTGGCGAACGCGTTTGAAACGTTACTGGTAGCCTTTTAAGAGGATTGCCCACTTTCTTTTGAGAATGACAAAGCGGTCATCTCCCATCCAACAGGGGTAATAATTGAAATTCATTTCATAGGGGCCGAAGGTTCGGACCGTGTAGTTGAACCGGTTGCACAGCCACGCCTGGCGGTTAATTTCAGAGGTGTGGAAGATAAACAGTCCGGCTTCGCCGTCGTCCGCCGTTAAAAGATTCGGGCGGTCCTTTTTCTCAACGGAGGAAATCATTTCGTTCGCGCGCGGAGAGATCACGAACATTTGGTTGGGCCGCGCGTCGATATAGGAGGCCAGTTTGGCGGCATACGGCGTATGGGAACGGGTCCTGATGGAAACGGCCGCGTATCCGAGCCACGCCGCGTTAAAAACCAAGATGAAGACCACCGCTCCATTCAACAGCAAGACGGCGCGCGGCTTTCCAAGCAACCAAATTTTCATTTCGCTGTATCCGCGCGCGACCAGCACCGCGCAGAAAGGAATAAGCACAAGCAGGTTCCGCACGAACATCGTCTGATACCGGCAAAAAAGCAACACATAAAAAACCACGAATGAAAGCAGCACGACGGCCATGGTCTTCTCTTTTTTTATCAAGGCCGAGGCGCCGGCGAGCCCCAGCAAGAACATAAAGAACGAGAGCAAGGGGGCCTTCGAGAAAATGCTGAACGCGAAATACTGCACGATCATTAGAAAATGGTGCCAGCCGGACTCCACGTAAAAACCGACAAATCCCTTGGTATAGGTCTCGTGTTGAAATTTCATGTACCAGAAGATTTTCTCCGGCTCCATAACGATGCCGGGCGTGAATAAAGCGAACGTCAGAAAAAACAAAAGCCCATTGATCGCCAGATTTTTAATGGCTTTTTTCTTACTTCCAGAAAAACCGTGGTTGATGTACGTCGCCAATATGACGGAGAGAAGGAGCGCGCCGCCGGTATATTTGGTTGCCGCGCAAAGCCCGGCTGCCGCCGAGGCCAGCCGCAACCACCGGGTTTGCCAAGGTCGTACCTGAGAGATGACAACCAGCATCATTGTCAGCGCGCCGAACTGCATCATGATCGGGTCGACCGCGTAAAAGCGGCTATGATAGGCCGCTTCCCATGAAAATCCCATGACCGCCGCCGCGATCAGCGTTTCCAAATAATTTTTGCGCCAGATCTGGACCGCGATCGCAACCCAGAGAACGGAGCAAGCGGAAATAAGGACGGTGAGGGACCTCATCCGGAGAAGATAAGTGGGATCGGCGGATATAGCGGACAGGTAGGCCGTTAAGGTTTCGCTCCGAAACCGGGAGGAGAGAAAATTGAGGGCGTCCGGCAACAACGCGAACAAACCCAGATCATGATTAAACGCGGGGTAGAGATAACTGCCTGGCAGAATGGTCTGGTTGGAGAGAGAGTGGCGGATGGAGTCGAGAATAACGCCTTCGTCAAAATAATAACCGAAGTCGACACCCATCAGTCCGGTGATGGCGGCGATCAAAAAAATGAACGCAACGCCGGCCACCTTCACTTAATCATTCTCAGGGGAAAGATACTTTGACGGAATAGGTACGGCTTGGGTGTTCCCGTATTTCCAGAGCAGGCTGATTTTTGCCGAGGCGAAATCATCAAAGTATTCCAGTCGCAGCGCGTGTTTTCCTTCCGTGAGGTTTATCCGGGCGGAGGTTGTTGTTTCGGGATGGGATTTCCAATCGTCGATGACCAATTTCTCGTCGATCCACAACCGCACGCCATCGTCGGCTTTGGTGATGAGTTCGTATTCTCCGTCTTTTGGCGCTTTCAGATAACCTTCCCAGCGGGCCGAGAAGTGGTCGACCTTGAACCCCCATAGCGGCGATCCAAATTGCCAGTTGAAATCAATATTGGGGTCGCGTCTCTGCGCGTGCAATTCGGTCAGGTCCGCGTTCCGGAAGTAGGACCCCGTAAGGCCGCGCCCTTTATCGATGAAGGTCTTGATGGAAAAGGCGATGGCAATCACCGTGAAAATGCCCAGCACCGGTTTCCAGCCGGCCGCAAACCATTTTTTAAACATACTGCCTGCGGACTGAAATTGAAAACGGCGGATCTCCGGAAGAAGCAGCGCGATGTAGATTTCTAGGCGGGAATAAATGAGGCCAATTTCTTCCGCATCCAGAGGGCCGGATACCGCTTTTTCATCTTCCCACCAATTCTTCATTCTGTTGGCAATGAGAACGTCCACGTATTGTCGCCCACCGGCCGCCGCTTGCAGCACCGCGATGGCCTCGTTCATTGTTTTGAAAATTTCCGCCAGCAGGACTTTTGAGAAGCGGACATCGCCTTGCCGGACAAAGTGGCCGGCGATGTTGAAAAGCGGAGGGATATTCCCGGCCAGCTGGGACAATTTTTTCCTTTCGTCTTGGGCTTGTTTCATTTTTTCCTTTAAGGCTGTAGTGCGGCCTCGTTGGGGGCCAGGTATTTGGAGGCGATGATTTCTGGACTGTCCCAGTCGGGCCAATGCCATAGCAGTTTCATTTGCGCGTACGAGTAATCATCAAAGTGTTCGAGCGTAATTTTGTGCGGACCTTCCGTCAAGTCCACGACGGCCCGGTTGGATTTTGTCGAGTGCGAAAACCAGTCGTCGATCAGCAACTTGTCGTCGATCCATAGCCGCGCGCCGTCGTCGTTTTCCGTGATGATCGTCACTTGGCCCGAACGGGGCGCGAGCAGATAGCCGGTCCAACGCACCGAGAAAAGGTCGGAGGGGAACGACGGCAGCGGCTCCGAACGCCAAGCAAAATTGATCACTCTATCGAGCCGGGTCTTGGACGGCCCGCTGAGTTGTTGGTTTCTAAAATAAACGCCGGTGAGCGAATGTTTTTTGGCTGCCATCTTCCCGGCCAATTGGGTGCCCGCTATTGCTATCACCACGGCCAGCCCGATGGCGGTAAAGGTTTTCCAATAGGACAAAGCATATATGAATGACTTGGCCCAAGCGCGCCGAAGGCCGAACGCACCCGGGAAAATCCTCTGGATTTCGTGGTAGAGGACTTTCTCGCACCGGTCAAGACGCCCAAACGCCGCCAAAAAATCCTTGGGTGATGCGGTAATGTTTTCGTTGTAGGAATTCTTTGCCAGCCGGGCGACCAACGTCTCATCATCCTTGAGCTTGGGCATCTTCCGTTTTTGGATGTCATCGAAATACGTTTTGTTCTCGCGGCTTGAAGAGCCGATGTCGTCCAGCAGCGCCGTCATGAGTTTCACTGCTCTGGCGAGGACCACCGCGGCCGCATTCATGTCGCCGCGGTTGACGAGCAGGAGCGCCGCATCGAAAGCGCGGCGGACCGCTAGCGCGCGGGATGGGAAATCGGGCGCTTCAGCGTTCATAGAGCCACCATGTTCCGTAATGATTTGTCAGGCGCAATTTTCCCTTTGATGATTTTTTCATTTCGCCGGTACGGTCGGTCAGCGACCGGACCAGGAAGTAGTCAAAGTTTCCATGTTGTTCGTAATTCCAGCTTTTCGGGTCCCACAAAAGCTGGTGCGCGACGTAATAATTGACCGGTTCTTTTCCTTCTTGGTACCGGACAGCCGAATTGTAATAGAGCGCGAAGGAAAACCCCAGCACCCCGCCTTTCTCCGCTTGGTACCAACCGCCGAAATGCGTGAAGGTCTCGCCCGCGTGTTGTTCGCCTTTATAGAACATCAGCGTGAGCAGCCGCATGTTCGGTTTCAGTACTTTTACGACCCGGTCAAAATCTCTCGCTTCGAGGTTGAACGCGCGAAACCGCTGCAGCAAAAACGACATCCATCCCACCGCGACCGCAACAATGAGGAAATGCGAAATGTTTCTTCGCCACCCGGAACGGGTCGGGGCAAAGCAAAGGAGTAGCGTGACGGCGACGAAAACGCCGAGGCGTTGGTACGTGTAATAAATCCCAAAGAGGGCGTAGGGGCTGAAGCAGAAAAAGAGGACGGCCAGAAGGAGCGGAAGCACGGTCTTTTTGCGCAGGCGAAGGCCTCCGGCGCCAATCAGGATTGCCGCGATGAGGAGCATCGTCGCTTTTTCCGCCGGCCGGTCGAACGTGAGGCTGATCAGCGACGACAAAAGCTCCTTGAGCCGGTGGAACCCCTGGTATCCCCAGGCCGTTGCCTCATGAAAGCGAAATTCCCGTGATTGAGTGAAGTGGAGCCAGGCGAGAATCAGCGGAAGCGGCAGCATGATGGGAAACACGCGCTTCCAAGCCGTCTTGAGCGGGTACGAAAAGAACAGCACCAGAAAGGAAATAGGTCCGCAGACCATGAGCACCATTCCATGGGAGAAAAAAAGGAAAAAACAGCAGATCAGCAATGCCAGCGCCGTTTTGATGTTCGGTTGTTCCGAATGCCGCCACGCCAAGGCGACCATAAAAATCCCGATGGGGACCGCTACCTGGTAGCTGAGAAATCCCCAGAAGAAACTCATGCTGAAGCCAAGCGGGAACCCGATCAGGGAAAGCCAAGGATCGCCGTCGGTTTCTTTGAGCAAGAGGTACAACGAGACCGGAATGCCGAGCAGCGCCAGTGTCACCATGATCTTGATCGCGTAAAACACGCCGAACGGATACGAGAGCAGCAGTGCCGCATAAATGCCGGTCAGATAGGGAGTGAACAAGTTGAGTTTGAATTGTTGGGAGAAGCCAAAGGCGGGATCGTTGAAATGTTTGATCGAGGCCACCTGGGCCGCGTGCAGCGGCAGGTCGACCATGGGAAGATATTTTCCGCTCCAAAGAACAACGACCAAGACCAGGGCGCATAACGCAAAAGCGATCGGAAAAAGGGTGTCTCTCATTCGGCCGGATGATAGAGATTTTGGTAGGTTAGGAATATGGGCAAATATTTGACGTTGTTTACGCTCTCCTGGCAGAAGCAACTTGAGGTGCGCAGCGAGTTTCTGTTCGAACGCGCGCGCAGCATCGCCGTGCTCACTTCCATTTATTTCCTTTGGAACACGCTGCTTGAGAAACAGACCGACCTGATGGGCTACAACAAAGTCGAGCTTTTGACCTACGTGCTCATGATGACGCTGCTGCGGGCATGGGTGCTGGGTTGCGTCAGCGACCGCATTCCTTCCGAAATCGCCACCGGCAAACTTTCCGAGGTTCTCATGCGCCCCATCTCGCACATGGGCTATTGGGCCACACAAGACGCCGCCATGAAAGCGCTGAACATTATGTTCGCGGTGCCCGAAGTCCTTGTATTTTCCTGGCTCATGTCGGCGCCGTTTTATTTGCCGCAGCAACTGATTACGCTGCCGCTTTTTGCGCTGAGCGTTTTCGGCGGCATGGTCCTTTATTTTCAGATGAGTTACATGTTGGGCGTGATGGGTTTCTGGGGTTCGCAGTCGTGGGGCCCGCGGTTCTGTTTTGAGGTCGTTTTGGAATTTTGCGCCGGAGCCTATTTCCCGATCGACCTTCTGCCGGGCGTGCTGCAAAAAATCGTTTCGGCGCTTCCATTCCCCTATCTTGTTTATTACCCGCTCTCTATTTATTTGGAGCGCCTCACGCCGGCGGAAATTATTTCCAGTTTCGCGCACCAGGCCATCTGGGTCGTTTTGCTTGCCATCTTTTTGAATAGGTTATGGAAACGCGGTCTGCAACATTACGCGGCTGAAGGGGGGTAGGTGACGCCCACGGTTAGAAAATACGCGCGGATCTGGTGGATGTTGGTGCTTAACAGCTTCAAGACCCAGGTCGCGACGTGGCTCGCCTCGGCCGGTTATCTGCTGGGGAAAATGCTGCGGTTCGGTTTCTTCCTGATTTACATGCTCGGTATTTTCGACCATATTCCCGGGCTGAAAGGTTACAGCATGCCCGAAGTCGTGCTGTTCTTTATGACGTTCAATATCGTGGACGTGGCCGCGCAATTTTTGTTCCGCGGGCTCTACGGCGTCAAAGTGCTGATTGAAGAGGGGGACTTCGACAAGATCCTGACCCAGCCGGCCCACGCGCTTTTCCGTATTTCCGTCATGGGCATGGACCTGTTGGATTTGCTGACGTTGATACCCATCGGCATCGTGACGGGGTGGGCGCTTGGAAAACTTCCGACGCCTGTCACGGGGCAGCAGATTTTTCTCTATCTCTTATTGATCGCCAATGCGATGGTGATGGCCTATGCGTTTCATGTGATCATCGGGGCGTTGTCGGTGAAAACACAGGAGATGGAAGGGGCCATTTGGATTTACCGGGACGTGATGACGCTGGGCCGTTTCCCGATCAACATCTATTCCGAGATCATGCGCGGACTGTTCGTGACGGTCGTTCCGATCGGCGTGATGATCAGTTTTCCATCCGAAGCATTGTTGGGATTGTTGTCGTGGCAGAACCTTGTGTACGCATTCTTGCTGGGCGGGATTTTTCACTTGGCGGCGCAGGCTTTTTGGCGAAAGGCACTGCGGGACTACACGTCTATTTCGACTTGATCTTGGCCCCGGTCTTCATCTGTTGAACGACTTGCATCACCAGTTCTTTCCATTTCACCACGCGCTTCTCGTATTCCTTCCACGCGTTAATATCGGTATTGTAACGATGGCGCAGGTCTTTAAGATCGGTTTGGAGCGCCGCAATTTGCGCTTTGGCTTTTTCGAGATCCATCGAAGTGAGGGGTTGTGGGTTCGGCGCGCGACGCATCAAAATCTCGTCGGGAGATTTGATGCGGGCGTCTTCGTATTTTTCCGGGCCGCGTTGAATTTCCATGTCCATGTCAGTGATTATGCAACGGGCCTGCCCCAAATAAATTAGGTTGATTTTATGAGGTGTTTTTCATGTTGACGGTTGTCTCCGGCCCGTTTCATCCGGGGTTGGAAAAGGCCTTCCTTGACCGGATCGCCGAACTAAAAAAAGACCCCTTCGCTCCGGTGGCGGTCGTGGCGCCGTCTTCACGGATGGTGGAACGGCTGCAACTTGCGTTGGGGGCCAGCTATTTAAATATCCGCTTCCATACTTTCTCCTCGTTGGCCCAAGGCATTGTGGACGCTGAAGCGCCGTTGAAGAAACCCATTCTGAGCGATCCGCTTTTCTTCGACACGCTTGTTAAGCAGATCGTCCGGGACGAAAAGCCGTTTGAAGGTTTTGAGGAAGTGGCCGTGCCGGACGGTTTTCCTCCGGCCGTGCGCGGAACGCTGCGCGACTTGTTGGACGCCGGCATCAACCAGGAAAATGTCGATGCGTTGATCCAGGAGGGGTTTGCCGGGACCGATGTCGATCTCGGAAGTCTGCGCAGCCTGCTCAATTTGCACCGTCTTTATCTGCGGCGGGTCGAGAAGCTGCCGGTGTTTCCACGCGCCGCGCTTTTGAACCAGGCAATCAAGATTGCTCCGCGCTCCACATTTCTGAAAAAGTTCAAAGAGGTCGTTTATTACGGGTTTTACGACCTGACCGGTCTCCAGGCCGACTTGTTTCAATCCGTCGTCAAAAATTTTCCTTCCCGTTTTTACTTCCCGTTTGTTCACAACCACCCCGCCTATGAATTCGCGAAACATTTTTGGGACGTTTTCGTGCAACCCGTGAAAGCGGAAGAAATCGTCCTGGGAAAGCCCCTCACCCCAACCCTCTCCCTAAAGGGAGAGGGAGTGAAAATTTTGAATGTCTCGGGCCTGCGGGATGAGGCCTGGTATGTCGCTGGTGAAATCCGCCGGCTGCATGATGAGCAGGGGACCCCGTTTTCCGAGATCGCGGTTGTGGCGCGCACACGCGAACGGCTCGGTTTCTTGTTGGAAGCCGCGCTGGCCGACCGTGGCATTCCCTACCGTTCTTCTCATTTTCCGAACAAGTTGATGTTCCCGGAACCACAGGAAACACTCAAGAAGCTGGAGGCGCTGAAACCGGCGCGCGAAAAATCCACCTGGGCCTCGTTTTCAAAAGAATCGGGCGTCGAAGATTTGGAAGATTTCGATTTGCTCGATAAGCCGGTCACATGGAAAGAATTCATCGACACGCTGCGCGACAGTTGGTCTCGAGCGGAGGTCCGCGCGGGAGATTCTTCGGAAGAAGGCGTGGCGCTTTTGTACGCGGAAGCGTCGCGCGGACTGCCGTTCAAGGCCGTGTTTCTCATTGGCCTCGAGGAAAAAGTGTTTCCGCGCATTGTGCGCGAAGACCCGTTCCTGCGCGACGATGCGCGCGAGGCATTGAACGGAATCGGCCACAAAATTTCCAAGAAGATGACGGCCCTCGAAGAAGAGCGGCTGTTGTTTGAACTCATTCACTCCTCCGCTTCCGAGCGGCTTTATTTGCTGTACCAGCGGTCGGACGACGCGGGCGGAGTGGTGGGGGCGTCGCCGTTTTTGCGCGCGTACGCCGAAGAAAACGGCATCGACCTGGACGAACGGGTCGAATCGCTGCCGCGCCCGTTGCTCGCGAAAATAAAAACGGCCGATCCGGCCACGTTGGGCTCCAGCGACGTGATGGTGGGGTTCCTGGCCGCCGGAAAAACCGCGGAGGCCGCGCGCCTGGTGGAACTGACGGGCCGCGATAAAAATTTATTGGAACAGGGACTCAAGCTCCAGACGGCCATTCACGGTTTTCAAGAGGCGGGGCCTTACGACGGTGTCTTAGGCCCGATGGGAACGGCCGATGTGTTTTGGAAAGGCAAGATTTCCGCGACCGCGTTGGAAGTCTATGGGCAATGCGGGTTTAAATATTTCGCATCACGAATGTTGGGCGTGGCGCCGCTCGAGACCGCGGACCCGGAAGAAATTCTCGATGCCGGCATCCGCGGGGAAAAGGTCCATCAATTCGTCCACGCGTATTTCCAGCGTCGCTCCGAAAACAAGGCCGTCGAATTTGATTCGTTGTTTGACGAGTTTTTCCCGGAACATGTTCCAGCGGAAGCCAAAATCCCGGCGTTGTTGTGGGACGCCACACGCGCGGTCTTGCGCGTTCTGTTGAAGGCGTTTCTCGCGAACGAATTGGAGGCGTTGAAAGCCGGAGGCGCGACGCCCGTTTATTTTGAGGAAGAAGTGGAGGGCAAACTGCCGCCGCCGTTGGATGGATTTGTCTGGACCGGCAAGATTGACCGCATCGACATAAAAGGGACGTCGGCCGACATCATCGATTACAAGACCGGCGCTCCGTTCCCGAAAAAGACCGTTTCGCTGATGGCGGAAAAAGGAGAGAAGCTCCAGGCTCCGCTGTATCTGGCGCTGGCCGGGCCGTTCCTCGAAAAAATGGGACGGCGTGCGGCCGATTTATCGTTCCGTTACGAATTTGTGGAGCATCCGGGAACAACGCGGGAATTGGACGCCGAAGAATGGAAACTTAAGTCCAAAGCGATCAATGACGCGGTGCGCGCGTTGGTGGACGCCGCCCACGCCGGAAACTTTGTGATCAAGCCGGGATGGTATTGCGATTATTGTCCGGTCGTGCGCGTGTGTCGCAAGAATCACGGAATTTCGGTTTATCGTGCCCGCCTTCGCCTGAACGACGGCTACGGCGGGCAGGCCCGATCATGATGCCCGTTTGTGGTGGGCCTCCCGACATCGAACAACGGCGCACAGCCGCGGGGGAGCTCGAAAAAAACTTGGTGGTGCTCGCGGGTGCGGGCACCGGCAAGACCACGCTGCTTATCGACCGGCTTACGTTGATGATTGTGGGCAAGGAAATTCCCGTCGAAAAAATTGTAGCGCTCACGTTCACCAAAAAAGCCGCCGAGGAAATGCGCGTTCGATTGGAAGAGCGGCTCAACGGCGTTATCAACGGCGGCGTTTCGGTGGATTTATTGGAGGAACGGTTCTCCGCCAACAAATCCAAGTGGGCCGCGCTCGCCAAGAAGGCGCTGGATGATATTCCGAAATCGCAGATCGGGACCATTCACAGTTTCGCGGGGCATTTGTTGCGGCTTTATCCGCTTCAGGCCGGCGTTGATCCGAAATTCCGCGAAGATCAGGGCATGATCGCGGAGACGGTTTTTGAATCGCTTTGGAACGAATGGATTGCGCGCGAACTCTCGGAAGGCGCGCCGCGCGCGAAAGCCTGGACGCCGTTGTTGCAGCGGACGCTGCTTTCCGAACTGCGGGCGCTGGCGTTGGTGTTGACCGGCCCCATGGTGGACCTGGATGTTCTTCAAAAGACGCCGGACTTGTCCGTTTATTTCAAGCAGGCCACGGACACGCTGATCGCGCTCCACCGCAAATATCCGCTTCCCGCCCGCGCCCCGGCGTTCCTGCCCGCGCTCGACGCGTTGGACGGCGTCCTTACGCTGTTACGCGACCGGAAACCCGTGCCCGAAGACGTGTTGGACCAGCTCGAGAGCCTCGACAAGCCGCCCAAAGACTGGGCGGAAGCCAAAGACGCGTTAAAAGACCTGAAGAAGAGCGTATTGGCGTTCGCGCGCGTCGATGAAAAACTCTTCAAGGAAATTTACGCGCTGCTGCTTCCGTTCGTGAAAACCGTTCGGGGGGAGTTGGCGCGGCGAGGGGCGGTATCGTTCGACGGGTTGTTGGTGTTCGCGCGCAACCTGTTGCGCGACCATGCGGACGTGCGCGCGGCGCTGAAGAAACGGTTTGCCGCTTTTCTCATCGACGAGTTCCAGGACACCGATCCGCTGCAGGGGGAGATCTTGTTTTATCTGGCGGAGCGGCCCGAATCGAACGCCGCGCGTTGGCAGGACGTGCGGCTCGAGCCGGGTCGTTTGTTCGTGGTGGGCGACCCCAAACAATCCATTTACCGGTTCCGCGGCGCGGACATCGCCGCGTTCGAGGCCTTTGAAGAAGAAATGGTCAAACAGGGCGCGTTGAGCGCCACGTTGTCCGCCAATTTCCGCAGCGACCCGCGCATCCTCGATTTCGTAAACGCGATTTTCCCGGCGGCAATGACAGAAGAGAAATATGTCCAACCGCCTTATTCACCGCTTGAAGCGGGCTTGCCCGCCGCGCCGTTTGGCGGGCCAAACGGCGCGGCGGATAAACCCGCTGTGCGAGTATTGCACGTCGAAGGCGAGGCGTCGAAACTCAGCGCGGAAAGCCGCCGCATCGCCGAGGCGAAAACCATCGCCACCTGGATCGAAGAACAGGTCAAAAGCGGGCTTAATTATTCCGATATCGCGCTTCTAATGAGGAGCGCGAACGCGTTTGAGGAATATCTGGAAGCATTCCGCCGCCGCGGCATTCCTTATTTGGCCGAAGGCGAAAAATCGTTCTACCGCACCACGGAAGCGCTGGACTTTCTGAACCTGCTTTCCGTGGTGGCCGATCCGGACGATACGCTGGCGCTGGTCGGCGTGCTGCGTTCTCCCGTCGGCGGCCTTACCGACAAGGAGATTTGGGAGTTAAAGATCTCCGGCGGGCTTTCCGTCCGGACGCGGCCCAAGGTCCATCGCGAAAAAATTGGTCGTTTGTTCGAGACCTTGGAAGGTTTGTCGCGAGAAGCGCTCACGCAGCCGCTTCGGACCTTGATCCAAAACGTCTTCCGTAAGACCTGGGCGCTCGAAACGGCCTCGACATCGCCGCACGGCGAACAAGCCGTTGCGAACCTGCTCAAAATCGGGCGCTTGGCCGACGAGTGGAGCGAAGCCGTGCCGCTCACGCTCAAAGAATTTGTGCGTCGTTTCGACCGGTACCGCGACGACGAGCGCGACGAAGGGGAAAACCCGCTCGCCGACGTAAAGTACGACGCGGTCAAAGTGCTGACGATCCACAAAGCGAAGGGACTCGAGTTTCCCGTCGTGCTGCTGCCCAATTTGTCCGCCGGAACGCGCGGCGGCGGAGACACGAAACCGTTGCGCCGCGATTGGGCCACGGGCCTCGCCGGGTTGCGCCTCGAAAAACGCAAATCCACCAACGCGGCCATGGCGCTGATCGAACGACAGGAAGAAAAAAGGGAAAAGGCCGAAGAAGTCCGGGTTTTCTATGTGGCGGCGACGCGCGCGAAATCACAGATGGTTTGTTTCGTGGAAGCGTCCGCGAAAGGGCGTTTCGCGGAAATTGTCGCCGCGGCCGGGGAATTGCCAGGGGTCGCGTACGAAGACGTCAAGGAAAACCCGCTCACCGAAGAAACGGCTTTCAAACCGGTGTTTGATCCGGGCGCTGCATGGAACGCGGAAAAATTGGCCGCCCGCTTCAAAGACCGCGACGAGGAATTTTCCGCATCGAGGGGGAAGCGGCGCCTCGTTTCTCCAACCTCGCTTCTGGCCGAACCTGAGAAACATCCGCTGATTGAGGACGAAGAAGCGCCGGCCACGCGCGAAAACGCCATCTTGATCGGCCACATGTGCCACAAAATTCTTGAGGAATGGGATTTCAAAATAGCGGCGGCCAAACAAAAAACCGCACTTAAGAAGCTGGTCGAACGCGCCGCGCGCCTTTACGAAGTGGTCGGCAACGATCCAAAGGCCGAGGCCGTCAAACAAGAAGTCGAAGTCATTTTGACCGGATTTTTCAAAACCAAGACCTACGCCAAATTGGCCGGCGCAAAAATCGTGGCCCGCGAGCTGCCCTTTATCACGGCGGGCGCGCCGGCCGTGCGCGGCGTGATCGATTTGCTTTACGAGGAAAAAGGCCGCCTGATCATCGGCGATTACAAGAGCAACAAAATCGAGTCCGGTTCAATAAAGGACTTGGAAGAACACTACCGCCCGCAAGGGGACGCCTACAAGCAAGCCATTAAGAGGGCGCTCGACCGCGATGCGGATTTCGAGCTGATTTTCCTGCGCGGATAATCATCAACATCAACGCATGGTACGGGTTTGAAAACACGTTGAATTATTTAAAAATACGATGTAATCTTGTGTAAGACAAAAGGAGGTTTTTGTGAACAAGGGGACAATTACGTTTCGGCTCGACGAAGATCAAAAGAAGGATTTGGAGGCGATTGCCTTGAGTATGGATAGAGACCGCACCTACGTTTTGAACGAAGCGGTTCGAACTTATATCGATATTCACCGTTGGCAGATAGCCCATATCAAGGAGGGAGTAAGCCAGGCTAACGCCGGGCATTTCGCAAGTGAAAAGGAAGTAACTCAAGCCTTCGCTAAATGGCGTAAATGAAGATTGTTTGGACGCGGTTGGCACTCTCTGATTTGGATCGGGCCTATTCTTATATTGCGGAAGAACGACCGGCCTCCGCGGCGCACATCATCGAACGTATGGAAAAAGCCGCCCAAGTCCTTATCCATCACCCGCAGATGGGCCGCCGGGGACGAGTGGGCGGCACCTACGAGCTTGTCATTTCACATACACCCTTCATTATGGCGTACAGAGTAAAAGCTGACAAAATAGAGATTCTTTCCGTGATTCACACCTCCCGAAAATGGCCTGACACACTTTGATGTAATTCGCCCTGTCATTGTGGTGTGTTTCTCTGGGTTGGAAAAATGAGTGCTTTCATCGGAATTTAATCGAAAATTCATGCGAATTTAACCGGGCTGGGGTAGCCTCCTTCCTAGATGATCAAGAAGACCCTTTCCACTCTCGTTTCAGCCTTGTTTTTTGGCACCAATGTGGTTTTGGCCCATGCGGCGGAAACCAATGTATGGGCCGACCGGCGCTCGTCCCGGAATGCCTCCACGTCCTCGTCACGCTCCTCGCAACCCACCCAGTTGGCCGCGCTTCCCGCCGACATGATGCGCCAGGTGCCCGCGCTGGGGAAAAGTTTTGAGGCCATCCAATCTCCGATCCTGAAGAAAAATCTGCCCGAATTGCCCCGCGTGTTGCGATCGTTTGTGGACGCGGTCCCGGCCAATGCGGCAACCATCAAAGACATGTCGATGGCGCGGGGCGATAATAAGCTGATCCTGCTTGTCCAAGACGTTCACATGAACCTCGAAGCGCAGCAGAACATCGTCTCGATCATGACGGCGCTTTCAAACAAACAATCCCTGCAGATTTCAGATAAGCCATTTCCTATCGCTGTCGAAGGCACGACCGGCGCGTTTGATTTCCGCGATTTTGATTCGTTCCCCGATAAGGCAATCCAGAAGAATGTCGCCGATAAATTTCTCGAGAGAAACCGTATCTCGGCCCCCAGTCATGTCGGGATAACGCATCCGGTGAAAGAT
>CAYOPN010000023.1:0-38365 GCA_964405835.1 uncultured Elusimicrobia bacterium | reverse complement strand
TTACAATCCGCCGCCGGTCCAAAGACCGTGCAAGCCGGTGAGATCGTAGGCCAACCTGCCTAAAGCCGTCCCGCTACATTTATAACATCAATGTCGGGACGTACTGGCATTAATCATAATGGATCAGTACGTTCCACCCCCTAATAATAAAGAGATGAGTTTGATTGCGCCCACAAGCAACATAGGCCGAGGGCTCCTAGAGCGTATCGGCAACACGCCGCTTTTGCGGTTCGACCGTTTCAACCATTGGTTGGGAGATCACGGCTCGCATATCTATGCCAAAGCGGAATACGCGAACCCGGGCGGGTCGGTCAAAGACCGCGCCGCGCGCCACATGATACTGGGCGCCATCAAATCCGGCGAACTCACCAAAGACAAAATCATTTTGGATTCTTCGAGCGGCAACACCGGCATCGCCTACGCCATGATCGGCACCGCGCTCGGATACCGCGTTGAACTGTGCGTGCCGGAAAACGCCCAGACCAAAGCCCGCATCAGCGAAGCGTTCGGCGCGATTGTGAATTACACGGACCCGTTGGAAGGATCGGACGGCGCGATCGTGAAAGCGATCGAGATTTACAAGAAGAACCCCGACCGTTATTACATGCCGGACCAATACAACAACCCGAACAATTGGAAAGCGCATTACGAGACGACCGCCGAAGAGATTTGGCAACAGACCGAGGGGAAAATTACGCATTTTGTGGCCGGCATTGGCACGTCGGGGACGCTGATGGGCACCGGGCGGCGGCTTAAGGAACTGAATCCCAAAATTGAGATCGTCGCCGTGGAACCCAGCAATCCTTTGCATGGTTTAGAAGGATTGAAGCACATGGCCTCGTCCATTGTCCCCGGGATCTACGATGCCAAGGTCCACGACCGCAAAGTGAGCGTCCATACCGAAGATGCCTACGAGATGTGCTGCCGGCTCGCCCGCGAAGAAGGCGTTTTGGTCGGTTTCTCGTCGGGGGCCGCGCTGCAGGGCGCGTTTGAAGTGGCGCTCGGCAAGAAAGACGCGGTGGTTGTGACGGTGTTGTGCGACGCCGGCGAACGCTACATGAACTCGCGCTTCTGGGAAGAGATGGTCAACTACTTTGAGAAGTATTGGAAAACGCACGATCCGTTGAAGCCACCTGTCGCCAAACATCACGGCGACCAAGTGCCCAAACCGGTTTAAATGAGCGAAACTGTCGTTTCGATCCCCAAAGCCGTTTATGACGGCATTGCGCGTTGGGCCGAGAAAGCGTATCCGAAAGAAGGGGTTGGTCTCTTGATTGGGACCTTTGCGAAAGGCGGCGTCAAAGAAGTTGCGCGGCTCGCGCCGTTGACCAACGAGCTGGTGGTCCGCACCGTAACCGGAATGCCGACGCTGCCGGCCGAACGCCAGGGCGCCGGAGCGGGGAAAACCGAATTTGTGATGAGTCCGTCGGAGTTTAATCAGGAAACATTGAAGGCGGAGCGCGAAGGGTTGGATGTGGTGGGCGTGATCCATACGCATCCGGACCATCCGCCGAAGCCAAGCAAGATTGACGAATCGCAGCCCTTTTTAGCACAGTGGTCGAACATCATCGTGGCCGTCCACAACGCGAAGACCGTTGATATGAAGTCCTGGTTCCGCGAAACGGACGGTGTTCCGTTCATCGAAGAAAAGATTTTGGTCAAAGAATAAGCAAAGGGGCAGACATGCAGATCTCACCGCAGGCAGAAGAAGACATCATCCGGTTTGAGGAGAACATTAAGCTTCTCCGGTCCGGAAAAATGGACCCGAACGAATTCAAAAAATTCCGTTTGAACAACGGCGTTTACGGCATTCGTAACGAGACCGACCTGCACATGATCCGCATCAAATGCCCGCACGGTGAAATCAATTCCGACCAACTCGACGTCGTCGCCGACTTGACCGAAAAATACACGCGCACGAAACTCGGCCATGTCACCACCCGCCAGGCCATCCAAATCCACCACGTCCATTTGGACAATATTCCTGCCGCGCTGCGCCGCCTTGAAGAGTGCGGGCTTACGTCGCGCGAAGCCTGCGGCAACACGGTCCGCAACGTGACCAAGACCCCGTTCGCCGGGTTGTTGCCCGATGAAGCTTTTGACGTTACGCCGTACGCGCAGGCGATTTTTGAACACTACTTGCGCAATCCCGCGGTCCAGAACTTCCCGCGCAAATTCAAAATCGCGTTCAACGGCGGCGGCAAGGCCGACATCGCCTACACCGCCATCCACGACATCGGTTATGTCGCGGCCAAGCGCGTTGTGAACGGAAAAGAAGAAAAAGGTTTCCGCGTTTATTTGGGCGGCGGCCTGGGCGCCACGCCTCATTTGGCGATTTTGCTGGAAGAATTCACGCCACTCTCGGACTTTTTCCCGACCGCCGACGCCGTCACGCGTATTTTCGATCGTCATGGCGATCGCAAAGACAAATTCCACGCGCGGCTCAAATTCGTGGTCGCCAAGTTTGGCGCTGACGAGTTTCGCCGTATGGTCATTGAGGAACGCGGCCAGGTGCGCGCCACGCGCGCGGGCGGCTGGAAATGGCATTTGCCCAAAGTGGACGAGCCCACCGCTCCCACGCTGACCCAGAAGATCGACGCCGGCGTGAAAGCCGACGGCGGTTTTGAACTTTGGCGGAAGACCAATGTGATTGCCCAGAAACAAGCCGGTTATTCCATGGCCATCGTAGTGACGCCGCTCGGCGACATGACGGTGCCCCAGATGAAAACGTTGGCCAATATCGCCCGTAAGTTTACAGGCGGGCGGATGCGGACGATGGTCCAGCAAAATATGTTCCTGCCCTGGGTGAAAAATGAACATCTCGTGGCGCTTCACCTCGAACTCAAGGCGGCCGGCCTGGCTTCCGGCAACGCATTGCGTTTGGCCGACGTCACCCGTTGCCCCGGCGCGGACACGTGCCAGATAGCGGTCACAAAATCACGCGGTCTCGCGGGCGCGATCCTCGATCAATTCAATAACGGCATGAGCGCCGATGCCGACATCAAAGACCTGCACATCAAGATCTCGGGTTGCACGAACTCGTGCGGCCAGCACCACATCGGCAACATCGGTTTCTTCGGCACGTACCGCAAGGTGAATGGCAAAGAAGTGCCGCATTACCAGTTGCTGATCGGCGGCGACATCAAGGAAGGCGAAGCGAAGTTCGGCCAACCGATCGCGCCGATCCCGGCCAAACGGGCGCCGGAAGCGGTGAAACACTTGGTGAATCTCTATAAGAAGGAAAAACAGGGCGAAGAACGTTTCGTGGAGACCATGGAGCGTTTGGGGAAGGCCCGCTTGCGCCAAGAAGTGGAGCCGTTCAAGTCATTGCCGCCGTACGAGGAAAACCCCGGGCTCTATCAAGAGTGGGGCGAGCAGCACGACTTCAAGGCCGAGATCGGCCAAGGGGAATGCGCCGCTTAATTTTTTGACAGTAAGAAAACTTTGTCTTATGATCCCGGCGCTTTAAACGCCTCTCCTAACGACAAAAAACCCTTACATATTTTCATTCCAACGATTCATCGGCCATTGGTCGGTGACAAAGGAGTCTTCAAATGGCTGAGATCTATGTGGTTGTGAGCAAAGTGAAGAAGAAAGTGAAAGAAGCCGGTTTTCGCACGGGAAAAGATTATTCGGACGCGCTCTCGAGCAAAATTGAACAGATCGTGAACGCTTCCATCGAAAAAGTCAAAGCCGATGGCAAGAAGAAGACCCTGGGGGCCGAAGACCTTTGAGCCCCTCTGCCGTACCCGCCAAATCAACGAAACCAATCCGGGAGATGTTTGATGCGCTTGTCCCGGAATACGACCGTTTCAATCATCTCTCAAGCTTCGGCCTGGACATTCTCTGGCGCCGCGAAGTGGCGGGCATGTTTGATAAAGGTTCGTACATTTTGGACGTTGGCACCGGGACCGGCGACCTGGCCAAAGAGATCCATTCGCGCGGTTCCCATGTGATGGGAATCGATTTTTCGCCGAACATGCTCGACGCGGCGCGCGAGAAGTTCGGAAAAGTAACAGGACTCCATTTCGAATACGCCAAGGCCGATGATCTTCCCTACGAACCACGCACCTTCGATGGGATCACATCGGCCTTCGTTATTAGGAACCTGCACCACGGGAGCATCCTCTCCCAGAGCTTCCGCGAGTTTTACCGGGTCCTCAAACCCGGCGGACAAATGGTCCACCTCGAACTCTCCCGCCCGCCCAACGGCTTTCTCGCCTGGGGCCACAAGACCTACATCAAATTCATTCTCCCGCTGATCGGCAAAGCCAGTTTCGGCGAACGTTGGCCCAAAGATTATCTGTCGGCCACCATCGAAAAATTTCCCGCTCCCACGACGCTTTGCCAGCAAATGCGCTGGGCGGGTTTTGAACAGGTTTGCCACTATCCGCTGTCCGGTGGAATCGCCGGGCTTTACGTGGGGAAGAGATGCTGACAGAATACGCCGGCCTCTTAATTTTCCTCGGCATCGGAATTGCGTTTGTGGGCGGCGTGATGGCCGCGAACTATTTTCTGCGCGAAACAGGCACCGATCCGCTGCGCAAAAGCATTTATGAGTGCGGCATGGAGACCATCGGCACGCCGTACGTTTCTCCGAACATCCGTTTTTACGTGTTCGCGCTGATCTTTGTGATCTTCGACATCGAAGCGGTGTTCTTGCTTCCGTGGGCGGTGCAGTTCAAGGCGTTGGGCCTCGTCGGTTTCATTGAAATTTTGTCTTTCATAGCGATCCTTTTCGTCGCCTTCATCGTGGCGTGGCGGAAGGGCGCGCTCAAATGGGAATAAGGAAATAATATGAGCATCATTTTGGACAAGTTGCCGGCGATCCGGCAGTACAAAGTGCCGGGCGGCGAGTTCATGCTGACCACGGTCGACTTCTTCATCGATTGGGCCCGCAAATCCTCGGTTTGGCCGCTCACGTTTGGATTGGCTTGCTGCGCGATCGAAATGATGGCCGCTTACGCTTCGCGTTACGATTTCGATCGCATCGGCGTGATTCCGCGCCCGACCCCGCGCCAAGCCGACCTGATGATCATCGCGGGCACCGTCGTGAAGAAAATGGCCCCTGCCGTTGAGACCCTTTACCACCAGATGCCCGAACCGCGTTTTGTGATTTCCATGGGCGCCTGCTCCAACTGCGGCGGTCCTTATTATGATTCATACTCGGTTTCGAAGGGCGTCGATAAAGTGATCCCGGTCGACATTTACGTGCCCGGTTGCCCGCCGCGTCCCGAAGCGCTCGCGACCGCCGTCATGGCGCTGCAAGACAAGATCGGAAAATATTGGGACGCGGGAAAACGCGTGGCGCGCCCGGAAATGCCCACCGCCGATGTCCTCAAAAACATCAACGACGCCGCCATTAACGCGCGCTCTTCTTAATCACCATGTACTCCGCTGAAACCATCCAACAACTGACCGCCAAATTCTCCGATGCGCAAGCCATTCCGGTGCCGGAAAAATTCATCCGCGACCCGGAACCCGCGGTGCGCGTGCCGGCCGCTAAACTGCTCGAAGTCTCCAAATTCCTCAAATCCTCCATGGCCTTCGACGTTCCGGTCCAGATGACCGCCGTCGACTATATTAAGGAAGGCAATTTCGAACTGGTTTACTACGTCTATTCCTCAACCAAGAAACAAGGGCTCGTTTTCAAAGTGACGATTCCGCGTTCGGCGCCCGAAGTTGATTCGGTGACGCCGGTGTGGAGCGGCATGGACTGGCAGGAACGCGAAGTGTTCGACTTGATGGGCATCACGTTCAAAGGCCACCCGAATTTGAAGCGCATCATGATGTGGGACGGTTTCCCGGGATTCCCGCTCCGTAAAGACTACGTGCACATCACCGACAAATACGATTCCGGCCTCGAAATTGGAACGCCGGGTCTCAATGAAAAAGGTGTTCCTGTGGTGACCCCCTCATGATTTCCGAATTGGCCAAAGGCCCCGTTTTCGAAACGAAGATCGAGCAGGTCGGCGAGAATGAAATGCTGCTCAATCTCGGTCCGCAGCATCCGTCCACGCACGGCGTGTTGCGCGTTGTTCTCAAACTCGACGGCGAAGTAATCACCGACGCTGAGTGCGACCTGGGCTACCTGCACCGCGGCGTTGAAAAACTTTCCGAGCACCGCACCTATCCGATGATCATCGTGTTGTCGGACCGCGATGATTACCTCTCGGCCATGAACAACAACTGGGGCTTCTGCCTGGCCGTGGAAAAACTTTTGAAAGTTGAAATCCCTGTGCGCGCGGACTACATCCGCACGATTGTGGGGGAACTCAACCGCATCGCTTCCCACATGGTGTTCTACGGCACGTTCGGCATCGACATCGGCGCCTTCACGCCGTTCTTGCATGCCTTCGGCCGCGACCGCGAGGAAATCCTCGATCTCTTTGAAGAAATCTGCGGCGCGCGCATCACCTACAACTACGTGCGCGTCGGCGGCGTGATGCTCGACGTTCCGGAAGGCTGGATCGGCCGCGTGAAAGCGTTCGTGGAACGCATGAAGCCGCGCCTTGAGGAATACGATGGCCTCCTGACCTACAACCCCATTTTCATGGACCGCACGATCGGCGTCGGAAAACTTCCGGCCAAAGTCGCGCTCGATTTGGGTGTCACGGGTCCGGTGCTCCGCGCCAGCGGCGTGCCGCTGGACCTGCGCAAAGACCACCCCTACGCCCGCTACGCGGACTTCAAATTTGACGTTCCGGTCGGCAAGAACGGCGACTGCTACGACCGCTACATGTGCCGTCGCCAGGAAATGACCGAATCGCTGCGCATCATCGAACAAGCCTGCGACAAATTCCCCGACGGACCCACGATGGGCAAAGTCGGCAAAGTGTTCCGCCCTGGTATCGGCGAAGTGTACGCGCAGCACGAAGGCCCGCGCGGCTGGCTCGGTTACTACATCGTTTCCGATGGCACAGACCGCCCGTACCGTTTGCATATTCGTCCGCCGTCGTTTGTGAATTTGCAGGCGCTTAAAGAATTGGTCAAAGGTTGGAAAGTGGCCGACGTAATCGCAATTCTCGGTTCACTTGACTTCGTATTGGGAGAGGTGGATCGGTGAGCGACGCAGCCGTCCCAGCAACACCAGCCCCAGCTCCCGCACCAGTTGTTCCGCAACCGGATCTGGCGATGCGCGCCTACTTGCAAAAGTGGGAAGACAAAAAAGTCCGCATGCGCCAAAGCTGGAACCGCGCGGCCATTTGGCTTGCGGCCATCACCGTCGTTATGGTTGGCGGCGTTATCGCGCTTGGCGAACTTCATCCTTATTTTAAGATGGGCCATCAATTTGTCGTCGATCTCTCCACCAAGTTCGGAATCCCGGCCATTGTGCCGACGATCATCGCGATAACGGTCCCGGCGGCCATCCTTAATTTGATCATGCAAGCCTGCCCCGGCGTGTTGGTGTGGTGGGAACGCAAAGTGGCCGCGCACATGCAGCAGCGCCTTGGCCCGATGGATGTGGGCGGCTGGCACGGCTGGGCGCAGACCATCGCCGACGGCATCAAACTTTTGCTCAAAGAAATCATCGAGCCCACCGGTGTCGACAAATGGGTGTTCCGTTTGGCGCCGGTCGCCGTGATCCTTCCTTGTTATATGGCGTTTGCGCCGCTTCCGTTTGGGGACGGTTTGGTTGCGCTCAATTTCGACACTGGTCTCGTGTACGTGATGGCGGTCTCGGGTCTTTCCACGATCGGCATTCTCATGGCGGGCTGGGGTTCGGCCAACAAATTTTCGATGTTCGGCGGTTTGCGCGCGGCCGCGTCGGTTGTTTCGTTTGAAATTCCGCGCGTGCTTTCCATTGTGCCGGTCGTGATGTGGGCGGGCACGCTCAATATCGCTTCCATCGCCGCGCAGCAATCCGTGCCGCTGTGGGGATTCTTCCCACGCTGGTTTATTTTCTATCCGGTCGTCGGCCAAGTCGCTTTCATCGTTTATTTGATCACCACCATCGCCGAGACCAACCGCGTGCCGTTCGATATTCCCGAAGCCGAGTCCGAACTCACGGCCGGTTTCCACACCGAATACGGCGGCATGAAGTTCGCAATTTTCTTCATGGCCGAATACGCCTATGTGTTGATCGGCTCCGTTCTCGGCGTCGCGTTGTTCCTTGGCGGCGGTTCCGCTCCGCTTCCGTTCCTGAACATCGTCCCGTCCTGGGCCTGGTTCATGGCCAAAACACTTTGTTTGATTTTCGTTTTCCTGTGGTCGCGCTGGACGTTCCCGCGTCTGCGCGTTGACCGCGTGATGGACCTCTGCTGGAAGATCTTCATTCCCTGGACGCTCATCAACATCTTGATCGCGGGCGCCGCGATGTTGTGGAGGAATAGCTGATGTTTTGGGATCTGAAGAAAATTTTCCGCATTTCGATCGCCACGATGAAGGGCATGTGGATCACGCTGCGCTACTATTTCAAGCCGGCGCACACATTCCAATTTCCGAAAGAGAAGAAGCCGATCCCGGAGCGTTTCCGCGGCGTGTTGTCGTTCCATCCGGAGATCTGCATCTCTTGCGAGATGTGCGTGCGCGTGTGCCCGTCCGACGTGATCTCGATGGAATGGGTCCGCAACGAAGAAACCAAGAAAAAAGATTTGAAGTGGTACCAGATCGATTTCGCGAAATGCAACGTGTGCCGTCTCTGCGAAGAGGCCTGCCCGACCAAAGTGAAGTCGGTCCATCACTCGAACGAATACGAAGTGGTGTTCGATAACCGCAAAGATTTCCTCGTGAAATGGGGCCCGACCACCCAGGACACCGTGAACGAAGGCCCGAAAGCGCAGGAGTGGTACCGCTACATGCCCGACGGCCGCAAAGAAAAAATCGACAAGCCGCAACCCGAAACGAGCGCGTCATGAACGAAATAGCAACGCAAGTCGTCGCCCAGATCCCGCAAATAATCCAGTTGGGTATTTTCGGTTTCCTTGCCGCGTTGGTATTGATACCGGCGCTGCTGGTCGTGACCGTCAAAAATGTTTTTCACTCGGCCTTGTGGCTGATTCTTTCGCTCACTGGCGTGGCCGGTATGTACGCGATGCTCGCGGCCGACTTCTTGTTTGCGGTGCAATTGCTCGTCTACATTGGCGGCGTGATGATTTTGCTTTTGTTCGTGGTGCTGCTCTCCGGCAAACCGTCCGATTGGGCGGGGCGTCAAGTCAATGAAAAAGCCTGGGCAGCGGGCCTCTTCTCTGTTTTTTTGGTGGCGGCCATTGGTGGCGCCGTGATTGATTGGCCGATGGTGACCGTTGTGAAAGAAGCGGCGCCGACCACGGCCCGGCTTGGGCTTTTGCTGGTGCGCGACATGGTGCTGCCGCTCGAAGTGATTTCGCTTGTGCTGGTCGCCGCCTTGGTTGGCGCAATATTTTTCTCGGTAAAGAAGAACCCGTCATGAACGTAATCGCGCTTTCGCCCAAATTTTTCCTGCTGGTCTCCGCTGCGCTGTTTGCGATCGGTGTCTATGGAATTCTTGCCCGCCGCAACATTGTCGGCATTCTGATGTCGGTCGAGCTTTTGTTCAACGCGGCCGCGCTTAACTTTGTGGTTTTTAACCGTTATGTGCACCCTGACGGACTTTGGGGACAAGGATTTGTGCTCTTTATTATTGCGTTGGCCGCCGCGGAAGCGGTGGTGGGTCTGGCCCTGGTGCTCACGATCTACCGTGGTTCCAAGACGGTGCTGGTCGAGAAGCTGAACCTGCTCCAGGGATGAGTTTCAAGTCGTTCCTGAATTGGATCCAGGACGACAAGCCCGGCGATAACCGGGGCAACTCAAAAGATTCAACGGATTGGAACGAGAAGCGGCGCGATAACAGGATTGATCTTTCGCAGGAAAAAGCGCTCACGGTGCATTTGATGAGCGAGGACGCGGCTGGGACCAGCGCAAAAACGCTGGTGGCGATGATTCGAAACGTCAGTGTGCGCGGATGCGGATTGCTTTTTGAAAATCCGCAGGACCGCGACCGGTTGAAACTGAAACAAGTTTTGTTGGCGTCGTTGGCGGTGGATGATTTTCCGATCCCGCTGCACGTGGAAGTGATCCGGTTGATCGGATCATCCGAGGCCGCCGTCAGGTTTAAGCCGCCGTTTCCGCGCGAGTTGGAGAAGCTTGAAAAATTTTTGGAGCCGCGGTGCCTGGGACGGTCGCTTCGTGAGATCGACCCGGCAAAGCTGCAAAAGAACCAGCAGAAAGGATTACGCTGGTTCCAAGGCGTGAACGAGACGCATCTGTTCACGTGGACCAACCCGGAAACGGGCGATGTCACGCAGCAGCAACTGGTTTTTTTGGATCACGTCGTGGAATGGAAAGACGCAGGGCCGGTACGGACAGGATTGGTTCGACCGGACGATGGCGCGAAGCAGGGCGACGTGACCTGGGTAAAGGCCGAGTTGTTGGACTTTGACGCGGTGCCGGCGCCCACGGTGTTGGGACAAGCCAAGACGTTGTTGGATTCGTCGCCGATCGATGCAAAGGTCAAAAAAGCTTTTTTGAATAAGTTTTAAAATTGCCGTCGTCCCCGCATGTAGTTAGCGGGGACCTCTACCAGGAATTGACCTGGTGCTTTAGAAAAATAGAGGCCCCCGATAGAGACATTCGGGGGCGACGAAGTTAAGGAAGAAAAATGTCAGGAGAAGCATTACTTCATAGTAGTTACATGATCGTGTTGGCGCCGCTCGCGGCGTTCGCGGTGATCCTTACGCTGCGCAAGTTCCTCGGTCTGCAAGGCGCTTGGGTTGGGACGCTTGCCATGTTTTACGGGTTCGTGCACGCGTCGTTGATCGCGATCGGCATTTTTAACGGCAGTATTCATTTGCCAAGCGAAGGACTGCAGGGACATTTCTTTGAATCCCAGATGACCTGGTTCAGCGTCGGCAATTTTGATTTCCGTTTGGGGCTTTTAATCGACGGTCTTTCCTCCATGATGCTCGTGGTGGTTACGCTGGTTTCCTTCCTCGTTCAGCTCTATTCCATTTCTTATATGCACGACCACAAACGCTTTGGCCGTTATTTCGCGTACGTCAATTTGTTCACGTTCTCGATGCTGATCCTGGTCGTTGCGAACGACATGCTGCAGTTCTTCGTTGGATGGGAATTGGTGGGTCTTTGCTCCTATCTATTAATCGGTTTTGATTTCGAGCGCGACGCCGCCGGTTACGCGGCCCGCAAAGCGTTCTTGACCACGAAAGTCGGCGACTGCGGAATTTACGTTGGCCTTTTGATCATCTTCAACTATTTCGGCACGTTCAACATTCCGTCGCTTCACCAGAATATCCAGAACGCTTCGGCGATGGGATATCAAAACTGGGTGTTGTTCGCGGTTCCGGCGCTGTTATTCTTTGGCGCGATGGGAAAATCCGCGCAGTTCCCGTTGCATGTGTGGTTGCCGGACGCGATGGAAGGTCCGACGCCCGCCTCCGCTTTGATCCATGCCGCCACGATGGTCGCCGCCGGTATCTTCATGGTCGCCCGCGTGTTCTTCTTGTTTGAAGTGTCTCCGATGGCGATGGACCTGGTTGCCTGGGTCGGCGTCATCACCGCGGTCTTCGCGGCCACGATGGGCGTGGTTTCAAGCGATATCAAACGCGTGCTCGCGTTCTCAACGGTCAGCCAACTTGGCTTTATGATGACCGCGCTCGGTTGCGGTGGATACGCCGCCGGTATGTTCCATTTAACGACGCACGCCGGTTTCAAAGCCCTTTTGTTCCTCTGCGCCGGTAGCGTGATCCACGCGGTCCACACCAACGACATGTGGAAGATGGGGGGACTCAAGACCGCGATGCCCATCACGTTCGCGGCCTACAGCATTGGCACCTTGGCCATTTCCGGTTTCCCGTTCTTGTCCGGTTTTTATTCGAAAGAAGAAGTTCTCGCCGCCGCTTACTCCCACAACACCGTTATTTTTGCGCTGTTGTCCTTCGCGGCGCTGCTCACCTCTTTCTATATGTTCCGCTCGCTGTTCCTGACTTTCTTCGGTACGCCGCGCGATAAGCACGCGTTCCAGCACGCGCACGAATCACCGCCCTTGATGACGATTCCTCTGATCATCTTGTCGATCATCTCCGTGTTCGCGGGTTTCGCTTTGTACTACCACGGGAACCTTAGTCACTGGATTTCCTGGGGAGCGCACGGTCACGGTGAAGCGCATCATCCCAGCCCGGTCGTGCTTTATTCCTCGCTCTCGGCGTTCGGATTGGGTCTGTTCGGCGCGTTCTGGGTTTACATGTCGCGTCCGCCCAAAGCCGAAGCGCTCGGCGCCGCGTTCGCGCTTCCGCACAAGATTTTGTCGAACCGTTATTACGTCGATGAAGCCTATCTGTGGTTCATCGCCAAGATTTATTACCCGGTCTCGAACTGGTTCGCCAAAACCGACTACGATCTCGTCGACCAGTTCATCGTGGATGGCTTTGGCCGCGTGGGCAAAGGTTTCTCATGGGTGAGCGATTTGTTTGACGCCAATTTTGTTGACCGCGTGCTTGTCGACGGTCAAAGCACGGTCGCCAATTGGTTCGGCGACAAGTTCCGCAAGATGCAGTCCGGTCTCGCGCAGAGTTACCTTTTTTGGATGATCCTCGGTCTCGGCGGCATGGTCGCCTGGATCGCTCATAACTTTAAATAGATGAAAAGGAGCTGTTTGTGAATCTACCCGCGTTATCGCTTTTAACCTTCCTGCCGCTCATCGGCGGCATCATTATTTTGTTCACGAAAAAGGAGAACAGTCAGCTCCACCGGACCGTGTCCACCGTGTTCGCGGGCGTGACCTTCCTGCTCTCGCTGGGGCTTCTGACCAAATTCGATTCCTCGCTGGCGACCATGCAGTTCATCGAAAAGATCCCATGGATCGCGACATTTAACATCGAATATCACTTGGGCGTCGATGGTTTGTCGTTCCCGCTGGTGCTGCTCACCACGTTTTTAAGCTTGATTTCGATCATTGCCTCTTACGGCATAGACAAACGCACGAAAGAATATTTCTTCTGGTTCATGATGCTCGAGACCGGCATGTTGGGCCTCTTCGTGGCGCTCGACTTTTTCTTGTTCTACGTGTTCTGGGAAATCACGCTGGTGCCGATGTACTTCCTGATCGGCGTCTGGGGCGGCCCAAAGCGCGAATACGCGGCCATCAAGTTCTTCTTGTTCACGTTGTTCGGCAGTGTGTTCATGTTGTTGAGCATGATCGCGCTTTATTTTGCGAGCGGCACGGGCTTGCCTGGCAGCGAACGCACGCTCGACTTGGTGCGCCTGGCGGAACTCGGTCATTCCGGCCAGCTGCAATTGGCGGGCACCGCGGCGATGCTGGTGTTCTTGGGACTTTATCTCGCGTTCGCGATCAAAGTGCCGGCCTTCCCGTTCCACACCTGGTTGCCGTTGGCCCACGTTGAAGCGCCGACCGCGGTCTCGGTCATTCTGGCTGGCGTCTTGCTCAAGATGGGAACCTACGGCATCCTCCGCGTTTGTTACCCGATTCTGCCCGAACAGACCAAACTTTTCCTGCCGTATTTGATTGTGATCGCTGCGATCAACATTATTTATGGCGCATTTTGCGCGATGGCGCAGAAAGACATGAAGCGCATGGTTGCCTATTCGTCTGTTAACCACATGGGCTACTGCTTGCTCGGCATGGCCGCGATCATGGGCAATCCGAACGCGGCACACGCCGGCATTTCCGGCGCGGTGATGCAGATGATCACGCACGGCATCATCACCGGCTCTTTGTTCTTGCTCGTTGGCGTCATCTATGACCGTGCTCACACGCGCGACATCGACGCATTCGGTGGCTTGGCCGGCCGTATTCCGATTTTCTCGGGCCTGATGATTGTCTCCGCCATGGCCTCTTTGGGCCTCCCGGGCTTGGCCGGTTTCATCGGCGAATTCCTGTGCTTCTTGGGCGGCTTCGGCGGCAGCTTCGACGGGCACAACTTCAAAATTTGGACGGCGGTGTCGGTCATCGGTATTGTTGTGACCGCGGCGTTCTTCCTGCGCATGTTGAAACAGGTGCTCATGGGCGAATTTAATCCGAAATGGGAAGGGCACATGCCGGAAGTGACCACGCGCGAATTGGTGACGCTGGTGCCGCTCGTGGTGCTCACGGTTGTTCTTGGTGTGTATCCGTCGCTGGCATTGCGATTAATGGACGCGACGGTCACGAACCTCATCAAGATGGTGGCGGGCTAAATGAAGCAGCTCGTCCTCATTACTCCAGAGCTTTTTCTCTCCGCGCTCGCGCTGGGCATTATGCTCGGCGAAGCGTTTTTCCCGTCCAAATCCAAGGCCTGGATGACGGCGGGAATCGCCGGCCTCGTATTGGCCGGCCTCCATCAGGTCCTGTTCTTTGCGACCGGCAGTTATCCGGGCGCGGCGGCGTTTGGTTTGGAACCGGTCGCCACGCACGGCGGATGGGTCCAATACGGCACCGTTTTCGGAATGATCGCGACGGATTCCTTGGCCGTGTTCTTCAAACTTTTGATCATTATCTCGGTGCTCTTCACACTCTGGCTCTCCTCCGATTACCGCGAATTCGACGGCGCGCCGATGGGCACGTACGTGTCTTTGTTGTTGCTTGCGACCGTGGGCATGATGTTCATGGTGAGCTCGCTCGACCTGCTCATTGCGGTCATTGCGCTTGAACTGCTCAGCATCAGCTCCTTTATTTTGGTCGGCTTTATTATCAAGCGGCATTCCTCGATCGAAGGCGCGATCAAATATTTCCTGGTGGGCACGTTCTCGACCGGCATCCTGTTGTTCGGCATTTCTTATTACTACGGTTACTTCGGCTCGACCAATATCGAAGCGCTGCTGCGCGCGGCCTCTTTTGGCGGCACGCCCGATATGACTTTGTGCTTCCTGTTGATGTTCATTATCGCCGGCCTCGGGTTTAAGCTCGCGATGGTGCCCTTCCACATGTGGGCGCCGGACACTTACGAAGGCGCACCGACGCCGATCACTGCTTTCTTGTCTTCCGCGCCCAAAGCGGCCGCGGTCGGTTTCTTGCTGCGCTTGCTCGCGAACCACGAGGGCCTCGGCATCACGCCGGTCTTGGCTGTGCTCGCTGCGCTCACCATGACGGTCGGCAATCTCGGCGCGCTCAAACAAACCAATATGAAACGGCTTTTGGCCTATTCGTCCATCGCCCAGATCGGTTACATTCTCGTCGCCATTGTGGCGGGGGGAAGCCTTGGGACCCAGGGGGCCATGGTCTACATGTTCATCTATGTGTTTATGAACATGGGGCTTTTCGCGGGCCTCTTGGTGCTTTCCAACCAGAACAGCAACGACGACATCCCGACATTTGCGGGTCTCTCGGCCAAGTCGATGGGCTTTGCGTTGGTGGTGGTGCTGTTGGCGTTGTCGTTGACCGGCATTCCGCCCATGGGCGGGTTCATCGGCAAGTTCGCGGTGTTCGCGGCGATCATCCCGCATCCGGAATTGTTGTGGCTCGCTGTTGTGGCGGTGCTGAACAGCGTGGTATCGCTTTATTATTATTTCCGCATCGTGCATCAAATGTTCTTCCGCGAAGCGACCGGACCTTCTGTTATTAAGTTCTCACCCGCGCTCATGACCTGCTTGGTCGCTGCGCTCGGCGTGACGGTGATAGCCGGCATTCTTCCCAATCAGATCTTGGGTTGGGTCAGGAACATTCTCGGGTCCTAATGAACCTTCTTGTCGCCAACGCGCTCAAAGACGCCTTAAAACCCGAACTGGGGCGTTTAAACAAGACGCTCGAGGCGCTTGCCCACGAGTCCGACGGTTTTCTTGGCGACCTTAAGTCCTATGTTTTGATCGGTTCGGGCAAACGCGTGCGTCCGGCGTTGGTGGCGCTTTCCGCGATGCTCGGTAAGTCCGACCCCGATGAAGTGCAGACGGTGGGCCTCGCCGTTGAACTTATTCATATTGCCACGCTGGTTCATGACGACGTGATCGACAAGGCCGTCATGCGCCGCAATCAACGCACGGTCGTCAGCGAGCATGGCGTCGACGCCGCGGTGTTGTTGGGCGACCACATTTTCACCTACGCTTTTGAAAAAGTGGCGGACCTGAACCGTCCGCAAGTCTTGAAGCTGCTCGCGCGCTCCACCTCGATCATGTGCGCGGGAGAAATCGACCAGCTCAAGAAGCGTTTCCAATTTGATTTGACCGAACCGGAATATTTCTCGTTCCTCGAGAAAAAGACCGCCTCGCTCTTCGGCGCCTCCGCGCGCAGCGGAGCGATCTTGGCCGGGCAATCCGAAACCATTCAAGTCGCGCTCGAAAAATTCGGCATGCATTTGGGGCTTGCGTTCCAGATTACCGATGATCTCCTGGACTTGACCGGAGAAGAAGCCGTCGTCGGAAAAACCCTTCGCACCGACCTCATGAACGGAAAAATGACGCTGCCCCTGATCCATTTCCGCGACAACGTCGCCTCCAAAAAGGATTCCGCGGCTTTCTTTGAAAATCTGAACCATCCGAACGGGCATCTTTCGCAAGTGATCGACCAGATGAAGACGTCCGGCGCGATCGAATACGCCGAAGAAGTTGCCGAAAAGAACATGCGCGCGGCCCTCGACCAGCTGAACGCGCTTCCCAAAGGCGCTCCGCGCGACCTGCTCGCGTCCCTGGTCGATATGCTCCAGACCCGAAAGGCCTAAGTTTCTGGCCAGCGTTGCACAGGACTCTCCCCAACCGCTCACCCTCCATCTCGAAGAACTTCGCCAACGGCTGCTCATCTGCATTACCACGGCGCTGCTTTTCTCTATTGCCGCCTATTTTTATGTTGATCCGATCCTACGTTGGCTGGCCAAACCGGTCGGCACGTTTGTGTTCACGGGGCCGACCGACGCGTTTTTTATCCATGTAAAAGTCGCGTTCGGCTTGGGCGGTCTGGCTGCCTTGCCCATCTGGATCTACCAGGCGTGGCGGTTTATCGGTCGTGCGTTGCACATCAAGGAACGCTCGCTCATGGTCGGCGTTTTTCCGGCCGCGCTGGCGCTTTTCTTTGCGGGCACCGCCATCGCGGTGTTTGTGGTTGTGCCCGCCGCCATGAAGTTCCTTCTCGGTTTTTCCTCGCCGACGCTTCAGCCGATGATCTCGCTCACCGAATACATCGCGTTTCTCTTTTGGATGATCGTCGGGTTTGGTGTTTTCTTTCAATTGCCGCTCGTGATAGTGACATTGGCGCGCTTCGGCGTGGTGGACCCAAAAACATTGGGCCGCTACCGCAAACACGCAATCGTATTGATCTTCGTCGCCGCCGCCGGCCTCACCCCGGGCCCCGACATCGTCAGCCAACTGGTATTGGCCGTTCCGTCCTACGTGCTGTTTGAAATTTCGTTGATCATTGCCCGTCGTGTTTATCCTCAGAAGCAGTGATCGCTCCGGCTTGACCCCACCCCTACCCCCTCCCCTTGCGGGGAGGGGAACTTGCTTCTGTGGGGAGCTGTCCCCTGTTTTTGCTTTGTTCCCTCCTCTTTCTGGGAGGGGAACTGTGGTTGGTGGGGGGCTGCACCCTGTTTTTGTTTTGTTCCCTCCCCCGTCAGGGGGAGGGGCAGGGTGGGGGAAAAGCGGAGCGAGCGAGTGAAAAAACTACCGAACCTCTGGGCGTCGCGCGTTGCGCTATTTTTCGTACTCATCGTGGTGGGCAGCATTTTTTTCTGGTGGGTACGGAACCGGCCTTCTTATCTGCTCTATCAAGCCACAAGCGAGATGAACGAGGGGAAACAGTCGGCGGTCATTTCCGAATACCAACGCCTGCTCCGCAAAAAAGACCTGCCTCCTGCGGAGGAAATCCGCATGCGCAAAGCGCTTGGCACGTTTTTTGTGCGCGCGTTCCAGGAAACCAATGGGGTTTCGATGTACATGAACGACTCGGATTCCGTCGAGAACCCGTATTTGGAGTTGGCCAAACGCGAGTTCGACCGCGTCATCGTTCTCGACGGGAAAGATGCCGAAGCGCATTATTATTTGGGTCGGATCCTGTGGGTGCGGCGTTTGGAAGCGTTCGCGATGGAAGAGCTTAATCTAAGCCGGCAGTACGATCCGAAGAACCCGGAGCCGCTGTGGTTCCTGGCCCGTGCGTACCTTGAACGCGGCAATGCCTCGCTTGCGCGCGAGACCGCGTTGCAGGCGCTCGCCATCCGCCCGGACTACGATGAAGCTCGCCAAGTTTTATCGGACGCTTACGCCGCGCTCGGCGATTACCGTCGAGCCATCGAACAATTTGACCGGCTCTCGCCCGGTTTCCGTTCCGACCCCGACACGCTGGCATCGCACGCGTTGTTGCTGGCCCGCCAAAAAGAGTGGCGCGCCGCCGATCACGCCATCAGCGAAGCCGAGCGGATTGGGCCCAACAATGGCCGCGTGAAATTGCTGGCGGGCCGCGTGCTGCTGGAGAAAAACGAACTGGAAGAAGCCAGCGGAAAATTCGCGCAAGCCGCGGCGTTGATGCCGAAAAATGTCTGGCCGCTGGTATGGCAGTCGATCGGTTTCTCGCGGCGCAATCTCTGCGACGAGGCCGCGCGCCCCGCGCATTACCTCGCCGAACGGTTGCCGCGCTGGGCCTGGAGCCATCTCGCGATGGCCGAATGTTTCAAATGCCAGGGAGAAACCGCGCACGCGCTTTCCTCGTTGGACGAAGCGCTCCGTCTTTCCCCGGAACTCAAAGAGGCGATCGATTTAAAAGTCCAGATTCTGGAAACCCGCATGGGTCTGAAATAATGCCTTGGGCTTCTTTGGGTATTGCGGCGACGCAGTTGTATGTGTTTCTGCTCGAACAGCGCGCGCTGCGGTGGGGGCTCTTGAACACAATGGTCGACGATTACGCGTTCCGTTGGTCCGGTTTTATTCAGCAACCGCTGGTTGAATTGCCGCGGCTTCTCAGTTGCACGTTTTTGCACGCCAACGGGTCTCATCTGCTCGGGAACTTGGTGTTCTTCCTATTATTCGCCTCCGCTGTGGAGAAGGCCATGGGCCCGTTGTGGTTTGTGGCCGGTTATTTCGTTTGGGGGGCCGTTGCGGCGCTCACGCAGGGGTTCTTCTCGCCGTTTGATTCGGGACTGATCGGCGCCTCGGGCGCCATTTCGGGTGTGGCCGGGGCTTTCTTTGTGCTGTTTCCGCTGGCGAAACCCGTTCACAAAATCCCCGCGTTTTTCCTGATCGGATTGTGGTTTGTCAGCCAACTCAACGACGGTTTCCGGTTGTTGTTGCCGGACCCGTTGGAAGACCACGCGGCCCGCGTCGCCTATTGGGCGCACATCGGCGGCTTTGCGGCGGGGGCTTTATCGGTTTTTCCGCTGATTTTCCCTGTTGCGAAAAGGAACAGACCCTAGTAATATCCGCGCCGTTGTCGGACTTCCCCATCTCCGTCGAAAAAGCACTTCCCAGAACCACTACCAAAACACCGCGAATTGTTGCAACTCGTTTACATTTTCTTCGCTGGTTCTTAAGGTGCGAGTTGTAGCATCTCGCCCAATTCAATGGCCGGGGCCGTTCACCCGGAAGGAAAGCATTGCCTATGACATTATCATCCGTTGTTGATGGAGACGTTGCCTCCAAAATTCTCGCTTCTCATTCCGAAGAGCGCCGACGACACACACGCAACCTCTACCACAAACCCGTAACCGTTTTGTTCGGCGGGGGCGTCGAAATCCAAAGAATTCCCGCCAAACCGTTTAATTTTTCCCTCACGGGCCTCTGCATCGATGTCGTCGAAGGCCCGCTCTTTAAAGTGGGTTCGCCGATCCGCCTCGAAATGACTCCTTTCGAAAAAACGCGCCAGATAATGGGCACCATTACACGCGCTTCCTACATGCAAAACGACCGTTGGAACTATGCGGTTCGCTTCGACGAAATTCTCGAGAACGACCGCCAAGTTTCCATGAAAAGACTCCGTCGTGTCGCGAGCATTGCGTTTGTCATCGCCGGCATCGCTGCGATCCTTGTTTTCAAAATTACCGACTTGCGCTGGTTCTGGTACGCGCCTTTTTACCGTCTTTACGGGATTTTGGGCGGAGCGTTCTTTATCAGCCGCGCTTTGTTGTCGCTATTTTACCGCGCTCCGAAAGACCACGGCTATATGCCGAAAGTGTCCGTTATCGTGTCCGTTAAGAATGAAGAGGCCCACATCACGGAGACCGTGAAACGCATTTTTGGTGTGCGCTATCCGCTCAGCAAGCTGGAACTCATCGTTATCGACGACGGCTCGACCGACAACACCTGGGACCGTCTCCAGAGCGTGAAAGACGACTATGAGCGTCTGCGCTTGTTCCGATTTCCAAAAAATTTGGGGAAACGCCACGGTATGGCGCTCGGGGCCAAAGAAGCGAGCGGTGATATCCTGGTTTACGTGGATTCCGACAGCTACCTCGATGAAGAAGGCATCTATAAATTGGTCCAGCCGTTCCACGACCGCAGCGTGGGCGCCGTCGCCGGCCACACGCGCGTGATTATCGAGGAAAAAAACATCATTTCGAAGATGGAATCGGTGCGTTATTTCATTTCTCATCAATTCTTTAAGACCGCGGAAAGCCTGTTCGGCGCCGTTACCTGTTGCCCGGGCGCTTTCTCGGCGTATCGCCGCGACGTGGTTCTGCGCGTATTGCCGCAATGGCTCAACCAGAGTTTCATGGGGGTCAAATCCACCTTCGGTGACGATCGCAGCCTCACGAACCACGTGCTGCGCACCCACCGCGTGCTCTATCACTCCGATGCGATCTGCGTTACCTACGTGCCCGATACCTGGAAAAAATTCTTCACGCAGCAACTGCGCTGGAAAAAATCCTGGGCGCGTGAAACCACGGTGGCTTCCCGAATCTTGATCCGGAAACATCCGATCGCCGCGCTTTCCTATTACATCGGCATCATCGTGACGCTTTTGTCGCCGCTTGTGTTCCTGCGTGCGGTGTTCATCGGGCCGATTCTCTTCGGCCAGTCCTGCGTCCCGTATTTGCTGGGCGTGTTGCTCGTGTATTTGTTCCTTTGCTTGTTCCATTTGTTCCAAACCGGAGAGTCGCACTGGCCGCACGGTCTTTTGTTCGCTGGTTGCTACCTGACGATTTTGTGCTGGCAGACTTATTTCGCCATTTGTTCGGTTAATAAGACGCAGTGGGGGACGCGATGAGCCCGGAAATCGATCTCCCAAAACAACCCAATTATCTCTGGCATTGGGTTGGGATCATTGCCGTATTTTTGGCCGGCTTCTATTTGTTTCCGCGTTGGACTCAGCCGAGCGCGGAAGAGAGGCATACCGCCATCATCAATGGGAGCTCGGATTGGTATTTCATCGCGAAAATGCCCGAAGTACCCACTACCGACAAAGACGCCGTGCGCAAAGCGCGCGTGCAATTCCGCGAATGGTTGACCGCGCTCGGGCGGGCCGGCTTCCAGCCGATGCTGCTTTCCGAAGTGGTGCGCCACTGGAACCAGGGCGCGGGACTTCCAGAAAAAGCAATTGTGCTCGTGTTCGAGCCGGGTTACCGCGCGACGTATGAAGCGCTGGCGCCGGTTCTCGAAGAACAAGGGGTCCCCGCTGTATGGTTGACGCCGGAAAAACCGGTGAAGAATGGCGATTTCCGCTACATCAGCCGTCACGTGGTGCGTACGATGGAGCGTTCCGATATGTGGGACGTCGGCTTTTTTGATAAGGACAATAAATCCACTTTTTCATTGCTGGGCGGCGAAGGCATGCCGGAAAAATTTGTCTGGGCCATGGAAGCGAATTGGCAGGCAAAAAACCGGATCAACGAGCCACTCTCGCTGCACCGCCTGGCGGCCCGATCGGACTGGAGCGTCCAGGATTTGATGGACCAGTTGAACGTCGAGCTCCCGCTGAAAGGCGCCGCGCACTTGTTCGTACGCTCGGGCGATCGCTTGAAAGCGGTGCACTACCCGGCCACCGATATATACGCGACCCACCCATTTACATTGGCGGCCAAGTCTGACCGCCGCACCGCGTCGGTTTTCTGGCCGTCGACCGAGGGCATCCGCGATTTCACGCTCGATATGACCATCAAGAATGTCGACGGCGAATTCTGGACGTTTTTGCGCTCTGATGAAGCCATGGATTCCGGCGTCCGCATCGGTTTCACCAAGCACACGGTTACCGTCGAGCAAAATACCGGAAACGGTTGGCGCCAGCTTATGGTGCACAACGCCACGATGACCGTGGAGAAGCCGCTTTACTGCAAAGCGGTCATCATCGACCGCAATTTGCGCTTCCAACTCGAGAACGAAGAAATTTTGAACATCACCCTCCAGCAAGTAAAGACGGCCGAGCGGCCGAAATTTGGGGTCATGGTGTACGAACGCATCCGCGGTTTCGCGCATGCCGAGAATGTAACGCTTACTTTAACGCCGTTGTCGCAGGACTTGGTCAAGATAGTCCAGTCACTCGCCTCCAACCGTTAGATAACCAAGAGAGAATCCAATGCTTAAAAAATCTCTGTCGTTGTTAATCCTTTGCGCGCTATTGTCATGGCCGGCGCGTTCCGCCGACACCGCTTCCGCGGGCGGCGGCGATGTCCAGCAACAAGCGATCGCGGCCTTCCGGGCCGGTCAATTTTTAAAAGCGGCGGAGATGTACAAGTCACTGATGGTATCCAAGCCGAACGATGTCGACCTGATGAAAGATCTTATGTGGTCTTATTGGAATGCCGGCAAAAGCGCGGAAACCATTCAGACCGCCAAACACGTGTTGGAGATCAAGCCGGGTGACCGCGAGGCGCAAAGCCTCTTGGGGAAAGCCTATCAAGCGTCCGGTGATCGCCAGGGCGCCGTTCAAACTTTTGAGAAGGTGGTCGCCGCGACCCCGGGCAGTCTCTCCGCTCGTTTGTCGTACATCAATTCTTTGATTCAAGCAGGGCAAACCTCGCGCGCCGAAGGCCTGATCCAGGAGTTGGAGCCGGAGGCCGAAAACAACCCGGCGCTTTCCCAGAAATTGACGATTTTGTGGAAACAACTGGCGAAGCGTTACGCGGAATACGGCGGCCAGAGCAAAGCCATCGATACGTACAAACACGCGCTCGGAGGCAGTGGAACGAACGAACAAATCCAAGTGGCCATGGCGCGGTTGCAGGCCGATCAACGCAATTACGGCCAAGCCGAGGACACTCTGAAAGTCCTGCTCGAAGCCACGCCTGACGCGAAGAACGTTTATCCGAAGCTGGCCAATATCCAGTTCTTAAAAGGGGATTACAACGGCGCCGCCGAATCCTGGGCCATTGCCTCCCGTTATTTTCCCGAGAAAACGGAATATAAATTCAAGCGTGCGCAAAGCCTCTATTACGACACGCAATACAAGCAGGCGCTGCGCGAGATGGAAGATTTGGTTCAAGATCCGCAATGGGGCCGCAAAGCGCTCGATTTCCTTTTCGACGACGCGTTCTCGCGGGACGATTATGAAGCGGCTGCGAAAGTGATGGAAGAGAATCTTCCGTATTTCGAATACAAGCCCGAAGATATGCGCCGCTTGATCCGCTTGTCCGACGTTTACGAGCGCATGGGAAAATTCGACAAAGCGATCGAAGCCGTCGACATCGCGCTGGACCGCTATCCGAACAGCGGCGAAGCGCTGACCATCAAGGCGGCGTTGTACAACGAAGTCGGAAAAGGCGGCGCGGCCGCCGAGATTCTCGAATCCATTGTTAAAGAAAATCCCAACGCCACCAATTCGTTGTATGCGTTGGTCGATGCTTATGAAACTTCCGGCGGCGTCGGTGGAAAACTGAGCGCGGTCCGCCGTTATCGCGAGCTGGATCCGACGAATCCGTACATCTTGTTACGGGAAGCCCAGGTGCTTTTCAGCGTGGACCGCCGCAAAGCAGCCAAAAAACTTTTGACCAAGTGGATTGCCGATAACGGCCAGAGCCAAGTGTTGCCCATCCTGCTTTATCACGGCGTCACCGCGAACAAACGCGACGGCTTGCTTGCTCACTCGCAGCACCATTCGGTCTCGATGCTGGACAGCCATTTCAGCGCACTGAAGCGGGCCGGTTATGAAGCGGTCTCCATCGCGCAGGTGGATGCGTGGATCACCAACGGAAAACCGCTGCCGGAGCGCCCCGTTCTCATCACATTTGACGACGGCCGGTTGGACGGTATGCGGAACGCGGACCCGTTGCTTGCAAAGTACGGCATGAAGGCCACCATGTTCGTGATCTGCCAAAATTCGGAACGCAACCTGCCGAATTACGCGAGCTGGAGCGAACTGCGCAAGTTTGGCAAGACGGGACGTTGGGAATATCAAGCGCACACGGACAAAGGCCATTCCTATGTCGCAGTCGACAATGAAGGGTACAAAGGCCTGTATTTGATCAACCGGCAGTGGTTGCCGGCGGTCAATCGCTTGGAAGTTCGTCAGGAATGGGTCGATCGTGTGAACTCAGACCATGTCAACGCCAAACGCAAACTGAAAAATGAATTGGGTGTCGAAGCCACCGCGTTCGCATTTCCTGAGGGAAATTATGGACAGGTGGAAGTCCCGAACGTGAAGTATTCGGCGGATGTGAATTTGGCCGCCGCGCGAAGCAATTACAAAATGGCGTTTTTTCAGGATCAAAACGGTCTCAACACACGTTCGCGCGATCCGCATTTGATGAACCGCGTCGAACCGCCCCACGCTTGGAACGGTAACGATTTGCTCCGTCATATTTCCGACAAAAATCCCGCGAACCGGATGCGCATTGAGTTGTACCGCTGGGCCGTTTGGCAGGGGCACATCAATGAGGCCAAGGAATGGTTGGCCGAACTCAAATTGAATGGCGCTTCACAGGAACTCCTGGCCAAAGAAGAAGCTCGTTTGCATGCGTCGCGCGGCCGGACCTCATCGGCAAGTCAATTGAACAACCGGGCTGACCGTGCGCTCGGTGTGAGCAAATATTTAAAGCATGAAACGGACCCGTTGCTCGAAGCCCGTCGGCCCGCTTATTTTGCCGACTCAAGCTATTTCGTCGATGGATCGGAGCGGAAGAACTGGTTTTTGCATCACGGATTGTCCACCGGCTGGTTGGGATCGATGAAGTTCCGCGGCATGCAACGCCTTGGAAAATATCAGGAACATGATTCGATTGAAGTGACGGAAAGCGCGGTCGGCCTGGGCGCCTCGGCCGCTTTGGGGTTGCGCCAATCGATCGATATCGATGGAATGCAGCATTGGTTCGGTGAAGACGCCAAAAATCAAACGTCTATGTCCGGAGCTTTAAATTCCCAGTGGTCCGACTATTTTCGGACCCAGCTGCGCGGGGCCCGCGAGCCGCTTTTCTATGGCGAAGCGCTCACCGCGGACATTCATTTGAAGTTGGCGAATATCGCGATGGTTTACGAGAACGGCAACACTTGGGATGCGAGCGTGGAAGGAGAGGCGGCGAGATTCTCAGATGAAAACGACCGTGAAATGGGCCGGTTTACGGCATCCCGGGCCATCGGAAGCGCCGGTACGCCGCGCATCATTTATCGTGTTTACGGTGTTTCAAACCGTTTCGAGAGTCCTTTCTATTACAGCCCCGAATCATTGCTCGAGAATAACTTGGGTTTGAGTCACGCGTTCAGAGTGCGTGGGCCTTATTTGTTGACGCTGTCGTACTTGCCCGGTATCGGTAAAGAGACCAAGAAAGACAGCCGGTTCGTTCAAAATGCGAAGGCGGATTTGTTTTGTCGCTGGGGGAATCACACGGATCTCAAATTGGGTTATACCTACAACCAAAACCCGTCCTACCACAGCAACGAGGTCAAACTATCGTTTGATCACCGTTTCGGAAGCGGCTTGCCGCCGGCGAAGTTTTTGCCAAAAGGCCGGGTCACCACTTCCGAGTCGCCACAAAGCGATATGAGCGAGTCCGGCCCGTTCTAACGCGGCCACTTTATTTTTTAGGCTGGTTTCGTCTTCAAACCATACCAGGTGCTGTGCGCCGCCTTCTTTGTAATAGAAATACGGCGATAAGCCGTCACGTTCGCGCTTGATTTTGGCCTTCTTGTCGCGCGCAATGCCCATGGCGCTTTCGTAATCAATCGTCTTGCCTTTAGACTTGTCGCTCCAATCCACGCCGTTCATGACCAGCGCGATGCATAATTTTTCCAGCGGAATTTGCGTTTTTGCGAATGTCGTCACATCCATCACCCATTCGGTCGGCGCCACCGGTCCTGGGATGCCGCTCGGATAATGCAGATAGTAGGCCATGATTTTCACCATGTCGGCCGAATTCCCGACGGCGGCCCAGTTGATGGCGCCCGCGCCGTCCCAATCCGTCTCTTCCGTTTTTGGTTCAACCACCACCGATAAGAACTTCCCTTGTTTGCGCGTTGCCTGCGCCAATTTCTCGATAAAAGCTGAATAGGCGTCGCGGTCTTCATAATTTAAATTCTCGTAATCGATTTCGATGCCGTCGAATGACCCGGCGAGGGCCAGCAACTGGGAGATATGGCGGTCGGTTTTGGCGGGATCGCTGACGATGGCATGGATAATGTCGGGATCTTTCAGCTTGGTTTTTCCACCGCCGACGACATCGTTGACCGCGGTAAGAAAGACGCGGCCATGCGGGAGTTGGGCGCGCAACATTTTTTGGACGGAAGAAAGGTCGTCGAACGCGGAAACCAGGGTGCCATCGGCCGTAAAGTGGACCGCAAATGCGCCGATATGCTCGAGTCCTTGCGCGTAGGCGTCGGTGGCCGGGAGCACTTTCTTGGAATCCCAGTAAATATGCCAGCTGCTGTAGTCGGCGGCGCTGAGCGATAAGGGGAGGAAGGTGGAAAAAGCGATAAGGAGGAGGGGAAGCCTCCTCATGCCTTCACAATGTTGGGCGCCGGCTCCTGGTACACGCCGCGGGTGTCGACAATCAACTGCGCGGCCTTCTTCAGCAACTTGTAATCAAACGCGTCGTGGTTCGTGGCAATCAGCACGCAGTCGTACTTCTTGATGTTCTCTTCCGTTAACGGCACGCTCTTCAAGTCAAACTTGTGGCGGCGCATCTTCGGGAAGGTGGGGAAAAACGGGTCCGAATAATCCTGGGTCGCTTTCTTTTCCTTCAAAATTTCCATGAGTTCCAACGACGGCGATTCCCGCACGTCGTCCACATTCTTCTTGTAGGCGATGCCCAGCACGAGGATTTTGCTGCCGGCCAAGGACTTCTTCCGCTCGTTGAGCGCGTCCATCATCTTGGAGACCACCCATTGGGGCATCATCGTGTTAACTTCGCCGGCCAATTCAATAAACCGCGTGTGAATGCCGTATTCGCGGGCCTTCCAGGTCAAATAGAACGGATCAACCGGGATGCAATGGCCGCCGATGCCGGGGCCGGGATAATAAGGGGTGAAACCAAAAGGTTTGGTGGCCGCCGCGCGGATCACTTCGTGAATATCGATGCCCATTTTGTCGGCCACGATCTTCATTTCGTTGACGAGGCCGATGTTCACGACGCGGTGGATGTTCTCCAACAGTTTGGTCAGTTCGGCCGCGCGCGTGGTCGAGACGGGCACAACCTTGTTGATGACCTTGCCATAGAGCGCTAGGCCCGCTTTTAAGCATTCCGGGGTGTCGCCACCGCAGATTTTGGGGATGGTTTCCGTCGAGAAATTGGGGTTGCCGGGGTCTTCGCGCTCCGGCGAGTGGACCAGGAAGATGTCTTTTCCGATCGCGAAGCCCTTGGATTCGATGCGGGGCTTCAGTTCTTCGATGGTGGTGCCGGGGTAGGTGGTGCTTTCCAACGAAACAATCTGGCCTTTGCGTAAGTAAGGCAGCAAGGCGTCCATGGTGTCGGTGACATACGACAAATCCGGCTCGCGGTACTTGTTGAGCGGGGTGGGTACGCAAATGATCAGCGCGTCGGTTTCTTTTGCTTTGGCGAAATCGGTGGTGGGAGTAAAACCTTTTTTAACGGCTTCGGCGATCCGCTCGGCCTTGATATGGTCGATGTAGGAACCGCCCTTGTTCAAAACGTTCACTTTTTCCGCGTCGATATCGAAGCCGGTCACTTTGAAGCCCTGGCTCGTAAACCGGAGCGCCAACGGCAGACCCACGTAGCCGAGGCCAATGATGCCGACCACGGCTTGCTTGCCTTCAATCTTCTTTAAAAGGTTTTCAAGTTCCATAAGGCCGGGGATCCTAATCTATTTTCCGTATATTGTCGACGGAAATCAGGGAAAAAGGCATCCCTCAGAACCATCGGAGATTTTGTAACGGTTTTGTTACATGCTTATAGGGAAAATTAACGCCAAATAAAGGCGAAATTAAGGCGACTTTCTTAGACTTGTACCATGGGGAAACGCCTTCTCGTTCGCATCTTATCGACGACGATATCTGCGATTTATTTCGCCACAAATTGCACGTTTGCTCACAAGCCGGAAACGGGAATGTGGGAGCAACGCCGCCAATCGCTCGTCGACTCCGCTCAGATTCTCCGCCAGCTTCCCGCCGTCAAACCCTCGCTACCGCAGGAAATTGAAAAAACACTTCCGAAGGCCATTGCGTCGCAACTGATTCCTCTTTTTGAAAGTTTGCCGGCAACGTATGGAACGGTCCGCAACGTTTCGGTGCCGGCCGGAAAAAACGCGAACAAAGTTGTGATCCATATCCAAGACGTTCACCGAAATGCGGAAGCACAGCGGAACATTGCGAAAACGGTTCAAGCGTTGATCGATAGCCAGCGCGTCGGTCTCATCGCGTTGGAAGGCGCAACCACGCCCATCGATCTTACGGCGTTCCGCGCGTTCCCGAAAAATTCAACCGGCAAGGTTGCCAATTACCTGTTCCGCGAAAACAAAATCTCGGGACCGATCTTCGCCGCGTTCACGAATGAGAAACCAATCCCTGCAATTGTCGGAATCGATGATCCCGTCCATTACAAAGCCAATGTCGATGCTTACAAAACGTCTTCCACCAATGCTGAAGCGTACAAGCAGCGGGTGAATTCGTTAAAGGTTCAGCTCGCGGACAGAAAAAAAACGACCCTTAATCCAGCGCTTTACGAGTTCGATCTCCGAGCGCAATCGTATCGGGATGGAAGTCTGTCATTGGGAAGCTATGTTGAGTTCCTATCGCGAACAACCGTGGAACTGCCTTCGGCCCTCGAAATATTCCTCCAAGCTCTTCGTCTTGAATCGTCGTTGAATTTCATCACTGTCGAAGCCGAGCGAGTGCGATTGATTTCCGAATTGTTGGTGAAGTTGGACGCCCCGCAGACTCAAGCGTTGATGGCGGCCGGCGTTGCGTACCGTTTGGGAAATATTTCTCACGTTAATTTTTATTCCGGCTTAAAAACCTTGTGTGTGCAGAAGGGAGTCCTCTTGTCCCGGTTTCCTGCTATGGATGCTTATCTCCGGTATGTCGCTCTCACCGACCTTATTAATGCCGAAAATATTTTTGGGGATCTCAAGAAGGCGGAGGCGACCGTGGTTGCTTCTTTGGTGCGGAACCAAAGCGAACGGCAGTTGATCGACGAATCGGAGCAGCTCTTTCTTGCTGGAAAATTGCTCGACTTCAGCCTGACCAAAGATGCCTGGGAAAGTTATAAGGCAACAGTCCATGGTCAATGGACTATAGACCATAGGCTAAATCTTTCGTCTTTTGAAAGATTTTACGTTGAAGCCGAAGCGCGAGACCGGGCCATGTCCGAAAATCTTCTGAAAGCAATGGCCGCTTCAAACACCGATGTGGCCATCCTTGTCACCGGCGGTTTCCATTCAGCGGGAATTGGCAGTCGCCTCCACTCGGCGGGTTTGACGACCATCACATTCTCTCCAAAAATAACCAAGGTCGATTTAAAAAGCGGCTCGGCCTATCTCAATGTATTTGCCCAGGAAAAAACACCATTGGATCAGTTGTTTAACGGAGAAAAGCTTTTTCTGGCTGAATCGCCGATCCCTTTAAACAATGCCGTTACATTGGCGCTTTATGATCTGCAAGCAAAATCCAACGGACATGAAGGGGAGGTAACGACCGAATATCCAAAAGGAAATCTCTACGGTTTGTTCGACCGGGCCGGCGAGTTTGTGCGGGTTCGATGGGAACGGAGAGACGAAGTCCTCCGCCCGTGGAGAACAGAACACTGGAATGTATTGAACCCGTTTTGGATTGTTGCGACCCACAAACCCAAAACCGTTTCTGACTGGGTCCAGCTGGGAATGGGATACGCACTCATGTGGTCGTTCATTCTTCTTATTCAAGTCGGCCTCATGTTCTTCATGGCTGCGAACACGTCGCTAAGTTTTTCCAATATCGAAAACCTGTCCAATGTACTTGCCGTCGGTATTGGGGTGTTTCCGGCGCACATCGGCGCGGACTTTGTTGCTGTTTTGCTTGGTTGGCGGGCGCTTTCCAGGCAGCCCACTGAAAGGGATCGTTTAAAAGATAGTTACATGCGGAACGGCGGAGACAAAAGAAAAATGGCGGTCGAAGAGTGGATTTCTGTTGCGAAGATACAGAAGAAAATCGCCACTCTTGGAATTGCCAGCGATCCGGATGCGGTTGAAGCCCTGGAAAGACGAGTGAAGCTAAAGGAAGGTTTTATTCAGACGAAGGCGGACATTGCGGAAATGGCTCGCCGTTTCCGACAGCCCAAGTATCAAATCGAGGCTGAGATTTCATGGTTCGATATTGCCAACGATAGAGATGTGCCGAAGAAGCAAGCGGACCATGACATCAAGGTTCGCTTGAAAGAGAGGTTTATGCAGACGGGTGGGGACAACAAACAATTGGCACATGAAGAAGGGATTGTCAGACAGGTTATGAGCAGCAAACTCAACAAATTTGGAATTCCAAATGATCCCGATGTGGTGGAAGCGTTGGAGCGACGATCTCAGCTAAAACAGAATTTTATTCGAGCGGATGGAGACGTAGCGAAAATAGTTCTTCACCTACGAGAGCCCCGGTACCAAATCGAGGCGCAGATTTCATGGTTTCGTATTGCCAATGATAGCGATATGGATTCCCAGTTGGAGAGAAGAGACAGGTTAAAGAAAGCCTATATCAGGGCCGGGGGTGATGAGCAACGTGTGGCGACATTGATGGGAATGCGGATGAGGGAGGTGTTTCGTGACCTTGAACATTTCGACATTCCTTATGAGCAGGATGTTCTGTGGAAATTGCAAGAGCGGTCCCGACTTCTCCCCATATATGTCCTGGAAGGCGGTGACTATGAAAAAATAGCGCGGCGAGAAGGAAAGAATGTTGACGATATTTACGACTTTCTTGAGGAGTTGGGCCTTTTAGGCAACCCTCTTTTGGCAAGAGAGATACGACGAAATCAATTGCGGGATGAATATGTTCGAGTGGGTGGTGACGTGGAAAGACTTTTTCGCACTATGGGAGAGTTCTCGGCGTTCGCGAAATTTAGCAATTGGAAAAACATTACTCGCACGTCCGTAGATGACACGCTCGAGGAGTTCCATATTCCTTTTGCAAACGATACGAAGGATGCTTTGAAACAAAGAGAAATACTTGTGGCGGCGTACGTTCAGCATAAAAGTGAGGTTGACGCGATTGCCGGCCAACTCGGTAAAAGTGTTGAGGAGATTCGAGAAAGCGCCGAACGATTAGGAGTTCTTGAGGAAGATGTTGTTATTGAAGCTGTTCGTTTCGAGGAACTTCGATATGAATTAATGAGAGATTTCATTCGCGTTGACCGAAAGGTGTTTAAGCTCGCCGATCATAAACGTAAGTCAAACACCGAAATGGAAGCTCAGCTTAAGCGCCTAGGGATTTTGGGCAGTCCGGAACTCGCAAAGAAAATGGCAGAAAAAATTCAATTGCAAGAAGTCTATGTGCGGGTTGGCGGAAATCCAGAGCGGATTGCTCAGTTGGAAGGAAGGGGCCTCACTGTTGTCCAGGCGGACATTCACTATTTCGGCTTTACGGAGAATCGCCCCCTTAATGAGGACTTGGCAAAAAGAGAGGATTGGAAAACCGCCCTCATCAATGACGCAGGCGATGTTGATGTGTATTATAAACAACGGTTTTGGCCTGGAAATACCAAGCGTTATGTTATTGGTGAATTGGAACGCTATGGTTTGCTCGAAGATCCGGACGTGCTTGAAGCGAGGGAAAAAGTAATTTTGGTCGTCGCTTACCTAAAAACCGGTGGCGACATTGAGAAAATCGCCAAGCATTTTAGAACAACTCCCGATGAGATCGTTGCCCGGGTAAATCACTTCAATATCCAAGAATCCGCCGAGGGTGTTGATGGTTTGCGAAGAAGATCGGAACTAAAACAAGCCATTTTCGATGCGAAAGGGGAATTAGAAAAAGTCGCCGAGGATTGGCTTGCGCTCCCGACAGACATTCGGCGCGAAGTTCAACGGTTCGGCCTCGACGAAGACCCCGACGTGCAAAAGATGCTGGCGCGAGCCCTTCTCAAAAAACAATTTCTTGAAGTTGAAGGTGAGATTGCGGAGTTGGCTCATTTCCATTCTCAGCCGGTGCAGATGATGAAACGACGGATTGAATCCTATGGGATTCCCGAAGACGGAGACGTGAAATTGGCCATGGAAAGAAAGCGGCTGAGAAAGGCCTTCATCAAAAGTGGCAGTTTGGAAAAGCTAGCCGCGCAGGAAGGTAAAACCCCATATCAAATGGAGGTAGATCTCGGAGAGGTTTTTCTGGACTATGAGGCTTTCCTGGATGATGTCGATGTGGGGTTGCGCGATAGGGAGCATTACAAGCAGTGGTTTATCGAAGTCGAAACCGATATTTCCGTGCTTGCCAAAGCAATGAATTTGTCACAGCAGAAAACGCGAGATCTCCTGGATTCTTACGGCATTCTTGAAGATGACGAAGTCAAAGCAACTCAGGAAAAGTTTCATTTAAAGAGAGCTCAAGAAGCGCGTTTGAAAGAAAAGGAGGAGATGGCTTTGAGGGAAGAGCAGGAACTGGCGCGCTGGAAAGACATTTTTGTTCGCGTTGGAGGCGATATGTCGAGACTCGCCTCCCACTTACGGTTGCCTTTGAAAACTGTTCAGGCGCGAGCAAAAGCGATGAAGATTTCCAACGATCCGGAGGTACGGCAAGCTCTCGCTCGACGCCAAGGCTTGGCCGATTTATTTGTAAATCTTGGTGGAAATCTTGATGCGTTGGCGGGATTGCAATTGGAAACCCCGTCTCGAATGTACGAGATATTGGAATCGCTCGGACTCGTTGAAGATCCGGTGGTTGACAACGCTTTGCGTGAAAGAAGTTTGTCGCAAGCATCTTTTCCCTCACCGCAGGTCAATGAAGAAGAGGCAGAGTTGGACCCAGCGGGAAGCAGCTCTCCTGAAATACACATTGCAGAGGATGAAGAAAGAGGTCGTATTCTGCGGTTGTCGGAACAATTGGCGGACGGCAGTAAAGAGGCGTCTTTGCAGCTCTCAAAAATTTATGCGCCGAAAGCGACTCAAGTTGCGTATGAATATTATTTCGCAATGCGTTACCTGGCGGAGAAGATTGCACCTCAAATCCTGGGGTTCCCATTGTCATTCACTCTGACGTTGGATGATTTTATCGGGCGAGCGAATCTATCTCTTGTGGAAGAATTGGAAGGTCATAGAATAGCAGGGCATCAATCGGCCCGTCACATTTATCAAAAAGTTTTTACTGGACTGCCTCGCTCGATGAATTCATTGGTGTCGAAGGAATGGAATGTCTATCTTCCTCAAGTCGAGTTGCTCGTGAACGTGCTGCGGCAAACCGTTCAACATGCAAGAACTCTTCCCATGGGTGTGTTTGAGTTGCCCCTTGAAACCGTTCTCGCTGAATTGTGGGCACGTCCAGATTACACTGAGTTTGAAAATCGGCTCCGGCACGTGGCCGACTCACAAAACATTCCACTCGAAGAAGCATTTCCCGGAAGATTTGAGGAAATTCCAGATACGCACGGATCACCCGAAACTCTTGTGGCGTTCAAACAGGCGCAATTGAATTTGAAGGAATTGCGATCCGATCTCAAAACTGCAGTAGCGGCGATTCCCAAGTGGACACCGCCTCTGTTACCGGAAGCTCCAAACATACTTGCTGATCGCTATGGATTGGATTCCGGAATAGAGATGAACATGTCACAAGTAGCGGAAAAATATTACGAAGGGACACCAGCTGGTTTTTCATTCTTTTTTCACGGATTACTCAATAGATTGAACCCAAGTACGGTTTTAAAAATCTATGAAAAACACCTTGATACAGAAGGGCCTACAAGTATTCATCTGGCTGATTCGGAACCAGCACGTCCAATGCGAGCGGATCTCGACATTGAAGAAGAACCGATGGTGCTCCCTGATTCTTTGACGAAGCAACAGGAAGACTCGTTGCTTGAATTGGTTCGCGAGCGGTTCTCCAAATTCCAATTGAGAATCTTGCGGTATATTTTCCAGGGGATGTCGGAGGGTGAAATTTTGGATGCGGTGAAGGGGGAGCGTCAGAGAGCTGCTAGCGTGAGAGAGTCGTTGATCGCAGAGTTAAAGCTCGCGTTCACATTCGGGTGGTTTGACCAAATTGCTCCCCGTGCCGTAATTTCAAAAATACTGCCGACGCTGTTGCTCGAAAACAAACCGGAGCGCCTCTTTCGTCGAACAAGCTTGGACAAGCTAATCGAAGCTTCCGGTATGGACAAAGAGGGTGTTAAAGAATTGATTGAGGACCTTTACCCGGGAGAATTTTCCGAAGTGGAAGTGGAAGCGGTTGCGGGTAAGCATTTCGCGGAGTTGGCAAGCCAAACGAGAAATACGGCAAACCCTATTTCCCGCGATGGAGATGTTCAAGAACAAGTTCGTGACGTCGCCGATTCCGTTCAGAAGCTCATTGAGGAATTGGGTTTAAGTGTGGCCGAAAAGAGACGCCGTGTTCTTAAGCGATTGGTGCGTTATCTTTATTATCCATTGATGCGTCGTGATGAGGAAACCGGATCGAAGCAGGGGTTAAAAGCATTAAAAGCACAAATTGCCGCAAACAGTGAGGACCCGTTTTTCCAAGGGTTGGTCGAAGACGCGTACCACTTCTACAAACAGGCTCGACCGTTCAAGCCGCGCGGATTTCAGGCGACGGTCGATGGACATGACGAACCTTTGTTGCCGGGGCAGCTCTACAGTGTTTGGGAGATGCTTCAATCTCTTGAAAACATGAAAGAACGATGCGCTTTCTTGACGAGCGACGCCCGCACGGCAAAAACAATCACAGCGGCTCTGGCCGCCTTCAATATTCGCAAACGCAATGGCGAATATGCGGTTAAACGTCTTCTCTATACAACGACCAATTCAGCGAAATACGCAGTGGCGGACGAACTTAAGAAACGATTGGACTTAGAGGATTTGACCATTGTTGTCGTGGATAGAGAAATTAAAAAGGCAAGCGAACAGATTCGGGAAGCAACCTTGAAGCAGGGCAACGTTATTCTCATCGTGAGTTATGGAGTGGGCCGCGATTTTCCTCATCTGTTAACAAAATTCAAAGCCGACGCTCATATTATCGATGAAATAGAAAATCTGCGACGGGCAAAGAAAAATCAAATGGGACCCGCGATTATCAGTATTCCGGCTCGCTATCACATTGGTATCTCGGCCCGGTTGGTCGTGAAAAGCGCCAAGGACGTCGCGGAACCGCTGGCGTGGGTCCGCCACCGCAAGTTTAAGAACGCTCAGGAAGTTTTGGCGCTGGATCTTGAGCAACTATTTGCGGCAATGGACCCTGTTATGGTGCGTTGGCGGCGCCCTGTGCTGATGCCGGATATAAAAAATCCGGAGTACGACACTGTCCGCCTTAAATATTCTCCTGATCAGGATGAGATTCTTCATGAGATGCGCGATAATTTTTCTGGCTGGCTTGCGACTCATCGGAGAGCCGGGAAAAAGGAACTAGCAGACCACATTTTTGTCCGCCTTGAGCAAGAAAGACGGGCAAGTATTGATCCATTGATCGTCATGGACGCCGAACATTACCTCAATGACGCAAAACTCAATCAATTCCTAGAGCACGTGAAGGCGCAACAACAACGGGGGAAAAAGATCCTCGCGATGGTCAATTTGGATGCAGGTATTAAACATGTGGTGGCGCATGTGAATCGTGTCATGGGCAAAGGTGCCGCGCTGGGCGTTTTGGATGAGGATTTGCCTTTGGCGGCGACGAACCTGGTACGGTTTCTACAAGACGAGGAACCCATCGTGTTGGTGGGACGTCCTCGTATTCTTAATCTCATTGCGGAGCAGGATCCGCAGCTGGCCGTTTTCGATTTGACTCCCGTCACCCCCAAAATCCAAGCCTTGTTCGATATTATTCGAGAAGAAACCGCTAGAAAGGGAAAAGTTGTTGTTCTTCTTGATTTTGTGGAAGGTATTGAGCGCGTTGTTGGATTGATTAACGACAAGTTTGGCGATGGAACGGCCGTCGGCACGTCGAACGCGTCGGCGCTGGAGCGCCTTGAACGAATTCGACGTTTTCGAAGCGAAATTCAACCGAAAGTGCTCATCGGAACTTCTTTTCTGCTTGGTTCGTCCATAAATCTGTTTCAGATTCCCGGGGTGCCCTTCCACATTTCACGTTTGGTTCGTTTATCTCAACCTTGGTCGAACGTTGACGACGGCGACCGCCTCGTGAGTCAAGGACGGCCGGATACGCATATCCATCCGGTTAAAGTAACAACGTTGGTTAGCGAGTTTGCGACTCAACCGCGCGTGGATAAAGGGGGGGAGCCTGAACTCACGATCGAGCAAATGCAAGAGGGGGATTTGGCCGTTAAGAAAAAGATATTCAAAACAGTTATTGAAGGTGGAGCGAATGTAGAAAATAAATTTTCTACCTATCTCCAAATGTTGGCGGCACGTATTACGAACCATGACCAACCCGGCGCGTTAGCCTTTTGGAAAGACAGCGCCCAAGCCGGTCGCTGGGAAGGTCGCCTCACGATGGTTGTTTGGAGCGTGCTGTTGATGAGTTTTATTGGGAATTTTTCGATTCTGTCGTTAACGGTTGTCTTTATCGGTGTCTTCCTAGCGTTGTCTGTAATCCTCCATAAATGGATGGGTGCCAAGCTTGCTGAGGGCGGCAAAAGTCACGATTGGCCGGTTGTTTTCGCGGCCACGAGAACCGCCTCCATCAGCCTTCTTGCTATGCCGGTCATCGCGCTGGCGATGATTTTTGTGCTGCTCTCCATCCAATCCGGTTTCAATAGTTTCGGAATCCTATCGGCCCTTATCGCGATGACGATTATGTTTACAGGCGTTCATCTCGGCGGCTCTCTCCATGAGAAAATCAATCTAGCAATCGAAGCGCGAAATGCGCGGCGGACCCTGCCCGCTCAAGCCCTAAGTCAGATCCTTGGACCGAAGGCGCTTCTTAACCGGCGTATCGGCGATTTCCTCCGGAAGGACGGTGCCGCAACGGAAGAGGAGACCTCCGAAGGTTTTGAATCGCTTTTTCCGCTCGATTCCAGGGCGTCCGTCGGTGCGCGTGCCATTCAAAAGGTCCGTCGAATGGTGGCGTCACAGGCCTAAGCCGGTTGCCAAAAAACACTTTTCTGCTATAATCCCGGCCCTCATTTGGCGACGAGCATCATCCCCACCGTTGTTTCGTTAATCTTCCTTCCAGTGAGTAATTTAAAAACTAAGGAGTCACACAAGTTAATGGTTTCTTCTACGCCTACTGCTGCGCCGACGGCCTCTAACGAGCCCGTCATTTCAATGAAGTCCCTCTTGGAGGCCGGTGTTCACTTCGGCCACCAAACCCACCGGTGGAACCCCAAAATGGCCCGTTACATTTACGGGAGCCGCAACAACATCCATATCATCGACCTTCAGAAAACCGTCCGCGAACTCAAGAAAGCTTTTGTCTACGTGAAAAGCGTCGCCGCGCTCGGCAAGACCGTGCTCTTTGTGGGCACCAAGAAACAAGCGCAGGACGCGATCGTCAGCGAAGCGCGCCGCTCCGTTTCCTCGTATGTGGCGGAACGTTGGCTCGGTGGAACTCTCACCAACTTCGAAACTATCCGCAAGTCCGCCAAACGCCTTCAAGAACTCGAGGGCATGAAAGAAAAAGGCGTGTTCGACCTGCTCTCCAAGAAAGAGCGGGCGATGCGTGAAAAAGAAATCAAACGCTCGACCAAATCTCTTGCCGGCATCAAAGACATGCTCGAATTGCCGGGCTGCATCTTCATTATCGACCCTTCCAATGAAATGACCACGATCTCCGAAGCCCGCCGCATCGGCATTCCGATCGTCGCCGTTTGCGACACGAACACCGACCCGGACCTGATCGATTATCCGATCCCGGGCAACGACGACGCCATCCGCGCCATTCGCCTGATCACCGGCCTCATGGCCGATGCCGTTATCCAAGGCCGCGCCCAAGCCGAACAAGACGCCACGCAGGTGGCCTCCCAGTCCGAAGAAGCCGCGCTTGCCGAAGGAATGCTCGCCGAGGAAGTGAAACCGCTATGACCACCGCCACCCTCACCGC
>CAYOPN010000022.1:0-39330 GCA_964405835.1 uncultured Elusimicrobia bacterium | reverse complement strand
CCAGGATCATCTTGGGCGCGATTTCGCTGAACCGGCTCGGCATCAGCCAGATGCCGGACGTGGATTTTCCGATCTTGGATGTTTCGATCGCTTATGAAGGCGCGGCACCCGACGTGATCGAGGCCGACATTATCGACCAGATGGAACAGCGGCTCTTATCAGTGGAAGGTCTAAAAGAAATGCGCTCGACCGCCCGGCAGGGACAGGGTTCGGTGCGCCTTGAGTTCGACATCAACCGCAACGTCGACGTAGCGCTGCAGGAAGTGCAAGCCGCCTTGAGCCAGATGCGCCTGCCGCTCAACGTGCAGCCTCCGATTATCCGCAAACGCAACCCCGAAGAAGAGCCAATCATGTTCGTGTCGATTTACGCGGACGCGCCCTTACGCGAAGTGATCAATTACGCCGAAAACTTTTTTTTGGACCAGCTCCGGTTTGTTCCGAACGTGGGCGAAGTCTCTATCACCGGATTTAGTGAACGGAACATCCGTATTTGGCCGGAAGCTGACAAATTGCGGCGCGCCGACCTGACGGTGCTCGATCTGGCCGACGCGCTTCAATCCCAACATCTCGAAACCGCGGCCGGGCAATACGTGCAAGGGCCGCGCGAATTGCGATTGCGCTGGCTCGGTGAAGCGGCGAGCGTCGAAGAACTCCGAAACCTGCGCATCCTGCGCCGCGGCGGGCAAGTTATTCAAGACACCGCTTACCGCATGAAAGATTTGGCGGAAGTGGAGGAAGGGCTTTCCGACGTGCGCCGCGTTGCGCGTGTGCAAGGACGCGAGGCAATCTCGATCTCGGTGCGCAAACAGCGCGGCTCGAACGAAGTGGAAGTGGCTGAAAGTGTTCAGAAACGGCTTCTGGAAATAAAAGAACAACTACCGGCCGGCTACGATTACATGGTCAACGTGGACTTCACGAAACCCACCAAAGCCGTGGTCGAGACCACGTACCACAAACTTTGGGGCGCCAGCATCGTCACGATATTGATCTGCCTCCTCTTCCTGGGAAACTGGCAGGCCGCGCTCAACATATTGTTTTCAATCCCGACCTCGATCGTTGGAACGTTCCTGATTCTTTATTTCTCGGGCTTCACGTTGAATCTGTTCACGTTGCTCGCGCTGACCTTGGCTGTGTCGATTGTGGTCGACGACGCAATCATGCTGCTTGAGAATATCGTCCGCCATTACCGTCTCGGCAAAACGGCCACCGAAGCCGCTTACGACGGCGCCATTGAGATATTGCCGGCCGCTATCGCGGCCAGCCTCGCAGTGGTCGCGGTGTTTCTTCCGGTCATATTCATGGATGGGATCATCGGAAAATTCTTCTTCCAGTTCGGCGTTACAATGTCGGCCGCTGTGCTTTTGTCGTTATTGGAAGCGGTGACCATTACGCCGATGCGCGCTGCTGCCTTATTACGAACATCCCCCAAAACGTCAAAACTGGAACATTGGCTCGACAAGTTATTTGAAGATTGGGCCGACTGGTACCGGCGATCGCTTGCACGCGTTATCGCTTGGCCCAAGTCCGTTGTGGCCGGATCGTTGGCGCTTTTTGCTCTCTCCATGATTGTGGTCCAGTCCGTAAAACAGGAATTTGTCCCAGTCCAAGACCAAAATTTCTTTGCCATCAGTGGACAAACACCTCCGGGGACATCACTTCCAGAAACGTTAAAGAAGACGTTGGAAATTGAAGCGGTATTAAAGACCCAGAAAGAAATCGAGTCGTTCTTTATTTCCACAGGCGGAGGCGGCGGGGCTTCGGAACCCAACCAATTTTCCATCCCGACGCGGCTCATCGATCGGGAAAAACGCAAACTCACGCACACACAGGTGATGGATGAACTGCGTAAGAAACTTAAAGAAGTGAAAGGCGTGCGCATCGCGATGCGCGACACCTCGGCGCGAAACCTCACCAGCGGCCGGCCCTACCAATTGTCGTTTAACATGCTTGGTCCCGACCTGCAGGTCATGAACCAGAAAGCCAAAGAGTTGATGGACAAACTCACCGAGGAAGGGCTCGCGCAGGAACTGGACACAGACTTTAAGACCGGTTTGCCTGAGTTGATCATCCGACCGAGCCGTGAGAAGATGGCGTCGCAAGGCGTTGCTGTCGAGGCGGTCGCGCAAACATTGAATGTGGCCGTGGCCGGCGTGCGGCAGAACCGCTACACCGCGGACGCGCGGCGTTACGACGTCCGCATCAAGTTCCGCGAGAACACCATCAAATCTCCTGAAGATATCGAGAAGATCCTTGTGCGAAACCAGTTCGGAAATCTCGTGCCGCTATCGAAACTGGTCGACATCGTGGAAGCGCCCGCGTATCAGAGCATCACGCGCATCAACCGCCAGCGCGCCATCGGAATTTTTGGAAGTCCCGCGACCGGCAAAGCGCAGGGGGCCGTGATCAAACGGGCCCAAGAAATTGCCCGAGAGATCCTTCCCCCCGGGTATTCGCTGGCGCTCGAAGGAACATCCGCGGGCCTCACGGACAGTTTCAAAAGTTTGCAGGGGGCGCTTCTGCTGGGCATTCTGGTCGCCTACATGATCCTCGCCGTGCAATTTAATTCGTTCGTGCATCCCTTCACGGTGTTGGTGGCGCTGCCGTTCAGCCTCACAGGCGCACTTCTGACGCTGTGGATCACGGGAACGTCGCTCAACCTTTTTAGCTACATCGGCCTTATTGTGTTGATGGGCATCGCGAAAAAGAACTCGATCTTATTGGTGGAATTTACGAACCAAATCCGTCACAAAGACCCGGCCAAAGGTGTGACGAAATCGCTGCTCGCGGCCTGCCCCATTCGCTTGCGCCCCATCCTAATGACGTCGGTTGCGACCGTGGCTGCGGCCATGCCGCTGGTGATCGGCAACTCAATCGGACAGGAAACACGCACGCCAATGGGGCTCACTATTATAGGCGGGACAATCGTCTCAACACTTCTGACGTTGTTTGTGGTGCCTTGCATGTACGAGGTGCTCTCCCGCTTCGAATCAAAAACCCCCGACCATTAAAAGCAGGAAGCAGGTGCCGGAAGCATGGAAGCAGGTGCCGTTGATGACAACTGACAAAGTTCGGTTTTGAAGGATTGTCATTTGTCATCAACGGCACCCTTCCAAGGTGAGCGCATCTTCAACAAGTGAGGTTAGGCTGACCGACGGCCATCGACAACTTTTCTCACTTCCCCTTCATACTGCGGACGATGAAACCTATAACGCACCAACTTCATTTGCTGAACCGTTGCGGGATGGGGAGGTTTAACTTCCCACAAGACAAACTCGTCCTCCAACCTTACCGTGAAGTGCCCTAAATCCAAATCACCACAGCTCTTGTAACCTGAGGCGGCACAATTCGCGCAAATCAACAATTGCCATTGGCCTCCGGCAGTGAGGGTTTCTTTTAATTCGTCGAGATTTAGCAATGCTTTCGATTTACTCGGCCAATGACCAGCGACCGGCGTTTCGACGGCTCGCTCAATGGCATCGACGAGTTCAATCTTGTCGATTACGACTCGCCAATGACGTTCGAGAGTCGCATTCGAATCGAATTTAAATTTAATGATGTTGACTGGTCCTGTCATTCATTCCTCGTTGATAACTAATGCGGTGCCGTTGATGACAACTGACAAACGGCATCTTTTAGGCACCTTTTACTCTTTTACTTTACTTGTAAAAAATATTTCGACCAAAAAATTGAAAACTAAAAACCAAGGATTGGGTAATCTGACAGATCAAACTGATAGCGAGAACCAGGAGCCACTGCCTCATTCCGCCGGGTTCAGAAAGCGTTTGCCGTAAAAATATCCAAGACGCCGGCGTCCACCACGGCCAAGTCAGACCGGAGATGACGAAAAACGGCCAGACGTTGTCTCCGGTCAATGTCTTTGAATTTCCGAAAATTTCCCGCATCGCTGTGATGGGATGCCGAAGGTTGAATAGGATCTGAGTAATGGAAATGGGCACAGCCCCTCCCAGACCTACCAGGACAATCCCTCCCAAAACGGAAATCACCAGTGCCCCGAGAATCAGCCACCGGGCGACGATATCGTCCCAGCAGCTTTTTTTCAGAAAATAGACTACCCCAACGAAATTGTCAGAGCTCATCAAGCTTAGGCCATAGGAAATGGCGGCGAGAACAAGCCATGGCAGGGTTATGATGAAATTCCTACTTTGAAAAACAGCTATTACGTACAGACCGGCCAGGACAATGCTGACCCAAAAAAACAATCGAAATTGAATCACCCAATCAAATATCTTTATCAACATGCTTTCTCCTAATGCGGTGCCGTTGATGACAAATGACAATCTTATAAAACCGGGTTTTGTCAGTTGTCATCAACGGCACCTTTTCCCCTTTTCCGCTACTGGAGAACGGGCCGGAGCGTTTTCCAGACCGTTTCAGCGATGATGATGTGACCTTTGGCGGTGGGGTGGATGCGGTCGGGGAGATTCATTTCGGGGATGCCGCCGACTTTTTCAAGGAGGAAGGGAATGAGCTGCACCTTTTTCTTTTTGGCGACGGCGGGGTAGACCGCTTGGAATTGTTTGGTGTAATCGCCGCCGTAGTTGGGGGGCATTTGCATGCCGGCCAGAAGGATTTTGACCTTGGGGTTCTTTTCGCGAGCGATGTCGATCATGGTTTCGAGATTGGCTTGGATGGTTTTGGCTGGGATGCCGCGAAGGCCGTCGTTGCCGCCGAGCGCCAATATAAGGACATCGGGTTTTTGGCGGAGGGTCCAGCGGAGGCGCTCGATGCCGGCCGAGGTGGTGTCGCCGCTTAAGCCCGCGTTCACGCAGCGATACGGCCATTTCAACTCATCGATTTTCTTCTGTATCAAAACCGGGTAGGCTTGCGACGGTTCGACGCCGTAGCCGTATGTTACGCTGTCGCCGAAAAAGAGAATGACCTTTGATTCCGCGCCGGACGAATTATTGCCGGGCAGAAAAAGAAATACGGACATTAGAAGGAACTTCACGGAAGCATTATTGTAAAAATCGCCATGAGCCAACAGAACGCAATCGAAGTCAAAGGCCTCACCAAACATTACCCCAGTGGCGGTGAAACGCTCACCGTTTTGAACAATGTATCCTTTTCACTCGCTGCCGGCGCAGCCTGCGCGATCATGGGACCCTCCGGCAGCGGAAAAACCACCTTGCTTGGACTGTGCGCAGGGCTCGACCGGCCCGATGCGGGTTCCGTCGTCATCAATGGCGTTAACCTGGCCAATTTGTCCGAAGAGGAACGCGCCGCGTTCCGCCGCGAATCCCTTGGGTTTGTTTTTCAGAGCTTTCGTTTGATCCCGACCCTGACCGCGCTTGAGAACGTGATGGTCCCGCTCGAACTGCTCGGCGGAACCAAAGCGCGCGGCCACGCCGAAGAATTGATGGAGCGCGTGGGCCTCAAAGACCGCCGTCAGCATTTCCCCTCTCAGCTCTCTGGCGGCGAGCAGCAGCGCGTGGGCCTCGCGCGCGCGTACGCGCACCGGCCGAAAATCCTGTTCGCGGACGAACCGACCGGCAACCTCGACACCGAAACGGGGCATCACATCACGAAACTCTTGTTCGATATGAACCGCGTCGAAGGCATCACGCTGGTCGTGGTCACGCACAACCTCGAACTCGCCAAACAAACCGGCCGGATCCTAAACCTATCCGGAGGCCACCTTATTTCGGATGCGCCCTAACATTTCCTGGGCGTTCACGATGGCTGCACGCGACGGCCGCAAAAGCTGGAAACGGCTTTTGGTCTATATCTCCGCCGCCAGCATCGGCATCGCGGCACTCGTGGCCGCAGGTTCCCTGCAGCACAATCTCGAAGAAGCGCTCAGCGAACAAGCCAAGCCGTTGATCGGCGCCGACGTTGTGGCCCGCAACCGCCGCGCGTTCACCATAGAAACGGAAGCGCTGTTCGCTTCGCTGCCCCATCCTCGCCTGCGTGAAATAGAACTCAACACCGTCGCCTTTTTCCCCGAAAAATCCGGATCGCGTCTTCTGGAAATCCGCGCGATTGAGAAAGGTTTTCCGTTCTACGGCAACGTAAAGACCGAACCGGCAGGCGCCGTCTCTGAAATTTTCTCATCTCCCTCGCTCCTGCTCGAAGAAAACGTGATGGCCGAGTTCGAACTCGCGATCGGCGACACCGTGGAGTTGGGCCGCGCGAAGTTCAGGATTGCGGCCGCGCTGAAAATGGTCCCCGGCGAAGCGATGGCGTCCGTGTTCGCGGCGCCGCGCGCGTTCATCGCGCTTGCTTATTTAAAAGACACGGGGCTCCTTCAAGGCGAAAGTCTGGCGCGGCACCGGCTCTATTTCAAAATTGAAAATGCCGACGATCTCAAAGCGGCTCTCGCGAAGTTGGAGCCGGTGGCGAAAGAAGAATCCTGGCGACTGACGACGGTCGAAGAGCGGCGAAAATCACTGGGCCGCCGCGCCGAGAACGCGAGCAAGTTCCTGAAAGTGGCCGCGCTGATCGCGCTGCTTTTGGGTGGGATCGGTATCGCGAGCATTCTGTACGTCTACGCGAAAGAGAAAGCGCCGGCCGTGGCCACGCTTAAATGCTTGGGCGCTCCGGCCAATATCACGCTTGGAATTTTCTTGTTGCAAGGCATGGTGCTCGGCATGGTGGGCACGCTGATCGGGGTGACCTTGGGCGTGGCCTTGCAATGGTTACTGCCGTCCCTGCTGAACCAATTCATTCTCGTGGAAATCCCTTTCTTTATCTCCTGGCGATCGTTGGCAACCGGCGCCGCGATTGGGTTTGGCGTCACGTTTCTATTCACGTTGCTGCCGCTCTTGAGCTTGCGTTCCATTTCTCCGCTCGCGGCCATTCGCGCAAACGACGCGCCGCAAAGCCGCAACACATTTCTGTTCCGTGCTTTCCAGCACCTGCGCGCGCTGGTGCCGCCGACGTGGCCCTACGCGTGGCGCCAAGGTTTGGCCAACGTATTTCGCCCCAACAATCAGACGCCAGTTCTGGTGCCCGCGCTCGGGTTTGGCAGTGCGCTCATCTTCATGATTGCGTTTCTCAACAGCTCGCTCTTGCAGCACATCGGGCTCTCCACATCCAATGAGGAACCGACGCTGGCCCTGATCGATATTCAGACGCACCAACGCAACGGCGTGCGCGCGTTGCTCGAGAAAGAAAATGTGCGGGTTGTCGACCAGGCGTCGTTTGTGAGCATGCGCATCGCGAAACTAAAAAACGTGCCGGTGGAAGAGTTAACCGAAGCGGACAAACAAAAAATGCCCGACTGGGTCCTGCGGCGCGAGTACCGTTCTTCCTACCGCAGTCATCTCGGACACAGCGAAAAAATTTTGGCGGGCGCCTGGCCTCCTGGAAAGTTTTCTCCCGACGGCGTTGTCCCCATATCATTGGAAGAAGGGATCGCGGAAGATTTGGGAGTGACCATCGGCGACAACATCACCTTCGACGTGCTCGGCCTTCCCATCGACACCGTTGTCGTCGCGCTGCGGAAAGTGGACTGGTTTCAGTTGCGGCCCAACTTTTTTGTGATTTTCCCAGAAGGCGTTCTCGAACAAGCGCCGCAATTTACGGTGATGCTGGCCAAAGTGCCCACCATTGAAAAAACCGGCGCGGTTCAAAAGGCTATGCGCAAAGAATTCCCGAACGTTTCCACCGTCGACCTGCGCATGGTGCTCGACACATTGAATTCTTACTTCGACAAGGTGGCCATGGCGCTCAACTTTATGGCACTCTTTGTCGTGACAACCGGCCTGATGATCCTGGCCGGCGCGTTGATCTCCGGACGGCAAGAACGGTTGCGTGAAGCGACCCTCCTCCGAACATTGGGCGCCGGAAGCACGCACGTGCGCACGATCCATCTCATCGAATACGGTTTCATTGGTTTCTTTGCGGCCTTGACCGGCCTCGTGCTCGGAATGATCGGCAGTTATTTGGTCGCGGAACGTGTCTTCGAAATCGGTTTCAGACCCACCCTCGTCTCCATCATCACCGGCGTCGGAGGCATGATTTTTGTCAGCACCGCCACCGGCTTTTTCCTGGGCCGCGGCATGCTGCAACGTCCTCCGCTCGAAACGTTGCGCGAGGAATAGACATGGAAACACACTTACTGCAAGACCTGGCCATTGTGATGACCGTGGCGGGCGCTATGACACTTTTGTGCCACCGCCTGCGCCAACCGGTCGTGATTGGATATTTGATCGCTGGTTTGTTGATTGGCCCCTATACTCCGCCATTTTCCTTCATCAGCAGCCTAAAAAGCATTCACACCATGGCCGAGCTCGGCCTCGTGTTCCTGTTGTTCTCGCTCGGCCTCGAATTCAATCTCCCGAAAATCCGAAAAGTCGGCGTTTCCGCCGGTCTTGCGGCCGTGCTCGAAGTTCTGGGTATGCTCGGCATCGGTTACCTGCTCGGCCAGGCGTTTGGCTGGAGCAAAATCGACAGTATTTTCCTGGGCTCCATTCTCTCCATCAGCAGCACCACCATCATCGTGAAGGTCTTTATGGATTTCAAAATGATGCAGGAGAAATTCGTGCAGGTGGTGTTTGGAATCCTTGTCCTCGAAGACATCGTTGCCATAGCCATTTTGTCGATCTTATCCGGCCTCGGTCAGCAAGGTGGTCCCGATGCCGGGTCGATCCTTGTTTCGTTTTTCCGGATCGGACTTTTCGTGACGTTGTACCTTGTGATAGGGCTTTTGCTTGTGCCACGGTTCATGCATTGGGTCGCTTCCTTTAAATCGAAAGAGGTGCTCGGCGTGGTCACATTGGGTTTTTGTTTGGGCGGCGCGATGATTGCGCACTCGGTCGAACTCTCAATCGCTCTCGGTGCTTTCCTGGCGGGCGCGGTCCTGGCCGCCACCAAGGAAATTAACGAAATCGAGGAATGGATCCATCCTGTCCGCGATATGTTCAGCGCAATCTTTTTTGTTTCGGCCGGCATGCTGATTCAACCGGCGCTCTTATGGGAATACAAAGGTCCAATCCTCATCATCACGTTGGTGACGATCGTGGGCAAAGTTATTACCGGCAACCTCGGAGCGTTTCTGGCGGGATACGACATGAAAACGTCGGCGCGGGTCGGCATGAGCTTGGCGCAAATTGGCGAATTTTCATTTGTTATCGCCAGCTTGGGACTCTCACTAAAAGTGACCAGCGACTTTTTATATCCATTGGCCGTCATGGTGTCGTCATTGACCACGCTCGCAACACCGTACCTGATTCGAAACTCCGACCGCACCGTCGATTTTCTCTTCGACATCACGCCGACTTCATGGCGGCGACGGCTTGACCAATACCATGATTGGCTCGAAAAATCGAAGTCGCACACAAACGGCACGCCGATTTTCTCCAAATACCTGGTCCGCGCCGGCGTATATTTCGCGTTTCTTGCCGCGGTGGTGTTGACCCTCAACGCGCTCTCCCATCTCATCAAGCAAAATTTTGGTTTCACCGGTCCGTTTACGGAAACCACGTTTTTCACGGGATTGTGGACATTCGCCGCGGTGGCATGCATGCCGCTCTTCGCGACCATCTCCAAATACGCGAACCATATTATCCTGCTCTTGGTCACGCGCAGCAAAACGTTGCTGCATTACATCGACGTGCACGCCTTCTACAACACGCTTAACAACCTGGCGTTGATACTTCTCGGACTCGTGTTTATCAGCGCAGCCGCGCAATTCCTGCCCACGCACCCGCCCCTGATATTCATGGGATTTGTGCTGTTGTTTGTGACGTGGGGGTCGCGCAAGCGCATCAACCGGGGCAAAGAGTGGCTGGAACGCGTGCTCGATCAAATCACCGGCCTTGCCACCAGCGAGCCAACGCGCCAGGCCGTCATAAAATCGGGCGAGGGAAAGTTGTTGCTGGTCGACATCACCGACCAAGTGACGCTTCACGCGAATTCCCCGGTCGTGGGAAAAGCGATCCGCGACACGAGACTCCGGGAACAGACGGGGGCCTCCATCGTTGCGATCTACCGGAACGGACAACACATCGCGAACCCGGGACCCGGTTTGATCTTATTGCCCGACGACGTATTGGTGCTTTTGGGGATGGAAGAAGAACTCGAAAAGTCGCGGCAGCTACTCAACTTACCTTCCGAATAATTTCCTTCACTTTGTGCATGTCGATTTTCCCGGAACCGAGCAACGGAATAGCATCGACCGTAAAAAATTTATCGCGGTCCGGCAGCCAAAGTTTGGGCAGGTCGGTTGCTTTCAGGTCCTTCCACAGTTGGTCCAAGTCGCCGGTATAACCCGCCACCAACACCACGAGCGCCTCTCCTTTCGTTTCATCGGGAATTCCGGCCACCACAAACATACGGTCGACCGCGTTCACCAAAGCGTGCAGTTTGTCTTCGATCAAAATGTGCGGCACCATCTCGCCGCCGATTTTTGAGAAACGCGACAGCCGGTCGGTGATCTGAATAAAACCGTCCTCATCGATGGTCGCGATGTCACCGGTGATGTACCAGCCGTCCCGCATTACTTCCGCCGTCCGGACCGGATCGTTCAAATACTCTTGCATCACGTTCGCGCCTTTGACCAGCAATAGTCCGGATTTCCCTTCCTCCAACGGCAGAAATGTTTCTGGATCGACAATCTTGATGGACACGCCCGGAAGCGGGCGGCCCACCGTGCCGATTTTCCGGCCGGTCTGCGTAACCGATCCGTCCGTGATGTCCGGCACGTTCAACGCCGCCACCGGTGACAACTCGGTGCAACCATATCCTTCCAGCACCGGGACCCCGTATTTTTCTTCAAAAGCCTTAGCGAGTTCCGGCCTTAACTTTTCCGCCCCTGCCACCGCGAACCGCAGCGAGGCAAAATCGCTTTTGTCGATGCGGCGCAGATAGGCGGACAAAAAGGTTGGCGTGCCCATCACAAACGTCACCTGATGGGCGCGGCACAGCTCCGCGATGGTCTTGCAATCGAGTGGATTTGTGTGGAACACCGCTTTGAACCCGGCGAGCAGCGGATACCACAGCGACGCCGTCAAACCAAACGAGTGAAAGAACGGCAGCACGCCCATAAGTTTGTCGGTGTTCGGCAATTGCAGCACGGTATGGATCGAGCGGATGTTCGAGGTCAGATTTTTCTGAGTGAGCACCACGCCCTTGGGATCGCCGGAACTTCCGGATGTGAACAGAATCGCGGCGGTGTCAGCCGGGTTCAACGATGCGTTTGAAAAAAACAAACGGCGAAGAATGGCGACCGGAAGAAATTTCATCTTCAAATACACATCGGTCTTCTCGTTCTTCGGGATGGCGGCGGCCAGCGATTCCAAGAAGACCATGCGATCGTCTTTGGGCCAATCCAGCTTCTCCAACATTTTTTCCGAGGTGATGATTTTGTTGATGCCGGCGCGTTTGCAGATCGAATTCACGGTCTCGAGCGGCAACGTGTAGTTGAGGTTTACGGGGACCTGCCCATTGCCGGTCAAGGCCACATTCACGGCGGCGCCTGCGACCGACGGCGGAAGCAGAATGCCGACCGTCTTTTCCCCGCGAAGCCGCCGCCCCAAAAGCACAGCGGAGGTGAGCAGCTCTCGGTACGTGACTTCTTTCCCTGAGGAATCGGCGAGGATTTTGTGTTTCGGAAAGTCTTTGGCCTGGCGCAAGAACGCGTCAAACAACGTGGGATCTTTATGGAAATGGATCCGGAACGCCTCGGCGCCGAGTTCGGTCACCGCCTGACGGATCGCAGACGGTGCGGCGTTGCGGAGTGGCGCGCCAAACGTCACCGTGATCGGATAGGGAATTTTTTTGGGGACCTTCCATATGACTTTGTTGCCGGCGAAACTAAAAATACTTCCCCAGACACCTTCCAAATGCACCGGGATCACCGGAACGTCCAACCCTTTTAAGACGATGTCCAGACCACGTTTGAATCCGAGTGTGGCGCCGCCTAAGCGGGAAATCTGTCCTTCCGCAAAAATGCCGACCATCTCCCCTTTTTCCAGTCGCTCCCGCGCCTGAAGCAGCGAGCGCAAGATGCCTTTGGGGTTGTCCGCTTCCGAAATCGGTATCGCACCCATCGACGCAACAAACGGGCGGATCCACCACTTATCGTAGTAACCACGATAAATGAAATAACTCACAATGCGTTTGGTGCCGGCCGAAATAAACAGAGGATCAATCATCGAAACATGGTTTGGGACCAACAACGCGGGTCCCGTCAAAGGCAGGTTTTCACGGCCGACCACGCGCACGTGATAGATAAGCCGGAGAAACAAAAACGCAATGAACCGGACGATCAATGTCACCGGCGAACCCCCATTCCCAAGAGAGTTAGAAATGAAATCAAAAAGCCAATCCGGACGCTGAGGGGCGAATAAACAAATCGCACAGAATGGACGCCGGCCGGGACCATGGCGCTCAAGAAATATCCTTCAAACATTTGGACCTTCCCTTTTTCTTTATCGACCCGCACTTTCCATCCCGGATAATATGATTCGGACACCACCAACGTTCCTGGCCCCGTGGCCTTCACAACTATTTCACCGGGAACGTCCTTCAATATCTCATCGACACTGCCTTGCATGTGGAAAAAGGCCCGCGGTTTGGGGTCGGGGTTCGTGATGATCCCAAAATCGTCCGCCGATGGAAGCGGTTTCACCGCTCCTTCTTGGGTGAGCGTAACGATCGTCTTGATGCCCGCGTAATCAAACAACGGAGATGCTTTCCCTTGCGACGTCATCCGGCCGATGTAATCCAAATTTCGCTGGCTGACCAAGTTGTGGTGGCTCGCCGCCTCTTTGAAACCAAATGCCGTGCCATACGATGGCGTCAGAATTCCTTTCAACATGTCCCAATCTTGTGCGATTCCACTCCACTCCGGCGAATTGTTGACGATTTGACCGATATGAAAAATCCGATGGGGCGTGACCGATGCTTGCAAGCCCGTGAGCCTGACTTTGGCTTCGGAAAAAAAATCTTCCTTTACCTGCAGATGTGGAAGCGCGTAATAATGCGCGCCCAAGTCGACAGCCGCGAACAGGATAATGAAACCCTTCAACTGCCATGACCGAATGGCTCTCAAGCCATAACAAGCCACGAGAATGGCCGCCAACAAAAACGGATAGGCCCAGTTGGCCGGCGAACGAAACAACGTAATGCCCGGGATAAACGAATATCCGGGTAAATTTTTTCCCAAGGACAGTACCAGAAAGGGCACGGCCCCCATCCCCAACCAAAACCAGTTTTTGGATTTTGAATAGGCTTTGGCGGCACCCCCTATAAAACAGAGCAGGAAGACCGGCCCGATGTAAAAATCTTCCAACAAGGCCGTGCCCTGTGAAAATCCTTTAAAAAACGCCGCCGGAACAAAGAGATTGCCCAAGAACGAAGCCGGGGCGATGGAATGTTTTACGGCGGCCTGCGGGTCCAAAAAAAGCGCCCGTCCCGATTCTTTCAACATTTCTAAGAACGGCAGAATTTGAAAAGCAGCGAGACCCATCATCAACAAAAAACCTTTGATCAACGTCGTACGGTCCCGCTCGCAGATAGAAAAAAGCCCTAAGAAAAGAATCGTGAGAATGGAAATCGGCGGAAAACCTGCCAGCCATTGGAGCCCCAATGCGACAGCAAGCAGGAACGGACGGCGCTTCCACAGAAAATAAATCGCACAGGGGGCCCAGGCGATCGCCGCGAAGTCCGCTTGGTAGCCGATCCGGGCCATAAAAAAACCATTAAAACCCATGCCGAGCGCCCCGAAAAGACCGCAGGCCCAATCATCAAAATATTCATGGGCGAGAAGGAAGCCGAAGGACCCGGCGAGCACGATGTGAAAGAGAACGGAGATTTTTTGATAGGTGAGGTACGCGACAAACGGAGACAGGAACCGCAACGGATAAAACCCTTGGTTGGATGGAGCGGCGGCAAAGGGCTGGCCCATGCAACGCATGGTGTCCCACAAAAAGAAACCGCCGTCCAAAAGCATTTGTTTGCCGATGATCCAGGAAGGGTAATAGAACCGGATGGCATCGGCGGTGAAATCGATCCGTCCGCCAATGAACAACTCTTTCTGGAAAACAATCAGATAAACAGCCGCACCAACCGCGACGCCCCATCCGGCAATTTTTCTTCGCATTGCCGTTGGTTATATCATGAAGCTCAGCTTTATTTGGACTCGACTTTCGCCTTGAATCCTCCGTAGACCATCCGTTTCATGTCAAAAGGCATTTCCATGGGCCCGTCGCCGTGCATTTCCATGTCTTTCATGACCTTCTTATTGACCAGGTCGCGGTGCGCACGGGACTTGAACACGATGTAAGAAAACACCACGGTCTCGCCGGGTTTGGTTTTCATTATTTTCGGAAATACGGCCATTCCCCAGTTGTTTTTCAGGTCGTCGGCTACGCACTCTTTGTAATCCAGCGCGCCATGCTTCATCCATACTTTTTCTCCCAATTTGGCCATCTTCATATAGGCCTTTAGCTTGTTTTTCTTGATTGGAATCACATAACCGTCTACGTAGCTCATAACAACCTCCTGCTGGGATTAAAATCAGGACTCCAACTATACGCAAAAATGGAGCATATGTTCCGTGGCCTCTGTTTTGTGCTCCGAAGTCGGGTTATAGTTACTTCGATGCGCAAAATTGCCCTCTTCATTATTTCATTCGGCCTCTTGCCTCTGAGTTTGACGGCCGCCCCAAAACCCACCGTAAAAAAATGGCGCTGGTCGCCGCTCATGCTCTCGGTTTATCCCGATACCTTCATGCTGCCCCGGGCGCGCACAATATATGGATTGGAAGTTTCATTGGCGAAGGCGGGAGCGGAACGGGTCCGGGGTTTTCAAACGGCCGCGGTTTGGGCGGAAGCCAAGGACGTGAACGGGTTTCAGATCGGCACGTTCCGTTCCCAAAGTAAGACCTTGGACGGTTTTCAGATCGCCATTTTTCCTCTGACACTCAGCAAATTGCGCGGTGCTCAAATCGGCCTTATCAACAACTTGAAATTTGAAGACGAGAAAGAACCGCTGCGCGTTCATGGGTTTCAAATCGGCGGCATCAACTCGGCTAACAACCTGTCCGGTTTTCAGTTCGGCATTCTGAATACGACCCATCGCGCGCGCGGCGCGCAAATCGGGTTCCTGAATTCGTCGGTGAATTCCCGCGCGCTTCAAATCGGCGCGGCCAACCTGATTGGAATGGACTCCGACCCCGAACGCATTGCCAAAGGGGTGCATATCGGCGCCGTCAACGTCACCACACAAGAATTTCACGGCGTTCAAATCGGCCTCTACAACAGCGTTCAACGCCTGCGCGGAGTGCAAATCGGCGTCATCAACTACGTCCACCGCCCCCGCCAACCCCGCCTCCTGCTCGTTCCCCTCATCAACGTCGGCTGGTAAGCCTAGGCAGCCCGGCGCCTCCATATCCAGAAACCAAGCAATCCAATCCCCGCCAAAAACAAAAAGACCGACAGGGACAGGGCCCGCGATTCATAGACAAAGCTCACCTGATTGGCGCCGGGCGGAACCCACGCGCCGAGCACCAATCCATTCACGAATAACGGCGCGTTCTTTTTCCCATCAATGGTTACGCTCCATTCCGGGTAATAGGTGGAGGAAAAAACAATCAGACCGCCTTCAGGCGCTTCCAGTTGCGCGGAAATTCCGGCGTCGTTGTGCGTGATCGCAAGGACCCGGGCCGCCGGCAATTTATTTTCGCCCGAGAAATCAAACAGGTACGCGGTCCGCTGGTCCGCCTGGTTTTTAAGCAAGCCGGCTTCCATGTTTTCTTTTGTGAACGGAAACACCCGGGTCGCGAAATAAATACGAGGGAGGACGCCGTCTTGCTCAAACACACTGGACTGGTCCATCCGCTTCAACAAACGGAAATCTTTTCGTCGCAAATGCGCGATGTGCTCTTGATCGTTATTGCCGACCAGCACGTATTTCACGTTTAAGCTCTTAAGCAAATTGCTGGCGAGAAGTTTCTCGTACGCTTCTTTCGTCAAAAGTCCCATTTCATTGGAGGGAAGCCAGCGCCGGTACCAAGCCGGGACCAGATGCGTTGTGCATCCGGTGGCGCTGTCGTATCCGTTCAGACTGGCGGATTGAAAAAGCCCCAGCGGCTGCATCAACGGTGTATCGCTTTGGCCGGACATGGGAAGGACCCGGTACAGCGGATCGATATTGAGTTCGCTGGGACCATAGGCAGCCAATGGTTCGTCGTATTTTTTTAAATTCACTTTTTGTGTCAGCGCCACGGTCAATACCACCGTTAATAAGCAGATGCCCAATAACCCTTTCTCACCAATGGACCGGTCGACGAACATCAACGCGGCAACCGAGGCAATCCCCAACATAATGAAAAGGGCACCCATCGTTTTGCTCGATATTCCCCACCCGCCAAGGATGGCGATCGCGACGATCAGGACGATCGATGCGGCTGCCCATCTCAAGCGATAGTTTTTTTGGGCCGGGCCCGTTAATTTCCGGTACCAGATCTCGAGCGCCAGTCCAGCCGCGATTGCAAAGCTGGTATTGGCGAATAGCAGAAACTTAAAAGGCCAGCGAAACGACGACCATAGCGGGATCCCGTGGGTCAGCGGATAGACACCCGCATAATGTCCCAATGAAAACAACGTGAATAAAAGTGCAACCACCAGAGACCCCAGAAACATCCGGAACAACGGATTGCGAAGGTCCCATTTTTGAAACAAGACGCCTCCCACAACCAACGGCATCCACGATCCCTGGAAAAACGAAACACAGCCGTCCTGAAAAAAGAAAGTGAGCGGCGTTTTAATGGTGGGAAGAAAATAACTCCACAAATGACGGAGCGGAACGCTGTGTTCGATAAAAACGTCCAGCGGCACCCCGGCGGACCGGACCGTTCCCAGCGATGAGATATACACCGGCAACAACGCCAGTGAACTTAAGAGCGCGCCGCAAATGAAGAAAAAAAGCACGCGGCCCGCCGCAGATTGTTTTCTGTTCTCCAGAAAGAACACCAGCGCCAGAAACGCGGCCGTCCACAACCCGGTATATACCCACAATTGCGGGTATCCGATGAACGCCGACATGGCCATACCGACAGGCAACCAAACGGCCCTTAAGTCAGTGGTATCTTTGATCGCGGCCAACGCGCCATAAAGTATCCATGGCATCCAGCAAAGGAATCCCCCAACAAACGTCCAAACCGGCACAACCAGTTCCACGAATCCGCCGCCCACAATCGAGATGGCGCACACAACAGCAACGGAGCGGCGCACGCCGAAACGTTCCAAAAGACAGGCCCATCCCACCAACGCAAAACTTAAATGGGCGACCGCCAAAACCGCCATGAGTTTTCCCGGGGCCGCCACCAAATCCACGAGCGCCACACCAAGCGTATAAGGAATGTAAAAAAGTCCCGCTTGTGAACTGGCGAGAAGCGATTCCCCCAGGTGTTGATGCGAACTCCACAACGGGACCGCGCCGCCCAGCCAGCGCCGGTGGGCCTCCAACAATGTCGGCGTGAAATATTCAAAGTTGTCCCAGCGGTTGTAGGAAAAACCGGTCGTGAAAAACCGGGACAACGCTACCGCCGCCCAGAACGACGACAAAAGGAAGGTGTTGGTCCGGAGAACCTTCATTGCCGGCGCATTTTAAAGATGAGCGAGCTTCCAAACGGAAGCAGGAACTGCCAAGGCGCCACCGTGGAATGGAAAAGGATGGCCAATTTGTTGACGAACGGGGGCAAATGCGGAAATTCAGCTGGGGATTGGGTGGCTGAGCCGGAGGCGAATATTTTTCGCCCCAAACCGGGGAGCACCATCTCGGGGAACATGTACGAAACGGATTCCAATTTGACCGGCAGGTCTTTGACCAACGGAAGGAAGTCGCGTTTTTTATAACGCCGGTGATGGCCCAGCATTTTGTCCCACTCGGACCACAATACCGGCATAGCGGGAACGGTCCCAATCAGTTCGGCCCCCGGCCGCATCCGCTCCAGCCACTGCGCGAGAAATTTTTTATCATCCGCCTGATGTTCCAGCACGTCCATCATCAAGACCACATCGACGCCGGAGATATCGCGGTCTTTTAAATTCCGGTCCGCGCCGAAACGGGCACGGAGATGGGCTTCCATCGACGGCATGGTTTCACAAAAGAAATACCGCGCGGCCGGAAAGTCTTTTTTTAAATAGCCCCCTGCAAAACCGGGGCCGGCCCCAACATCCAAGAGATCAAACGCGCCGCGTTTCCCCAACAATGACTTGATGGCGTCCCAACGCCCGCGATGCCAAAAGAAATCCTCTCTGCCCTCCAGCTGGTCGACCAGGTGACCCTCAAGATGGTCCATTGGCCTTTTGATAGAACGAAAATTGCGCGAACAAAATCAGGAAATTCATAAGCGCAACCACGCTGACCGACAACACAATCAAAAACAGAAAAAACAACCACAGCGGAAACGGCCATCCGGCCGTGAGTTTCAAGTAGAGGCCCGCTCCAAACACCACGGCCCCCGCCGCGATCAACCCAGCAATAAAAATGATCAGCCGGACGGAGATTTTGTCGAGGAACGGCATCATCATGCGAATGCCGTGATTGATGAGCTGAGTCAAACTCATGTGGGATTGGCCTTCATGCCGGTCGGCGCGCGCGGAATCCACGTATTGCAGCCGGAAACCCAGATTGAGCAGCGTTGATGAATAACATAGGTCAAAATACGGATGCGCGATCGCTTTTTTTATAAGCCGGGCCGGATAGGCGGCGAAATTACCGGTGCGCACCACCGTTCCCGTTAGCAGACGGAACAATAGTTTGAAAAAGAAATAGAGCACCCGGAAACTGAAGGATTCGCTGCGACCCGTGCGCCGGGCCAGCGCGATGTGGTCTTTTGCCTGGTTCTGTTGGACCGCCTGGAGCAAGCGTGGAACATCATCGGGACTGTCTTGCCCGTCACTGTCCATGGTCAAAACAATATCGTTGTCATCCAAGCGGTGCGCCAACGAACGAATTCCGAACACCAGCGCCCGTTGGTGCCCCATATTGAACGGGCAGGCGAGCACTTCGGTGGTGGCATCGCTCAAGCGAGCGAGTTCCGCATCGAGGCCGCCGGTGTCGTCGATGGCGACAAATTTAACAGGAAGGTTTACGGCAGGAATGATTTTAGAACGGACCCACGCGAAGGAAGCGCTGTCCCGAAACACCGGGAGAATAACCCACAACATTTCAGTTGTTTATCACTTACGGGGCACGCCCGGAATATTCACGGGTTTCCACACGTAAATGATCGCCGCCGCCAGCGCGTAAAGCGCCACGCCCATCAGAATAACGACACGAATGCCAGCGTGCAGCGAAATGATCATGGCCAAGACCGAACCGACAATGGAGAGCGCCCCATTGATGGCCCAATACCAAGCGGCATTCCCATCGTTCTGAGTGCGGATTTGACGCATGCCGTACGGGAACCATTGCCCCATAAAAAATCCGCTGAATGAAATGATCACGAACGCGGACACCATCCGCAAAAGCGTGCTGGCCCCCAAGAAATGCGCGGTGAAATAATGGCTCACCAACTCCACCAGCAGGAAACAAAACACATAACCAAAAAACTTGACCGCGTCCGCTTTGTTCGAAGGCCCCTTCAGAATCCGCGATGAAACGGCGCTGCCGGCCGCCGTCGACAAAAAGAGCCCGAACAATACCACCGTAAACCCATAAATGGGATGCCCCAAGAACAGACTGAACCGCTGGATCAATCCAATCTCGACCAGCATGAAGGACAATCCGATCAGCGAGAAAAAGAGCGAGCGTTCCACCAGCGCTTGCCGGCCTTTGAAGGTCTTTTCGATGACCATGGCGCCCGGTTTAAAAAATGGCAAGAAAATCAACGCCGCGCCGAGCACAATCGACGTCAGCAATAGGACCAGCAAATGCCGCACAGCCAGCAAATTAAAGGAAGAGCCGCCGAAACGGTCTCCTTCATTTCCCAAAAAATTGGACCAGCGGGCATGAAAGAAAAAGAACGGCCGGTCGTCGGTCGGAGGCGTGATGTCCAATGGAAACAGCGCGTTCAGCGCCGTGTCGGAAGGCGCGGCCAAAATGACTTTAAACGGTTCGTCGAGCGAAATGTCCTTGCTGAACGCAATTTCGCAATTGATTTCCTTGCAAGCGGCCTTTAGCCGACGGACATCTTCCGGTGAAAATGGCGAAGGCGAAATCAAAATGGTGCCGATGCCTTCCATGTTGTCGATGCCCTTAGTGCGGGCCAGAAGGATGTGCCCCGCGGGGTCTTCGACGCCGCGTTCTTTCAACGCCGCGGACGCCAGCGCAAAGAGCCGGTAAATTTCGACCGGCCAGTTGGTCGAACCGTAATACCAGCGCGAAAAAGTGAGGACGCCGCTAGGCTTCAGCCGGTTTAAAAAAAGTTTCCATGCTTCCCGCGTGTAAAGCCCGTTTTCCGTGAACGCGAATGCGCCCGCCGCGGTCGCGGCGACGGTGTCGACCAAACTGGCCTGAATAATGTCGTACTGCTGCGGGTTTCTTTCCAGAAAGCTCCGCCCTTCTTCGGCCATGATCCGGACATCGGGCCGTTCGTGCAACCGGCCCGCAAAATCGGCAAACCGTTCGGTCAAAGTCCGCACGATCAATGGGTTCACTTCCACGCCCGTAAAACTTTTTTGGTTGAAGGCGACCCCGGTAAGAATATCGCGGCCTCCGCCGACGCCGATCACAAAAACATCCGCGGCCGGACGAACGTAATGGACGAGAGCGGTGATGTCGTATTTAAGGTGACGAATTTTTGAAACGTCTCCGGTAAACCGGGTAATCACGGTCTCGGCGCCGGAGTCAATTTTCAGGGAAAGTTGTTCCACGTCATCAAGCGATTGCCCGACCTGGGCGTTGATTCCCCAACCGCGCGGCCGCAGGGAGGTCGGGTTCACCATGATCCTCGAGAACGAATTCCATTTTTCGTAGATCGGAGCGGGCAAGCGGCCATCGTGCCACCACCGGATTTTCAACCATTGCCCGCTGACGTTAAAGACAGCGAATAGCGCCAGCGCCACGGCAAAACCGCCGCTCAGGACGGCCATTCTCCGGTTGATACCGGCAAATAACAACGCCCCCGCCAAACAAGGAAAAACGGCCGTGGCCATTACCGCGCCGGGCCCTCCAAACGCAAACAACAAGAAAGGCACGAGCAGACATGCCAGCCCCGCCCCAAAAAGATCGTACGCGTAAGCGACCCCGGTGCGGGGGTGCCGCGTCAAAGCGATGGTGATAAAGGCGCCGGCAGGAACGAATGGAAAGGAAGACAGGAAAAAAGTCCGGATGAGATAACCAATCGAAGCGGCGCCGTCCTTAAATTCAACCGGCAGCGCCAGCTGGACCGTGATGACGGCGGCCTGGGTAAGGCCCATCGCCATTGCCAAGAACCCCATGTCCGATTGAGGAATGTCCTCGGAAGAAGATGAATCGGACAGAGAAATCAGAATGGCCCCGAGCGTAAGGCCAAACATCGCGATGGAGACCGACATGAACGCGTAGTGGTAAAAAAGGACGACGCTGTAGATCCGTACGAGAATAATTTCCCATAGGATGACCGACAGCGAAACCAGCAGCAGCGCTACGAGCAAGGTTTATTTCAGCGCTTCACGACAGGACGGAGAAATTTTGTCCGCGTTGGCATTGAGGCAGTTCCTAAGGCGGCCAAATCCCGGTTTTACGTCACGGCAGAATTCACGCGCGTCATAGGAACAATCGGCGGCAAGCCTGCGGAGGGCCGCGTCGGTCTTTTGGATCCATTCGCGGCATTGGGCCGTAAAATTCTGACTTTGGCTTTGCATGCAATTGCCCAACGCGCCCATGCCCGGCTGGATGTCGCCGCAATATTTCTCAACATCCGCGTCGCAAGGGTTCGCCCAGGAGATCCCCGTTCCCATCGCCAAAAAAACCGCCAAGATTAATTTCTTCATTTTCTTTTTTCCTCCAAGAGTTTGTCTTTGACCAATTTTTTTCGGACCGCGTCCGCGATTTCATTGGCGGAACTTTTCACGGACGTGGGATTAAATGTCTCGCTCACACCGGACCACAACAACTTTTGGTCCGCGATGGAATAAATGTTCGTTTCAATGCGCACCAGCGTGTCGGTGGTGATCATGCCGGTGGGCATCGTGTAGCCGTAACCGAACGAGGCGGAATGGTAGAGCGGGTATCCCATGGGGGCGTAGACGCCCGTCGTGTAGTTGATTTCTTTTGATTTCTCGACCATTTTGAGCGTCACGGCACCGTCGATGCCCTGGCTGTTGATCTCGGCCTTGACCTTCTCCAAGTTATTCAAGTCTTCGGTCGCGAGAAACGTGTGGGACGCCACCGCTTTCGCGCCGATCTTCTTGACCAATTCGTCTTCCATCACGCGCCGCGTGGTTTCGTCCGGTGAAAGTCCCACGACCGCGACCTTTTTAAAATTAAGAGGCCCCTGAAAATCGGGCGCTTTCCAACTGTCGATCACCTGCGTCGCGGCGCAAGCGCTAAACGTCAACATCAGTGCGGCAATGACGAATTTCATGTTCACTCCTTTTAATATCGCTTTGGATCCAACTCCGGTCCGGCGCAAAATGCGCACGGCATTCCGGAAAGAAATCGAAGTGCGCTTGATGTGTTCCTCCGGCAAATAATGCACATAACCTGAAAAAACCGAGGGCGACAGCGGCACGAACACCGCGTGAAGCCCATTGTCGAGCGTTTCCATTAGAAACGCGATGCGATACGCGTCGTTATCTTTAATAAACACCACTTGCGCGTTATTGCCCCCATCCAGGTCCGCCAAACTTTTCGCCCAGCTTCGCAACAATAAATATCCGGGGATAATAAGCATGCGCTCGTCCAACGCCTCAAAGAAACCGGGTCGCCGCGGCCCGCGAGCGATGAGACCCAGTAGAAAACAAAAAACTATCAGCACGACCAAAGCAACGAGTGTTTCCATCCTCACGCCGATCACCGATTCCGCCGGAATAAGCTTTGTTATCGGTGCGGTCAGAAGACGAACGACTTTGATGATTTTGGAAAGAAGAAATACACCGGCCGCAATCGGCAGGATATAGACAACCGCGCCGATCAATGCTGTTCTAAAAAACTTTCCTGTCATTCGCCCTAGCCTCCCGATCCGAGTAGAAAAGTAATGCCGACGATCAATCCGGAGAAGCGCCCATCCAATCCGATTTTCCCATCACGGACGTTGGTGGATGTTTCCATATCGTACATCCGGTAGCCTCCAAACAAGGCCATCATGGGGTCGGCCTGCCAATGCAGCGTCCCGAAAAATCGCCACGTCCGCCTGGAGGCCGATCCGATATCAAACCCTCCCAAATCACCGCGGGCCTCCGCGCGCCAACGGTCGGCAAAATTGTAGCTGAGACGCGACCCCACCACCGGCTCTACCCACATCGTGCTGTCTTTGTATTGGACGCCCGGGTCAAACGCCAAGTCACCGTCCAGATAAACGAACCGGGCCCCCGCCATCAATTCAAATCCCAGGGACGACTTCGTGAGTTTTTTTGGACCAAAACCGTAGCTGCCCAACGCGTCGAAGGTAAACATGTTGCCGTTGAACTCGGAGTGGACGTTGTCACTGGTTTTCGCGGCCCACATGTCCGCGTAACCAATCTCCATCAAGATGCCTTTGTTGCCTTTCCATCCCTCCGCTTGAGCGGAGACGTTGATGACCATCTTCTCGCTGATATCGTCGAGCTGGCCGGTAAAAGACTTGGATTGGTTCCCAATCGCCACCTCTCCGTCAAAGGTCTGGTTCCCAAGGACCGGCGCTATGCGCCACAGCCAATCATCGGTGGGATAAAGCGCCTGTTCCTGTCCGGCTCGAACGAACGAGGACGTCAACAGCGCTACGACAATGAAAAGGGCCTTTCGCATTAATCGTTATTTCTGCTCCATGGTTTCAATCATCTTTTTGTCGATCAGCATGATCTCGATACGCCGGTTTTTCTGGCGACCTTCCGGGGTGTCGTTCGGGGCGATCGGATCGTTTTCTCCACGGCCCGATGCAATCAAGTTCTTCGGGTCAATGTTGCATTCTTCCTGAAGGAAACGGACCACGTTGGTCGCGCGGATGACCGAAAGCTCCCAATTGCTCGGGAAAATGGCCTGGCCGGCTTTGCCCAACGGAACGTTGTCGGTGTGGCCGACCACGCGGATCATTTTGTCCTGATACCCGGCAAGCGCGGTGCCAACTTTTTTCAAGACGGCCTGCCCGGACTTCTTCAATTTGGCGCTGCCGGAAGTGAAAAATATTTGTTCGGCGACATCAACGGTCAGCATGTTCTTGTATTGCGTTACTTTCAGGTTTCCCTCCTGAACTTCGCTCGACAATTGGCCGATGAGCTGCTGGTACTGGGACTCGGTCTGTTTGCTGGCGGCCTCGAGGCTCGATTTCTCAGCGGCCAATTTTTCTTTGTCCGCCTGCATCTGGGCCACTTCGGCTTTCAACGCGTCGGTTTCCATTTTCTTGTCCGCTTCAAGCTTCTTGTATTTGCTCGTGCTGACGCATCCAGCCGACAAAATCGGCAATAAAACAACCAAGGCCCACATTTTTTTCATAACCGTCTCCTGTTTAATTGTGTTTTACGAATTGGGTTGGGGGAACCACTTGTCCTTCGCGACAAGCTTCGGCGTTTCCGGGTCGCCTTCGTAAGCCGGCGTCATGATCTGCACGCCCTGCTCATTGAAGGAGTCCAAAATATTTTGATGAAGCCGCGTGTAAAGTGAGATTATTTTCGATGCATCGTCACAGTACGCATTAATTTCATATTTCACACCAAATTCACCAAGCTCCCACTGGAGCACAAACGGTTTCGGTTCTTTTAAGAGGCCCTCCGTTTTATCGGCGGCATTCAATAGGATCGCTTCCACTTTGCGCCACGGCGTGTCGTAACCGATCCGCACGGAGGTATGAAGGATCAGCCCCCCTTTCTTGGTCATCACGCTGTAATTGAGAATGTGACTTGAGAGCATGACCGAGTTTGGAATGGTGATTTCTTCGTTTTTTATGGTCCGCAGATGCGTCACTTGCTGACGGACGTCCGTCACGACCCCCATGAGGTCGTTGACCTTGATACGGTCCCCAATTTTAAAAGCGCGGCGGTAGGTCATCGTGGTACCGGCAATGATATTCGCGATAAATGAAGACGACCCGAGCGAGAAAATAACGCCGATGAAAAGCGAAACGCCTTTGAACGCGTCTGAATTCGATCCAGGAATGTAGGGATAGGCCACCACGAGCGCGAACGCAATGATCAAAAATCGGACAATCCGGTTCGTCGGCAAGGCCCAGTCCTGGTCAAATCCGTCGAATTGGATGATGCCTTTATCGATGCCGATAAAAAACAAACCAGCGGCCTTTAAAATGTAGCGCGTGATAAGGAATAGGATCGCAAGAAAAATCAGGCTCGGCAGCGAATCAACAAAGGCGCCCCCCAAGACTTGCAGTGGTTCGACCAGGATGGAGAACAGACGCAGCGCCAGCGCACGGGTCCAGGGAAAAAGTCCAAGAACAAAATTCAAATAGACGTAAAAGATAACGAGCGAAACCACGAGCTGAAGGGTCCCGATGAAACTGAGAATGGCCCCCCACAACGATCCTGTGGAAAAAAATTGGAATGATTTTGCCTTTAAATTATCAATGCGGGTCTTTACATGCTGCTCCGCGATGACGCGCAACTGCCGGAACAATCGCCCATCGATGCTGAGCAAAAACCACAGGAGCGCCGTGGCGCCGAACGTCACGGCAAGCCGACGGAGAAGAACGGGACGACTACGATCCCGACGGTAGGAATTGACCGCTTCAGCGATATTCATTTTCGACCGTTCCGCGAAAATGGGCCGGCTTACATGTTCGAGCTCGGCATCGGCGTCAATGACCGTGACCAGCACGATGTCTCCACCCAAAATCCGTGACATTTCCGGTAAATTCTCGACTTTTAAGGTCTCGGTTGGTTTTCCACTGGCCGCAAAATCACGGATGCGCGAAACAATTGCCTTGGCCCGCTCTTCGGCCGGGAACCCGGTCATGCCACGGACACGGAAAAGGGTATGCGCGTCCAACTCAACATCGGCAATCTGGTCTTGTGAAAGTGCGTCGTCGGGGACCACCGCGCGCGCGCTGGTCGCAACAAAAGTTAAAAATAGAAATCCAAAAAATGTTTTCAACTTCATCGACGCCGGCCTCCGCCACCGCCGCGACCACCACCACCGCCGTAAGAACCACGACCCCCACCGCCATAAGAGCCGCGGCTACCGCCGCCTCCATAGGAACCGCGATTACCACCGCCGTAGGAACCTCCACCGCGACTGCCCTGATTAACCCGGTTGTTCCCGTCGTAGCGGGCGCCGGCGTCCCGGTTCAATTGGTCGCGTGTGCCCGACTGCGGTTGGCGATTGCCGTCCCGGCTGCGATCGCTCGTGGTAGGCCTATTATCTGGGCGCTCAACATCCGACCAACCGCCCTCGCCATGTTGCTGCCAACCGTCTTCGGTTTTCCGGTAAACGTTGCCGTCTTTGCCCGCGTAAATATCATCGCCCTTCTTCCCAACAAAGCCGCTACCGTTCTCGCCCTTCGCGCGGATCGCACCATCCCCTTCGCTGGTGCGAATACCACTGACCGTTCCTTTGTCACCGGTGACATGACCCGACTGCGCCCAATTATCACCGCGTTGGACCTTGGTGGTTCCCCAACTTCCGTTTGTACCCTTGTGTTGACGTGTTTCCAGCGACGTGCCGGTGCGCGGGTTGTAGGCTTGCCCGCGAAAATCAGAACCCGAGGGACCCCAAGCGGCCGTCCCGCGTTTGTACGTGCCGGTGTTCGGATTGTAGGTCGCGGCGTGGGAAATTCCTCCGTTTGGTCCGCCAACGGTGCTACCGTATCCGTAAGCGCCGGTCCGTGAGTTATAAATCGCGTAGCCGCCGTAACTGCTGTGATAGGGGTAATAGACCGGATAATATCCGTAGCCATAACCGTAATAAGGAGGGTAATACCAGCCGGTCCCCCACATCGCGACACCGAACGAAACCGTCACGCCGGAATAACCGCTTTCATAAACATAGGTAACGGATTCGGCATCGGCAGAACCGCAGCGCACGTAGGTCACGTGATGCAACGGACAATCTGCCGGAATCTTGTACACATCCTCCGGCACCGATTTGGCCAATTCCCACGGCCCGTTGGCTTTGCTGGATTGGAACCAGGCCCCCTGGAAACACAAGTAATACATGCTTCCGGATTTCAAAACATCGTTCGAGCAATTGGTGGCGTAAGAAAGTTTTGTTCCTTTAATTTCCACAAATTTTGGATCGCCTTGGTATTTCACCTCGGGTTGCTGCAGTCCTTGGCGGCTGATGCGCTGCGTTTGCGGAATCTGCGCGAGCAAAACGGCCTCAGCGGCCTCGTCGGTTCCGGGAATAGAAGCGCGCACGCGGGCCCGGGGATGGTTGCGCGGTATGTTCAAAAATTCCGGCGGGAGGCTCGTGGTGGCGAATGTCCAGGGTCCTTCCAGTTTTTTGGCGCTGAACCAGCGGCCGGAGACCAGGAAATAATAATCGCCCCTTTTCATCTGAAAAACGTCGCATTCGGTGTTCTCGACCCACAACAGTTTGGATTTTCCGACGGGTTTGGTTTTGGGTTTACCCTTGGTCACAATCAGTTCGGCCGGTTGTTTGCTCACGAAAAACAACGCGGGCTTGCTTTGTTTTTTTGGAGGAATAGCGGCGAGTACATCGGCCCAATTTCCGTCTTTAGGGAGGGCGGAAAAAGCCTCGGGCAGTTTTTTTACGGGCTTCCATTCTTTTTCGACATCCTGCGTCATGTACCAGCTCTTATTGTCCCGCAGGTAGAAGGTCCCCTTGGGGTCCTGCAACACGTCCCAATTCGTGTTGACGACAAATTTCAGGTCGGAATCTTTAATGGGACTGATGATCGGCTCACCATCAAATACCAAGAGGAAGGCGGGGCGGCTCGCGAAAAAAATCGGAGGCGGGTTGGTATTGACATTGACACCTTTGGTGCGGATGGTGCTCTTGTCGACAGCGGCCAGAACGCGGTCCAGCGCCATTACCAGACCGTCCCGGGGAAACAAATTTTTCATGGCAGCCGTTACTTCGCGGGCACGGCCTTGTTCCAACGTCGGAAAATTGACTTGCTGCATCTGGAGATTTTCAAACCGCACCAACCGCTCTTCCATCGCCACCGACGTGCCTGCCATCCATTCGGCTGTTCCCATATCGGAGGTGGTCTTGCCCTGGGTCAGAACTTCCACCGCCGTCCATGCGACAATTTTTTGCTGGTCTTCCCACTTTTCAACCTGCGGTTGGTAAATCTTAATTTGAGAGCCGGCTTCAGAAGTTATGAGGCGGGGCCATCCTCCGTCGGGATCGTTGGCGGGAGTTGCTTCGGTAGGTGCGTCCGCCCCAAACAGGGGCGACAAAATGAAAATCAATGCCAGCAATATGCCACGGCGACAATAACTCACATGCACCTCTTGGGATCTATCTTGGATTAGTTTTCTTCGGAGAAGCACGGCATTAGACAAAAGTTAAGAAGAAACTTCACAAAAATACATGCATAATGCCGCCCATGAAAAAAACACTCTTACTATTAGCTTTGACCGCAATCTGTTCTCCCGTTTTCGCGGACTCGCCCCCAGCCAACCCCAGCGCTTTGACGCCCAACCCTTGGGAAAAATTCAGCGTCAGCCTCGGCGCGTTTATCTCCAATACCAACACCGGCGTGCGCATTGGTTCCGGGGTGGGATTGGATGTGGACGTGGAGGAAGTCCTCGGGCTGGACGCCCAAACCTCGGTCTTTCGCGCCGATTCCTTATGGCGCTTCACCCGCAATCGCCGCCATCGTCTGGATGCTTCCTGGTTCGCGCTGCGCCGGACCGCCAACCGCACCGTCGGTGAGGATTTTGATATCGAAGACCGCCACGGAAATAAGACCACCATCCAGGCGGGGTCCAACATCGAAAGCCATTTTGACCTCGACATCATTGAAACGGCCTACAGTTATTCCTTTTTGCAAGACGAACGAGTTGACCTGGCCGGCATTTTCGGCGTGTACGTTATGCCGATCAGCTTCGGGTTGAAATCCAGCGGTTTGGTCGATGCCCAAGGCAGCCTGAGTTTCACCGCACCGTTGCCGGCGATTGGCTTTAGGACGGACGTCGCTATCACGCCCAAATGGTTTCTTCGCAGCAACGCGCAAATATTCGCGATCGAGTACGAGAATTTCTCAGGGTATCTTTCCCAAATTCGCGCCGCCGTTGAGTTTCTTCCTATCCGGCATGTGGGTATTGGTATCGGCGTCGACAGCATGCGGTTTGGAGTGGAAGGAAAGGGCGAGGACTACCCCGGTGTTGACCTCCGGGGCAATGTCGACTTTCAATACACGGGGCTTCAACTGTACGGGAAAGTATTTTTCTAGTGGCTCCTGCCGCCCTCTTTTCGCTTCTTTTCTTCTTTATTGTCTCACCCGCGAACGCGGCTCCGACAGAATTAAACGCGGTCTGGTACGCGCGGAATTACGAAGCGCTCCCAATAAAGAAAGTCCTCGTCATCGGACTTTCACCGGACCCCAAAAAGCGCCGCCAATTTGAAACGGCCTTTGTGAAGCGGATCCGCGATGCCGGGGGCAAGGCCGAGATAAGTCTGGATGTGCTGCCGGCCGGCCAAAATCCAAGCAAGGATGTCGTCGTAGCGGCGTTAAACGGGAAGGATTTTGATGCGGTGTTTGTCTGCCGCGTGCTCGATATCGAACTCCGGCCCGGCTACACGCCCATCAAACCGGAAAACGCGAACTTTGACGCGGAATACCAAGAGCTCTACAAAACATCGTACACGCCGGGCGCCACCAAAGAAGCGCGGAATTTTCTGCTGCAACTGCGGATTTTTTCCGTCAAGGAAACGCGGTTGATTTGGTCGGCGGAATCGGAGATGTTCAACCCCGCTTCGATGGAAGATTTGGTGGCTTCCATCGGGAAAGCGATGCGGAAGGACCTGTTAGATAAAGGCTTTATCCGGCCTCAGTAGAACCGGCATTCAACGCCGAGCGTCAGACCTTTCATTTCCATATCCACTTGGGTTTTGGCGCTTCCATCCTCATTGGCGGACTTAAGATCAAAAAACCGGTAACCGCCCAGCACGTTAAACCCCTGCACCACCGTCCACACCAGGTTCGCGCGGGCCAACGCGGAAAGCTCTGACGCGTGCCCAATACCAAACCCGCCGACGTCGCCGTAAAGTTCCACGCCCCAGTTTTCACTTAGCTTGGAATCCAAACGCAGTCCCAGATACGGGTCGACCCAGCTTCTGGTATCTGACTTGTCTTGGTTGTTGTTGGGATCGTAAGGTTCAAATTCCACTTTGTAAGTGTTTGTGAAACCCCGGATGCCGGCAAAGCCGTCGAACCGCAATGATTTATCCTGACCTTCAAGTTCCGGCTGATAAAAAGGAAGGAAAGCGCCCACGGTGAGGATCGAGTATTCCGCGCCATAGTCAACGCTCTGCGAGCTGGAAAGCTGCTTGCTGTTCCATTGCCGTCCCAAAAAAAGGTCCATGTTCAAGCCCCACTCCCCCAACAGCGCTTCTCCCCCGAGGACCGCACCCCAGTCGCTGCCGTTGATGAGTTTGTCTCCGTCTTTGATATCGGGAGAGGAACCTTCAATCGTCGCTTTTCCGCTGGTGCTGAATGGCCAATATTCGAGCCGGAGATACCCGGTGGGATCGTCCGCACCAAACAGATTATTTTCTCGAGACCCGCCGATCAACAAAGAGCCGACGATACCGGCGAGCAAAAAATATTTACGCATCATTCCCTCCTGTTTACTTTTTTAATTTGATCGGTTTGACCCGGATCACGCCCATCGTGACCGTGGCGGAAACACCGGCGTCGGTGATGAGATACGTCGAATATCCTTTATTGCCGGGCAGGTTGCCGCTTCCAGCTCCACCGGCCGCGCCTGTTTCGCCAACCTTTGCGGCCGCCTCAGCACCCATCTCCCCTTTAATAATGCCGTTCACAAAATGATGGAATTTTTTCTCGTCGTGAAAGACCAACACGGGCCGCACGCTGCGCGCGCCCCATCCGCCGCCCATATCAAACCGCGTCATACGAATATATGTCGGCTGATGGGTTTTGTTATCGATCGCAACGCCGTATCCGGTGCCCGCGCCAAACACAGGGACTTTCGTTATTTTGTTGTTCATGATCGCGTAGCCGACCGACTTTGCAATTTCCTCTTTGGCTGCCGGATGCTGTTTGTAAAGGTCCGCAAGTGTTCTTGAGACCAACCCCTCTATGGTCTCAACTTGTTCCTGCCGTGTTTTTCCGGGGACCGTCGCGCAACCGGCAACCAAAAAACCGGCAACAATCACAGCGAGCGCTGCACGATGAACGGAAAAAATCAAGTTAGTTAGAACCCACAGGCTGCGCTTCGGGGAATTTCCAAGAGCCGTTCAAGATTTCGGCGCGGGGCTGATAGAGGCGCACCAAATAATTCCAACCCTTCATGGTGGGAATGCAGTTTGGGATTTTGCCGTCGCATCCGCCGAACTGGACCGTGACGGAACCATCAGTGCCTTTCTTGGCGGTGATGTTGTTTAGCGAATAGGAATTGTATTTGTTCGGCTCGAAATAGCCGGCGGCGTTATAAACGCTGACCGACCAGAACGCATCCACCGGCACGTCTTTTACGACGGTTTTATAGACGGTGACGCCATCGTTCATCGAGGGCGTGAAGCCGAAATAAACAGCTTCTTTGTCCGGATTACCGCCCCATCCTGCGGCGGCGCCGAGCAGACGGCGCACCGGGTCGACGACTCCTTTGACTCCGAAAGCGCCCCTGAAGCCGGATACCGTTGATGCCAGTGTGAGCAACGCATCACGCACTTTTTTCTGGCTTGCCAGGTCCCAATTCGGTGCTTCGAACTTTCCCACCTTCGCTTGTTTAACTTTGATGGCGTTTTGCAAAGCGTGGACCTTTTTCACGTCTTTGGGATCGGCCGGGTTGACCAGCGTGCGGACTGCCGCCATCACATATCGCGACCCAAGCTCTTCGTACTTAAGCGTTGTGCTGCCGGCGCCATGGACGACCATGGGCGTATAATGCTCTTCGGTAATGATCTGCATCGCCATGTACCGTTTCCCGGCATCAGGCAATGTAATCGTCACCGGACCAGCATCGAGATCAAAAACTGCGGACGAATACAACGTATCGCGATTCAAACGGATGACCGTCTGATTTTCGATCGAGGCCGGCATGCGGTTGTGATTAAATTTTCCGAAGCCCCCCTCCTTAATCACATTGCCGAAATACAAGTCGGATTCGGCACGAACGAAGTTATCAATAGTGACCGGCACGCCGCCGGCCGAGTCGGCCGCCTGAATACCGCCGCTTAATCCAAGAGTGAGAACAAGCGCAATAATTTTCGTTTTCATTGATTATCCTCCGTTTATTGTCCGAAACTTTTGCGCAGTTTCTCCATAGCCTGATCGATCGTGAAGGAGTCGGCGCGTTGGCTGGGCGGGAAATCCTTGAATGTCTCCAAGAAAGGAGCCGTAACGAGGGTGGCAGCAAAAGCCACATACGCATTCTCGAGAATCCATTGGTAATAACCGTTGCTAGTGATATCGGCCTGTTCGTACGGATCGGCATGCAGGTCATATAACTTCGGCACGCGGAGCGGAGTGAAGGGCTCGACCCACACCTGCAAGGTGCCGACGGCGCGTTGCTCCAAGAAAACCGCTTTCCAATTTTCAAATCTCAGCGCCACCAGATCGCCGTCATCATTGAAATAGAAGAACCCACGGCGCGGACTTTTTTCAACCTGACCGGTCAGATACGGCAACTGATTGAAACCGTCGAGGTGATTCTTGAACGTTTTTCCCGCGGCCTTGTATCCCTTGAGCAGTTTGCTCTTTACGTCCGGCTCTCCAGCAGCGGCAACGAACGTTGGAAGCCAGTCCTGCGCGCTGACGATCTCATTGGAGACGGACCCGGCCTTGATGTGGTTCGGCCAGCGGATCATCGCGGGAACGCGAAACGCGCCTTCCCAATTGGAATTTTTCTCATTGCGGAACGGCGAGATGCCCGCGTCGGGCCAGGAATTCTTGTGCGGCCCATTGTCGGTGGTATAGAGAACGATGGTGTTGTCAGCGATGCCGAGATCATCCAGCGCTTTAAGAATTTTTCCAACGTGGCCATCATGTTCGATCATTCCATCGATATATTCGGTGTGCGCGGTGAGTCCCGGCTTGGACCGGCGTTCCGCTTTAACATGCGTAAAGGCATGCATGCGGGTGCTATTAAACCAGGTGAAAAACGGTTTGCCGGCTTTTACCTGCCGCTGAATGAAATCGATCGTTGCATCGGACGTTTCGTCGTCGATTGTTTCCATTCGCTTTTTCGTGAGCGGACCGGAATCTTCAATGGTCTGCTTTCCGACGCGACCCCAACGCGGCTGCTCAGTTGAGTCGTCTTTGTTTGTCGCCTTGCAGCGCAGAACGCCACGCGGACCAAACTTCTTGTTAAATTCTTGGCCGGGATAGTTAAAACGCTCCGGCTCTTCTTCGGCATTTAAGTGATAAAGATTGCCGAAAAACTCATCGAATCCATGAACGGTCGGCAGATATTTGTTCAAGTCCCCCAAATGGTTCTTTCCGAATTGACCGGTCGCATAGCCGAAATTCTTCAGCAGTTGCGCAAGGGTCACGTCGCGGTCCTGCATCCCCGCCTTGCCGCCGGGAACGCCCACCTTGGAAAGTCCCGTTCGCAGCGTGCATTGCCCTGTGATAAAAGCGGAACGTCCGGCTGTGCAGGATTGCTCGGCGTAGTAATCCGTGAAAATCATTCCCTCTTTGGCGATCCGATCAATGTTCGGCGTCCGGTATCCCATAAGACCCATCGAGTAGGCGCTGACGTTGGTCTGTCCGATGTCGTCACCCATGATCACAAGGATATTGGGTTTCTTTGTCTCGGAGTTTGTGGGCTTGGCCATTGCCGGATTGGCAATAAGAAATACGCTGACGGCGAGCGCCGTCAGACGGCAGATCACGTTTTTCATCGTCTCTCCAATGTCGTCGTTTAGAGTTTTTTAATTATTTCAACTCGGCTGTGACGCGAACAATACGGCCCGTGAAGCGGTTCGCGTTTTGCTTGTAGTCGGGTGACACGTTGGTTTCGGCGTCCAATCCAACGTCGACCCCTTCATCCGCTGAATAAGCAAACGGCTGGGTCTTCGGAACGCGGGCCTCGGCCACCTTTTTTCCGTCAACAAACAGAATCGATTTCCCACCGGCACCCGGTTTCGGTGATTCGGGAATGAATTCGTAAACAATTTGGTGTTTCCCAGGAGCCAACGCGGTCGGGCCCGCTATATTGGTCCGTTCCAATCCAAAGAAATTGTATTCGTGGTGGACCTTGCCGGCTTTCATATAGATGGTCCATCCGCCGAAATACCCCGCCTGCGCGATGATGACGCCGTCCGTCGCCGCGTTCTTCAATTCCACATCGGCCGTGATGGTGTGGTGCGCGCCTTTCAGGTTGATGAACGCGTTCTCCATGATTCCAACCATGCCTTCGTACACGGTCAACGATTTCCGTCCATTCAAGAGGTCCGGACGGCCGGCGATCTTCGGATCAAAACGTTCGGAGCGGCGGTCATCGATTGGAAGCACTTCGTTCCGGATCGCTTCCTTTATAAAGAGATCTTGTAGCTCCTTGAGTTTTTTCGGGTTCTCTTTGGCCAAATTATTGGCCTGGCTGAAATCGGCATCAACGTTGTAAAGCTCCCATACATCCTCCGTGAGTGGAGTCGGGTTCGCCGACAATTGCCACGGGATCGAGTGCCGCGTGCACGCGACCCAACCCTCGTGATAGATGCCCCGGTTGCCAAACATTTCAAAGTACTGTGTGGTGCGCCGGTCTGCCGCTTTCGGAGCATCGGCGCTATAAAGCATCGACACGCCATCCATGGAACGTTGAACGACCCCATTCACCTTTTTTGGTTCAGGTATTTGCGCCGCATCAAGAACGGTGGGCGCGACGTCGATCACGTGATGAAATTGACTGCGTACTTCGCCTTTGGACTTGATGCCCTTCGGCCAATGCAACACCATGCCGTTCCGTGTGCCGCCGAAATGGCTGGCGACTTGTTTGGTCCATTGGAACGGCGTGTTGCCGGCCCATGCCCAGCCGATTGCGAAATGCGGGAAGGTGGTCGGACCGCCCCAATCTTCGATATGTCCCATCATCTGATCGGCCTTTCCAACAATTCCGTTTAACGCCATCATCTCGTTGTACGTCCCTTCTGGTCCGCCTTCCGCGCTCGATCCGTTGTCGCCGACGATATAGAAGAAGATCGTGTTGTCGAGTTCGCCGATGGTTTCCAATTGTGAGACCAGCCGGCCTACTTCATGGTCGGTGTGCTCGGCAAAACCGGCAAAGGTTTCCATTTGGCGTTCGAACAAGCGTTTTTGTTGGGCGCTCATGTCGGCCCATGCGGGAATTTCTTTTGGACGCGGCGTGAGTTTTGCATCGGCGGGAACAACACCCAATGCTTTCTGGCGAGCAAAACTTTCTTCGCGCAAAGCGTCCCATCCGTTCTTGAACTTGCCTTTGTACTTCGCGATCCATTCTTTTGGCACGTGATGCGGCGCGTGGGTCGCTCCCGGAGCAAAGTACATGTAGAAAGGTTTGTCGGGCGTGAGCGTTTGTTGCGCGCTGACCCAATTCAGGGCCTTGTCCGTCATGTCCGTCGTGAAATGGTACCCGGGGGTTTGTGGGGGTTCGACACGAGCGGTACCGTCAAAAATGGCCGGCGCCCATTGGTTCGTTTCACCACCAATAAACCCGTAGAACTTGTCGAAGCCCGAACCGGTTGGCCAACGATCATAGGGGCCCGATACTGAAACTTCCCATGGCGGCGTCTCGTGATATTTTCCGAAAGCGGCGGTGCTGTAACCATTCATCTTCAAAATCTGCGCCAAAGGCGCCACGCTGTCGGGACGGATGCCGGTGTTTCCCGGAAATCCGGTGGCCAATTCCATAATCGCTCCCGCGTTGTTCACATGGTGATTGCGGCCGGTCAATAGCGCCGTGCGCGTAGGGCTGCAGAGCGCGGTGGTATGAAAGCGGTTGTACTTGAGGCCGTTAGCGGCCATTTTTTCCAGCGTCGGCATGTTGATCGGGCCGCCGAACGCGCTGCTGTGGCCGAAGCCGATGTCGTCGATCAATACGATCACGACGTTCGGCGCTCCTTGCGGAGCTTTTATTTCGAAACGCGCGGGCGCTTTGGCCTTGCGGGCGTCAAGTTCGGTGATTTTGGGATATGAAGGTTCGGGAATAGGGAGAATGGTGCGATCGAGCTTGGGTTCCGCGCTGGATTTGGTCGGGGCCGCATACGATGGTGGCAAGGTGAGGGCACCACATAGAATGACGGCTAGGCATGTGCGCAATGTCTTCATGAACAGCTCCTTGTTATAAGTCTTTTACACATCGAAAACCGAGATGGTTGGTGCCGGTCGTAATTTCGCCTTTGCCGCGCGTACCCACCATGTAACGCGTGCAATATTGGTCCGTGCATAAAAACGATCCGCCGCGATGGACGCGTTTTTTCTCGGTCGGCTCCGCAGGATCGAATGACGTCGCCGGTCCTTTCGGATTAAAAATCGTGCCGCCGCGTTCCACGAGCTCTGCGTAATAATCCGGGCGATACCAATCGGTCGTCCACTCCCAAACGTTACCCGCAACATCGTACACCCCATATCCATTTGGCGGGAATGAACGAACCGGCGCGGCGCCCACAAATCCATCTTCGCCGGTGTCCTTTACAGGAAATGTTCCTTGGAATGTATTGGCCATCGCTTTTCCGTGCTCGCGAAAATCTTCTCCCCACACATACAGGTTCCCGGTGCGGCCACCGCGCGCCGCGAATTCCCATTCGGCTTCGGTCGGCAAACGTTTGCCCGCCCATTTCGCATAGGCTTCGGCGTCCGGGTAGGCGATGTGGACCACCGGGTAATTTTCCTTTCCGATAATGGAGCTCTGCGGACCTTCGGGATGACGCCAATCCGCGCCTTTCAAATAACTCCACCATTGGAAATGGTCGTTGAGCGGCACCGGTTTTGGAGTAGGGGTGAACACCACGGAACCGGCAACGAGATTTTCAGGAGGAGCGGTGGGATATTGTTCTATGGTCGGAACACGTTCGGCGATAGTCTTGTAACCAGTCGCTTTCACAAAAACTTCGAATTGCGCGTTGGTCACCTCGGTCTCGTCCATCCAAAAACCGTCGACGTGCACACGATGAATTGGAAGTGAGTCGCTCGTAACGCTTCCAAAACTGCACAACCCCTCGCTCGACGGGGTAGCTCCCATGGAAAACTCGCCTCCAGGGATCCAAACCATTCCAACGGGTGGGTTTTTCGGCACCGGGATCGCGTTCGGCACGGTCTGTTCAAAATAAACCGGCTCTGGGGAATTTTTGGCTTGAAGCATCCACCAGCCACCCCACAAAACCGGAATAAAAAATAATCCGATGAGCCACCGCTTCATGGCGTTACGCGCTTTTTAGAAGCTCCACTGGTAGCCGAGCGAGATCGGAATAAATTCCGTGTCAACGTTGGCATTGTTGATGCGGTGGAACTGGGCCTGCATGACCAAGGCGCCCCCCGAATCAAATTCAACATTGATTCCGGCACCGGCCATGGCGCCCAGACGCCACGTACTCTCGTCCACCAGCGTATCGGAGGTGCTGACGGGATAACAACCAAACCACGGGTCACACACATACCCGCCGTTTCCGGAGAACCGGCTGGCCTGAATGTATTCGTAATAGAAACCCGGTCCCACCTGTACAAATGGACGGATTTTGTCCGGTTTTGCCGGCTGGAGCACCAAGGAGAGGTTGAAGCCCCAGATCGAGGCGTATCCCGAGTCGGCACGGTTAATTCTTGACAGCACCTCTTCGGTCAAGCCGAAGTTGTCGTAAACCATGTCGAGGCGGAGCCCAAGCGGGCTTTCTTCCGGGCGATACTGGTAGTGCATGCCGAAGCCAAAACCGTCTTCCAACACGTCCGAGGTCGGACCACTGGGTTCGGGATAATTCAGCGTGAAGCCAAAATTATTCGGGCCGTTCAGTTCAGCGTTCGCGATGGAGCTCGGCACGACGGCGGAACATAGGAATGCCGTCAAGACAACAAGGTTAAGTTGTTTCACTGTTTACTTCTTCGTCGGTTTGCGGACGTCGATGGCAACCGTGCGAGTGACTTTCACCAGCAACTGGTCACCCACTTTGACGTTCTCAAGACCCTCAACATCAGGCGCCACATTAATGTCAATCGTGTTGCCTTGCGGGCCTTTGAGGGTGGCGGTGCGTTTCTTGGCGTTGATTTTTTCGACGGTGGCGGTAATCACATCGGTTTCAACGACCATGCCGGAAGGTTTCTTGCCGGCGTTGCGAATGACGGCCGTGTTCGAACCCTGGGCAGAAGCGACGGTTTTGTCCGGAGAAGTGACTATGACGGCCACGGATTCCAAATAATCGATTTGAACTTCGTCACCTTTTTTGACTTCGTTGAAGCGCGTCGCTTCAGGACCCACTTGCATGGTCGACAACTTGCCTTCCTTCGACTTCAAGGTAACGGTGCGGGTTTTGTAGTCAATGCTTTCGACAGTGGCGATCGCTGTTTTCGCTTCGGCTTCGAGCACGGCCGGTTTTGCGCCTTCTGTTTGCTCGGCCTGCGCCAATGTGCAAATTCCAATCGTTGCTAAAGCCAACATCAATGCAGCAATAGTCTTATTCATGTGAGTCCTCCAGGGTGGGTTAAAAACAAGGTGCGAACCTTACAATTTAATGCGCGGGTCGGCGCCAGCAAATTATTTAAAAATTCCACTCGACCCCTCCGTAATAGGATCGGCCATCGCCAGGCAAAAACTGCCGCGCGTCCGCGCCGTTCGCGTTCGCGATCACACCCGTCGTCGCCGCGTAGGTCTTGTCTTCCAGGTTGCGTGCGTCCACAAACACCGACAATCCTCTTCGCGTCTTGTAACCGGCCTTGAATCCTAAAAGCGCATACGCGTCCGCATAGAAGGTGTTCCGGTGATCGATCGGGTATTGCGACGGCGACCATTCCACATTCGGTCCCGCGTAGAACCCACGCGGATGCTCGTATTGCAGTTCCGCGCGGTACAACTGTTTCGGAATGCCGGCCAGCGTGTTGTTGCCGAACACCGGGTCGTCATCAAACGTGAAATGATTGAGGGTATAAACCTGCCGTAGCCAAACAAACTCGCGGAAGAAACCGACATTCAATCCCGCTTCGATGCCTTCGTGTATGGTTGAATCGGCGTTCGT
>CAYOPN010000021.1:0-40842 GCA_964405835.1 uncultured Elusimicrobia bacterium | reverse complement strand
TAAATTTTATGGGAAGGGGACAGCTGAGCGAGTTTGTCAGTTGTCATCAACGGCACCTCAGGCGGCACCTCAGGGGGCACCTCAGGGCGGGGGGCCCGTGGAAACGAGGCCGAGGTTTTGGTTGGCGGTGTTGAGGGTGCCGGTGCCGTTGAGTTTGATGCGGGAGGTACCGGTTCCTTTGGTGAAGGTGCCGCTGGCCAGAGACGTGTTTCCAGTTAATGTGAGGATGTTGTTGTTGCCCATGATGAAGCTTGAGCCGCTCGCGGCCGTCACGTTGGCCAGGCTCAAATCCTGATACAGCTCAACGGTTTCGCCCGAAGCCAAGGACATCGCAGGCAAATAGGTGAGCGCACCCAAATAGACTTTCTTTCCGTTGTAGTCAATATCGTTGCCCTCAAACGTGAACGGTAGAACGCTGGCCTGACCGACAATTCGCACGGCGTTGCTCGAGTCCAAAATCTTTAACACACCGTTATTGACCAGTTTTCCGACGGGCGAAATCGTCAGCGACAGAATCTGATTGGTTCCATCCAAATCCAACTCTCCACCTGACACAATCGACAACGAAGACACCACCACCGACGCTGTAGCGACCACCACGTGGCCGGACGCGATCGTGACCGTGTCCGTGAACACCGGAACGATTCCGCTCGGCCAGGGCGCGTCGGGCGTGGTGCTGTACCATTCCCCGGAACCGGTCGAGACAATGCCAATGACCGAAGCCGAATAGAATGACCAATTCGTGTTGTTGCCGAGATTGATGGTGGTCGAGTCGCCGCTCGCGTCCATCAACAAACCGCCGTTGGGGCTCGCGTTGGAATCTTGCACGCGCAGCCCTACCAACGCCTGGCTCGACCCGGTGTAAGAAAAATACCACGTGGCATTGTCGGTAGTGGAGCGAAGTCCGACGTTGCGGAATTCCACCATGTTTGTCGCGTACTGCGTGGCGCCTGCCGTGAACTGCAGAGTGGCGCCGGAGGTGACGGCGCGTAACCCGTAAAAAGTAGTGTTGCCAGAGAGACGCTGCACGTCCGCTCCGTTAAAGGTGATTGTCGAATTCCGCGCAGCGAAAGTGGCGTCGGAAGATTTGGTCCAGTCGCCGCCGATGGACATCGCGAAATTCGATGTGGTTACGTCCAACGTGCCCGACGAAATCACGAGGTTGCCGGTTACCGTCGATATTGCCGGCAATTCGTACGTTACCGTGGACGCCCCGGTGGAAAGAATCAAATTCGCGTACGGCCAACCCTTCAGCGTCTTCGTGCCGCTACCGCCCGCGTAGGTGGCGCTCGACCCCGCTTGGAACAACGGAGAGCCGGCGTTCGTCGTCACCGTTTCTCCGCCTTGGAGTTGCAGATTGCCGCCGTTTTGAACGGTCAATTGTCCGGAGGTGCCGTTCACCGCAAGGTTTAGAGCACCCAGTTCATACGTGCCGCGCGCAATGATCAACTTTTGTCCTGCGGCGTTTAAAGTAAGGCCGGTCAGAGTTTGGTACAGGCGACCGGACGGTTTGTCGACGATGATATCGCCGTCGTATTTATCGAAAGATGAAGCGGTAGCGCTTATGAACTGGTCGCCGGTACCGGTAAAGATCATTGAGGATGTGGCAATGGCCTGATTGCTACTGAAGAGAGTGGCCTCTCCTCTCTGTTCGATCACACCTCCTGTGATGGGCCCGGCCACGACGCCTCTCAAATCCAAAGTGTCGAGCGTAATGAGACGACTCGTCGGCGTTAAAGTGTAATTTGAATTTATACTAACCGTGTAAAACGTAACCGGAGCGGTTAAATCGATAATGCCGTTGCTGCTAATGAAATCCATAATCCCGGTGTTGTGAAGAAATAATCCATCCGAAATCGTAAATCGTTTAAGCACCGTATAAAGGCCAGGTGCCGTAAACGTTCCGCCGCTTAACGAAAAGCTTTTATCCGTCGTCAAATCGCCGGTAAGACTACCGATAAACGCGCCGCCACTCTGAACATACGTGCTGAAATTGACCGAGTAAGCGCCACTCATCGTGAACGATCCGCCTGACAAATGGAACTGATTCGCACTGAAGCTGGTCGCGAGGGTTACATTGCCCGTGTAAGCGCTTGTGATGGCCATACTGGAAACGATGCCTCCGAACAAAACGTCCATCGTTGAATCCTGGACTGAACCGCCGTCAAATATCACGGTATCATCCGAATCGGGAATGATCGACGCACTCGATCCTCCCGGAGAAAACGACCAATTGTTCGGATCCGACCAATTCCCCGGGGCGGGCGCAACCCAGTACAACGTCTGCGTTCCGAAATTCCAGTTCCTATTATTGCCGAGATCGGTGGAGTTGGACGCCGACATCATCTGGCCGCCGATTGCGTTGGAGTCCCGCACGTTTAGCCCCGTCAATGTCTGGCTCGAACCGGTGTAAGAAAAATACCAGGTGGCATTGTCGGTGGTGGAGCGGAGGCCGACGTTTCGAAACTCGACCATGCGCGTAACATACTGCGTGGTGCCAGCCGCGAACTGCAGCGTCGCGCCAGACGTGATCGCGCGCAGGCCGTAAAAGGTCGTGTTGCCGGAAAGCGTTTGCATGGTCGTTCCATTGAACGTCACCGTCGAGTTGCGGTGCGTGAATGTGGAGACGTTGGTCTTCGTCCAGTTTCCGCCGATGGTGAGCGGGTTCGTGGCCGCCGTGACGTCGAACGTGCCGGAGGAAATGGTGAGGTTGCCCGCGATCGTCAGCGGCGCGGTCGATTGATAGGTGAGCGCAGGACCCCCCGTTGAAAGAGTCAGGTTGTAATAGGCCCAGGTTTTGAGGGTTTTCGACCCGCTACCGCCCGCGTACGTGGCGCTGGAACCGGTTTGGAACAAGGGATATCCACTGTTTGTGGTGACCGTCTCGCCACCTTGCAACATGAGGTTGCCCCCCGTCGACACGATCAATTGACCGGACGTGCCGTCTACCTTCAGGTTAGTGCCTCTCAAGTCGAACGTACCGACTTCAATCGTCAAGTCTTGGTTCGCGCCGTTTAGAACCAATGGATTGGAAGCAATATAGGCTTGCCCGTTGGGTTTGTTGATCGTGATATCGCCATTCAAAATTCCGGAGGAAACCACGAGGAGGACTTGGATTACTTGATCCCCTGCTCCCGTCAGAACAAGAGGAGAAAGGACGGAATGCGACCCAAGGCCATCCGCCAAATAAACGGCTCCTCGGACTTCGAATGTTCCTCCGCTTGTCGTTCCTCCGGACCCCAAGGTGAGAGCATTGTCAGTAACAAGCGTGTCCCCTGCCGCGATCGTTATATTCACGCCTGCGTTCTTGCTGAAATTCAGGCTTTCAACTTCCAGTGTGGAATTAACGTCAATGTTGGAAGCGGTAGCCCCTAAGAATGCAATCCCTCCAATGAAACTTCCGGATAAGGACTGCGTGTAGTGGCGGTAAAGAATTATGGGGACCCCGGTCGAAAAAGTCCCGCCTGACAAGTTGAAGTCTCTAAGAATAACGGCGTTGAAAGCACTGCTAGCAACAAAGGTTCCGCTGCTTTGCGTAAGGTCAGTGACGGTCAAAGGGTTCGCCCCCTGACTGACCGAGCCGCCGGCAACGGTAAAGGTCTCGCTCACCGTCAATGAACGCGCCTGGACCAAGGTGCCCGTGTAGCCGCTGGTGATGGTCAACGTGGAAATGGTTCCCGCAAACGATGCATCCACCGTTGAATCCTGCGCCGAGCCAACGTCAAAGATAACCGTGTCGTCCGAATTCGGAATGATTCCCGCAGCGGAGCCTGCGGAGCTAAATGACCAATTGGTCGGGTCAGACCAATTTCCCGGAACGGAAGCGATCCAATAAAGCGTCTGCGCCCCGAAATTCCATTTCCGGTTGTTGCCGAGATCCGTGGACGTCGAAGCGGCCATCATGAAACCGCCGAGAGCATTGGAGTCTTGAACGCGCAAATTGTTGAGGGTCTGGCTCGAGCCTGTGTACGTGAAATACCAAGTGGCGTTGTCCGTGGTCGAGCGGAGGCCGACGTTGCGGAACTCGACCATGTTGGTCGCGTACTGCGTGGTGCTCGCCTGGAACTGCAGCGTGGCGCCGTTGGTGATGGCGCGGACGCCATAGAAAGTGGTCGAACCGGACAGGGTTTGAGTGGAGGCGCCGTTGAAAGTGACAGTGGAGGTGGCGTAAGTGAACGTGGATCCGGCAAGGATTGACCAATTTCCGCCCAATCTAATCTGTTCGGTGCTGGAACAAGTAAGTTCTCCGGCAATCGTGATGTCGGTTGAAACGGTTAAGTCAAACCGGTTGAGCGTCAGTTGACCGGCCGCTTCGATGGTCAGGCTTGAAATAACAACGGGCGAGAAAAGCTGCGGGGCCGGAGCGACATTGGGAACAATCACGTCATGTGTCGAGGTGGGAACTTGGGCCGGGGTCCAATTGGCGGCGATATCCCAATTATTGTCGGAAGCGCCGGTCCAGGTGATAATGTCAGCGTGAACGGATGAAGAAAAAATTCCAAGGCAAAAAACCAAAATTCCAAGGCGGGCGGAATGCATATCAATAAATGTAAGAGAAAAGAGGCCCATTTCAATGAGAAGTTACATTTGACTTGAGATTTAATTTAAGGCGGATCCAGGCGAATTATCGGCGTGATTCGTTAGGTGAGTTCGACAGTTGAATGACAAATCAACGAGGTTTTGAAGCGAAAAGGAATGGACGAAAAATACGCAATATAACGCGTTAATTTCCCCGTTCTATCGCATTGACCCGGTTCAAAATCAGCCAAATATTCTCTTTCATTTCTTCCAGCGCCGGGCGGATCCCTTTCAACTCTTTGATGTCACAACTGTTATTCACGATCTCAACCGCCAATCGCCGAAATTTTTGGTCCAAATCATGCCGGGTCACATCGAGGCCCCGCCGGAGAGCGGCGGTGCCTTTCTTCGTAGCCAATGTTTTGCTCAGCAGCTCAACGTTTTTCCGAAGCCGTTTCAACTTCCGGTTAATTGCGGAATTCATGGACTTTTTCACGCTGATAATCTTTTCTCTATCTGCTCGACCCCTTTACGGCGAGCAAAATAGTCATCCATGTAGTCAATGACCCCTTCGATATCATCTTTTGTGGCCAATTTCTTCAGGTCATCTTTCGTGGCGTACTTCTTTAATTCACTCCGTAATTCATTCCTCAGGTCATCTTTGGTCGCGAAGTGCTTTAGGTCGTCTTTGGTCGCATAATCCTTGAGTTCGTTTTTTAGGTCTTGTTTGGAAGGGAAGTTCGAGTCCAGGTGTTTACGTAGGTCTTTTAATTCTTTTACGACAACATCAATGGTATTCATGGTTATTCTCCAATGAAGGGGGAAGCATCGCGGAGGTTGCGAGCGGGGCGCATAAAAGCAAAAGAATATTTGGCGTGTCAACTCGGGTCGACGTCTATGCGGAAACGGTGTTTGTCGACGATAAATTGACGGATTTGAATTAAAAATTCATCGAATTGCGCGCGTGGGATTTTAAGCAGAACATGAAATGAAGTAATCCCTTGGCGTTTCCTCGTTGATGGGGTCGGACCCAAAATTCCGATTGGCTCTTCCCGTTTCGATGATTCCAAGCCTAAATTGACGGGACCATGCACCCCATGGTCCACTTCCAGCGCCATGATCCACGCGACGAAATCATTGATATCTTTTTCGGCTTTTTTCACGTCTTTGGCAGCGGTTTCGACATTGATCAAATGCGTGAATGGCGGATAAAAGAGGTCTTCGCGGAATTTTAATTCTTCATCCGAAAAACGCTTGTAATCGAGCGCGGCCGCGCATTGCAGCGCCGGATGTTCGATGTGGCGCGTTTGAATGAGCACTTCGCCGGCCACCAAGTCGCGGCCGGCTCGACCGGCCACCTGCATAAGGAGTTGGAACGTGTGTTCAGCCGCGCGAAAATCCGGCACATGCAGAGATGTGTCCGCATTCACGACACCAACCAACGTCACTTTCGGAAAATGAAAACCCTGCGCGACAATTTGCGTGCCGACCAATACGTCGATGTCGCCCGATTGAAAATCCTGCAAGATTTTTTCTTGAGAGCCTTTCTTTTTCACGCTATCGCGGTCCCACCGGGCAACTTTAGCCCAGGGAAACTTGTCTTTGATTTCTTCGACCACCCGCTCAGTACCGGTGCCCCCGGCCGTCAATTTTTTGTGCCCGCAAGAAGGGCAAGCGGTTGGGAAAGAGGTTGATTGTGAGCAGTAGTGACAAATCAAGCTTCTCCCCTCTCCCTTTAGGGAGAGGGGCGGGGGTGAGGGCACTCGGAGCGATTGCTTCGGTTCTTCCCTCACCCCAACCCTCTCCCTAAAGGGAGAGGGAGTTTTATGTTCCACCATCGTAACGCCGCATTTATTGCATTTGGCAGTCCAGTCGCAATGCGGGCAGCGAACATACCGATGAAAACCGCGGCGGTTGATGAAAAGAATTGTTTGTTCTTTTTTCGCGAGCCGGTCCGAGATCGCTTTCTGCAATTCCGGCGATAAGATGCCGCGCACCTTGCTCGATTTCATATCAATGAGTTGCACGCGCGGCGCCGAAGCTTTGACGGCGCGCTCGTTCATCTCCAAAAGTTCGGCGCGGCCTTCTTTGGCTTCAAACAAAATTTCCAAACTCGGCGTCGCGCTGCCGAAAATGACGACGGCGCTTTCAAGACGCGCGCGGGCGAGCGCGACATCACGGACGTGGAAGCGCGGTTTGCGGTCTTCTTTCCAGGCCGAGTCCTGTTCCTCGTCCATCACGATAAGCCCCAAATTCTGGAGCGGCAGAAGCGCTGCCGACCGCGCCCCCACAACAATTTGAAGTTCACCGCGCTTGATCTTCCACCAATCTTCGCGCCGCTGTTTCACGGAGCGCCCGCTGTGCCATACGCAAACTTTGTCAGCGCCGAACCGATATTTGAGAATTCCGGCGATCTGGTCCACCAGCCCGATTTCCGGCGCCAGATAAAGCGCGGACTTTCCTTGCGCGAAAATATCCCTGATCGCGGAGATATAGACCTCGGTTTTTCCGGCCGCCGAAACGCCGCGCAACAAGAAAACACCCTCACCCTTGCCCTCTCCCTTAAGGGAGAGGGTTGGGTGAGGGAAATAGATTGCCTCGTGAATTCTTTTGGATGCCGCGTCTTGTTCGGTGGTCAACGAAAAACCAGCTTCGCGAAACGAAGAATGATCTTCGGAATGAAATTGCATCTCTTCGTAGGTGACCGGCGCTTCTTTTTTCATTTTGGGCGGGAGCAGCGCGTCGAGCGCTTCGCCGAACGAGCAGAGATACCGGTCCGACAACCAACGTCCGAGCGCCAACGCCCTGTCGTCCAGAATGGGATCCGTATCAACGAACGACGAAATTTTCTTGAGGCGCTCGGGCGGCGTTTCGGATTGTTCTGTGAGCCCAACAATAATGCCCGTCAAAAAACGCGGGCCGAACAGGACCTTTACGCGGGAACCGATGACGTGGGATTGAATATCGAAATTATCGGGCGGGAGATAATCAAATGTTTTGGGGACCGGAACATTGAGCGCGACGTCGAGAATCATAGCTGTAAGCTATAGGCCGTAAGCTTATGGCTTAGAGCTTATAGCTAATAGCTCCCTTAAGAGCTTCATGTCTTCCCATACGGACTTCTTCAATGTTTCATCGCGCAAAAGCGCGGCCGGATGAAATGTTGGAAGGACTTTAACCGTAAACCCCTCTTCAATTTCAAGGTCAACGAGGTTTCCGCGGAGCGCCGTAATGCCGCGCGTGGTGTTGAGTAGCGCCTTGCTCGAAACGCCGCCGAGCGTCACGATAATCTTTGGGCGGATGATGCGGATCTGTTCCATGAGGAACGGACGGCACTTTTCCATTTCCTCGATTGATGGCGCGCGGTCGTTGCCGCGTTTGTCGGGCTGAGACGGATCGGTCATCGGGTGGCACTTCACCATGTTCGCGATGTAGACCTTGGTGCGGTCCAAGCCAATCGCGCCGATGATTTTGTCGAGAAGCTGCCCGGCCTTTCCCACAAACGGTTCGCCCTTGCGGTCTTCTTCAAAACCGGGACCTTCGCCGATGAACATCACATCCGTCTCCGGATTCCCAACACCAAACACCAACTTGATGCGCGTGTCGCCAAGAGGGCAGAGGTGGCAGTCACCGACAACATTGACGCGCATGTCTTCCAATTGCTGCGAAACACCACCCGCCGCACTTGTTCCCCTCCCCGTCAGGGGAGGGGTTAGGGGTGGGGCAGAGCCGGAGCGATCGCTTCGGTTTTTCCCCACCCCTGCCCCCTCCCCGCTGGGGAGGGGAACATGCCTTAAGTTCTGGTATTCCTGCCATTCTTCTTTCGTTAGAGAAAAATCGACCAGTTTTCCTGTTAGGTAAAGTTTCCGTGAACTTTCCACAAGTCGGCGCTCCGGTTCTGTGCGGGCCAGGGATTTATAGGCGCTGTCTTCCATTTTCTTCGTTTCAGACAGGACCGCCGACACATCCAACCGGTCCGCCAAGGCCACATATTCCATGTACGCGATCAGGGATGGATATTTGGAAAGGGGTAGGCCTTTTTTCCGGCAAAGGTTTGCTACTCGTTCAAAAAATTGGACGGGCGTGACATCGCCGGTGCGATATTGCTGACTCAAATCAAGAAGATCGGAAGATCCTTTCTTGTCGAGTTTCGGGACCAAGGAATGCAGCAGCTGCGAACGCTCGGAATCAATCTGGGAGAAATTGAGCTCTTTTTCTTTTTGGAGAGCGGACAAGAAAAGCGCGGTCGCCGGAGGGACGGAAGAACATTCCCTGGCCAGCCTCTTCACATAAGCGCCGAATTCCAATTTTCCTGAACGATAAGCGCGGACATCGGCGTCAAATGACCTCAAACGGGGCGAATACGTTTCCCGAATTTTCTTAGCCAACGCACGTTCACGCAATGCGAGGTCCACCTTGGCGGTCCCCGCCAAACCGACGGAATTCTTATAGGCCTCCACATTCGCTTGATAGTGCTGGCGATCATCAACCCCCACAAATACGGGGGCCTTGCTTCCCGCGGTAAGGCCGGCGTGCACGGCGCCCGGGATAACCTTCTCTTTTAATAGAAAGTCAGCGGCGGCGCGGACCGAGGGTTGGTCCTCGTAAGTCTGGAATCCGGAGAAATCCAACGGACCAAACGCGCCTTCAAGTCCCACCAGCGCCACTTCTTTCTTTTGAATAAGGTCCACTAACGTTTGGCGAATGCTTTCTTGGGCTTCGGCATTCATGTGGACATCTTGGATCAGAACGACAGTAGGTTTTTTGAAGCCGTCATTCCCGTGTCCCGTTCCACTATCGACATTGTGTCGGGACGTACTGGCCGTTCCGGTACGAAGGCGGCTCGAAGACTGGATTCCCGCCTTCGCGGGAATGACGAGCGCTGACAGCGCCAGCTTCCTCTCCCGCCAAATGGAAGTTTCCACTTGGTGCGCGAAGAGGACGTTCGTGCAGAGAAGAATAACGGCGAGAACGTAACGGATGCTTTGTGCAATCGTTTGCATTAGCTATATCTTAACGGCACCACCTTAATTTCTCCTTAAGATCTTGTAAATTTGTTGTAAATGTTTGCAATGGATTGCATAATTGGCCAGCATGCAAATTGACGATATCGCCGCCAAATTAAAGGTCTCCGCCTCCACCGTTTCCCGGGCGCTTAACCCGGCCAAGCAGCATCTGATCTCCCCGTCCGTACGCGAAAAGATACGCAAATACGCGGCAAAACACGGTTTCACCCCCAACCAGACCGCGCGGGAACTACTCACCGGCAAGACCCATAACATCGGCGTTATCCTTCCCACGACCTTTGAATCGTTCTTCTTTAACGACCATCTCGATAAATCGCTGGCCGGCGTTTACAAAGTGCTGGAAGAACAGCGGGAATACGGCTGCAAATTAATTGTCATTCCCAAAGGAAGCCAACGGATGGACCTCGACCAGCAAATCCGGGACAGCCGCGTGGACGGCCTGCTCGTGTCATCTCTGTGGGACATTGGGATCCACGAATCCCGCTTCATCCCGGAATCTTTTCTGTCCAAATGGACAAAACCGGTGGTGGTGATGGGACTTGAACCCAAGGAAAAATCGCGCTTCAGCTCGCTCTATTCAAGCAATGTGAAGGCCGCGCGCCAGGCCGTTTCCTATTTAATAAGGAAGGGACACAAGAAAATCGCGATGGTCCATCAAGCCCCGGTCGTCACGGATTCCCGTGACCGCATGGAAGGGTACAAACTGGCGTTTAAGGACCATCACTTGAAAATGGACCCTTCCTTAATTATTGAAACAGAAGTGAATCTCGAGGAAGAACGCGCGCTTCATCCGCCTTCCTTGCAGACGGACAAACGGAACCTTTACCCGTTGGAGCGCGCAATTCAAGTGGCGATGGAGCTGTTCGGTCCAAACGGGCCAAAACCCTCCGCGGTTTTCTGCGCGAACGATGAAACCGCCATCGGGATCATGAAGGGCCTGCGGATTTTAGGGCTGCGCTGCCCCCAGGACGTGGCCGTTATGGGATTTGACGGGCTGGAATTGGGAGAGTTATTGGACCCGCGCCTATCAACGGTCAAACAACCATCGTTTGAAATGGCCGCAGAAGGAACAAAGTTGCTGCTGGACCTGATCGAAGGAAGAGTACACGGGCCGGTATCGAAATTTATCCCGATGGAGCTGGTGATCCGGGACTCGGCTTAATGCTGGTTAATTAATAGTTGAGATGCTGCTTATTTATGCCGATTTGGCCAGTTTTGATGTTTGGGTATCTAGGGCTCGCGCCACATTTTGAATGGATTCAACTTCCATTTCTTCGAAATACACCTCGCCACATTGAGAGCAAACCCATGCGGGGATAGCATCAAGGACCAGGTGATAGCCTTTCCGGTCAACATGAAAAGGCGCCGTTTTACGCTCCATATTTCCTTTGCACTGAATACATTTCATGTTTTTCTCCTCTTAAAATTACTCTCCCATTCTTGGCTTGACGGAATATAAGCGGTGATGATGGCTAAGTAATCGTCCTTGGGCGCGCACACCACATGAACCGGCCTCGAATCCTCATCATTTCCAAACAAAAGACAGCTATGCCCTCTGGGATCATCAGGATAATTTTTCAATAATTTCGCCCAGTTCAATGACCCTTCTAACATTAGCTGGGCTAATCATCCGATCAACTCTGGACATCTGGCGAACTGCATGAGGCAGGAAAAGAATCCTTTTCTTCGCCGCTTCTCGAATTAATTGATGAACGGAATCCATTTTTCGGAGTATAGCCGATTCAACAGTCCAGGATCGATTTACAAACTCGGCATTTATTCAACCAACGCAAACTCTTCAAAAGCTTTGGAATCGATTTCCCACTTATCGCGTTTTGGTTTTCCGGAGAGGACGTGGTCCGCGGCGCGGAAGCCCATGTCGAGGGAGTGGTGCAGGTTGTTGTAGAAGAACAGGCCGGGGCGGCCGTTGAAGATGATGTTTTCGATCTGGCTTTCGTAGTTGAGCAACACGCCGAGGTTTTTCTCGAAGTCCACGTCCCACACCGGATAGACAGATCCCAGTTTAACAGTGGAATATTCCTCCACGTCCGAGCGTTTTAAGAGGCCGTGTTTCTCCAGCGGCTGGATGGCCTTCTCAAAAATGGTTTTGTCGTCCGCTTTCCAGATGTCCTCCGACTCCCAGCAGGGCATCTCCAACCCCAGCACGGTCTTGCCGGGCACGTCCACCGTTTTCGCACTGTGGTTTTTCTGTTCCCACACGCGACCGAACGGGAATTCCCCGGACGGGAAATAGAGCGACGTGTTTTCCGAGAAGCGGTCCATTTTCAGGACCAGATAAAGCAGGATCAGCTTGCGGGTCTTAAGGGCCTTGGCCGCGGCGAGGACTTCCGGTGCGGGCCTGGGCTTCACGATTTCAAAAAAATATTGGATCGGGATCGTGGTGATCACAAAATCCGGGTCTTGCTCCACGTACAGTTCCCCACCCTTTTCATAGGTCACCGACTTGACGCGGTTCCCCTCCATCTGGATTTCTTTCACCGTGGAATCCACCAGCAATTCCCCGCCGGCCTTTTTGTATTCCTCGGTCATGCGGTTCATGATGTGGCCGAAACCCTTGGGAGGGTAGAGGAAACAATTGTCCGGATAGAACTCGGAGCGGAATTTCTTGGGGCGGCGGCCGGTCAATACTTCGCGCGCGATTTCCCAGAGGCTCGCGATCGCGATGCGCTGGCGCGCGAAACGCGCGGCCAGTTGCGGAAGCGGCGTGCCCCACACTTTTCCGATGAGCGGCCGGAAAATCAAACGCGTCACTTCGCTGCCGAAATGGTTCATCACCCATTCGTCGTAGGTCCGCTCTCCCGTTTTTTCAGAATTAAGGATGGCGGCCAAATACGTCGCAACGAGCTTAATCGACATGGCCGGCGGAATTTGTTTGAGCAGATTTCCCAATTTGAACGGATAGGCCACGAAGCGGTCGCCGAGCCAAATCTGCGCTTTGTAATGGACCGTGAGAAGGTCGCCGTCCAAGAGTTTGTTGACGAAATCGTAGACCTCCTTGGTGTGCGGCGTCCAGCGGTGAGGACCCAAGTCAAGCGCGAACGGACCGCGTTGATAGGTTTGACAGAGGCCGCCCGCCCACGGCAGGCGTTCGATCATCTTCACGTTTTTTCCGTGCTGTGTGAGACGCACGGCCGACGCGAGCGCGGTGGCGCCAGCGCCCAGTATTAATGTTTTCTTTTTATCGCTCATGCGGCGGCCAGATTGTAAATTTTTCCGAAGAAAATACCGAAGTCGCCGAACGGATGAGGACTGTCGACGCGGTCTTGGATCTCAAAAAGGAACAACGAGTTGTCATAACCGGCGATGGGTTTCACGCTGACCAACTTTAGATGGCCGTTCGCAAAATCGGTAAACACTTTCTTTCCCTGGCCGGTCCATGGAAAAAGGTTGTATCCGGCCAAGCGCATCGCTTCCGGCGCGTTCAGGAGCAAATGCGTAAAACCTTCAGCCTTCATTTTTTCAAGGAGTTCCGATGTGTCTTTGCTTTCGTTGGCCCACAGAACGAGCGGCGTCCAATCGTGAACGCTGGAATACCAGAACCGCCTTGGGAAACCAAACACCTGCTCGTTGCCGAGGATGTAAACACGGCAAGGTTCCGGCAACCTCCTTAAATCTTCCATCATGGGGTTCCATGGCCAGAGGTTAAGGCCGTTGTGCATGGTGGCCGAATAATCGGCGCGCGATTGTTTGCCAAGCAAAAGCGGTACGGACAGGTAACGACCCTGCGTCTGAAATATCCAGACAAGGTGGTAAAGGGCCACGCCAATCAAGGCCGTCTTAAAAATACCGCCCCATAGTGGATAAGTCTCGGCTGCCACCGACATCCCGCCCGCAAGCAGGACACCGAGCAATAAAAACCCCGGCATGATGTAGCGCAGTTCCCCTAGCGCTTGGAGCTCGAGAAAGAAATAACCAAACGTGATGCCGGCCAAAATCCGCACCGCGGGTTCCTTGAACGGCAGGAAAAGCAACAGCGGCAAAAGCCCCAGCATCATGGGCCCTATGAAGTTGAAATTGGAAATCTCGAGGAACGTTTGCCGCCAGGGATAGGTCACGAGCTCTTGAAGCGACTGCGGCTTGGAACGTTTTGTGATGTTCTTCTCGTTCTTCATCTTTTCGTGATTCATGTTGCGGCTTTCAAAAATGCCGGCCGCGATGGGATAGACCGGGTTGCCGGTCCAGACATAATTGCGGACCAGCCACGGCGCCACCACCGCCACGGCGAGCAACGAAAAAACGGCCAGCGACTTCACAATGCGGCGCTCTTTAAGTTGCCGCACCGACAACAAGAGCAACATTCCCCCCATCAATACGGTGACCATGAGCCCTGGATATTTCATGGAGAAAACCGCGCCGGCAAAAAGCCCTGCCAACGCCGCCCAAAAGATTTTTTGTTCGCTCTGTTTCCATTGCAACAAGCAATAAACGGATAACGCGAAGATGCCGCCCATGGCCGAATCAACGGCGGTGGTCCATACATTCATATTCACGATCGGCACCGCCAAATAAACCAGCGCGGCCCAGGGCGCGGCCTTTTTCCAGCCGAGCTGCGCGCACAACACAAACGCGCCCGTGACGCCGATCATGAGAAACGTGCAATTGATGAGCTTGGCCACCGTGCTGCCGCCGTCGAGGCCCACGGCGAGTGTGTAGAGCATGTGCATGAGCATGGGTGATCGCGAGAAATAGACGTTCGGCGTGTCCAGAATGCGTCCTTCATTAATGAACATCTGCGGAAGGCCCAAGTGGTAGACCAAGGAGTCGTAAAAAATCTCCGGCACAAACGCCATGAGAAACGCCAAAGCGGATAAAAAGAACACCAGAAATTTCGCCGGGGAATCGACCAGCGAAAGATATTTCGCCGACTTGACCTCATTAACCATTGTTTGCCACCGGCCTTTCGCCAAAATTATTCCGGCGACCGTCACCAGGACCAACCATCCAAATAGAACCGGAGGTTTCAGCAGGCCGAGAAAGCCAATGGCCGCGGTCGACATCGAGAGAACGATGAGTCCCACCGCGAGCGATAGCACCGTCCGGACCACAAACGGCGCTGTTTCTTCTAAAAATTTATTGAGGGCCAACGTTCCGGCCGAGAAAGCAGCGGCGAGCACAAGCATATAGATGAAAAGAGATTGAAGGTATCCGGCGGCGGCGCGGACAAACGGCATAAACGAGAAATCGGCCCAACCGCCAAGAAAATCAAACATCGGGTCGAGCGAATTGGGATATTTCTGTTCGAATTTAAACGCGATGAAGATGAGCCATGCGAGCGCGACCCAGATGGCCACCGATTTCCACGCCGGGGGTGTGGCCACGGACGCCGGAGCAACAGCTTTTTTCTTCAATGCGCCGGACGTGCTTTGTCGGGAGAGTGTGATATCAGGAACAGCACGAAACCGAGCCCGACAAACACCAGTGAGAAGCAGAACATGAGGCAGGAAAAGAAAAACCAGGGAGCGTTCCCGTCCCAAATTGAAAACAGGAACGAAAACACACCGAGGGCGAAAGGAAACAGCATGAGCAGGACCCCGGCCTTGAGCGGGTTGTAATACACGATTGTTTCCGCCATCAGTTGCAACGTGCGCAGCGTATCGCGAAAGTAACGCACTTTGCTCGATCCGACGCGCGAGAGATATTCGATTGGTTCGAAATGGACAAAGCGGTAACTGCTGAGAAACGACAGCGTCAACGTGGTCGAAAACGAAAAACCGCGGCAGAGGCGCGGCAACATTTCAACCACGATGGATTTGCGGAACATGCGCAATCCCGAATTCACATCCGGGATCCGGTACCCCACCACAAATTGCGCGATCGCGAGGAATATAAGCCGCGCCGGATGCTTAAAAACACTGCCCCAATATTGTTTGCCTTGGCGCGCGCCGACCACCATATCGTGTTTGTCGGCGAACGGAAAAAGTTTCGGAAGCTCCGAAGGCGGATAGGAACAATCGGCGTCGATCGTGGCAATCCAATCGTGGGAGGAGTGTTCAATTCCGGTGCGAAGCGCACCGCCATAGCCCATGTTTTTGGGATGTGAAATTACGCGCGCGCCGGCTTTTTCGGCGATCTCGGCGGTGCCGTCTTTGGAGCAATCGTCGATGACGATGATTTCGTAGGTCCAACCGGACGGTTTCAACGCGGCGTTTAATTCATTAACGACCTTCGTGATCGCGTTCGCTTCGTTGTATGCGGGAATGATGACGGAAAGGGCTTTTTTAAGCGGGGCCAAACAAGACGGTGCTTGGGGCATAGGGCGTTTTGTTTTCTCCTAGACGAATTGTTGAAACAGCATATTCGACAACAACCAACCTTTGGGCGTGAGACTATACATACCTTTTTCCTGCACGGCCAGACCTCGGCCGATGAAAGTCTCGGCGAGCGGCGCATTCATACGGGCCATCACGGCCGCGTCGACGCCTTTTTTGAGCCGGAGCGCGAGCATCACCGATTCGCGCTCCTGCTCGGCCGTTTCCAGCGAAGATTCTTCCTCGGCCGCGGACTTTCCCGCCAGCGCCAAATCCATATAGGTCTGCAAATGTTTGGTGTTCTTGAAGCGCTTGCCGTCGATGTAACTGGCGCTCGAAACACCGGCACCAATGGTATTTTTGTTTTCCCAATAGAGCAGGTTGTGTTTCGCCTCACGGCCCGGCTTTGCAAAATTGGAAATTTCGTAGTGCTCATAACCACGCTTGCCGAGGAATTCGGAAGCGGCCAGATACATGTCCGCCTCCAAGTCGCCGTCGACTTCAAATTTCGTGGCCGCGAGTTTCGTGCCGGGTTCAATTTTCAATGCATAAGCCGAAATATGTTCGGGGTTGAGCGCGCCAATTTCCCGCAATGTGTGCCACCAATTCTCCAGCATTTGCCCCGGAAGCCCGAACATCAGGTCGACATTGATATTGTCGAAACCCAGCGCGCGCGCCGATTCGTATACCTGGAAGAACCGCTCACGGTTGTGCAGGCGGCCCAGCTTTTCGAGAAGAAGGTTGTTGGTGGTTTGCACGCCAAAACTCAACCGGTTGATGCCGCCCGCGCGGAACGCGGTCAGCCGCTCCGGCGTGGCGCTTTCGGGGTTCGCTTCCACGGTGGCCTCAACAAGACCGGATGTATCAAAGGTGGAATGAACAGCGTCGAGCAGGAACTTGATTTGTTCCGGCGAAAGCACGGTGGGCGTGCCGCCGCCGATGAAAAGCGTTTCAATGGCGGTGCCGCGGTAACGCGTTAACTCCGCCGTTAACGCGTTGAGGTACGTATCAATATGGGAATGGCGGTCCGTAAACGTGACGAAGTCGCAGTAGTGGCACTTCGCGTCGCAGAACGGGATGTGAAGATAAAGCCCGGTCATTTCGGCAAGCGGAACCTGTTAAGCGGCCAGTAGAGCAGCCAGGCGCGACCTTTGACCGCGGACATTTTTAGAGGGCCCCAGAAACGCGAGTCGAACGAGCGGTCCCGGTTGTCCCCCATGACAAAAATGTGACCTGGCGGCACAATCACGGGTCCGAAGTTATCGCGGATTTCGTTTCCGGCCAGGCCTTCAAACAAACCGGTTTCCCACTTGTGCTGAAATTCCTTTTCCGGATAGTCGGAGGCCGCGTACACCGCGCTTTCAACATGCTGCTTGAAAGGCTCCACCTGCTCCAATCCGTCCAGGTAAAGTCGCTTGTTTACAATCTGAACCTTCTGCCCCTCCAACGCGATGCAGCGTTTGATGAAATCTTTTCCGTAATGCGGGTTGTCTTTGTTCTTCGCCGGGAATTTAAAAATAACGATATCGCCCGTCTTGATTTTTCGGATCGGAAGGACTTTTTTCTCGGCGAACGGGATCGGCAATCCATAGATGAACTTGTTCACGAACAAATGGTCCCCTTCAACGAACGTCATACGCATGGAGCCCGACGGGATCTTAAAGGCCTGGACAACGAAGAACATCACCACCGACGCAAGCAGGATCGCCGAGAACCCGGTGTCGGCCCATTCCAGATTGTCTTTGATCAACGCTTCGCGCGCCTCGGGCGTCCGCGAACGCCAGAACCCAAGTCCAGCGCCGATCAATAGGCCTATGCCGCCAAACATGACGGAGTACCGCGTGGTCTGGTCGATGCGCTCGGAGTAGCTGGCCGCCAGCATGCCGATCATGGCGGCGAACGTCATCCAGAAAAGACTGTTCATCGCCATCAAAACAGCCGGGCGTTCCAGGAAATTGTCCTTTCGCGAGGCAAGACGTATCAGGTAGGCGTAAATGCCGCACCAAATTGATAAGAAAAAAAGCCGTCCTTCCATTTTGTTCTCCTAGTTGTTCTCGTCCGACAATTTGAGCACGGCCAGAAACGCCTCTTGCGGGATTTCGACGGTCCCGAACTGTTTCATGCGTTTCTTTCCCTCTTTCTGTTTCTCAAGAAGTTTTCGTTTGCGCGAAATGTCGCCGCCGTAACATTTGGCCAACACGTCTTTGCGGATGGCGGGCACGGTCTCACGCGCTATCATGCGGCCTTCGATGCGCGCCTGCAGCGGCACTTCGTACATCTGGCGCGGGATCAAGTCTTTCATTTTTTCGGTGATGCGGCGGCCCCACGCATACGCGTTGGCCTTGTGCACAACATACGACAAAGCATCGAGCGGTTCACCGGCGACAAGAATTTCCAATTTCACCAACTCGCCGGGCAAATAACCGATCGGCTCATAGTCGAACGAAGCGTAACCGCGCGACATCGACTTCAGCTGATCAAAAAAGTTGACCACGATTTCGGCGAGCGGCAAATCGTATTGCAGGCGCACGCGGGTCGTGGTCACGTATTTCATATCGATCATCACGCCGCGGCGGTCCTGGCAGAGCTGCATGAGCGCGCCCATGTATTCCGACGGAGTCAGGATGGTCGCCTTCACGTAAGGCTCGAGCACCTCGTTCCCCTGGCCGGACTCCGGGAAATCCGACGGGTTGTGGATCTCCGAAATCTTCCCTTTGATGTCTTTCACCTGGTAGACCACGTTGGGTGCCGTGATGATGAGATTTAAATCAAATTCACGCTCAAGCCGCTGCCGGATAATGTCCATGTGCAGCAGTCCCAAAAATCCGCAGCGATAACCAAACCCCAACGCGGTGGATGTTTCCGGCTCGTATTGAAAGGAGTTGTCGGTCAGGTGGAGTTTTTCGAGCGCGGATTTCAAAGCGGGGTAGTCGCTCGAGTTGATCGGGAACATGCCGCAGAACACGAAGGGTTTCACTTCATGGTAACCCGGCAAAGGAATGTTGGTGGGTTTCGCCACGGACGTGACCGTGTCACCGATATGCACCTGGCCGGCGTCGCGGATCCCCAAGATCATGTATCCCACTTCTCCCACCGACAATTTTTCCGCCGGCTGCAGTTTCATGATGAGGTGCCCAAGTTCTTCCACAACAAATTCGTCGCCGGTCGCCATGAACCGGACTTTGTCGCCGACACGGAATTCCCCCTGGCGCATCCGCACGTGAATGATGATGCCGCGAAACACGTCGAACACCGAATCAAACAGGAGCGCCGACACCGGGCCGTCGGCCTCGCCGTCGGGCGGAGGGATGCGGTTGACGATGGCGTCCAACACGTCTTGAACGTTCTTGCCGGTCTTGGCGCTGATTTTAAGCGGGTCTTCTTCAATCCCAAGAATCTCAAAAATTTCCATGTGCACACGGTCCGGGTCGGCCGCCGGCAAATCGATCTTGTTGATGACGGGAATAATTTTTAGGCCCGCGTCCGACGCCAAGGTGGCGTTCGCCATGGTCTGCGCTTCCACTCCCTGGCTCGCGTCCACGATAAGCAGCGCGCCCTCGCACGCGTTCAACGCGCGCGACACTTCGTATGTGAAGTCCACGTGCCCGGGGGTATCAATTAAATTGAGGGTCATTCCCTTGTAGTTCATGCGCACAGACTTGGCTTTGATGGTGATGCCGCGCTCGCGTTCAAGCTCCATGCCGTCCATGATTTGGCCGCGCATGTCGCGGATGGCCACGGTCCCGGTCAATTCCAACAGACGGTCGGCCAACGTGGATTTGCCGTGGTCGATGTGCGCAATGATGCAGAAGTTTCGGATGTTGTCGGGCATGGCGCTAGGAACTTAGGGAACAGTCGGCAGGACCGGCACATGGCGCGGCTGGTGGGCGAAGAGACGGACAATCCGCTGCGCGGATTCCATGCTGGAAGCGTTCATCACGTCGCGCGTGAGCCGAACGCAATCGGCGTAACTGCTGGAACGGATCACTTCCTTCACTTTCGGCACCGCGCTGGGCGCCACGGAAATTTCGTCGATGTCGAGGCCGATCAATATCGGCACAAGCTCGGGCTCGGAAGCCATCTCGCCGCAAACGCCGACCCACTTGTTGCCGATGTTGTGCCCGGCCTTTACCGTCTGGTCAATGAGGCGCAGCACCGCCAGGTGCAGCGGTTGATACAAGTTCGCCACATTTTCGTTTACGCGGTCGACCGCGAGCGAATATTGGATCAAATCGTTGGTGCCGAGCGAGAAGAAGTCCACTTCGCGCGCAAGAATGTCCACAATGAGCGCGGCCGACGGCACTTCGACCATCATGCCGACTTCCATGGTTTCATCGAACGGGATCTGGTTCGCGCGCATTTCGCTTTTCACTTCCTGCAAAATGGAGTTCGCAGCGCGCAGTTCGTCAAGACCCGAAACCATCGGGTACATGATCTTGATTTTTCCATCCACCGACGCGCGCAATATGGCGCGCAATTGCGTCTTAAAAATTTCGGGAAACTTGAGGCACAAGCGAATGCCGCGCAGCCCCAAGAATGGATTGCTCTCAGGCGAAACACCGTCGAGACCCAGACCCGTCATTTTGTCGCCGCCGATGTCGAGCGTGCGCACAATGACCGGGTACGGAATGGAGGCACGCACGGCGCGGCGGTAACTCTGATATTGCTCTTCTTCGGTCGGGGCGGACTTGCGGTTCAGGAACAAAAATTCGGTGCGGAAAAGGCCGATGCCCTCGGCGCCATGCTCGAGCGCCACCTTCACGTCGTCCGACGTTTCGATGTTGGCCGCGAGCGTGATGCGGTGGCCGTCGTTGGTCTGGGCGGGAAGGTCGCGCAGTTTTTCGAGCCGGCGCGTCTCGTCCATGCGCCGTTTCTGGTCGGCCTTGTAGCGCGCCAGCGTGGCTTCGTCCGGTTTGACGATGACGACGCCTTCATGACCATCGACGATCACGAGGTCGCCGGTGCGAACGCGGCTCGTGACGTCCCGCATACCGACCACAGCCGGGATCGTCATGGATTGCGCCAAGAGCGCCGCGTGCGACGTCTTGCCGCCAATGTTTGTGGCAAAACCGATCGCGAAATGGTCCTTCAAATTCATGGTGTCGGTGGGCGTCAGGTTGTGCGCGAGCACAATCGAAGGTTCGGTTATCGAATGCAGCGTTTTCTTCTCGTGGCCCATCAAGTGGCGCAAAATCTTGTGGCCGACGTCCAGGATGTCGTACTTCCGGTCGCGGAAATACTCGTCTTCAAAATTCTCCATGACCTTGATGGTGCGGTCGATGACCTGGGTCAACGCGAATTCGGCGTTTACGTGGCTGGTCTCGATGATCTTGATCACGTCTTTGTTTAAGAAAGGATCGTTGAGGATCAGCAGGTAGGCGTCCATCAGCTTTGCGTGGGACTTGCCGAACACTTTCAGCGCTTTTCCGTGGATGGACATCATTTCGTCTTTGGTGCGGCCGAGCGCGTAACGGAAGCGCGCGACTTCGCTCTTAATGCGGTCTTTGGGGACGTCCCAGCGTGGGACCGCTACGTCCTCGTCCTCCATGATGAAGGCCGGGCCGATCGCGATACCATCGGAGGCGGCGACGCCGCGCAGAATGGTGGGTGTGTCGTTCTCGCTCACGCGCTACTCCCCTTCCCCATCGTCGTCAAAACGGCGGTTAAACAAATCATCGAGCGCGGCCAGCACGAGCGTTTCATCGGGTCCGTCGGCCTTGATCTTAAGCGTGGTGCCGGGGCCGGCGGCCAGCATCAACAGGCCCATGATGCTCTTGCCGTCGATCTCACGCTCGTCTTTTACGATCTTGACCGAGCTCGTGAACCGGCTCGTCGTTTTCACAAATAGCGACGCGGGGCGTGCGTGCAGCCCCAGACGATTGCTGATGACATAGTCTTTTTCGATCATTTTCAATTGGTGGGGACGTTGGTCCCGGACAAAACGGATATGGTTTTTTTGGCGTCTTCGGACACTTTGCGGGCGAGGTCGTCGCGTGTCATGCGGTGGCGGTTGGTCAAAGCGGAGAGCACCATGGGCAAGTTAACGCCGGTCACAAGCGAAATCGGGTGGACATTCATCAGCGGAAGCGTCGTGTTGTACGACGTGCCGCCGTACGCGTCAATCAGCACCAGCACGCCCCCGTCGGCGTTAAGACCGGTGATCGTCTCCGATACACGCTTGCGCAGCGTCGGGAAATCCAGACGGCGGGACAGGTTCAGCGCCGCGATTTTTTCCGACTCGTGCATAATGCCGCAAGCGGTCTTCAGCATGTCTTCGCCGAACGCGCCATGCGTAAGGATCAGTATTCCAATCATGGGGGTTTTTAAACTCCAATGTCGCGATGAACAACGCGGGTAGGGAACCGCTTCATCGCCAAATAGTTTTTCAGGACTTCTGCCAACGCCACGCTGCGATGATGCCCGCCCGTGCAACCGATCGCCACCGTCAGGTAACTTTTTCCTTCGTTGGCGTATTGTGGGATGGTCAAATCCAGCATGTTCTTGACGGAATCCAGGAACTTCTTCGTCAAGCGCTGAGATAATACAAACTTGGATACCCGCTGATGGAGGCCGGTCAGGTTTTTCATGCTCGGTATGTAATTCGGGTTCGGAAGGAACCTCACATCGAACACGATGTCGGCATCGATCGGGATGCCGTACTTGTAACCGAACGACGTCACCGTGATCGCCATTTTGCGCGATTTCTCGGTGCGGATAGCCCGGCTGAGAATTCCCTTCAGCTCATTCGGGTTTGTGTGCGAGGTGTCGATGATGCGATCGGCAATCTGACGGATGGCCTTGGTGCGTCGGCGCTCTTCGCGGATACCGCCCAAAATGGAAGCGCCCAGCGGATGACGGCGCCGGGTTTCCGAGAAACGGCGCGTGAGGACCGCGTCGTCGGCCTCTAGAAATAAGACCTGATAGGTGATTCCGCGGCGTGACAAATCTTGGAGCGACTTGGTTATTTCATCGAGCAGCGCGCCGATGCGGACATCGATGCCGACCGCGATCTGTTTTAGACGGATGCCGCTTTCATGGTAGAGGTCGGCGAGTTTGGGGAGGAGCTGCAGCGGAAGGTTGTCGACGCAGAAGATGCCAAGGTCTTCCAACGCGCCCAAGGCCACCGACCGGCCCGCGCCGGAGAGACCGGTGACAATAATGCAATGCAGCGTCTCGCTCAGCCTTTGGCTCCCTTCTGGCCTTCAGCGATTTTGTTGATGAGCTTCTCGTTCAAGTCGCGGGCGGCAAACACGCCTTCCTGCTTTAAACGCTGGTTCAAGGCCGCGACTTCCAAGAGCACGGCCACGTTGCGGCCGGGGCGCAGCGGCAAGACCACTTCCGGCACTTGCACGCCCAAAATGTTGGTGGTTTTGTCTTCCAGCCCGATCCGTTCGTAATCGCCGTCGCCCTTTTGCGTCTCGAGCTTGACCACGAGCTCAATGCGCGCGTTCTCTTTGACCGAGCTCACGCCAAAGACCTGTTTCACGTCGATGATGCCGAGCCCGCGGACTTCCATGTAATGCTTGAGCAGCGGCCCCGCCGATCCGATCAGCACGTCGCCCGGATGATGGCGCACTTCCACGACGTCGTCCGAAACCAAAATGTGCCCGCGTTTGACCAGTTCGAGCCCGCACTCGGACTTGCCGCTGCCGGAATCTCCCATGATCAACACGCCCAAGCTGTAAACGACGGTCAACACGCCGTGCATCATCACCATCGGCGCGAGACGTTTTTCGAGATAAACGGACAGTTCGCGCACCAGGTGCGCGGTCGTCAACTCGGTGACAAAAACGGGAATGTTGTTGCGGTTCGATTGCTCGAGGATCTCGGCGGTGGGCTCGTGGCTGTGCGTCAAAATGACGCAGGGAAGGTCTTTGAACGAAAAAACTTTGCCAAGCATCGCCAGACGGCGGGCATTGTCAAGCGTTTGGAGGTAAGCGTATTCACCCTGGCCAAAAATCTGGATGCGCTCGGGGCGGAAATATTCGAAATAGCCTGCGAGGGAAAGACCGGGACGGTTTACTTCACTGACATTCACGACGCGGTTGGCGCCGTTTTTTCCGGCGACCCAATCGAGTTTCAGCTCATGGCCGCAGGACTCATAAAATTCTTTGAGTGTAAGCTCGCTCACTCCTAGTACTCGTCTTCTTCGCGGATGATTTTTTCAATTTCTTCGGATTGTTTGGCTTCTTTGATGGCTTGGCGGAAAAATTTGTCTTTAAGGAGGCGGGAGACGCGGGCGAGAGCTTTTAGATGCTGGCCGCTGGAGTCGTTGGGCGCGATCAACATGAAGATCACATGGACCGGCTCGCCGTCGAGAGATTCGAATTGGACGCCTTTGCGGGAGATCCCCAGCGCGCCCACCAAGGTGGGAGTGGAATCCGATTTTCCGTGGGGGATGGCGACGCCTTGTCCGATTCCGGTCGAGCCGAGTTTTTCACGCTCCATCAACGCGCCTATCACGGTTTCCGCGTTTTTTATTTTGCCGTTGGTTTGAAGGACCTGGCACAACTCGGCAATGGCTTCTTGTTTTGAGGCACTTTTTATATCGAGACAAATGGCTGAGCGATCGAGAAATTCAAGGACTTTCATGGCACCCGCAGTTATTTGATTTTCCGTCGAAAGGCTCACGGATCGTATTAAATTTTAAATTTTTCGCCAAGGTAAACGCGGCGGGCCTCGGGATCGGTGAGCAACTTGTCGGAAGTCCCCTCGGTCAGGATGCGTCCTTCGAACACAATGCTCGCGCGGTCGACGATCTCCAGCGTCGCTTGCACGTTGTGGTCCGAAATCAAAATGCCGAGCCCGCGTTTTTTCAACGCCTGCAGCATGCCTTGGATATCGGACACGGTGATCGGGTCGATGCCGACGAACGGTTCGTCCAACAGCAAAATTTCGGGGTTCGTGGTGAGAGCGCGCGCGATCTCACAGCGGCGTTTTTCTCCGCCGGAGAGCGTGGAGGCCATCTGTTTGCGCAAACGCGTGAGACCGAATTCATCCAACAGCGTGTCGACCCGCTTCTCCTTCTCGGCCTTGGAACCCGCTTGATGCTCGAGAATTGCGCGCAAGTTGTCTTCGACCGACAGCTGGCGGAAAATCGAAGGCTCCTGTGAGAGATAACCCAGGCCCGACCGGGCGCGCAGGTACATCGCGAGGCCCGTTAAATTATTGCCGTTCATGGTGACGGTGCCCTTGTCGGATTGCACGAGGCCCACGATCATGTAGAACGTGGTGGTCTTGCCGGCGCCGTTGGGACCCAGCAACCCGACGATTTCGCCAGGGCTTACTTCGAGCGATATCCCCTTGACCACCTGGCGGCTGCCGTAGGTCTTCTCCAGATTTTTCGCGATCAGGCTCATTTGTTGAAGACGGCCCGCGACTTTCCTTCGCTGTACATCCGTTTCTCCTCGGTAAAATAAACGATCTTGTCCCCCCGCAACGTGCGTTTGCTGGCGCCGGCCGTCTGGATCACCAGCGGCTGGACCGGCCCCGACAAAACAATCTTCTTGGCTGTGCCGTCAAAGTCTGCTTCCTCGGACCAAAAATCGTATTTTTCGCCGTTCTCCGGGTCCACCGTGGTGCCATAAACGGAACCTTTGGCGTACGCTTTTTTCGCGTCGCGGAAAAAATCGATGCGGTCGGCCACGACCGTGATGATACGGGACGATGTCGACGTAAGGATCTCCGTGCGGACGACCTTCGCCTGTTGCTTTTTCGATCCCAGCAAATAGCCGGAGCCTTCGCTCGTGCTGTAATACCCGCTGTCCCCGTAGCCTTTCCAGGATTCGGTCGAGCTAACGTTGCGCTGCAACCGCACGTTCCCCTTTACAAACACTTTGTCGCGCGACTGGTTCGTGCGCATCTCTTGCGATTCCATGCGGTCCGTGCCGCGGTCCAGCTTCACTCCGTCGGTGAACACCACGGTCTCGCCTTTGTTGATCATTTCCATGCGCCCGCCCTTGATGATGGTCTCAGCGGCATGCGATACGCCGGTGCACAACACAAAAACAAGCACACCTACAAAAGCAAGGTTCCTCCCCCCGCAAGGGGGGAGGGCAGGAGGGGGGAATTCCCCACCCCTAACCCCTCCCCTGACGGGGAGGGGGACATTTTTTTGTTTCATAGCGGTTTCCGCTCGGGAATCACGAGCGTTTCGTTGTAAATGTGCACGCGCGACATGTCCGCGGTCGCGCTCATGCCCACGCCGTACGTAATCGAATCCTGGCGCTCCACTTTCACGGGCGCGGTCGAGGTGATCATGTCGGTCTTCTTGTGATAATGCGCCCATTCCGTGGTGAGCTTGCTGCCGTCGGTCGAAATGATCACCACATCGCCGCTCATGTGCATATCGCCCGGTTCGAGTTTAACGCCAAAAATTTGCTGGGGGCCGTCGTTGGCATTAACACCAGAGTTAAGGCCCGTCGACATCACGCCCTGGGCCGCGCTGATGTCGGTGGATTTGTTTCCTCCTTCAAAAAGCCTCACGGTCAGGTTCGCAACGCGCATCACGTTTTTCCGGCTGAACATCTCGCCAAACGGCGCCTCCATTTCCCATTCGAGGCCCTTTTCACCGTACGATTGTACATGCATCGTTGTCATTTTTAATTCGGACTGAAATTCCATGTCCGCCACGCCGTTTCCGACGCTGCTGGCCGTTTTTTTGGAACGGCAAGCAATCACGGAGACCGCCAGGATCAGTGAAAAAACAATTGGGCCAATGCGTCCCATTTTCCCTGCGCTCTCAAGATTGTTTCCAACACGTCGCGCACCGCGCCGCGCCCACCCGGAACTTTTGAAACAAAACCGGCGATAGCCCGCACGTCCGGAACCGCGTCGATCGGGCACGCGGAAAGCCCGCACGCGCGCATGACCGGCAAGTCAATCACATCGTCGCCGATGTAGGCCGCTTGTTCGAACGAAAGTCCTTTCTCATCCAGGATTTTCTTGAGCGCCGCTTTCTTCTCCGCGCATTTCTGGACCAGAAACGTTATTCCCAAATCTTTTGCGCTCATGGCGACCGCGTTCGAAGCGCGGCCCGTGATCCAGGCCGTTAAAAGCGGCGCGCCCGTTTCGCGCAGAAGCGCCAACGCCAGCCGGTCTTTCGCGTTGAACACTTTTAATTCCTCTCCGGACTCGAGCACGAGGATGTCTCCGTTGGTCAAAACACCGTCGACGTCCATCGCAAGCAACTTGATCTGTTTGGCCCGTTTAACGAATTGGGCCTTCGACAAGGTCATTTATTTCATCCAGGGTGTGATTTCTTTCGGGACCTCGCGCAATTTGTAGGGCGGCGGAACGCGGCTCAGGAACGATGACACCGCGAAATAAGCTCCCGTCAGCACCACGTAAATCACCGCGAGCACCTTCGCGTGCCATCGCCAGGTGGGTTGCCACGTTGGCTCGACGGCCGCCACCGGGATGTCGCTTTGCCGGCGTTCTTTGTTTGGGTCGTTTTTGTTGGGTTTCACGCGTCTTTCACCTCTTTGGAAACGGCGTCAATTCTTCGCAGCCCGGTCAAAATTCTCTTCAAATCGGAAAGGCGGACGGAGTTGGGTCCGTCGGACAATGCTTTGTCGGGCGTGGGATGGATCTCCATAAAAAGCCCGGCAACGCCAAGTCCCGTCGCGGCGCGCGCGAGCGGCATCACAAATTCCCGCTGGCCGCCGCTGGAATGCCCCTGTCCGCCTGGCAACTGCACCGAATGCGTGGCGTCGTAAACCACTGGATAGCCGAATGTTTTCATGATGGCGAGCCCGCGCATATCGACAACCAAATTGTTGTAACCAAAAGAATTTCCGCGCTCGGTCAGCAAAATATTCCGATTGCCGGTGGACTCCACTTTCGAAATGGCGTTCTTCATTTCCCACGGCGACATGAACTGGCCTTTCTTAATGTTCACAACCGCGCCCGAGCGGCCGGCGGCCAAAAGCAAATCGGTCTGACGGCAGAGAAACGCGGGGATTTGGATCACATCGACCGCTTGCGCCGCCTCGGTGGCCTCCTCGGCCGTGTGGACGTCCGTTAATACCGGCACTTTCAGTTCGTAACGGACGCGCGACAAAATCCGCAGCCCCTCACGCAAACCCGGCCCACGAAAGGACTTAACCGATGAGCGGTTCGCTTTGTCGTAAGAGCTTTTAAAGATGTACGGGATGCGCAGCGCCTTGGCGATCGCTTTCAGCTTCACCGCTTCCGCGAACGCGTGCTGCTCTGATTCGATCACGCAGGGGCCTCCGATCAAAGAGAACGGAAGATGATTGCCGAACCGGACGCCGCCAGCGGAGACGATTTTGTTCATGCGCCACCCATGCTTTTTTTAAGCGCTGCGGCCACGAACCCTTGGAAGATCGGATGCGCGCGCAGCGGACGCGATTGGAATTCCGGATGGAACTGCACGCCCACAAAGAACGGATGCCCCTTGAGTTCGATGATCTCGGGCAATTTGTCTTTGCGGTATTCGCCGACCACGTTCATGCCTTTCTTGGCAAACGCGGCGCGGTAGCGGCTGTTGAATTCGTAGCGGTGGCGGTGGCGCTCCTGTATCAATTGTTTTCCGTAAAGCGAGAACGCGCGCGAGCCGCGTTTGAGCTGGCACGGATAAATGCCCAGCCGCATCGTGCCGCCCAGGTTTTTGATTTTCTTCTGTTCGGCCAGCATGCTGATCACCGGATGCGGCGAGTGCTGGTCGAACTCGGTCGAGTTGGCGCGTTTGAGTCCGACCACATTGCGCGCGAACTCGATGGCCGCAACTTGCATGCCGAGGCAGATGCCGAAATAAGGGATGTTGTGCGTGCGGGCGATGCGCGCCGCGTTGATTTTTCCTTCGATACCACGGTCGCCGAAGCCGCCGGGGATGAGAATACCGTGCACGCCGGCCAGTTCGTCTTCCATGTCAGGCCCGTTCACGTCCACGAACTTGACCTCAACTTTGGTGCGGTTGGCCACGCCCGCATGCAACAGCGCTTCCGAAATGGACTTGTAGGCGTCTTTGACGCCGATGTATTTGCCCGCGACCGCGATGGTCACGTGCGACTGCGGGGAACTCAGTGTTTCCACCAACTCCCGCCAATCCTCCAGGTCGATGGTGCCGCAGCGCTGACGTAGCAGCATCATCACTTGCTCGTCCATGCCTTGCCGATGAAACATCAGCGGCACTTCGTAAATGCTTTTCACGTCCTGCGCTTCGATCACCGCTTCCGGCACGACGCTGCAGAAAAGCGCGAGCTTCTCTTTCAAATCACGGTCCAACTCGCGGTCGGTGCGGCAGACCAAAATGTCGGGCTCGATGCCGATCTCGCGCAATTTTCCAACCGAGTGCTGCGTTGGTTTGGTTTTTAATTCTTCGGACACGCGGATGTATGGAATCAGCGTCACGTGAACGTAGAGTACGTTGTCGCGGCCCACGTCCAGACGGATCTGGCGGATCGCTTCCAAGAACGGCAGTGACTCGATGTCGCCCACGGTGCCGCCCACTTCAACAATCACCACGTCGAACCCGTCGGCAATGCGGCGCACACGGCGCTTGATTTCATTGGTGACGTGCGGGATCACTTGCACGGTCTTTCCCAAAAATTCGCCGCGGCGCTCCTGCTGGATGATCGTGTCATAGACCTGGCCGGTCGTGCAGTTGTTGTTGCGCGACATGTCCTGGTCGAGAAAACGTTCGTAATGGCCCAAGTCCAAATCGGTCTCGGCGCCGTCGACGGTCACGAACACTTCGCCGTGCTGATAAGGGCTCATTGTTCCCGGGTCCACGTTCAAATACGGGTCAAGTTTGATCATGGTCACTTTGAGTCCGCGCGCTTTCAACAAACGCGCCAGTGACGCGGCGGTGATGCCTTTCCCCAGCGACGATACCACGCCGCCCGTCACAAAAATATACTTCGTCATTGTGCTGCTCCTTGTTTTAATCGCGCCTCGACCGCCCGCAGGTCCGCCGGGGTATCCACCCCCACCGAATCGTAGGCCGTCTTGACCACATAGATTGGAAGTCCGTAGTACAACGCCCGCAGTTGCTCGAGCATCTCCGTCTTCTCGAGTTTTGTGGGCTTCATTGAAACGAATCGCAATAAATCTTTTTTCGGGTACGCGTAAACGCCGAGGTGCTTCAGCGGCTTCTCAGGCGATGCGCCGTCGCGCGGGAACGGAATCGATGCGCGCGAAAAATAAATGGCCCGCCCGCCGTTTCCGATCGCCACCTTCACCACGTTTGGGTTCTGAAAATCCTCGGGCGCCAGGTCCGTTACCGGGGTCGCGATCGCCTTTTTTTTGATGGCCATGGCCGCCGCGTCCCGGATGGTCTTCGGGTTCACGAGCGGCTCGTCACCTTGCACATTCACAAAATAGTCGCCGCGCATTTTCCGCGCCACGTACGCCATGCGCTCGGTGCCGCTCGCAAGCGATGCCGGCGTCATGACGGCTTCTCCGCCAAAATTCTTCACGGCCTCCAAAACCCGCCGGTCATCGGTCGCCACCACCACGCGCGGCAACGCCTTCGCGGCCTTCTCATACACCCACTGAATCATCGGACGGCCCAAAATATTTGCGAGCGGTTTTCCAGGGAGCCGCGTCGACGCGTACCGGGCCGGGATCACGCCGACGACGGATTTCATGTGCTTTTAGGTCGCCAAACGGCGCGGCGACCAAGCCTTTCTACCAGCTCCTCGCGCGTGACGACCGCGGTCCCCACTTTGGCCACCACCACGCTCGCGGCCGTGTTGGCCACGCGCGCCGCGTCCAGATAAGGCGCTCCCACCGCGCGCGACAGCGAGAACACGGACACGACCGTGTCGCCGGCGCCGGTCACGTCGTAGACTTCCTGCGCCAAGGTCGGGATCGTCTGCGGTTTTTTCCCCGCTTCAAAAAGCGTCATGCCCTTTTCGCCGCGCGTGATCAACAGCGAACGGCTCTTGAGCTTGTTCAAAATTTTCTTACCAAGGTCGATCAGTTCCGCTTCGGACTTGGGTGGGAACGCGCGCATGCCTTCCACCGCCTCTTTGGTGTTCGGCGTGATGCAGTCGACGCCTTTGTACTGCATGAAATGCTCGATCTTCGGGTCGACAATGACCGGGATGCGGTGTTTCTGCGCGGAACGCAAACAGGTCTTGATGAGCTCGGGGGTCACAATTCCTTTCCCGTAGTCTGAAATGATCACGGCCTTTTGTTTGGGGATCAGCATGGCGAGATTGGAGTAAAGCTCATCGCAGATATCGGCCGGCATGGTGCTGCGCTTCTCAAAATCAAACCGGGCCACTTGTTGATGGCCCGCGAACACGCGGTGTTTGGTGATGGTGGGACGGTTTTGGTCGACCAACAGCGACGTGATGTCGATGCCGCGGCGCCGCAGATCGGCCTCGATTTCGTCGCCGGAGGCGTCGTCGCCGCGGACGGAGACCAAGGTTGGCCGCGCGCCCAAAACGGCCAGGTTGTTGACCACGTTGCCGGCCCCGCCGGGCGTAAAATTGTTCTCTTGCACATGGACAACGGGGACAGGGGCTTCAGGAGAGATGCGTTCGGCGGAACCGTGATAAGACTTGTCGACCATCAAATCTCCCACCACCAGGACGGGAACATTTTTAAACCGGTCAACCCATTTGATCAACGGCGTGCTCATCGCGTTTCCCTTATCATTTTCAATCGGAAGCTGTCAAAAATCCTCATGGTCATTTGGGCTGGTAACTTTCGAGTTCCGCATCGAACGAACCGACGGCGACTTTGGATCGGATCAAGACCGGCATTTTTCGTTCGTCGTTGGTGAGCCAAACCTGCATTTTCCCCTCTTTGGCCTTGAAGATCCCGTCGCCGATAATCGCGGGGTCCAGACGAAAACATTCGAACTTACCGGCAGGCACTGTTATCTTTTGCAGCTTGGTGTGCACGTTTACCACGAGCTGATACATCTCTCCGTCCGAAAATACCGTGAGCTCAAATTTTTCGCCGAGCTTGAGCGGGCGCGTGCGCGCGGAGAAAAAGGCCGAGAGAATGTCGAAAGCCGGTGTTTCAATTGGACCCGTCCGTTCGGTCGTTTTGCCTTTGCGGAGCTTCTGATATTTGAACGTGCGCGTTTTGTAATCGAGCGAGGTGTTGCGCATGACGGCGTAGTGGCCTTCGCGCAAATTCTGATGGAAGTTCCGCGAGTACAGGGAATCTCTGTCAATCAAGGACGCGTTGAAATCACGCACCTTGAAAAACGCGTCAACAAAACTGTTCGAACGCGCGTTGCTGTGGATCTGGATGCTGGGTTTCCCGTCAATAATCGGGCCTTCCGATACTTCCATGGTCGCCGTGCCACCGGTCACAAACTCGTACTTGAGCGCAAAGACCAAACGTTCTCCCGGAGCAAACGCGTTGTTGACGATGGGTTTTAAGACGATGGGCTTTACCGTGGGCGATGAGGCCGCCACCGCCGATTTGGGAGCGGCCGCGGCCGCAAAGGAGCCGAAAGATACCAACACCGCTATGAGAAGATTTTTTTTCATTTGGCGCCGATCCGGAGCGACGAACCGTCGCCGTGAATTTCGGATATTTCGATGTTATAACCCCATTCCGCGCCGCGGCTGAGCGGGACGCTCTGATTTAACATCGCGCGCAAAAAAATGGTTGGGACCGGCACACCGGCCACGCTCGCACGGCGCAATTTCGAAACGAACATTTTGTTCTCCACCTTCATATCGGCGCCCAACGCCACCGGTATTCCATAGGCCCGCCCGGAGATGTCCACCGCGGAACCATTGAAGGTCACCGCGGGTTCGCTAAGCCACGGCGCTTTGCGCGACGCGAGCGTGAGCAGGTCCGACGCGCTGATCGTGGCGTGCGGTTCGAGCGTCTCAAGACGCAGCAATTGGAGCTGCTGTGTCTCGAAAAAGAGCGGCAGATTTATTTGCGGACGCACCAAACGCACCATGACGCCCCGGAATTCGATGTTCTTATACACAAGCCTTTCACAACGCACTTTGAGTTCCTTTAATCGGCCCGCTTGGGTGTCGGCCAAGGAGAGTGGTTCCGCGCGCAAGTCGACGCCGAACGCTTGAATGTGCGGCAACTCCATGACCTTCAATGAGAGATTGAACAGGCCCGCGTCCGGGATCTTTTTCGGCGTCGGATCGCAGTGATACAACACCGCTTCGCTTCCATCGGGAAGGGGCCATCTCCCCACCTCTTTGTACGTATCAGCAAACCATTCCTCGGGTTTGCGGATGACGTCGGCGGCCTTGTTGATGCTGCCGAGCGTGAAAGCGGGGCCCAAATCCCCAGTCTTGGTCAACACGAAGTCAGCAAACTCAAACGGACGGGACTTGCTAGGCGAGTGGAACGTGACATCGGAAATTTTTAGCGAGCGCGCGGTCATGCGCAGGCTTGCCCCGTGAAAGAACGGACCGTTTGCCACGATCAACACGTTGGCGGGCTTCGGCCCTTTTCCGTGGAGCCCCAGCACGCGCACGATGATCTCCTCGTGGTGCCAATCCTGCGCCGAAGGAGCGTTGTTGCGGTTGTGGTTAAAAAACGAAACGGCCACCCCCAACAGCACCACGCCATACGAGACGCGTTTCCACGACGGCAGCCAGGCGGCAGTCAAAAGCGCCAGCGCGGGCAAAGCCGGCGCAAAGTACCGGATGTTTTTGTTGCGGATCAAACTAAACAGAAACAGCGAGCCAAACAACCAAAGGACGACCGGAAACAGCTTCGGACGCCACGCAACGACCGCGAGCCCCGGCAGGAACAAAACTACAAACAACGTTCCGGTCTGCTGATGGATACTGAGCGGGTACCAGAAAACATTGGCGAGGCCCGACATGTTTTCTCCGCTGGCGGGAGGGAGGCCGGAAAGAATCGGGATCTGGATCAGCACCGGGATCAAGTTCTGCGCGTACCAGGGCGCCATCACCACGGCCGCGCCAACACCAGCGAGCGCGATGTTCTTCCAACGCCGCTCACGAAGCGCAATCCCAATGGAGAAAAGCGCCGGGAAAGCCAGGTACACAAACGCGGTCCACTTCGTGAGCATTGCAAACCCCAGCGATACGCCGAAAAGCACAGAGAAAAGAAAACTTTCGAAATGCCGGCTGCGCACAAGACAATAGAACACAACCGCCACCCAAGCGGAAAGCGACAGATCAATGAGGGTCGTGCGGCCGAGGTTCACAATCAACGGATAACAGGACGCGATCGCGGCCGCCGTGAACCCCTCCCACGCGCCCATGGTTTCAAGGCCAATCATGAACACGGCGAGGATCAAGAGACAGGTATAAAAGAAATTGACAGGCAGTCCGGCTTCAGCGACTTCGGAAACCAGCCCCAGCGTGGGGGCCATGGCCAGGTGATATAGCGGCGGGTAACTAAAACTTTTCGGACGGAGCAGGTCGAGCAGGGAGTCCTCACCGATGCGATCGCGGTAATCCATCGCGATCTTCGTGTGGATGGCCTGGTCCCAGGCCAAGGGAGAGCTGTTTTTTTGCGCCCAAAAAAACAAGGCCGCGCCTTGAATCATCATCAGGAACAACAAAGCGGCCACCCAGCGGGCGGCCGATTGGAAGGGACTCATATGGGGCGGCAATTTACTTAATTATGAACAGGAAAGAACCCAACGCGCGGCCGTGGCCAGGTTGCTGGTGATTTTCTTGGCGAGCGGCCCGGCTTTGCGGCGCAAATTGCGGCCTTGTCCGGTCAACACCAGGATCCCGGGCACACCGAGATTCTGTGAAAGCTTTATGTCTGTCCACTGATCGCCAACAACGTAAGAACGTTTGATATCGATGCCGAGGTCGCGCGCTGCACGGCGGGCCAGGCCGGGCTTCGGTTTCCGGCAGGCGCACCCCTGGTCCGGCCAATGCGGGCAATAATAAATGCCGTCGATGCGGACACCTCTTTTGGCGAACACCTGTGTAAATTTGCGATTGATTTCTTGAAGTTTGGCGAGCGTCACATAACCGCGCGCAACACCCGATTGGTTCGTGAGCACAACCAGTTGATACCCTGCCTTCTGCAAAGCGCGCAGCGCGGAAAAAACAAACGGATAAAAAAACATCTTTTTCGGATCGGACAAATAACCGCGTTCATTAATAATTGTCCCATCCCGATCCAAGAATATTGCGGGCACGCCCCCCGTAGCCTTGGCGAAGGGGGGCTTATTTTTTTTCATTGCGTATCACCACCGCGAGAAACCCCATCATCAACCAAAACAACATGGCCACTTCACTGTCTTTCGGCCAGGACTCGGTCAACCCTGCCACCAGAAAAGCTGCGAACATTCCCGCGAACGCCGGCCGCCACGCGGGCGGCGCGCGCCCGATCATGCGCGTGATAATGATCAAAATCCACAAAAATATTCCAAGTCCAACAAGCCCCGTTTCCAACGCTATTTGCAAATACATGTTGTGCGTTTCGGTGAATGTGCGCTCTGTTTGCATGACCGGATCGATCACTGTTAACCGCGTGCCTTCCAACCCAACACCCAAAACCGGGTTCGCGCGAATGCCCTCCAAGGCCCCGCGCCACATCGTGTAACGCATTGATTTGCTCTGTTGGTCCCCGACAGACCCGCCGGTGCTTGTGGCCACGCTCAACAAACGATCGCGTAAGCGCGGCGATGCGATGGCGACCGCAACCAGCCCGAACGCCAACACGAGCGCGGTCATCATGAAAAAACGGCGGCCCACCACCCAACCGAAAAACAAAATTCCAAGGCCAAGGCCCAGCCATACCGCACGGCCCTGCGCGAGGAGAACACCTCCGCAGATCAAGCCGACCGCCGTGACGATCAACAGGTTCTTTTTTGTCGCCACGCCATTTTCTTTGACTTCCCGGACCAGCCGCGCCAACAACAAAAAGAATGCCGGGATAAAACTTTCCGCGTAGGTGAGCGGGTGGTTGCGCGGGCCCATGGCGCGATCGTTGTTCAACGCCAACTCACGCGTGAACCAAGTTGGCAAGCCTTGGAGGGCTTCCGGCACCACGTATGTTCGTTGCACCGGCAAATAATTGACGCCCGACAACGCTTGCAGAACGCCGTGCGCTCCGGCCAACGCAGCGCCGATGCAAATCCATCGAAAAAGGCGCTGCGTGGATTCTTCGTTAGCGGTCTGCGTGGCCCAGAAAAAAAGCAATAAAGCGGACAAATTGCTTAGTGTGTCGCGCGCGTTTGCAGATCCATGGACTGCCGTCGAAAAGATGGCCCAGGCAGAAAATACGGCGATCGGCAAATCCAGCGAGGACCGACGCCAACCGATCGGATTTTTCTTTTTGAAAACACGCCAACCCCATTCCAGCAGAAGCAATCCGGCCACGAGCTGGGCGACTGAAATGGAAAGGTTAAGTCCAAGTCCAAAAAGCGCGATCAAAATATTCATAGGGATTCCATTGCTTCCAACACGACCGGCACACGCAGGTCACGGAGCGGGGTGTATTGAAGCACTTTGACCGTGTTTCGTCCGAGAGGGCGCGAGCGCGCTGGATTTGTGCTTCCAAATAAAGAGATCAGCGGCGCGCCGAGCGCGGCCGCAACGTGCCCCGGCCCTGAATCGCCACCCACCACGAGCCGCGCGTGGCCGATGACGCCTTTCAACCGACTCAGAGAGGGCGCGACCAAAAAAACATTTCCGGGCCGGGACATCCGGCCGCGAAACATCGCGATTTTATGTTCTTCGCCGGGCCCGCACAGGAACACGAAACGCTCCGAGGAATTTTTGGCGAGCCGCGCTTCCGTCAGCTCGACAAAACAGGACACGGGCCAGTTTTTATTTTCGTCGCCGGAAAAAAGGTGCAGCACCGTATATCCGCGCGAAGCGAGATTGTGTTCTTTCGACCAGGACTCCCACTCGCGCTCGTCTTGCGCCGTCATTTCAAGGCGGGGCAGACAATCCTGTTCCCCCACGTTGACGCGGGCCCAATTTTCCACGAGCTGCCGGTGATCATCCACAAAATGTTGGTCCGTTACCGAAGCGGGATACGCATCCGTTAAAAAAGGGCTGCTCTGACGGCGGCGGTATCCGGCACGGACGGGAATGCCCGCCAACGCACAGGCGAAAGCGCGCCGCCATTCGCTGTTGAGCACGAGCGCCGCGTCGTAATGCTGCCGGCGAATTTCGTTGAGCGCCAACAAAAATCGTCCGAGCCCGCCTTTCCCGACGCCGGGAGATTTGTCCCAGAACGGGTCCGACGCGTGCAGGTTGTCGATTTGAGAGTGGTCCGTGAAAAGCCCGGACGCATAGTTTTTGACCCAGAGCCCCGTGCGCGCTTGCGGGAAAAAACGTTTGAGCGGCGCCAACACCGCGCTCGCCATGACCGCGTCTCCCAAATTGTCGAGCGCAACCACGAGAATTCTTTTTGGACCGAGGGCGTTCATACTTTTCGTTTCCAACGATTGTGGATCCAGAACCAATTTTGGGGCGTGCGGCGGATGATTTGTTCGAAACGGTTGGAAATTTCCTGCGTGTGCGCTTTTATTTGTTCATCTTCGCTTACGCCCGCCGGCGGAAACACGGGCGGTTCAAAGAAAAAACGGAACCCGGTGCCGTCGCGAAGGCAATACGTCGGAATGACGGGAGCGCCGGTGCGCGCGTGCAGGATGGCCGGGAGCGTGGTGGTGGCGGCGGGCCGGCCGAAAAATTTCACGAATTCCCCTCCCGTGTAGAGGTTCTGGTCAACCAATATGCCGATGATGTTGCCGCCCTTGACCCATTTGAGCGACGCGCGCACGGCGTTCCGGTGAAGAATGATGTCCATACCGCCGGAACCGCGCTTCGATTGCAACCAACTTTCAACAAACGGATTTTTCATCGGGCGCGCAATGGCCGTGAACTTTGGCCAGCGGATCTTGATGGCCACGCCCAGCATTTCCCAGTTGGTGAAATGGGCCGCGACCAGCACCACGCCTTTTTTGTCCGCGAGCGCCTTGTCCACGTGTTCCGTACCTTTCCACTCGATCAAATATTTTTCCGGCGCAGCCAAGACTTCCGGTATCCGCAGGAATTCGGCGAGCGTGCGGCCCAAGTTGCGCCACACGCCGCGCGTGATGCGACGGCATTCGCCCGTGGTTTTTTCCGGAAACGCCTGTTCCAGATTGGAAAGAATCAGCTTATTGCGCTTGAAAAGGATGACGGAGAACACGCGGCCGACCATCTCCCCGCAACGGAACGCAACGGCGGCCGGCAATAAATTAAAAACGGCGTCGGCCAAATACACCAGTGCGTATTCAAGCCGGTGCTTGAAGCGTTTCAAGCCAGCACCTTCGCGATCAATGCGTTCCAGACGGCCTGGTCTTCGGCGGAGAAGCGCACGTCCAACCGCACGACCAGCGGAGCAATGTCGTACGACCGGAGTTTCACCCAGTCTTTCTCCGTGCACACAATCGACGCGCTGTTGATCTTCGCCATTGCTTTGATCGTCACCACGTCGTTCTCGCCGTACGTGTGATGGTCGCGAAACCGGCAGCGCACAACTTTCGCGCCCGCTTTTTCCAGGTCCATTTCAAACGCTTTGGGATTGCCGATGGCGGACAAAGCGAGCACGGTTTTCCCTTGCAGACTTTCCCACGGGACCGCGCGGCCGCTGCCGGCGTCCACCAAGGTCTTGTTAAAGTCCGTCGCCAAGACGGCGGTGGTCGGCGCGAATGTCCGAATCCGTTCTTTCAAATTCTTGTTCGTTTCTTCGGGCATCAAATGGGTCCGCGTCAGTACCACGGCGTCCGCGCGGCGCAACGCGCTCCAAGGCTCGCGAAGATTGCCGGCCGGAAGCAGAAGTTCGTCCCGGCGCGTGGCGTCGATGCACACAATGTCCAGGTCCCGGCGCAGCGACCAATGTTGAAAACCGTCGTCCAGCAAAAAAACGCCGACAGGGCGGGTCGCGAGCAGTTCCTTGGCCGATGCCACGCGGTCGGCGCCGACGCCGAGCGGCACGCCGGGGCATTTCTCGTTCATGAGGGCCACTTCATCCTGGCCATAACCACGGCAAAGGACCGCGGGGTTCACGCCCTGTTTATTCAAGCTGTTCGCGAGATGGATCAACAACGGTGTCTTTCCGGTGCCGCCCATCGTAAGGTTGCCAATGGAAATGACCGGCTTCGGCAGCGTTGTCGCTCGGCGCGAATGGCGCCAGCGGTCCAACATCAATCCGAAGTAATAAAGGAGAGAGAAAGGAAGGAGGAGAAGACGCAGGCCCTAAAACCTCGACTTGCCGCGCGTCATCTGCAAGTGAAAATCGAGCATGTTCTCGCCGCCGCGCACAAACACACGCGGCAGATCGAAGGCCGAGGACTTAAATTGGTCGAGGTTCCATTTGCCGGGGTGCACGCTGACCGCGGTGCGATAACCGGCTTCTTTTGCTTTCTCGCGGATCGCAGGTGTGTCGGCGCCGGCGCCGTACGGATACGCGAACGAGTCGGGAACCTCGCCCAAAAATTCGGTGATGATCGCGCGGCTTTTTTCCATCTCGATCTTCACTTCCTTGAGTTCGATCTTTTCGAGATTGCGGTGGTTCATCGTGTGAGAACCGATTTCCCATCCGGCCTTCTGCAATTCCTTAAGTTGTGTCCATGAAACCATGTTGATGCGCGCCTCGCTTTTCGGATCGTGCCAGCGATTGTCCCAGCCCACCGTTTGGACCACCACGTAAAGCACCGCCTTAAACCCGAAATCCCGCAGAATCGGGAAAGCGTTATCGTAATTGTTCGCATAACCGTCATCAAACGTGATCAGCACCGGGTTCGGCGGCAGCGGAATGTTCTTGTCCCAGAAAGCGTAAATGTCCTTGAACGTAATCGAGGTGTAGCCCTTCTCCGCGAGGTAGGCCATTTGTTTGCGGAACATGTCGTTGGAAACCCACAGTTTTTTCAACTGAGAGCCGGGCGGAGGGTTGCCGACTTTATGGTACATGAGAATCGTGACGCCATCCACTTTGGGGCGCCACCAATTCCAGCGGGCGCTGAAGCCCGTCGCGGCGGCAGCGGCCACGCCTGTCGACAATATGCCAATCATGATTTTTCCTCGAAATCCCGGATTTTCACGAACTTTAGCCACGCATAATAGGAGGAGAGCACCGCGTAGGTCAACCCGGGCCCTCCGTCCAAGAAACCCAGCTTTAATACATAACGGACAACAAACTCAAACGGCAGCCGCAGATGGTGCCAAAAATAAAAATGTTTTCCGGATTCCCACTTCTGGCGGGCGATCGTGCTCGTGTATTCGTTGCACTTTCGCAAATAGTCTTCGATGCTGCGGTAACTGTGATGGTCGATCGGATTATTAAGCGCGCCGATTTTTCCTTTCACGCTGATTTTCTCGTGAACATTTTGTTTTCCGTACGAGGCCTGCTCGCGCACAAACAACCGCACGTGGGTTTCGCCGGCGACGCCGCCGAACCGAAGCCGCTTCCCCAAAAAATAATGTCTGAAAGGTATTTCATACCCTTGTGACCCGGCTCCTGCGTCGCCGTTTACGACCTTGGAAATTTCTTCGCGGAGCGCCGGCGTAACGCGTTCGTCGGCATCGATATTCAAGATCCATGGCTTCGTGGCTTTCTCAAGCGCGAATTGTTTTTGGGCGCTGTAGCCTCTCCATGGGTTTGAAAACACTTTGTCCGTGAAACGGCGCGCGATGTCGAGCGTGCGGTCGGTGGAACCGGAATCGACCACAACAATTTCACCGGCAATGCTTTTCACCGAGGCCAGGCAGGCCTCGAGGTCCTGTTCTTCGTTGCGGGTGATGACGATGACGGAAAGCGGCAGGCTCATATTCGTGACAATACTAATTGTAAGATGCGCGCCTCGACAAACACTATTTCAAGGGGTATTCGAATGCCAGAGTTGGGATTGGACGTCTCGCGGCCGGCTCAAAAGCAGCACGCACCGGTTTTATCGGTCATCGCACCGATATTTAACGAATCGGGCAACATCGGTCCGTTGGTGGAACGGCTGACGGCGGCGGCATCGAAAGAAACGGACAGTTTCGAACTGATTTTTGTGGACGACGGCAGCCGCGATGATTCGGCGGCCCAGATCGAAAAACTCGCCGAATCCGACAAGCGCATCAAACTTA
>CAYOPN010000020.1:0-41932 GCA_964405835.1 uncultured Elusimicrobia bacterium | reverse complement strand
ATGAACTTTCCAACGACATCACCAACAAAACGCCGGCCTATTTCGAGCCAACCATCGACTACCCGGTGGACAAGATCCCGCGTTTCGCGTTCGAAAAGTTTTCCGAAAGCAACCAGGTGCTCGGCACGCAGATGAAGTCGGTCGGTGAAGTGATGGCCTTGGGCCGCAACTTCAAAGAAGCGTTGCAGAAAGCCTACCGCGGTCTCGAAATCGGCCGCGCCGGACTTGGTTCGGATGGGAAATCATTCAACCCGGCCGTGGACCAAGCCATCGAAGCCAAAAAGGAAATGCCTCCAGATGCCTGGGCGCAAAAATACGATTCTGTCGTGGCGTCGCTCCGCGAAAAGATCCGCCTTCCAAACTCCGACCGCTTGTTCGCGTTGAAAGCTGGTCTCAAAATGGGCCTCACGCCTGAAGAAATTTTTAACCTTTCGAAGATCGACCCGTGGTTTATCGCGCAGATAGCGGAACTGGTCGAATTTGAAAATTATTTCTTGGAAGCGATCTCGAGCGAGGGGGGAAAGAGCATCAACAGCGAACTTCTCCGCGAAGCCAAGAAACTTGGTTATTCGGACATTCAACTAGGTCACCTGTTGGGCCAGACCGAGAAACAAGTCCGCGCTGTTCGCAAGAGACTGAAAGTCGAGCCGGTCTACAATCTGGTCGACACCTGCGCCGCTGAATTTGAAGCGCACACGCCTTATTATTATTCGACGTACGGTGAAGAAAACGAAACACGGCCATCCAAGAAAAAGAAGGTGATGATTTTGGGCGGCGGGCCCAACCGTATCGGGCAAGGCATCGAGTTCGATTATTGCTGCGTGCACGCCGTGATGGCGCTGCAAGACGAAGGCTATGAGACGATCATGGTCAACTGCAACCCGGAAACCGTTTCGACTGACTACGACACGGCCGACCATCTCTATTTTGAACCACTCACGCTCGAAGACGTGCTGAACATCGTGGAACGTGAGAAACCGAAGGGCCTCATCGTTCAATTCGGCGGACAAACACCTCTTAATTTGGCGCTGCCGCTCGAAGAAGCGGGCGTAAAGATTTTGGGCACCTCGCCCGATTCGATCGACTTGGCGGAAGACCGCGAGCGTTTCGGACGGCTCTTGAACAAATTGCGCATTCCGCAACCGGCGCACGGCATGGCCCGCAGCTTCGGCGAAGCCAAGGAAGTGGCGACGCGGATCGGATACCCCGTCATGCTGCGTCCGTCCTACGTGCTCGGCGGACGCGCCATGGAAGTGGCGTACGACGATGCGATGCTCGAGTCCTACATCCAGCGCGCGACCTCGCTTTCATCTACGCACCCGGTTCTCATCGACAAATTTTTGGACAACGCGCTCGAAGTGGACGTGGACGCGCTCTCAGATGGCACGAACACCTACATCGGCGGCATCATGGAACACATCGAAGCCGCCGGCATTCACTCCGGTGATTCGGCTTGCATGATCCCGCCGCGCAAACTCAACAAAGAATCGCTGGCAACAATCGTTAGCTACACGAAGACGTTAGCGAAGGCGCTCAAGGTCAAAGGCCTTATGAATATGCAGCTCGCGCTTAAAGACAATGTGGTGTACGTGCTCGAAGTCAATCCGCGCGCCAGCCGGACCGTTCCTTTTGTATCCAAAGCCACCAACGTGCCGCTGGCCAAGCTGGCCGCGAAGCTCATGATGGGCAAGAAGCTCAGCCAAGTATTGCCGAAGCACGTGGCCGGAGGGGATTTCGTGACGCCATGGACATCGGTCAAGGAAGCGGTGCTTCCATGGACGCGCTTCCCGGGCGTCGACGCTGTGCTCGGCCCGGAAATGCGCTCAACCGGCGAAGTCATGGGAATTGCGCACAATTTTTCTGCCGCTTACGGTAAATCGCAGGCCGCCGCCAATTCGCCGCTTCCAACCAAAGGCAAAGTATTGATCAGTCTTAAGAAATCCAGCCGCGACCGGGCCATACAAATCGCCCGCAAGCTGCATCAGTTGGGTTTTGGGGTCCTGGCGACCGAAGGGACCGCCAACGCGTTCCGCGAAGCCGGCATTCCGGTAGAAACGGTCAAGAAAATTGAGGAAGGACGTCCGAACGTGGTGGACATCATCACGAACAAGGACGTGTCACTCGTGATCAATACGCCGTCCGGCGCGCATTCCCGCAAGGATGGTTTCGCAATCCGGAACGCCGCTCTGGCCGCGGGCGTCGCAATCATCACGACCCTGGCTGCCGCCGCTGCCGCCACCGAAGCGATTGAGTCGCTCCAGAAAGAGGATTGGGAAATCCGCTCGCTGCAGGATTACTACAAGCTGCTCACCGTCAAAAAAAACAAACCCAAAAAAACCGTTTCGCTCAGCCGTTAAGCCTGCGTTAATACCCGCCGGACCCGCTCCCATTCCGTTCTTAGGTGCTGCGGCGTAACGATGACGCTCACCGACATCGCGGCAACGATGATCATCAGGTCCTCCGAAAAGTTTTGGGGAATGCTGTCGTCGACAACCAAGCGCATCGTATGCGGCACAATGATCCTGTTGATCCGGTGGTCCGGTTTTCTCCCGCCAACATTTAGGCCGTTCGATATCTGTGCCAACGTGACTTCCGGCTTTTCAAACAAATCCTTTCGATTCTTGAAGGAAAGCTTGGTGCCAACCACGCTTTCATAACGGTTTTTCAGGCCTAAGGCGATACGGGAATTGTCGGTCAATACCGTAATGGATTCCGGTTTTGTTTCGCCCTTCAAAAGCGCGTCAATGTGGGCGGTCATGACGGCCAAAGACGTTTCTTGGATTAGCACAAGCACATGCGACGAGCCGGGAAGCGGCCCCGTCGTAATTTTCCCATCGATGTCCACGATATTGAAGTTTTCAACCGGCTTGGAAAGAATTTCATTCACGTTACGCTTCGATTGAGTTTTATCCATCGAAGCGATATCGGGGGTGATAAGCGTCTTGAGCGCATTCATAACTTCATGAACCTGTTCGGTGCGCGGCATTCCTCTTTCGCTAATAATAGGGGTCTTAAGGTCGTTGTTCTCAATTAACTGCGCCGCGCGCTCCAGATACGTAACCAATGTGTCCATCGTCACAGGCGTCATATCTCGATCATTCGTTCGGTTCTTGCTAACGGCCTTGGCAAGTGTTGCGATCCAGATGGCCGGCGTCACCAGACTCGTGGTGACAATATTTCTGGGAAGGGACAACCACCACGCCGCGGTGTCTTTATCCCGGGCCAATCCAAATATCTTGGCAAGTATTTTGAGGGGATGTCGGAACGCGTATTTGAGAATCATCGCTTGCGCCGGTTCATAACGCATTGGAGCAAACTCATCGGCCGTAAAACCTTCCGGAATAGGGCCGTCACGCATCGTGATGAAGAAACCTTTGCTTGTCGACGGCTGGACCGTTTCGAAATCGATGTGAGGGTATTTTTCTCGGATCGGTTTGAAAAGCAAACTCGAATACACCCGAAGCGCACGCTGCTCATGTTCGTTCAACGGCAGAAGGCGCTCATGCGCCGCTAATGCTTGCACAAGCCCTTCCAGGCTAAGGCCTTTATTTTTACGTCGAAGGGTGGGGTCGATCTGCGCCCCTTTGCGAATTCGGATGTTTTTCAAGTTGTATGTATTTTCGGACTTGTCGAAAAAAACCGCCGAGGGGGATGTTTTCAGGTCAAGGAACGTAAACCGGAGGTCGGTCTCTCCGGTCTCTTCTTTTTTACCCAATTGAACAACCACAATATCAGGATGAGGGACATTCAAACTTTGCTTGAGTCGGCGTTTGATTTCTCTATCCATAAAAACCACATAGGTGTCCGGATAACTCAGTCCTCTAATCAATTTATGGTCCAGGCCAAAAATACCCGACAACACTTCAATTACTTCCGCGCGTTCCTCTTCGATGTCGCGATCCTCGGCACGATCGGGATTGAATGCAAATGGCTCAAGCAGCTCCTCAAATGCTTTTTCCATAATGTCGACGGAGTCAGGATATTCCATGGAAAGTTGCTTTGCGCGTTCCACGAACTGGCTTAAAAAATCGGAGCGCGGCATTTCTTTTGCGTTTTCGCCGGCAGCAGTCTCTAAAATTTCCGACTCAAAAAGTGACCTATAGGCATTTTCAGCGCCGTTGCGCACGGCAGCAATGTCCTGTCCGTTGTCGATGGGGTTCACGGTCCAATTCAAATCAAAATGCGGGTCACGGACAGTGGCGAGCAGCCGGTCTTTTTGGGTTGACCCCAACCCCTCACCCACCATGGCCATCACTGTGAAAGCCAGGCCAATTAAATAGGCGTTGTTTGACGCGCGAACAATTTCCCAGAGTTGCGCCTCCGATTCACGCCAACGTTTACTTCCAATCGCCGCAATTGCCGCTAACCGGACAAGCGGGCTAGTGTGAGAAATATTTTCCTCCGGTCCGCCGTTCACGCCTTTTATGCGGTAGCGCATCTTGTTTTTTTCGTCCACTTGCCAACTTTCCGCCGATTCCTTTCCAGATGCTAAATAGCGTTGAAAATAAAGCTGTAACAAATGAAACGTCATTCTCTGTGCGTTGGGAATGCGGTCCGACTCCGACGTCTCCGTAATATATCCATAGGATTTGATCAGAGAATCGGCTTGCAGCCACGTCATATTGGGAATGAGTTTCCGTAAGGAGCCTTTCCTTTTGTCTGAAGGAAAACCCCATTTCCTAAAAAGTCCTTCCGGGTTCGCGTACACCACATGCCCATGTTCCGGCACGACCCCTATGCGCGTGCCACCGCGAAGCAAAAGGGCCGGTCTTACATTGGGGTTTGGTGTAAAAAGCCCTCTATAAAAAGCTTTTTTATCCAAGGGAGGGAGGTCATCCGGTTTTGGTTCCACGGGTTTCTCCGCTTCAGCGATGATGTCGTGCCAAAACACACGGCTGCTTTCCGACAAGATTGGATAGTCCCGTATGGCGGTTTGTAATGCCTTTGTGGTTTCAGGATATTTTTTGGCTTGTTCGCGGAGGAAATGCACAACGTCAAAAACGCCCCGGACATGGCCTTTATCAACCAGTTCCCACAAATAATGGAACAACATCCATCCCAATTCGCCATCGCGGCCTAGCCCAACAACAATATGGTTTGAGTTCGAAACGCCGTATTTCGCCTTCAATGTATAGGCAACCGCAAGGGTCATATCATCGCTGGTAGCGGACCGGATGTCCGCTTCGGGGTGTTCAAATTCACGGTCAATAAAATAAAGGATTCGCTGGAATGAATCTCCACCGGCATCAACGTTGTTGAACGTGATTTCGTCCGGAGCAATCCCTTCCATTTGCAAAGTGCGAATGAGGTCGGCGGCCAGTTGGTTTGGCGGGAGGCTGGCATCAAACATCCAATGCTCCATGTTGTTGGCTTTTGATTCTTTGACCGCGCGACCGGAGCTCCATTCGTATTCAATGTTGATCGGCAATGCCGGATTGCCGTCCTCATCGGACAACGGGCCTTCAAAAAAGAGGTTTTCCGGAACCACAAAAACGTGACGGAACTCATGGTCTTTGTATCTTGCTCTGGCCAGAGGCAGAGGCGTGCCGGTCAGGTCCGGTGATTCATAATAATGAAGTTGAGAAATGTCCGGTGAATATCCCAGATAATTTTCCCGGTCACGCTTAACAGGGGAATCCAACAGAATTATCCTAGGCCGCCTATCCGGCGGGTATAACTTTTGGTGCAACAACGCCATCGCATAGGCCGACCAAATATCTCCAGCGCCGCCCCCGGACATGAAAAATGCGACCTTTCCCGGATTTTCAAACTGGGCACGGATTTCTTCTTGTGAACGAAAACTTCCGTCGCTATTGGGAACAATGGTGTCGTCCTTTTTCTCAAAGAGCCGCTGTTGTTTGTTTTTGCTCGGCTTCACCCGCTTCCCGTTCTTCACGTACGGGGCCGGCTTGTCGAGATAACGGTTCAAAATGACGGCGGCGTCTGTGGACCTAAGGCCCACATGGTGGTAGTTGGGAAACGACTCAAGGGGGGGCATTTCACGCCCAACAATCTCGCGTGTCGAAATCTCTAGGCCCTTTTTGACTTGGCGTCCAATTTGGCGGTCGATGCTCCGGGAAAATGCGGACAAGACCAACGGGGCGTCGAAACCGGTCGTGTCCGTCATCGTGGTATCGATGTCGGTCATAAAATCGAGGGCCGCGGCGTTCTTATCGTGAACATTGATGATAATCGTGTGCGGCCCAGCCAAAAAGACCCGCAGTCTCGATCCCTTGCCGTTGCTTTTTTTGAGCAGCCGGTTGCGCAATCCATCCACATAATCAATGGCGCGCGGCACGCCGTCTTCACGTGGAACGATATTGACGGCAATCCGGAAGTCCGACACCTCAACTTTAAATTCATGCTCTGAAAACCCTTCGCGCAATAGCCAGTTGCGAATGCGGGATGGAAAATATTTGGAAGAAGAGATATTTCCCGACAGGGGCTTTTTGAGGCGCGGTGCAAATTTCCCTTTGCCTGCGTCAAACCGGAGCTTTGCAGCGCCGCCGTCGCTGTACACCCATAAGTTTTCAAGACTTTTTAGGTCCTTGCTGCGCGCGGCCATTTCCTGCAAGGGGATCAGGAAATCCTGCCAGAGCCGGGACTGGGTATCCTGACATGTCAACTCCGTGAACACGGCCATTTTCCTGTTTTCGCCTTTCTTCCCTAGATACGTGAGGAGCTCAAGCAACAATTCACTCGAAATTTTTTCACCACGCTTGGCCAATACTCCGTAAAAGTCCGACAACAGGACGCGCGGAGTTTCCTCCCCAAAGTGGTCTTGTAATTTCAAATGCGTGGCCTTGTCCAGTTTGCTCCAACCAGACCATTTCATCCCATTATTAATAACACGAAAAATATCCAGAGCAGCGCCCGTATGGTCAATGGTTGAACGACGTAAGACGGTGTTCGTTAACGGCAACGGGATAGGCTGGTCGGAAATATCGGGTTGATAACGTTCGATGGCAATTGTTCCGGCTTTGGGGACAAGCCCCAGACCTTCAAAACGCAAGAAACCACCTTTGTCGATGGCCAGAACTCGCCCGAGCGAGTTCATGTCCGGCAGCCGTTTCAACGCAAACGCTCCGAAATGACGGAACGCGCTGTTGTAGGAAGAAGCATTGAGCCGTATTTTATGAGATCCCAACCGGACGACTTCCACATCTCCCGCCCCTGGGACCTCCCGCAGGATTCCTTGCAACTCAATGGCATTGCTTTCCGCGAAGGGCTCACGAAATTCCAGATCAATGGAAAGGTCTTTGGGGGACAACTTGTGCGTCAATTTGAAATCATGACCATCCAAATACCCTTGGATGGTCCGTAAAAATTTGGGCAAGTCGGGGAAATGCCGGAAATTGGCGAGGATTTTTTTGATCTGGATACGGGGTGTCCTGGTATTTTTTAGACCATTGACTCTGGCGAGTTGATATTGGCTCGCGCCCGAATCACCAAAGATCGCGAGATTTTCAATCCACGGACCTGCCCGTATTTTTTCCGACCGGAGATCACGGAGAAACGGATCTATAAATACATTCTTGATGCCGGTCCATTTTTGGTCGTGACGTAAAAATTCGAGGGGTTGTTCAGAAAAGAGACCGACCGGACGGCCCTCTTGCATATGAAGCCGGATCGCGTGCCGCACTTCCGGCGCCACTTCCAACTGGGTGGGGTCTTCCGGACTGGGGACAAGCGGTAACGATTCCATTTGGATCACCACGGCATCGGGATTTGAAAAACGGGCGGGTGCGGCGGTGAACGTTCCGCTTTCCGTTAATCTCATAGAAGATCCCAACAGAAAAATTACGACAACAAAGAAAATTGTTCCAGGGTAAAAAGTGACGGGAAACGCAGAACCGATTGAAGAACGAAGTAAATTAACGAGCAGGATAATAAGGGCAAGGCAAAATATTATTGAAAGCGAAATGATCGCGCCCAGGAAATAAGTCTTCAGCTTTGATCTTTCGCTCGAGTTCGGTTGTCGGGGAACTGGCCGTTCCTCCCGCAAAATTCCGTTGTTGTTAACATCCGATTCGCTTTCTTTGGATAAATGCATCTCAGGATCCGACTTTGATTGCACAAAAGAAGGTTGGTAAACAAAAATGGCGTCCTGAGGCGTCCGTTCCTTTATGGCGATTGACCGCTGCAATTCCAACTGTTTGTAGGCGTCGGCGGCGCCGTCCATCTTCCGGACGAAGAGGCCGGGCCGTGAAAGTTTCTGGCCGAAAAGCGTGCTCCAGTTGCCGGCGCCTTTCGCAATAAAAGCCACCGAATTTTTCCAACGCGCGGGAAATTCGGCCTGGTGGGCGGCCCGCGTCAAATCGGCGCCTCGCAAGTACCCGCCGTCGGTCTCAACACGGAAACGGCCACTGGAAACCTCTTTTTCAAACCGACGGCCCATCTTCTGGAACAATTCGTGGGAAGATTCTTTTCCTTCCAGGACGGCCGTGGCCTCGCGCACCGTAACGCCGTCAAGCACTGGTTCTTCCCGGGCAATCATTGTCACGGCATGCCCGGCGTTCAAGAGAACTTCGGCCACTAAGATGTCGAAAAGAAATTCATCGGGGCCATTGAGAAAGTAAATGATCTCGGAATCCGGTTGGCTTATGATCTCATCTATGAACGCGTCTTGCTCATTAACGGGAATGCCGGACAATATACGAAGGTCGGCCGTGGTGGCGTAGGACAACGCGGTCCGGATTTGATTGTGTAAGTTGTCCGTTAGAAAAACATTGTTGCGCGCTTTTTCAGCGGTCAGCGCCGTTCTCAATATGCGGTCCAATTTGTCTTTTTTATTGTGATCGGTGTTCCTGTTTTCTCCGAGGACCATTTTCACGAGACGGTGCGCCACGCCCTCGAACTGGGGCAGCGTCATTTCGTTCGCGTGCCGGTTTTGTTGCAGCAATACGAGCAATCTCTCTCCCCGCTCCAGGTCAGCCTGATTGGGAACATTCCTTAGCAGATGTTCGCGCTCCCTTTTTATCGCTTCCTCTTTATTGTCGCGGGCCATTCCCTCATCAGCACCGACCATCATATAACCAGGACGATAATGGTGTGCTATATCCCAGGAAGCGCGACCGGATAAAATGCCATTCACCGAAAGCGCCACGATCAAACGCATGAGAAATTCCCTGAAAAAGACAAGGCGTTTATTGGTGTGTCGCAATTGGAGCATTAAGAGCTTGGCCAAGCGGTATCGCCAGTCAAATATCACCAACCGCGACCAGATACCGGCGATCTTCCTGCTTTTTGCCAACATATCGCGGATGTGGCCGGTATTCGTGGCAGGGTCATCATCAACTGTACCGGGAAATATTCCATGGTAAAACCGCTTGGATAACTGGGCCAACCTTTCCTGTTGAGCCGGTTCCAGGTCCGCAAATTTCGGCACCCCGTTCAATTTCTCATTGAATCCGCGCAAAATAATTTTCTTCACGTGTGGATTAACGCTGTTGGCCAATATATTGTTGCTCCAACTCAGGACGGCGACCGGGTTCGGATGGTGGGTGTAAAATTCCAGGCGGGATTTATCACTGTATCCCCGGTCTTCGATGAGCTCCTTGCCATTTCTGTTAACGACGCGCTCTTCGCGCATCCACCAACGGCTGTTTAATAATTCAAGCATCGAAAAGAATTCCGCGCGGCCCTTGTTCCTGTGTTCGAGGTTGGAGAGCAATTCTTCTTTGTAGTCCAATTCAAGGAATTTGATCCGGGACGTAATCATTCCGTCCAGATAATCAGGGCCTTCTTCAAAACCAAAACTTTTAAGTATTGGCAGCGGCTCTGTGTAGTGTTTGTCCAGGTACATGACGATGGCCTGGGCATTCCTACTTAACGCGCGCGCCTTGATATGTTCCATCAACACACGGCCGCCCCCTTCTCCGCGGTGGCCTTGATGGACGGCCAAGTTTTCAACCGTCAGTATTTTTTTGGAGTAAGCGAAATTCTCGAAGTTATAGAAGGCGTATCCGATGATCTGGTTGTCCTTGATTACCACAAAGGACTCGTCATCGCCGTCACGCAACGCACGGGCGATTTGTTTTTTGTTCCAGTGAATATGGTTTCCCAGTTTCCGTGACGGTTCCAATTCCTCCACGGCAGCGATATCGCTTTTTCTCATTGGACGAATGGTCAAGGAACCGTCCTTCCCGGCATTTCGCTGGGCCACCAGGTGGGGTTCCGCCAAGTTAATGATCAATCCATCCGAGAGAATGTGCAAGAAAGCAACCACCAGCAGGAGGGGAAAAGCGAGGGAAGAAAACATCGCCAGGCCATACGCGGCCGTGACGAGACCAAGGAACCAAAATTGCTTCAGCGAAATTGCGGCATTGTGGTTCGCATCAAACCACGCAATATTCAGTAAGAAAAATAATACGAGCGTCGTGATTTTCCATTCCAATGAGCCGTCCAACCCGACCATGATCATGATCAAGGCCTCGCATACCGCGCCAACAAGGCCGGCCAGCCGCAAGTACCGCAGCGCCGCATCGCCGTAACGGATATACATGTCTTCAAAAAACTGGGTAGAAATCAAATACATGTAAAGCACCGAAAGCGCTTTCACGCCACTTCCGCCGGAAACTTTTACGTCTTTGACCACATCGTTGGATTGCTTGACCGTGACCTTGGCTTCTTTACCGGTGCCGCGGTATTTCCATTTACCGGACACCTCGCCGTTGCTCTCGCTTTTCCCAGAAAACTCTGGGGCCTGACCTTCAAAAATAACGTCGGCGTCTTTTTGCGGATTAACAGAGAGTGTCGCGCTGCCAAGCCCGATCTCCGGAAGCGGCCCTTTGACGGGCGTGGGGAGAAAAAGTTTGCGCCCTTCGAAGAAGGAATCAAGCGGGGCTTTCTTTTGCGCGAACGCGCTCAGATAGACCGATCCATTCGCACCGTCCACTTTTGTGATGCGCGGGACCAATGTTTCCACCGCATAACCGGCTTCCACCAAACGGCGCGATACTCCGGCCGAATGGAAACCGCCCGCCACCAAAATTCCATTCTTCGCTCCAGCCTTGAGAAAATTGGAGGCCAGGGCTTTATCGCGGGCCTCAGCGTTTGCGTAAAAGGCCGCAAACGAGTCTAACTCACCCCACCCCGTTCCCCTCCCCGTCGGGGAGGGGGCAGGGGTGGGGTTGCAGTCTCCCCATTCATCTCGCGTCAGAGAAAAGTCCAATAACTTTTTTTCCAACGCCAGCTGCCGCGACATCTCCACGAGTTTCCTCTCCGCATCGCTTCGAATCAGTCGGCCGTACGCGGCCGCTTCCATTGCGCGCATTTCTGGGAAAAGTTTTTCGGCGGACAGTTCTTCTGACAAGCGAACGTAGCGCAGATATTTTTCCAGCAGCGGAAAATCTTTGAGTGATTTCTGTTCCGCCGAAAGCCAGCGTTTGCGCTCCATTTCAACTTCGGCAAAGTTGAGCGAGGACTCAATTCCGAAAGCTTCAAGAAAGCTCTTTATTTCCGCCGGGATAGAGGGCGCGTTCCCAGCCAATAACAACAGATAAGCTCCAAGACGGATTTTTCCGGAATGATAGGACGCAACCTGAGTATCGAAATCGCGCAGCTTTGAATTAAATGTCTCGTTCTTTTTGGCGAGCAACGCTTCGTTGGCAGCCGCAGCTTGTTGCTTCAGTGCTACTACCGAAGGAAGTGAAGCGCGGTAGGCCTCGACGTTGGCGTTGTACAGAGTTTCGTCGTCGATGCCGGTGAGCGGGGGGAATGCGCGATTGGCCGTTAACGCCGCGTGCAGCGCGCCGGAAAGTTTGCCTTGTTTCAGGAAATAATCGGAGACCTCGCGAACATGCTTGCGGTCCGGCAGTTGCCGGAACGATTCCACGCGAACCGCGTCAAAGGCCCCCTCGAGCGCAATGAAATCGATTTTTCCGCGCTCGACCAGCGCTTGGACGGTCTTGCTGATATTGGTCTGAGCTTCCGCGTTCGCATGAACATCCTGGATGAAATAGATGGTGCCTTTGGAGGCGGAAGCGGGAGATTGAATTTGACGGGTGGTGGCGAACGCGGAAACATCCGTCATCCCCGTCGTCATTCCCGAATGTCTCAATCGGGAATCTCTATTCTTCTGAGCGCCAGGATATCCCTGGTAGAGGTCCCCGCTAACTACACGCGGGGACGACAACCGGCGCTGGCTCCAAAACTCAGTTTCCGGCTTGGCAGCGAAGACGCAATTGGTGAGGTAAACCAGACAAATGGCAGCGCTGACGGCCCGTTTGATGGTTTTTATTTTTGACACGACTAATTACATTAAACCCTTCTTAAACCCTTCTTAAGAACTTGTAAACGATCTGTAAAAGTTTTTTGGCGGTATTTTGGTTTCTTGACATAACAACGGGTAGTAATTACAATCCGGCCCACAACTACAGGTTGTGCCCTATGAAATGCCCCCATTGCAATCATCCTGAGGACCATGTCATTGATTCCCGCCCGGTAGAAACGGGGAATGTGATCCGGCGGCGCCGCGAATGTCTGCAATGCGAGAAGCGTTTTACCACCTACGAGCGGCTCGAAGTGATGCCCATGATCGTGCTGAAGTCCGACAACCGCCGCGAACCCTTTGACCACAACAAACTCCGCGAAGGCGTCTCCCGCGCCTGCAAAAATCGGTCCATTACCGCAGAACAAATCGAAAAACTCGTCACCGACGTGGAAACCTCTCTACAGGAAGACTTCGTGATAGAAGTGCCCAGCAAAACGATTGGTGAACGCGTGCTGGCGAAACTGAAAGACCTGGACCATGTGGCCTACATCCGCTTCGCGTCCGTCTATAAACAATTTTCCGACATCGACAGCTTCTTCGTTGAAGTCAAAGGTTTGAAGAACGAGCAAAAGCTGAAAAACCGGAAATCACAGCCCATCGACCTCCTGGCCACCTTTCTAAACGAACCAACCGCTAAGAACTAATGTCCAGTGCTCTGCCCTCTCCAACCTCGGCCCCGATCTGGGAGGTGGAGCGCCCTGCCCCTCTCAAACTCACCGAGAACCAACGCAAAGTCATCGAGGACAAATATCTCAAGGACGCGCCCTCCGTCGAAGCCTGGCTGGCCGGTGTGGCCCGCAACATAGCGCTCACCGAACTCCTATATCACCCGTCGATGAACCAATGGGGACTCTTCGATGGTGTTCGCCTTCTAAAAAAAGAGGTCCCAACCCCATCCGACATCCCCAATTCTCCTTCGCTTCTGCGCAGCTGGCTGTTTCATAACGGCCTGCACTCTTCGGCCGAGCGCGACAGCAATTTCCAACGGTTTGTCCGCAATTGCGGCGCCGCCATTGAAAAATATCCCGAAGCGAAGAAAGTCGTCACCGATTGGGAGGCCCGGTTCTATGAGTTGATGGCGTCATGGCGGTTCCTACCCAATTCGCCGACCCTCATGAACGCGGGACGCGACATCCAACAACTTTCGGCCTGTTACGTTTTGCCGGTGGAAGATTCCATGGAAGGCATAACCAATGCGCTTCAAGCCCAAGCCTTGATCCATAAATCGGGCGGGGGAACGGGTTTCTCTTTTGAACGGATGCGGCCGGCCGGAGACACTGTGAAATCCACGGAAGGTGTGGCTTCCGGGGTTATTTCGTTCATGCAGGTGTTTGACAAAATGACCGGCGTGGTGAAGCAAGGCGGCAACCGCCGAGGCGCGAACATGGGCGTCCTGCCGGCTTGGCATCCAGAGATAAAAGAGTTCATTCGGCTCAAGGCGCGGCCGGGAATCATGGAAAACTTCAATATTTCCGTGTCAGTTGACGACAAATTCATGGAATCCGTTGATAACAATTGGGAATACGAGCTTTTAAATCCTCGCACACACCAGCCCCAAGGCCGCGTTCCTGCGCGCGAGATATTTGAAAGCATTGTCCAAAATGCCTGGAAATCAGGCGACCCGGGACTTCTCTTTATAGATCGCATTAACAATTCAAACTCCAATCCCACGCCCGCGTTGGGACAAATTGAATCCACGAATCCTTGTGGCGAGCAACCGCTCTTGCCAAACGAACCATGCAACCTCGGGTCGATCAATATTTCACAGTTCGCGGTGGGCGAATTGACCCGCGCTCAGATTGATTGGACCGCCCTCAAGCAAACCATTCACACGGCCGTCCGACTTTTGGACAACGTGATTGATGTAAACAATTACCCGCTGCCGGATATGGAAGTTTTGGCTAAAGGCAACCGCCGGATTGGGTTGGGCGTGATGGGATGGGCTGAACTACTGGTCAAAATGGGGATCCCCTACGATTCCGAAGAGGCCATCGGCGTGGCGGACAAGTTGATGTCCTTTATTAATACGACCGCGCTGGACGCGTCCGAAGCGTTGGCCACCGAACGCGGCGTGTTCCCGAATTGGCGAAACAGCATTTATGACAAGGCCGGCCCCTATTTCCGCGGCAACGCACGAACGCCGCGCCATTGCGCGCGCACCACGATCGCGCCGACCGGCACCATTGGACTTGCGGCCGGACTCCAAGGCGCCGGCATCGAACCTTTTTACGCGATGGCCTACACGCGTTACAACGCGCGCGCGCTCGACGCCGTCAAAAATGGCTCGACGCCGGACCAAAAAGACGTTTTCTTTGAAGTCAATCCGCTTTTCCGCCAGATCGCCGAGAAAAACAACTTCTTCGGATTCAGAGAGACCGATCTGTGGCGCAAAATTGAAAACAACCAGAAATCGGTCCGGGGAATCGACGAGGTTCCTCGTGAAATCCAGGCGCTTTTTCCGACGGCCCACGATGTTTCCACTGATTTTCATGTGCGCATTCAGGCCGCGTTCCAAAAACACACGGACAACGCCGTGTCAAAAACCATCAACATGCCACACACCGCGACGGTCCAAGATGTGCGGCGCGCCTACATGATGGCGCGGGAATTGGGATGCAAAGGGATCACGATCTACCGCGACGGCAGCAAAAAGCAACAAGTGCTCAACCTTTTCTCCGGCAACAAAAAAGTCCGGCGCTCACGCGACCTTTCGGTCGGTGTTTCGTCCGAGTATTACGAGATCAAGACCGGCCATGGGCCTTTGCACGTGCACATCGACTACGATGAAGATGGACCTTACCGGCTGTTCGCGAGCATTCCGCCGGTGGGGACCGAAATATCCGGCCTCACTTCTATTATTGGCGTGCTCGTGTCCAAATATTTGGAAGAAGGCGGTTCGCCGGCCGGTGTTATTCGCCATTTGCAATCGGTAAAAGGAGACCGTCCGTATGGTCTCGGCGACAACAAAGTGAATTCGATTTCGCATGGGATTGGAGTGGCGCTCAAGACTCATCTGCGCAAGCACGGCTGGTTGGATGAAAACGAAGAAAATTTGTCTTTGATGAGCGAGATGCAGCCCAAAACGGAAGAGGCGGGAAGCCTTGAATTGTGGAATTTGACGCAGATCAGCGACCAGTGCCCGGAATGCTACAGTGCGAACGTTCGCTTCGGTTCCGGCTGCTCGGGACCTATTTGCAACGATTGTGGTTATTCGGAGTGTAATTAATATGCCAGTTAAGTCAGACAAATGGATCATTGAGCAGTCAGAAAAAGGGATGATCAATCCATTCGCGCGCGAGCAAGTGAAACAAATCACGCTGCCCGACGGTACAACCAAGAAGATGATTTCGGCCGGCGTATCGAGTTATGGCTACGATATGCGGCTCAGTAATATTTTCAGCGTCTTGAAAACAGATGCGGGCCTTGAGATCGACCCGAAAAACATCAAAGCCGGCCTGTTTGAACCGGTCAAAACAGACGGCTCGCTGGTGCTACCACCGCACGGACTCGTGCTCGCCCAGACCATGGAATACTTTAAGATCCCGCGTGACATCCTCACCATCTGTTTCGGCAAGTCGACATACGCGCGCTGCGGCGTGTTCGTGAACGTAACGCCGTTCGAACCCGAATGGGAAGGCCACGCGACGATCGCAATCAGCAACCTAACGCCGCTCCCGGTGCGCTTGCACGCCGGCGAAGGGATCGCCCAACTGCTTTTTCTTCAATCCGACGAGGTCTGCGCCGTTTCCTACCGGGATAAAAACGGCAAGTATCAGGCCCAGTTGGAACCAACAGCAGCAAAAATATAAAAGCTCGAGGCTATAAGCCGTAAGCTCTAAGCCATAAGCCAATTAATCAATTCATTAATTGCTTACAGCTTAAAGCTTATAGCTTACAGCCGAAAGATATTTAAGGAGTCTCAAATGGCATTTTTTATTGGACGTGAACGGGAAGCGCGGCGGGCCTATGGATTTGACGAAATAGCTCTGGTGCCGGGGGCGCTGACGATAAATCCGGCGGAAGTCGACATCAAAGTAAAGATCGGCCAAAACACTTTGCAAATTCCTTTCATCGCCAGCGCCATGGACGGCGTGGTCGATGTGAAATTCGCGATCGCGATGGGGAAACTCGGCGGCCTCGCGGTGCTCAACCTGGACGGCGTCCAGACCCGCTACGAAGACCCGACGGAAATTTTAAATGAAATTGCCACCGCCGACCCCGAGTCGGCCACCGAACTCGTACAGAAGATGTACAAAGAGCCAATCAAAGAGAAGCTGATTGCCAAGCGCGTCGAGCAGATCAAAAAAGGCGGCGTGAAAGTGGCGGTCTCCTGTATTCCTCAAAATGCCGAGAAATTCGGCGCCGCTGCCCAGGAAGCGGGCGCGGACTTCTTCTTTGTCCAGGCCACCGTCATCACGGTCCGCCATCAAGCCACCAATTACAAAATTGTCGACCTCCACAAACTTTGCCAGAAGATCCTCAAAGACACGAACGTGATCCTCGGCAACACCGTGCAATACGACGCGACCGTTGAACTAATGCAAACCGGTTGCGCTGCCGTGCTCGTTGGCGTCGGTCCCGGCTCCGCCTGCACCTCGCGCGGCGTGCTCGGCATCGGCGTTCCGCAAGTCACCGCCACCGTCGACTGCGCAGCGGCCCGCGACTACCACTTCAAGAAGTTCGGTAAATACATCCCAATAATTACGGACGGCGGCATGAGCACCGGCGGCGACATTTGCAAAGCGTTCGCGGCTGGCTCGGACGCGGTCATGGTTGGTTCCGCGTTCGCGCGCGCCAAAGAAGCGCCCGGCGGCGGTTTCCACTGGGGCATGGCGACACCGCACCACAACCTACCCCGCGGCACGCGCATCCGCGTGGGAACCACCGGTTCGCTGGAAGAAATCTTAAACGGTCCGGCCCGGACCGACGATGGAACTCAGAACTTGGTCGGCGCTCTCAGAACGTGCATGGGCAACGTCGGCGCAGCGAACATCCGCCAGTTGCAACAAACGGAAATCGTGCTGGCTCCGGAAATCAAACACGAGGGAAAACTCTTTCAGAAGGCTCAGAAAATAGGAATGGGCAAATAACTTTAATGCAGCAGCAATGGGGATCTGTGACGATCCCATGTATTCGGCACAGATTCCCATTGCTGCGCAGGTAATCGCTAGAGGAATATCATGATTGTTATTTTGGATTTCGGCTCGCAGTACACCCAGCTCATCGCGCGCAAAGTGCGCGAATCAAATGTTTATTGCGAGATCCATCCGTTCTCAACCCCCTGGTCGACGATTGAAAAATTAAAACCGAGCGGCGTGATCCTCTCGGGCGGCCCGTCCAGCGTGTACGAGAAGAAAGCGCCGAAACCCGACAAAGGGATCTGGGACGGCGGCGTGCCGATCCTGGGCATCTGTTACGGATTGCAGCTTCTGGTTGAACACTTCGGCGGCAAAGTCCAGGCTGCGGCGAAACGCGAATACGGCCCCGCGACCATTAAACTCATGTCCAACAATTCCATCTTCACAGGCCTTCCGAACCACATGCCGGTGTGGATGAGCCACGGCGACGCGGTCACGAAAATGCCGAGCGGCTTTACCACCATCGCGGTGTCGGACAACGCGCCGCACTGCGCAATCAAACACGAAAGCCGCAAAATCATGGGCGTGCAGTTCCATCCGGAAGTGCACCACACACCGAACGGCGTCGACATGATCAAAAATTTCACGCATCAGATCTGCGGCGATCCGGCCGCCTGGAGCATGAAGTCGTTCGTGGACGAAGCGATCCGCGAAATCCAAAACCAGGTCGGCGAGGAGAAAGTCATTTTGGGCCTGTCAGGTGGCGTGGACTCGGCGGTCGCCGCCGCGTTGCTACACAAAGCCATCGGTGACCAGCTCACCGCGATTTTCGTTGACAACGGCGTGCTCCGCTCCGGCGAAAAAGAACGCATGAAACGGATCTTTGACGGGTCCATGGGCAACAATTTGAAAATCATCGACGCGAGCGCTGCGTTTCTGAAAAAACTCAAGGGCGTCACCGATCCCGAAACCAAACGGAAAACGATCGGCAAAGAATTTATCCGTGTGTTCGACGCCGAGGCCAAGAAGATCAAGAACGTGAAATTCCTCGCGCAAGGAACGCTTTATCCGGACGTGATCGAGAGCGTCTCAGTGAAAGGTCCCTCGGCCACCATCAAAACCCACCACAACGTGGGCGGGCTTCCGAAGAAAATGAAACTCAAGCTGGTTGAGCCGCTGCGTTATCTCTTTAAAGACGAAGTGCGCGCATTGGGCCGCGAGCTCGGACTTCCGAACGAGCTCATCAACCGCCATCCGTTCCCAGGGCCGGGCCTCGCGATCCGCATCTTGGGCGAAGTCACCAAAGAACGCGTGAAACTTTTGCAGGAAGCCGACTTGATCGTGGAAATGGAAATCCGCGCGGCCGACCTGTACGATAAACTTTGGCAGGCGTTTGCGGTGTTGCTCCCGGTCAAATCCGTCGGCGTAATGGGCGACAACCGCACCTACGAAAACACGGTGGCCGTGCGCGCCGTGACCTCGCAGGACGCCATGACCGCCGACTGGGCCGACCTTCCGCGCCCCGTGCTTTCGCGCATTTCAAACCGGATCATCAACGAGGTAAAAGGAATCAACAGAGTGGTCCTCGATATCTCCTCCAAGCCTCCGGCAACAATAGAATGGGAATAACCGCGGAAATGGCCCAGGACATCAATCTTCCGCTGTTCCGCCGGGGAAAAGTGCGGGATGTTTATGATTTGGGGAACCAACTGTTGTTGGTGGCGTCCGATCGAATCTCCGCGTTCGATTTCGTTTTGCCGACGCCGGTCCCGGACAAGGGAAAAATATTGAACGAAATCTCCGTTTTCTGGTTCAAGAAGTTGGAAGGCGTCATTGCGAACCACCTGATTTCCGCCGACGTGAACAAATTTCCGCCTGCTGCCAAGCCGTTCGCGGCCCAACTCGACCGCCGCTCAATGCTTGTGCAGAAGACCGACAAATTGGAAGTGGAATGCATCGTGCGCGGTTATCTGGCGGGTTCTGGCTGGAAGGATTATCAGAAGACACAATCAATTTGCGGAATCAAATTGCCGGCCGGGCTTTCCGAGTCTGAGAAGCTGCCCGAACCAATTTTTACCCCGACCACAAAAGCCGAAGGGGGAGCGCACGACGAGAACATGACGTTCGACGAAATGGCCGCGCAGATCGGCCTGCCGCTCGCGAACACGCTGCGCAAAAAGAGTTTGGAGCTTTATGAGGCAGGCCGCGCCTGGGCCGAATCGCGCGGCATCATTCTCGCGGACACAAAATTTGAATTCGGCATGGTAGGCGGCCAGCCCATTTTGATCGACGAAGTGATGACGCCCGACTCTTCGCGCTTCTGGGACATGAAGACCTACGCGAAGGGCCGCGCGCAAGATTCGTTCGACAAACAATTTGTGCGCGATTACCTGGAAAGCATCAAGTGGGACAAAAAACCGCCGGTACCGGCGCTGCCGCCCGAGATCGTGAAGAAGACGTTGGACAAATACCTGGATGCGTTCGAACGGATAACTGGTTCGTCATTCCCGCGAAAGCGGGAATCCAGTTTGTAAACATGATTTTAAATACAAGTTCAAGGACTGGATCCCCGCTTTCGCGGGGATGACGAATATGATTATCGAGATCCATCCGAAAAAACCCGAGTTTGATCCGCTCGCAAAACAAGTGCGCTCGGATTTGATCGAACGGGGGGAAACACCCGCAACGGCCGCCGTGCAAACGCAGCGGTTGTTCAAGATTGAGGGAAATTTTGACGTGAAAGCAATTCAGAACATCGCCGACACCTTGCTGGTCGATCCGGTGGTCGAAACCGTCGTGATCGATGACCCGAAAGCCGAGAAGAAAGCGAAAAAGAAAACCGCCGCTGCGAGCGTGGGCTTTGTGCTCGACATCTGGCCGAAACCCGGCGTCACAGACCCGGTCGGTGAAACCGTGGAGAAAGGCTTGCACGACTTGGGTTATCAGCGCCCGTTCCGCGCCGCCTCGGCGATGCGTTACGTTTTTCCAAAAACCAAAACCAGCCGTGTAATTGAAGACCTTGCCAAGAAAGTGTTGGCGAATGAATTAATCCATGACATCCGTATCCGAAAGATCTAAGGCGGCGAACACCGTCAACGTGCGCGACGCCTCCGACGCCGAGTTGGAGCGCATCAGCCGCGAGGGCATGCTGTCGCTCTCGCTTCTGGAGATGAAAAAGGTGCAGTCGCATTTCGGTTCGATTCAGCGCGACCCGACCGACGCGGAACTCGAAACCATCGCGCAGACCTGGAGCGAGCATTGCTACCACAAGACGTTCCGCGCGCGCTGCAATTACCGCGAGGAAGTTTTGTCCGGTGAAACGCCGCTCGGCGACAAGCGCTATGAAAACCTTTTGAAAGAGACCGTCTTCCGCGCCACGCGTGATTTGAACATGCCCTGGTGTTTGTCGGTGTTTGAAGACAACGCCGGCGTAATCGCTTTTGATGAAACCGACGCCATTGCGTTCAAAGTTGAGACACACAATCATCCGTCGGCGCTGGAGCCATACGGTGGCGCGGGCACGGGATTGGGCGGCGTGATCCGTGACATTCTCGGCTGCGGCTTGGGTGGCAAACCGGTCATGAACACCGATGTGTTCTGTTTCGGCATGCTCGACACCAAACCCGAAACGCTGCGCGAAGGCATGCTGCACCCGAAACGCATCGCCAACGGCGTCGTCAGCGGCGTGCGCGATTACGGCAACCGCATGGGCATCCCAACCGCCAACGGCGCCATCTATTTTGATCCGGGTTACACCGGCAACCCGCTCGTGTTCTGCGGAACGGTCGGGCTTATTCCGAACGACGCGATCAAGAAAACGGTCCTACCGGGCGATCTGGTCGTGACCGTGGGCGGCCGCACGGGCCGCGATGGCATTCACGGTGCTACGTTCTCATCGGCGCCGCTCGAAAAAGGCATTACATCTTCGGTGGTCCAGATCGGCCACGCCATCGTCGAAAAGAAAGCGATGGACGTGTTGCTCCAGGCGCGCGATAAAAAACTTTACCGTTCGGTGACCGACTGTGGGGCGGGCGGTTTCTCATCGGCCATCGGCGAACTCGGCAAAGAGACCGGTGTGCGCGTGAACCTGGAAAAAGCGCCGCTCAAATATCCGGGCTTGGCGCCCTGGGAGATTTGGCTTTCGGAATCACAAGAACGCATGGTGCTCGCCGTTCCGCCATCGAACTGGAACACCTTGAGCGCAATGTTCCGCGCCGAGGACGTCGAAGCGGTCGTGATCGGTGAATTCACCAACGACAAAAAACTGACCGTGGCCTACCAGAACGAAGTGGTGGCCGAAATCGACATGGGCTTCTTGCACGACGGCTGCCCGAAACTCGAACTCGACGCCGTATGGAACTCCAATAAGCACTGTGAAGTGTATCGCAGTGATTCCGTCGCCCTGGAAATTCGTAATCCAGGGCCCACTTTAACCGACGGTAAAATGGATCCTGGATTAAAACATTCCAGGATGACGGTGCCCGATACTTTGAAAGCGCTGTTATCTCACCCAATCATCGCCAGCAAAGAATCCGTGGTTCGCCAGTACGATCATGAAGTGCAAGGCGGCAGCATCATCAAGCCATTTATGGGGAATGAGCACGACGCGCCGACCGACGCCTGCGTGTTCCGCCCAAAACTTTCCGGCTGGAAAGGGGTCGCCGTCTCAAACGGACTCAATCCTGAATTGGGGAAATTCGATCCGTACATCATGGCCAAGCTGGCCGTCGATGAAGCGTACCGAAACCTCATTGCGGTCGGCGGCGGTCTCAAACACGCCGCGATCCTCGACAATTTCTGCTGGGGCGACGCCAAGAACACCTACGACTTGGGCGGCCTCGTGCGCGCGTCCGAAGGCGCCAAAGAAGCGGCGATCGCGTACCAACTGCCGTTCATCTCGGGCAAAGACAGCTTTCATAACACGTGGCGCTCGCCGGACGGCGCCGTGCATTCGATCCCGCCCACGCTGCTCGTTTCTGCGATCGGGGTCATCGATGACGTGCGCGGGTGTGTTTCTTCCAATATCAAAGGCGCGGGAAACCTGCTTTATCTCGTCGGTGAAACACGCGGCGAACTGCTCGGCTCGCTCGCGGCTCGGCTGTGGGGCTTGAAAGAAGGAAAACTTCCGACCATTAATTTCGGCGAAGCGCGCGTGATCTACAAGAAACTCCAAGGCGCCATGAAACACAAGCTCGTGTTGTCGGCGCACGATCTTTCGGAAGGCGGGCTCGCGGTGGCCGCGGCCGAGATGGCGTTCGGTGGCGCGGCCGGCGTGGAATTGCAATTGCCCGGAAAAGGCTGGGAATCCGCCACGTTCCTGTTCTCGGAGACGCCGTCGCGCTTCCTCGTGGAAGTGTCACCCGACCACAAACTCGCGTTCGAACAAACGATGGGCGCGTTGTTCGTCGAATTGATTGGAACAACAACCAAGAAAGTGGATTTTGTGGTCAAAGAAAACAATCTAACGATCGTGCAAGAACCCGTAAAGAAACTAAAGGACCTATGGAAAAACGCCATCAAGGGCCTGTGAGCTCCAACAAAAACAAGCCGAAAGCGCTGATCATCCGCGCGGCCGGCACCAATTGCGACAACGAGACCATTCACGCGCTGGAGCTCGCCGGCGCCGAATGCCAGACCGCGCACATCAACCAACTTTTGAGCGGGTCTTTGCGCGTGCACCCGTTCCACATGATTGTGATCCCCGGCGGGTTTTCCTATGGGGACGACATTTCCGCCGGCAAAGTATTGGCCAACGAAATGCGTTTGAAGTTGCGCGAACAGTTGGTGCGGTTCGTGGAGTCCAAGAAACTCGTCATCGGCGTCTGCAACGGCTTCCAGGTGCTTGTGAAAACGGGGCTCCTGCCCGGCTTCACCGCCATGGACGAGAAACAAAGCGTGACGTTGTCCTTGAACGACTCCGCGCGCTTCCAATGCCACTGGACCGGACTTAAGACAACATCCTCCGCCGCGAAATGGTTAAAGGGCATGCCGGCCGATTTTGAATTGCCGATCGCGCACGGAGAGGGAAAATTTTTGACGCTCACGCCGAAAGTGCTCGCCTCGCTCAAGAAAAACGGACAAGTTGTGTTCCGTTATTCAAAAAACCCGAACGGTTCGCAGGCCGATATCGCCGGGCTTTGCAACAAAGCGGGGAACGTGGTCGGTCTCATGCCGCACCCGGAACGGTTTGTTTCGCGCTATCAGCATCCGAATTGGACCAACCGCGCGTCCGCCACCGAGTACGGAGAAGGATATTGGTTCTGGGAGAAGGCCGTCGCTTATGCAAAACAATTCGTTAACTGACACGAAGTGTCATCCCGGCATGTCTTTAAGCCGGGATCCAATGGATAGCATGCACGAAGAGTGCGGCATTGCTGGAATTCACGGCAGCCCGGACGCAGCACGCCTTGCATATCTTTCGCTCTACGCTTTGCAGCACCGCGGACAGGAAGCGGCCGGCATCGTGACCTACAATGGCTCAGGCCTTCACACGCAACTCGGTATGGGCCTCGTGGCCGATGTGTTCAACAAACCCACCCTTGACGCGCTCACCGGCAACCATGCGATCGGCCACGTGCGTTACTCGACGGCGGGGGACTCCTCCGTAAAAAACTGCCAGCCGATCTCGGTCAACACCGGCAACGGCAAAATCGCGGTCGCCCACAACGGCAACCTGACCAACGCGATTGAACTCCGAAAGAAACTGGAAGAGAAAGGCGCGATATTTCAAACAAATTCCGACACCGAAGTGGTGCTGCACCTGTTTGCGAAATCCAAAGAGACCGGTTTTGTGCGGCCCCTGTTAGACGCGTTGCGCCAACTGCGCGGCGCTTATTGTTTTGTGTTCATCACGAAGAAAGGAATTTTGGCCGCGCGCGATCCGTATGGTGTTCGTCCTCTGGCATTGGGCCGCATCGGCAAGACGTGGACAGTGGCCTCCGAAACGAGCGCGTTCGATTTGATCGGCGCTAAATATGTGCGCGACGTGCAGCCGGGAGAACTCATCGACATCACCAACAAAGGCATCACTTCCTACACCATCGCCAAAGCCAAGAACAAAGCCATGTGCGTGTTCGAATACGTCTATTTTTCGCGCCCCGACAGCCGGATTTTTGGCCACAACGTGTACGAAGTTCGCCGCGAAATGGGGCGTCAATTGGCGCGCGAGGCCCCGCCGCCGGCCGACACCGACATGGTCATTCCCATCCCGGACTCGGCCTCGGTTGCGGCCATGGGATACGCGGAGGCCTCCGGTATCCGCTTCGACATGGGACTCATTCGCAGCCATTACATCGGCCGGACGTTTATCGAACCCAAACAGTCCATCCGCGACTTTGGTGCGAAGATCAAGTACAATGCCGTCGCTGAAGCTCTCGTCGGTAAAAAAATTGTTCTGGTCGACGACTCCATTGTCCGCGGCACCACCAGCCGCAAACTCGTGCGGATGCTCAAGCGGGTCGGCGTCAAGGAGGTCCATATGCGAATCAGTTCACCTCCCATCATCAGTCCTTGTTTTTATGGCATCGACACGCCCACCACCAAGGAACTGATCGCCGCGCGTTATTCCATCGAAAAGACCCGCGCCTACCTCGGCGTAAACAGCCTCGCCTATCTTAGTGAAGCCGGAATGCTCGCTTCCACCCGCCTCGACAAAAAAGATTTCTGCACCGCCTGTTTCACGGGCAAATATCCGATCGCGCTCGAAAAAGGCGTCCAATCCAACAACACGGTGCCCTGCTGAGATGAGTCTCGACGCGGTCTTGGTGATCGGAGGGGGCGGGAGGGAACACGCCATTGCCCGTTCCTTAAAGATGAGCCCGCGTGTTGGAAAAGTATTTTGTGCGCCGGGCAACGCCGGCATGTCCCTGTTCGCAACCCTCACTCCACTTGATGTCACCGATGCCAACGCGGTCGACCGTTTTATTGTCGATAACCAGATCAAGCTCACCGTCATAGGCCCCGAAGCGCCGCTTGTTGCCGGACTTTCCGACGCGCTGCGCGCCAAAGGCCACTTGGTCGTCGGCGCCAGCCAGAAGGCCGCCCAACTCGAAGGCAGCAAAATTTTCGCAAAAGAATTCATGACCAAATACGGGATACCCACCGCGGAATACCGCATGTTCGAAGATCCGCGCAACGCGAAGGACTTCGTACGCTCCGCCGAAGGCCGCAAGTTCCGCGTACTGAAAGCCGACGGCCTCGCGGCCGGAAAGGGCGTGATCGTGGCGCAATCGGCCGATGAGCTGGTGAAAGCGATCACCGAAATCATGGAACAGAAAAAATTCGGCGATGCCGGAAAGAAAATTTTATTGGAAGAAACCTTGCGCGGCCCCGAAGTCAGCATCATCGCGCTCACCGATGGAAAAACGGTGCTGCCATTCCCGGCTTCGCAGGACCACAAACGCGTGTTCGATAACGACCGCGGCCCCAACACCGGCGGGATGGGCGCCTACGCGCCGACGCCGTTTTACGATGAGACCACGCGCGTGATCATGGAAAAAGACATCACCCAGAACTTCCTGCGCGGTCTCTCCTCCGAACAACTCGATTTCCGCGGCATCATTTACTTCGGGCTCATGATCACCAAGCAAGGCCCGAAAGTCCTGGAATTTAATTGCCGTCTCGGCGACCCGGAAGCCGAAGTGGTGTTGCCGCTCGTCAAATCCGACATGTACCAAGTGTTCACGGCCGTCGCTGAAGGAAAACTCGAAAACGTGAAACTGGAATTAAGGACCGGCTCAGCTTGCACGGTCGTGATGGCATCGGGCGGTTACCCAAATTCGTTTAAGACCGGGTTTCCGATCTCGGGACTCGAGAACGCCGAGAAAGATGGTACCGTGTATGTGTTTCACGCGGGAACGCGCCAGAGCGGATCTTCCATCGTGACAACAGGCGGGCGCGTGCTCGCGGTGACGGGCCTCGGCAAAACGCTGGATTCGGCCGTCGTGCGCGCGTACCAAGGCGTAAAAAAGATTTCGTTCAAGAACGCGCATTTCCGCAATGACATCGCCGGAAAAGTCCTCAAGAACCGTGGTCTCTCACCACGCATCAAACGCATGAAAGCACGCCACCAAAAGTTGGTCAAAGCGTGAGCGGCATGGCCAAGAACGTGAAATCGCCACTCAAACCCCGTGAAACGATCAACGCCACGAAAGTGAACGAGGCGCTTCACGCCATCGTTCGCTACATCATCGACAAGTTCGGCATATCCGACGACGTGGCCATCGTGGGAATTCAGACCCGTGGCGCCGTGCTGGCCCATCGCATTGTGAACGCGATCAAAAAAGAAAAAGGCGTGGACGTGCCGTTCGGCGCGCTCGACATCACGCTTTACCGCGACGACCTGACCACGAGCGGCATTCAACCGATCGTGGGAGAAACCAATCTCGATTTCGACATCAACGACAAACGCATCATTCTCATCGACGACGTGCTCTTTACGGGCCGCACCATCCGCGCCGCGCTCGACGAACTGATCGATTTCGGCCGGCCCAAGAGCATCACCTTGATTGTGCTCGTTGACCGCGGGCACCGCGAGCTGCCGATTGAAGCCCAGTTCGCGCCGATTAAAATCGCCACGAAACGGTCCGAGGCCGTGAACCTCTCCTTGTCAGAGAGCGACGGCAACGAAGAAATCGTGGTGGGGGAGCCCATCGCGTCATGAAACAGTCCACCGACCGTTTGAAAGACCTGCTTGGTCTCGAATATCTCAGCCGCCTTCAGATCGAACAGATCATTGAACAGGCGAAACCGATGAAACAATTGTTCACGCGCTCGGTGAAAAAAGCGCCGGCGCTGCGCGGCAACACCGTGGCGCTCGTTTTCTTCGAACCGTCCACGCGCACGCGCAGCTCGTTCGAGCTTGCCGCCAAGCGCCTCTCGGCCGATACGCTCAACATCGCTTCATCCACGAGCTCCGTGCAAAAGGGTGAATCGCTGATCGACACCGCCAAAACATTGGAGGCGATGAAGGCCGACTTCATTATTTTGCGCCACTCGGCCTCGGGCGCGCCGCATCTGATCGCCCGCGAGGTAAAATCGAAAGTGATCAACGCCGGCGACGGCTCGCACGAACATCCGACGCAGGGACTGCTCGATATTTTCACGATCCTGGAAAAGAAAAAGAAAATTGAGGGACTCAAGGTGGCGATCCTGGGCGACGTGTCACATTCGCGCGTGGCGCGCTCCAATCTGTGGGCGTTAAGCAAACTCGGCGCGCACGTGACCGTGTGCGGACCCGAGACGCTGATCCCTTCGGGCCTCAAGGAAATCTTTGGCCCTAACATCACGACCACCAGCCACATCGACGAAGCGCTGAAAGACGCCGATGTCGTCAACGTGCTGAGGCTCCAGATGGAACGGCAGAAAGAAAACCTGCTGCCCTCCGTGCGCGAGTACAGCGAACTCTTTGGACTAAACCTCTCCCGGCTGCACATGGCGAAACGGGATTGCATCGTTCTGCATCCGGGCCCGATGAACCGCGGCGTGGAAATCACGTCCGAAGTGGCCGATTCGCACCAGAGCGTGATCCTGGACCAGGTCACCAACGGCATTGCGGTGCGCATGTCGGTGCTCTACTGGCTCACCGGCAACCCACTCGTCTCGGCCAAATCCCCCATGGCGCAAACCGAATCCACCACGGAGAACCTTCTATGAAAACGTCGTCATCCCCGAATGTCTTAATCGGGGATCCAGGACTGTATGATTACGGCATTGATAAAATAAAAGGAGCTGGATTCCCGCCTTCGCGGGAATGACGGCATTATGAACACGAACACACTATTGAAAGCGCATCTCGGACGATTGTTGATCAAAGGGGGCCGCGTGATCGATCCACGACAGAACTTGGACAAGGTCACGAACATCTTGATTGAAAACGGTCGCGTGCATTCGATCGGCGACCATTTGAACACGCCTGCCAACACGCCGACGATCGACGCGCAAGGCAAAGTGGTAGCGCCCGGCTTGGTCGACGTGCACGTGCATCTGCGGGAGCCCGGAGGCGAAGCGAAAGAAACCATCGCAACCGGAACACGCGCGGCGGCCGCCGGCGGCGTAACAAGCGTGGTTTCGATGCCGAACACCACGCCGCCCATGGACAACGTGGGCGACATTCAATTTGTGGTGGGACGGGCGGCCCAAGAAGGGTCCGCTCGCGTGTATCCGACCGGGACCATCAGCAAGGAACGCGAAGGCCAGGAAATGTCCGAGATCGGCGCGATGGTGCGCGTCGGCTGTGTGGCAATCACCGATGACGGATCGGGCGTGATGAACGCGCAACTTTTGCGCCGCGCGCTCGAATACACGAAGACATTCAATATTCCGGTCATGGAGCATTGCGAAGACCACCAACTTTCCGCGGGCGGCGTTATGAACGAAGGTCCACTGGCGACCCGGCTGGGACTGCAGGGCATCCCGCGCCAGGCCGAATACGTGATGGCCGCGCGCGACATCGCGCTCGCTGAACTGACGGGCGGACGCTTGCATCTCACGCACATATCCACCAAAGAGACCGTGGAACTGGTCCGTCAGGCGAAGAAGAAAAATTTGCAGGTAACGGCAGATGTGACGCCGCATCACCTGGTGCTTACGGAAGAAGCGGTCGCCGAATACATGGCGAACGCGAAAGTGAACCCGCCGCTGCGTACCATGGAAGATGTGAAGGCGCTGCGTCAGGCGCTGAAAGAGGGCGTGATCGACTGTATCGCCACCGACCACGCGCCGCACACGCAGGCCGACAAATCACAGGAATTCAACACGGCGCCGCCCGGAATGATTGGCCTCGAGACCTCCCTGCCGCTCATCCTGACCGAACTGGTCAAACAGGGCGTCATCACACTTTCCGACATGATTCTTCGCATGTCCGATCTGCCGGCACGGATATTTAATTTGCCCGGCGGAACATTGGAACCCGGATCGAACGCCGATATTGTGATTTTTGACCCCGACGCCAAACAGACCTTCACGCATTTTGTGAGCCGCAGCCAGAACTCACCGTTCCTCGGTTGGCAGCTCTACGGCGTCATTGAGCGCACGCTCGTCGGCGGCCAAACCGTGTTTGAGAGGAGCGCCAGCTCTGCCAAACCCCATCCAAGCCATCTATAAGAACATCCTCCGGCATATTTTTTTCGGGTTGGACGCGGAGACCGCGCACAACCTCGCGGTCAAGTCATTGGGCACCTTCGAAAAATTGCCACTGCTGCTCGATGTGGCCGCCAAACCTTTCTTTAACGTAGCGGACAAACGCCTCGAGGTCTCCTTAGGCCCTCTCACGGTCGCGAACCCGGTCGGGCTCGCCGCCGGGTTCGACAAACAGGCCGAACTGCTCAATGTACTGCCGCATTTTGGATTTGGATTTATCGAGGTGGGAACGTTCACGCCGCTTCGGCAAGAAGGGCAACAGCGGCCGCGGCTTTTCCGTTTAAAAAAAGATCAGGCCCTTTTAAACCGCATGGGTTTTAACAACCCGGGGGTTAAGATCGCCGCGGAACGGCTGGAACGCCTTTCGCAGGAGGACCGCAAGGTGCCGATCGGCATTAACATCGGCAAGGGGCGCGACACCGCAATTGAAGAAGCGCACGAGGACTATTTGACGGCACTTGAACATCTGCATCAGCACTCCGACTACATCGTTTTGAACGTAAGTTCACCGAACACGCCGGGGCTGCGCGCGCTGCAGAAAGCGGACTATCTCGGAAATATTTTGAAGAAAGTGGCGGCCAAAAACCGCGAATTGGGCGAGATCAGCGGCCAGCCTCCAAAATTGGTATTCACCAAAGTCTCTCCCGATTGTTCCGAAGAGGAACTGGAAGAGATCGCGCGGCTTTCGATCGAGCTGCGCACCGGCATCATCGCCACCAACACCAGCGTCGACTATTCGTTGATCAAACACAAACGCGAACGCATGGAAGGGGGCCTGAGCGGACGGCCCATCAAGGAAAAAGCCAATGCGGTGCTGAAAAAATTGCGCGTGGCCACCAAGGGTGTGGTGCCGATCATCGGCGTGGGCGGGATTTTCAACGCGAAAGACGCCTACGAGAAGATCCGGCTCGGCGCGTCGCTGGTGCAGGTTTACACAGGCTGGGTCTACGAAGGGCCCTCGTTGGTGCCCGAGATCAACAAAGGATTGTTGAAATTCATGGAGAGAGACGGATTCAAAAATATCAAAGAGGCGGTGGGGACGCTCGCATGAAACCGCTGATCGTCGCGCTCGACGTCGACACCGACAAAGAAGCGCTAGCCATCATCAAAGCCACGAAGAAACACGTGGACGTGTACAAGGTGGGCCCGTCGCACATCCTCCGGTACGGTCCGGACATTTTGAAGAAGATCCGCAAGACCGGCAAAAAAATTTTCCTCGACCTCAAGTTCCATGATATTCCGAACACGATGGCGCGCTCAGTTTCCGAGGCCGCCAAGAACGGGATTTTTAGTTTGACCGTGCACACCTCCGCCGGATCCAATGCCATGAAGACTGTCTCCGCGCTGCGAAGCCGTCCGCAAGTTTGGGGCGTCACCGTGCTCACGAGCCTCACCAGCAGTGATCTTTCCGAAATTGGCGTGACCCGCTCGCCGATAGAACAAGTGGAACGCCTGGCGTACCTCGCGAAACAATCCAAGATTGACGGCGTGGTGGCTTCCGTCAGCGAAACCGCAGCGCTGCGCCAGCTTGTCGGCCCCAAATTTACGATCGTCACGCCGGGCATCCGCTTACCTGAAAATTCCATCGGCGACCAGAAACGCGTGGCCACGCCATCCGACGCGCGCACGGCCGGCGCTACGTTTATTGTGGTGGGGCGGCCGATTATTGAAGCGAAGGATCCAGGCAGGATGGCGGAGCAGATAATGAAAGACTGGAGGGAATGAAAATTCCAAGTACCAATCATCAAGCATCAAATTCCAATAGATTTATTGGCATTTGAAGCTTGGTTCTTGATGATTGATCATTTGTTCGTATGGAACTACTAGAACTATTTAAAGAAAAACACGCGCTACTCGAGGGCCATTTCATTCTATCGTCCGGCCTTCACAGCGACCGCTATATGCAGTCCGCTTTATTATTGCAACATCCGAAAGTCGCCGAGGACATGGGGAAACGTATCGCCGAAAAATTTTCCGGGAAAGTCGACACCGTGGTGTCGCCGGCGATCGGCGGGCTTGTGATCGGACAGGAAGTAGCGCGGGCCAAAGGGACACGCGCTATTTTCTCCGAGAAAGACGACCAAGGAAAACCGGTGTTGCGGCGCGGATTTGAATTGTCGAAGGGCGAAAAGGTTTTGGTGGTTGAAGATGTGATTACCACCGGACTCTCCACGAACGAAGTAATTTCGCTCGTGGAAAAATCGGGAGCGGAACTGGTTGGCGTCGGATCGGTGGTCAATCGCTCGGGTGGGGAGAACGCCACGCTCGCAAAATGGGGAAAGCCGGTCCATTCGTTGCTCAATTTGAAAGTCGAAAGCTGGAAACCGGAAGATTGCGCGCTTTGCAAAAAAGGGGTTCCGGCGGTAAAGCCGGGATCTAGAAAAAAATAACCAATTCTCAAGTACCAAGCTTCAAATTCCAATAGATTCATTGGCATTTGAAGCTTGAGGATTGATGATTGGAAATTAAAGGACACTATGATTACCTACAAGACAGCAGGGGTGGACATTGACGCCGGCAACGAGCTGGTCGAGCGCATCAAGAAAATGGCGCCGCGGATCGGCGGTTTTTCCGACGGAATGGCGTTACCGAAAGGACTGAAAGACCCGGTGTTGATTGGATGCACGGACGGCGTGGGCACGAAGCTCGCGGTTGCGCAGAAGATCAACAAACACGACACGATCGGCTACGACCTCGTCGGCATGAACGTGAACGATTTGATTTGCTCGGGCGCGCGGCCGCTGTTCTTTCTCGACTATTTCGCGTGCGGAAAACTGAACGTGAAATTGGCCGAGAGCGTTGTCAAAGGCATCGTGGCGGCCTGCAAGGAGTCCGATTGTGAACTGATCGGCGGCGAGACCGCGGAGATGCCGGGGTTCTACAAACCGGGCGAATATGATCTGGCTGGTTTTGCGACCGGCGTGGTTGAACGCAAACAGATGCTCCGTCCAAAAGACACACTGAAAGCCGGCGACATCTTGCTTGGACTTCCGTCGTCGGGCCTGCACTCGAATGGTTACTCGCTTGTCCGTAAAGTATTCGGCGAAAAAGAATGGAAGAAACGTTCGAAGCAATTGCTGGCGCCGACGCGACTCTATGTGCGCCCCATCCTGGCCGCGCTCAAAAAATTCAATAAAAAAGGCCCGACCACGATCAAAGGATTGATTCACGTGACGGGCGGCGGTTTCCCGGACAACATTCCGCGCATCCTGCCGAAACATCTGGGCGCGGACATTCTCGCGCACGGCTGGCCGATCCCGCCGGTGTTTACCGAGATCCGCAAACGCGCCAAGATCTCCTGGGAAGAAATGTACAGAACATTCAACATGGGAATCGGGTTGATCATGGCCGTCTCGCCCGAAGCGGTGCCGGCGCTCATGAAAGAATTTAAAGACGCTGTCTACGTCGGTCAAGTGGTGAAGGGGAAACAAACGATCCGTTATGTCTGAAAAAAAGAAATGGCGCCTCGCGGTGATGGCCTCTGGAAACGGCAGCAATTTCCAGGCGCTGCTCGATGCGTGCGCCAGCGGGGAAATCAACGGCGAAATGGCCGCTCTGGTTTCGAACCAGCGCTACGCGTACGCGCTCACGCGCGCGCGGGAGAAGAACATCGAGACGCTTTTGTTTGAAGCGCCGAAATTTAAAACCCGCACGTTGATGTGTTCTAAGATTTCACAGGCGCTCCGCGAACGCAACGTCGATTTGATTTGCCTGGCCGGTTACATGATGAAGATCGAGCCGTGCCTTGTGCGCTCTTTTCCGAACCGCATCATTAATATTCACCCGGCGCTTTTGCCCAAGTTTGGCGGCAAAGGCATGTACGGGCGCCACGTGCACGAGGCCGTGATCGCGGCGCAGGAAAAAGAATCCGGCTGCACGGTCCATTTGGTCAATGAAGTGTACGATGAAGGGCCGGTGCTGGCGCAGGCCAAAGTTTCCGTCGAGGGAACCGACACCCCTGAAACATTGGCCGAAAAGATCCACGTTCAAGAACACAAACTCTACGTCTCGGTCGTGCAGGACATTTGCTCTGGAAAGATCGATCTCGACGTCATCCCGGCGAAAGCCGGGACCCAGTCCTCAAACATTTTGTCAGAAAAAGGTTCAAAACCTGGATCCCGGCTTTCGCCGGGATGACGATAGGAGCCACACGATGATTCCTCGTTATTCCCGTTCACAGATGTCGTCCATATGGTCGGACGAACGGCGCTACCGCGCTTGGTTTGAAATTGAGGCGCTTTCGGCCGAGGCCATGGTGAAATCGGGCCGCGTGCCGAAATCCGCTATCCATAAAATCCGGCGCAACGCTCGGATCAATGTGGCGCGGATACTCCAGATTGAAGCGACCGTGAAACATGATGTGATCGCGTTCCTCACACAGATGGAGGAATGCATCGGCCCCGAGGCGCGCTATTTGCACATGGGGCTCACCTCCAGCGACGTGGTCGACACCGCGCTCGCGGTCCAGATCAAAGACGCCGGCTCCTTGCTCGACGCGGACATGGCCTTGTTTATCGCCACGCTGCGCAATTTGGCCAAGAAATACAAAGACACGCCAATGGTGGGCCGCTCGCACGGCGTGCACGCGGAACCCATCACGTTCGGCATAAAAGTGGCGGGATGGTTGGCTGAAGCGATCCGCAACCGCAAGCGCCTGACCGAAGCGCGCGAGATGGTGGCGGTGGGAAAACTTTCCGGCGCGGTCGGCACGTTCGCGCACAACAACCCCGACGTGGAAGCGTTCGTATGCAAACGCCTCGGCCTCAAACCCGAGCCGCTCGCAACCCAAGTGATTCCGCGCGACCGCCATGCGCACTTCATGACAACCTGCGCAATCATCGGCGGCATGCTCGAACGCATTGCTACCGAGCTTCGCCATTTGCAACGCACCGAAGTGCTCGAAGCCGAGGAACCGTTCTCGAAAGGCCAGAAAGGATCGAGCGCCATGCCGCACAAACGGAACCCGATTGGATCTGAAAATATTTGCGGATTGGCGCGCCTCGTGCGCGGAAACGCGATGGCCGCGCTCGAAAATATCGCGCTATGGCACGAACGCGACATTTCGCATTCTTCCGTCGAGCGCGTGATTTTCCCGGACACGACGATCCTGCTCGATTACGCGCTACACCGCATGACCGGCATTCTTGAGAACTTGCTGGTTTATCCAGACCGGATGATGCAGAACCTGATGAAGACCCAGGATTTCCTGGCCACGCAATCGATCCTGCTTGCGTTGGTGAAAACCGGCCTCGACCGTCAGAAAAGTTATGAGATGGTGCAGAAAAACGCGCTCGAAGCCTGGACGCAACAGAAGTCCTTCCGGAAATTGGTGGAAGCCGACAAGGGAATCACCGCCAAATTGCCGAAGGCCGTGCTCAAAAAATGTTTTGAAACGAAGGGCCATTACCGCCACGTGAACACGCTTTTTAAACGAGTGGGCGTCTGAAATTACGCGAAAACAACTTTCCCAAAACCACCGTTCCCCTCCCCGCAAGGGGAGGGGGAAGGGGTGGGGCAAAAACCGAAGCGTTCGCTGCGGGATCTGCCGGAACCCCACCCCTGGCCCCTCCCCTTGCGGGGAGGGGAATTGAGTTTGTGGGCGGTTACTTCTAGCGATGCCTTTCGTCCTCAAACAATTCGAAATCGGGCCGATGCAAAACTTCGGCTATTTGATTGGGGACGAGGAAACAAGGCAGGCGTTGCTTGTGGACCCGGCGTGGGACCCGTTGAAGCTTACGAAGTTGACGGAAGAAGCCGGTTATAAATTAGCGGCGCTAGCGATCACGCACGCGCATTACGACCACGTGAACGCTATTGAAGACCTGCTCGACAAATTTGATGTGCCGGTCTACGCGAACAAAGCGGAGATCGATTACGCCAAGTCCGGCAACTCGATTGTGGGAGTGTTGGGGAAAACCGCGAAAGGACTCGACGCCGAACAGACCGTGAAACTGGGCGGTACCGCCGTTTCTTTTCTGCACATGCCGGGACACACGCCTGGTTCGCAATGCATCCGCGTGGGCGACCATTTGATTACGGGGGACACGCTTTTTATTGGAGGCTGCGGGCGCACGGACCTACCGGGGGGCGATCCGACGCTGCTTTTCCGCAGTCTTCAAAAAATCGCGCGCTTGCCGGGCCACTTGGAAGTTTGTCCGGGCCACGATTACGGCGACGCCCCGCGGCGATCGCTTTCAGAGGAATTAAAGCTTAATCCTTACTTAACAATCGGCAGCGAATCAGCTTTCGTCGACGCGGTAGGATAAAAGTTTTACAATGGAAATATGAAAAACAAAAAAAACGACTTAATTGAAAAGGCCATCAACACGATCCGCTTCCTGGCGGTCGATGCGGTGGAGAAAGCGAATTCCGGCCATCCCGGCATGCCGATGGCCATGGCGCCCGCCGCGCACGTGTTGTTCACGCAATTTCTCAAGTTCAACCCCAAAAACCCCGCCTGGCCCAACCGCGACCGCTTCGTGCTGTCGAACGGCCACGGCTCGATGCTTCTCTACTCAATGCTGCATCTCACCGGATACGACCTTCCTCTTGAAGAAATCAAAAATTTCCGCCAATTCCACAGCCAGACACCGGGCCACCCCGAATACCGCGACACGCCGGGCGTTGAGACCACCACCGGTCCGCTCGGGCAAGGCTTCGCGAACGCCGTCGGCATGGCGATGGCGCAGCGCTACTTAAACGGTTTATTCACGCCGAAAGGGAAACCGCTCCTCGACCACAGCATTTACGTGTTCGCCGGTGACGGCTGCATGATGGAAGGCGTGACCTCCGAGGCCGCCTCGTTGGCCGGCCACCTTGAGCTCGGCCAACTGGTCGTGGTTTACGACGACAACCGCATCACCATCGAAGGCCACACCGACCTCGCATTCAGCGAAAATGTGTTGGAGCGGTTCAAAGCGTACGGCTGGCACACGCAGACCGTTAAAGACGGCAACGATTTGAATGCGATTGCCAAAGCTCTCAAGACCGCCCGCGACGAAAAGAAAAAACCGTCTATCATCGCGCTGAAGACCGTCATTGGTTACGGCAGCCCGAACAAAGCGGACTCGCACGAATCGCATGGCGCGGCGCTCGGCAAAGAAGAAGTGATCGCCACCAAGAAGAATTTGAACTGGCCGCTCGAGCCGGACTTTTTTATTCCGGCGGACGTGCTCGACCTTTACCGCCGCCATGGCGCTAAAGGCGAGGCGCTGGAAGCGGAATGGAACGAGAAGTTGAGCACTTGGGGCGCGCACAATCCGGAAGGGAAAAAACTCTGGGAACGCCTGGCGGCCCGCGAACTTCCCGACGGATGGGAGAACAAACTGCCCGACTTTGCTGGCGTCGATAAATTGGCCACGCGCGTGGCCTCGGGCAACACCATCAACGCGCTGGCACCGCTCATGCCGGAACTGGTCGGCGGTTCCGCCGATCTGGCGCCTTCCAATAACACCTTGGTCAAAGGCGCGCCGTCGTTCTCGGCGCGCGTGCCCGGACGCAACATCCATTTCGGAGTGCGGGAGCACGCGATGGCGGCCGCCATGAACGGCATGGCGCTCTCCGACATGCTGATTCCCTACGGCGCGACCTTCTTCAATTTCACGGACTACATGAAAGGGGCGATGCGTTTGGCCGCGCTGATGAAACTGCGCGAGGTCTACGTGCTTACGCACGACTCGATCGGCCTTGGCGAAGACGGCCCGACGCACCAACCCATCGAACAATTGGCCACGTTCCGCGCCACGCCGAACACGGTCGTGATCCGGCCCGCCGACGCCATTGAAACGACCGCTGCGTGGAAGTACGCGCTCAAATACCGCCACGGACCTGTGCTGCTCGTATTGACGCGGCAAAACCTGCCCGTGCTGCACAAATCCAAATATCCGGAGTCGGGCCAAGTGGAGAAAGGCGCCTATATTCTTTCCGAAGCCAAGTCGGGCTTGCCGGCGTTGATTTTGATCGCGACCGGTTCCGAAGTATCGCTGGCGCTGCAAGCTCAGTTGCGCCTTGAATCGGAAGGTCTCTCAACGCGCGTGGTGTCCATGCCGTCGTGGGAAATTTTCCAGATGCAGCCGTCCTATTACCGCGACACCGTGCTGCCGCGTTCGATCAAAGCGCGCCTTTCCATCGAAGCGCTTTCGACATTCGGGTGGGAGAAATGGGTGGGCGATGAGGGGGACATGATCGGCATGTACTCGTTCGGCGTTTCGGCGCCGGGCAATGTCGCCATGGAAAAATTGGGTTTCAGCGTCGACAATATTGTCCAGAAAGCGCGCAATCTCGCGCAAAGGCGGGTCCCGGCATGAATAAGCGCGTCCTAACCGCGTTCGTCGTACTGTTTCAGTTTCAATGTTTTCTCTTCGCGGAAAAAAACGTCAAAAATCCCGTGATGCAAGACGCGCCGGACGGATCGGGCCGCATGCTGGTGCTTCCCAACGAAGTCCGTGATTTCCTGCGCCAGGAATATCCCGCTTTCCGCATTCCCAAAGATTCCGAATACAATCCCGAAATGCTGACGTATTACAACTCGCGGCTGATCGGTGTGCATCCGTCGGTGGCTTACGGCGATTTCAATGGCGACAAAAAGAAGGACTACGCGTTCCTGATTATCACCGGCGACACAAAATTCGGACCGCTCTGCGAATTGATTGTATTGAACGGCCGTGGTGGGACGTTTGATTCGCACCGCTTGGGCGAGGTCTACAACTTCAAGGACGATTACGTGAGCTTCGCCAACAACAAGCTGTACAAAGGCCGCTACAAAAAAGGCGGCTGGCACATTAACTGGGACAAGAAGAAAAACCTCTACAACGTCCTGAAATCGTGACCCCGGCGAGGTCGCTCGCCGCCGGGGTGTTTTTATCGCTCGCGCTGACATTGGCCGCGGCGCTTACCAACCAAGGTTTTCCGCCGGTGAACACTGACGAAGCCATCCTTTCCAATCACGCGTACAACCTTTACCACGGTAACACCAACCGCTATTCGCTTTACGACGATCTTTTCGACCGCGAACTCGCTGTGTGGCGAAACGCGGCGGCCGGCGTTCTGCAAATCGTTTACGAAGCCTGGATCGGCCCGTTTGTGGCGTGGCCCGAAAAATCACTCTCAACCGCGCGACGCGCATCGTTGCTCGCCGGCTTCCTTACGCTGTTTCTGTGGTTTCTGATTGGCCGCGCCTCCGGCGGCCCTTGGACTGGATACGCGGCGGTTGCGCTCGGGTGGGCGTTTCCATTTTTTCAGCTGGCGATCTCGCTCGTGCGCGCTGAAATCGTCCTGCTGCTCGCGAGCAGTTTCACTATTTATTTGTGTTTGAGAGTTCCCGAAGAGTTGCGCTGGAAATACCCGGCGTTGGGTGCGTTGTGCGGGCTGTGGCTCGGCATTCATCAGAACGCGGTGCCGTTCTTTTTAGGATTCTTGTTATTTGCAATCGTGCGCGACTCGCATTTCACCCGCCTACGGCGTGCCCTCGTATTGACCGGCGCGTTTCTCGTCGGGACCGGAACCATATTCTGCTTGATCAATGTGGTCGATTTCTGGCGCAGCCAACAACTGATCGTCTACGAGCTGTACCGTCCACCCGTGCTGGCGTGGCCGTGGAACCCGGCGGCATGGGCCATAAAATGGTGCCGCCATATGTTCACCGGCTTGCCGACCTGGTATTTGCCCGGCGCGACGGGAAACTGGTCGTGGAGCGCAGGGTTGTTCTGGCTCGCGTTGCTTCTTCCGTGCTTAACAAGAAAAAAACCTGCGCCGATTTTGTTGGCGTTCGCGGCCGGGGCAGCCGGTGTCTTCACCGGCCTCTGCCTCCTGATTAAAAAGGACGAAGCCATCTACACCGTGATGTTGTTGCCGTTCCTGTTGCCGTTTTGCGCGGCCGCTTTGGCGGAGGGGTTGCGGAAAAAATCCGCGGTAAGTTTTGCGGCGCTTACCGCACTTATGGGAAGCCTTTATATGTTCGCGCATTTTCGCGCCAGCTACCGCGCCACGTATCCGCCTTACACCCAAATGACCAATGATTTGAAAGCGATGCTGCCCGAAAACGCGCGCGTGGCCGCCCCCAATATTTTCTGGTTCGCGTTTCCTGAAGACAACTTCCGCGACATTTCGGCGCTGGTGGGGTCGCGCTGGGTAACGGGCGGGCGGCGCGATGTTCGAAATTGGCTGTCAGGCTGGAAACCCGACGTAATTGTGGTCGAACCAAGTTGGAAACGAATGCTGCTCGGGCCTGAGGACGACACGCTCGTCTTGCTGCAATCTCATCTCGGTAAAAATGTCACCCATCTCGGCGACCTCGACACAGGCGCTGCCGTCGTCGGAAAAGTGGAAGTGTTCCAAATCCGATGGTGAACCCGCTGCATGGACCTCTATTCCGTTTTTTGCGCCGGTTGCGCTACCGGCGCTGCCTCTCGCTCCTCGACCCAACGGCCAAGACCTTGCTTGATATCGGCTGCAGCGACGGGGAATTTGTGGACCTCGCTCGACGGAAAGGCTTCGACGCGCGCGGGACCAATTCGGAAAATGACGTGACCACCGCTTCCACCCGCGCCGACATCATCACTTGTTTCGAGGTGCTCGAACACGTGCCGGACCCCGTTCGCGCAATCCAGAACCTCTCCAAACTTTATGACCGGCAGTTGATCATCACGGTCCCCAACGAACCGGTGTTCTCTATGCTCCGCCTTGGCTGGGAACCCGAGCATCTGTGGGCCGTGACGCCGGCCGTACTCCGGCATTACCTGGGCGCGCCGGATTATGAAGCAAAAATCATCCTAAACCGGTATTACTTGGCGGTATGGAAAAAACGCGCGTAATCGCGGCCGGCTTTATTTTTCTTTTCCTCGGCGTCAATTTCATGACGCTGGATCATTACGGCAAAACTCACGACGAAGACCGCGTGGCCACACGCGGAAGAATCTCGTTGAAATTAATTGTGTCGGCGTTCGGCGGGCCCGATGTCACTCCGTCCGAAAAACAGACGCTTTATGCGCTGAAACACCCGCCGTTTTCTGGGATCGTCATCCAATTGCTGTCACCGTTGGGGAAATTAATCGGCCTCGACCCGGTGGCATCGCGGCATTTTGTGGTGGTGCTGTGGTCATCGCTGGGCCTGATGTTTCTATTCCTGCTCGGTGAACGGCTCTTCTCCTCAATCCATGGGCTTATCGCGATAGTACTTTTGATGTTGTTTCCGCCTTTTATTGCCCATTCTCATTTCAATTCGAAAGACATTCCGCTCATGGTGAACGCCGTCATTTCGGTTTATTTCTTTGTGCGGTTCCTCGACAAACGGACGTTGCTCAGCGCGGCGATCAGTGGAACGGCATTCGGTTTGACCGTGGCCACGCATCTGGGAGGGCTGTTATTGCTTGGCGTGTTTACGGCGACGGCATTTATGTCCCGGCGAGTCTATCCACCGCTCACGCCGGGGCTGTTTGTCATGGCTGGCGTGTCGCTGGTGACGCTTATGCTTGCCTGGCCGCTGCTGATAATGGAGCCGTTCCGGATTGTGGACTCCGTCCGTTTTTTTTCCGGACAATTCAGATGGTTTCGCGCTGTCTATTTCGGTCAACATTATCTGCCGTCCGAGCTCCCCTGGCATTACACACCAATCGTCCTTTTTATTTCGACGCCGCTCCTCCACGTTATTCTGACGGCGATCGGTATTGCGATCGTGATTTATTACTACTGGAACACGCCGCAAATGCGCTTTCTGATCATGCTCGCGGCGTGGGCCGGTGTGTCCATCGCGTCACAAATGATCCCGGGCACCTCGCGTTACGACGGGTACCGGCACATTTTCATCGCGGTGCCGCCGTTAATTCTGTTCGCGAGCGTGGCCGCCGAAGAAATCCATAAACGCGTCTGCGCCGCGGTCCCCCTCAATCCAATGTGGGTACGCGGCGGTTTTCTGGGATTGGCGCTTCTCATCATGCTTCCGCAAATTGTTCAGGTTCATCCGTTAGAAAGCGGTTACCGCAACGAATTGGTCCGGTTGGCGGTGCCGGCAAAAACGTTTGACGCCAATTTTTCGGAGACGACGTGGGGCTCTCCGTCTCGCAACGGCATCGAATGGCTCAACGAAAACGCCGCGCCAAATGCGGTGGTTTGCTTCAGCCACCCGGGTTTGATCTTCGAAATCAAACGCCCGGACCTCCTATTGGATTGCAACCGACCGGCCGATTACGTGATGTTTTTTGGTGAAAACAGCAAGATACCCGACATATTAAATACCCACGAACGCGTCTTCACCGCCGGCCCCTATGGAGCGCCCACCATTAATATCTTCAAAATAAAAAGAACTTCGTCCTAAGCGTCTCGTCGGAAAATTTGGATACAATGGGTCGCGAAAGAAGTTCCTAGTACCTGGTACCTAGTAAAAGATTGAAGCCCTCCTTCAAAAAGGATGGCTATATGTTGGTGAAAAACTTTAAAGAACTGAACG